>NZ_AP026966.1:3638071-4283839 GCF_027923905.1 Massilia varians
GGCCAGCAGCGGGAAGACGATCACGCGCAGGAGCAGGCCGCCGATGCCGAACAGCGCGAAACTCAGGCCGGTGGCGAACACGCGCCAGGCATGGTCCAGCCTAGCCCTCATGGCGGCTCCAGGTCCAGCGCTTGCCGCCGGCTTCGCGCACCAGGCGTGCCTGGCCGCCGTGCTGGAAACGCAGCAGCTCGAGCCCGCCGGGCATGCGCGCCGGCGCAGCGCCGGGTTGAATGCCCTGGGCATGCCAGCGCAGGCGCACCGTATCCGGGCCGGCGCCGGCCGGCACCATGGCCCAGGCAAAGGCGAAAGGCTGCTCGTCGCAATCCTCGAACTGGCGCAGGGCTTCGGGGAGCGCGGTGTCGCAGGCGACCAGCAGCACCATCGGGGCGCCGTCGGCAAGCTGGCCGCAGGCCTCGATGACCGCGTGTTCGATGGTGGAACTGCCGGCGGCCAAGGCCACGTGGTTGGCGCGGTCGCCGCGCGCGATCGAGAACAGGCCCGCGCTGGCGTTGTGCACGGCCAGGCCGAAGGCGGTCGGGGACAGCGGTTCGCCGCGGGCGAGGTCGCCGAGCAGTTCCACCGCGCGCGCCACTTCGCCGTGGCGCGAGCAGAACACGGTCGCTACGTCACGCTGCTCGCCCAGGCATTCGTAGGCGACTTCGAGCGCCATGCGGCCGAGGAAGCCGGCGCGGCGCCGCAGCATGGCCGGCATCGCGCTCACTTTCGGTTCTTCGCCAGGCGCGAGGGTCCAGGGTTCGCGCGCCCACTCCGTCCAGCGCTGCGGGCTTGCCAGGCCGGGCGCCCAAGCGGCATGTCGCGCAATGGAAAAAACGACCTCTGACTCGAACATGACTCGCTGTTGTGGAAGTGAAGCGCACTATCTTGCGCTCTAGGAAATTGAACGGAATTATAATCGGTCGCCTTGTTTTCGTAGGACCTGTCTTACAGATCTCAACCGATTTGCAACAGTCATCCGTACGGGACGGTGCCCGAAATCGAAGAGGCGGGATGATGCCACAAAGAGAGGCGCTGCATTCTCACGAATTGTCACTGCGACACGGAAAAGCGCCGGGTTTTCGAAGAGGTTTAACCGGCATGAGTATGTAGGCGCAGGACTACAAGGTTTGTCCTGCGGGAGCGCATCGCGGCGCCGCTGGTCCCGGCCTTGCACCGGGACCCGTGTGCTTCATTGACGAGGTGGCTCAGTCAGCCGGCGGCAGCAGCGCCCGCAGGCGATCCGGCAGCGGCCGCGATTTCTCGGCCTTGAAATCGATCCACACCACCTTGGCGCCGCCTTCGGCATGCAGCGCCCCGGCCTGCCCGTCCGCGCCCACCAGGCGGATCTGGTGCGTGACCTCGATGCTCGAGCGGCCCGGCGGCCCGACATAGGTGCTGACTTCGATCTCGCCGGGATAGGTCAACTGCTTCAGGAAGCTGCAGTGGGCGTTGACGATGACCGGGCCTTCGGTCGATGCGGCCGGGTCGGGCAGCGCCCCGGCCTGCTCCAGCCAGGCGATGCGGGCCGACTCGATGTAGCGGAAATAGACGGTGTTGTTGACGTGACCCATCGCATCCATGTCGCCCCAGCGGATGGGGATCCTCATGGAATGCACGAACTGCTTCTTGCTCATTGCTTCCTTTGTTGCTTGTTCTAGATTACTGCGCCGTCATGCCGTCGTCGGCCGTGATGACCGCGCCATTGATGAAATGGGCCTCGTCCGCCGCCAGCAGCAGCAGCAGGCCGTCGAGGTCTTCCGGCCGGCCGGTGCGCTTGCGGGGCAGCATGTCGATCAGCTTGCGGCCCTGCTCGGTGTCGAAGTAGTCCTCGTTCATTTCGGTCGAGATGTAGCCGGGGCAGATGGCGTTCACGTTGATGCCGTAGCGGCCCCACTCCACCGCCATCGCCTTGGTCATCTGCACCACGCCGGCCTTGCTCATGCAGTACACGCCGATCTGCGGCAGCACGCGCAGGCCCGCCACCGAGGCGATGTTGACGATGCGGTGCTGCTTGCGCGGATCGCCCTTGGCGCGCTGGATCATGCGCTTGGCGGTCTGCTGCGCCACGAAAAAGGCGCCGCGCAGGTTGGTGTCCATGATGTAGTTGTAGTCTTCTTCGGTGACGTCCAGCAGGCGCTGGGTGCTCGACACGCCCGAATTGTTGACCAGGATGTCGATCGGACCGGCCTCGGTCTCGGCGTGCGCGATGGCCGACTTGATGCTGGCCAGGTCGGTCACGTCCAGGCGCACCACGTGGGCGGCGCCGCCGTCGGCCTCGATCTCGGCGCGCAGCTCCTTGAGCCGCTCGACCCGGCGCGAGGCCAGCACCACCTGCGCCCCGGCGCCGGCCAGCGCCTTGGCGAAACGCGCGCCCAGGCCGCTCGACGCGCCGGTGACCATGGCGATTTTTCCTTCGTAATTGACTTCGATGCCCACGCGGCTCCCCTTCCTTGTCCAATTGCGAAGTCACCATGATTACACAAATCATCAGTATTAGATTGCCGCATCTAATAATGTCCGTAAAATGGCGCCCAACGTTGCAATCGGCAGCAAAAAAGTGCACACTCGTGCTTAAATTTTCATTCTTATTAAAATAATCATATGACTGAGCCAACCAACATCCTCGAACAATACGGACCGCGTGAAGCCATGGAGTACGACGTGGTCATCGTCGGTGGCGGTCCTGCGGGCCTGTCGGCGGCGATCCGCCTCAAGCAGCTGGCGGCAGAAAAGGGACAAGAGGTCTCGGTCTGCGTGCTCGAGAAAGGCGGCGAGCTGGGCGCGCACATCCTGTCCGGCGCGGTGATGGACCCGATCGCCCTGAACGAACTGATCCCCGACTGGAAGGAAAAGGGCGCGCCCCTGAACACTCCGGTCACCGAGGACCAGGTGCTGTTCCTGACCGAGAAGAAGGCGATCAAGACGCCCCACTTCATGGTCCCGAAGATGCTGACCAACCACGGCAACTACGTGATTTCGCTGGCCAACGTGACGCGCTGGCTGGGCCAGCAGGCGGAAAGCCTGGGCGTGGAGATCTTCCCGGGCTTCGCGGCCGCCGAAGTGCTGTACAACGAGGACGGCTCGGTCAAGGGTGTCGCCACCGGCAACATGGGCGTCAAGCGCGACGGCGAGCCGGGCGCGGACTTCCAGCTCGGCATGGAGCTGCACGCCAAGTACACCCTGTTCGCGGAAGGCTCGCGCGGCCACCTCGGCAAGGCGCTGATGGCCAAGTATGACCTGAACAAGGGCAAGGACCCGCAGACCTACGGCATCGGCATCAAGGAGCTGTGGGAGATCGATCCCGCCAAGCACAAGCCGGGCCTGGTGATCCACACCGCCGGCTGGCCGCTCGACAACGACACCTATGGCGGCTCCTTCCTGTACCACCTCGAGAACAACCAGGTCGCGGTCGGCTTCGTGGTGGGCCTGGCCTACCAGAACCCCTACCTGTCGCCCTACGAGGAATTCCAGCGTTACAAGACGCACCCGGCGATCCGTCACTACTTCGAAGGCGGCAAGCGCATCTCCTACGGCGCGCGCGCCATCACCGCCGGCGGCCTGCAATCCCTGCCGAAGACCGTGTTCCCGGGCGGCGCCCTGATCGGCTGCGATGCCGGCTTCCTGAACACCAGCCGCATCAAGGGCAGCCACGCCGCGATCAAGACCGGCATGCTGGCCGCGGAAAGCGCCTTCGCCGCGCTGGGCGAAGGCCGCCAGCACGACGAGCTGGCGTCCTACCCGGCGGCGTTCGAGAACAGCTGGCTGCACGAGGAACTGCACGTCGCGCGCAACTTCAAGCCGTGGATGAGCAAGGGCCTGTACCTCGGCACCATCATGACCGGCATCGACCAGATGGTCTTCCGCGGCAAGGCGCCGTGGACCCTGCACCACCAGCACGCCGACCACGAATGCCTGAAACCGGCCTCGCAGTTCCAGCCGATCGTGTACCCGAAGCCGGACGGCAAGCTGACCTTTGACCGCCTGTCCTCGGTGTTCATCTCGAACACCAACCACGCCGAAGACCAGCCTGTCCACCTGACGCTGAAAAACCCGAACATCCCGGTCGACGTCAACCTGGCCAAGTATGCCGGGCCCGAACAGCGCTACTGCCCGGCCGGCGTGTACGAGTTCGTGAAGACCGACGAGGGCAAGGACCGCCTGCAGATCAACGCGCAGAACTGCGTGCATTGCAAGACCTGCGACATCAAGGACCCGACCCAGAACATCGTCTGGGTGACGCCGGAAGGCGGCGGCGGCCCGAACTACCCGAACATGTGATCGGGATGCGGACCACGACCGCGCGGCTGCGCGCCGCCGCCCTGGCCTGCGCGCTGGCCCTCCCCCTGGCCGCGCAAGCGGCCGACGCAGGCGTGAAGAGCGCCGCCCTGCTCGACCATGGCTGGTGGATCGACGCCGACATTACCTACCTGACGGCGAGCGGCCAGGGCCTCAAGCTCGACGTCTACCTGCCGACCAAGAAGAGCGACAAGCCGCTGCCCGTGGTGATGTACTTCCACGGCGGCGGCTGGGTGGCCGGCCGGCGCGAGGGCGCGGCGCTGTCCGCCATGCCCTACATGGAGATGGGCTTCGCCTTCGTGAACGTCAGCTACCGGCTGGCGAAGGTGGCGCCGGCCCCGGCCGCGGTGGAGGATACGCTGTGCGCGCTGCAGTGGGTCGGGCGCAATGCGAAGAAGTACAACTTCGACCTGTCGAAGGTGGTGACCACGGGCGACTCGGCGGGCGGCCACCTGGCCCTTGCCACGGCCATGATCCCGGCCGATTCGCCGCTCACGCGCCAGTGCGCGGCCAACGAGCCTAGCTGGAGCGGACCGTATCGGAACGCGGCGCCCAAGGTGGCGGCGGTCGTCAACTGGTACGGCATCACCGACGTCGCCGACATGCTGCAAGGCCCGAATGTGCGTTCGTACGCGGTGGCCTGGTTCGGCAGCATGCCGGATCCCGAACGCCAGGCGCTGGCGCGTGCGGTGTCGCCGCTGAGCCATGTGCACGCGGGCGGACCGGCCGTGTTCACCATCCATGGCGACGCCGATCCGCTGGTGCCCTACGCACACGGCGTGCGGCTGAAGGAGGCGCTCGACAAGGCAGGCGTGCGCAACGTCCTGCACACGATCAAGGGCGGCGGCCACGGCGGTTTCACGGCCGAGCAGCACGTCGGGGCGTATGGGGCGGCGCATGCCTTCCTGCGCGAACTCGGGATCGCGCCGGCGCTGCCTTGACGCGCCGCTTCTGCGGCAATCGGCCTAAGATGTGGTTTCCACCACACTTGATGCAAGGAGGCCACCATGCCTGAAAACAAGGATACTGGGGACAGGAGCCTGAGCGACGTCCAGCTCGACGACTTCGACGTGAACCGCCAGCGCGAACGGCTGGAGCGCAGCCGGCCGGGCAATCTGCAATCGGACCGGCAACAGGGTTCGCAGCAGTCCGGCGAGCAAGCGCAGCCGCAGGACAAGCGCTAGCCCCCCCCCTCTTCTTTTACTGCTGACTTTGTACGGGCCGTCCTACGACGGCGCGTGCCCGATTCCGATTGTCTCGTCCTGCGAGGGGGCTATCATGAGCCCATCGACACTCAAACAAGGAGACTGGTATGGGTGAAAACAAAGGACATGGCGTCAAAGGGCCGCGCCACGACGATGACGTGGACGAGCTCAGCATGAATACCGCGAGCGGCAAACCCGCCCAGGGCGGCCAGCAACAGTCCGGCAACATGCAATCGGGACAGCAGCAAGGCAGTATGCAATCCGGGCAGCAGCAAGGTAGTCGGCAGGGCCAGCAGGGCGGCAGCCAGCAATCGGGACAGCAGCAGCAAGGTAGTCAGCAATCGGGGCAGCAACAGGGAGGAAGCCGACAGGTTTCCCGCCAGTCGGGCCAGCAGGGCAGTCGGCAAAGCGGAGGGCAGCATGCCTCCGGCGGTACGCCGGCACTCGATGACCTGGGTACGCGCCAGGGTGAATCCGCCAAGGATGCATCGCAGGCGTGGAGCCAGGACGATAGCGCCGACCAGCAACGCGGCAATCGCTGAGCACGGGCGCCCCTGACCTCGCAGTACCACGCGCACCGGCAGGCCAGGCTTGCCGGTGCGCGTTCGCGTTCACGCTCCCTTTCTTGCTTGCCGGTTAGAGCGTCCGAACGGTCCTACGCCCCTTCCTCCCGTACTCCGATTGCCGACGTCAACAGGAGGACTAAGATGGTGGCTCGACAATCTTCGATGAGGAGACGATCATGAACCAGCAGCAAAACCAGAAGCAGTCGCAAGCGGACAACTCGCAAACGGACCCGAGCAAGGACCTGGTGTCGGCCGCCGGCCAGGGCCAGCGCGAGGGCAACCAGCAGTCGGGTGGTCAGCAGTCGGGAAGCAAGCAGTCCGGCCAGCAGCAAGGCAGCCAACAGTCGGGCCAGCAGCGTGGCAACCAGCAGCAAGGCGGCCAGCATGCTTCCGGCGGGACGCCGGCATTGGATGACCTGGGCGGTCAACGCCAGGGTGAAAGCGCCCAGCAGGCTGCCGACGCCTTCCAGCAGCAGGACCAGCAGCGCGACAAGCGCTGAGTGTCCCCGCTCCCGCGTGCCGGCCCTTGGTCAGCGCGCGGCGTGCGCGCGGTTCAGGCGCCGCTCGGCGCGGCGCTGGATCGCTTCGAAGGACAGGCTCAAGGCCCAGTAGATGCAGGCTGCCGCGAGGTACAGCGGCAGCGGCTGGAAACTCACCGCGATCACTTCCTTGGTCGCCAGCATCAGCTCGGTCACCGTGATTACCGATACCAGCGAGGTATCCTTGATCAAGCTGATGAGCGTGTTGCTCATCGAGGGCACCGCGATGCGCAGCGCCTGCGGCATGACGATGTGGTGCAGGGTCTGCCAGTAGCCCAGCCCGAGGCTGAAACTGGCGCGCCACTGCCCAACGCTCACGGCGCGGATCGCCCCGCGCAGGCTCTCGGACAGGTAGGCGCCCGCGTTCAGCGACAGCGCCAGCACGCCTGCCGTCACCGGCGCGAACTCGATGCCGATGCTCGGCAATCCATAGTAGATGACGAAGATCTGCACCAGGAGCGGCGTACCGCGCATCAGGCTTACGTACAGGCTGGCCGGCAGGCGCACGGCGGCCCAGGGAGCGATGCGCATCAGCGCCACCGGCAGGCCGATCGCCAGGCCGCCGATCATCGAGGCCACCGCGAACAGCAGGGTATAGCCGGCGCCCGTCAACAGGGTCGGCGCCGCTTCGCGCAGCAGCGCGATCAGGTCCACGTGGCGGCCTTTATTGGGCCGGGCGGCTGGCGTCGGTGCCGAACCACTTGAGCGACAACGCCTTCAGGCTTCCGTCCGCGGCCGCGTCCACCAGGACCTTGTCGAGCGCCGCCTTGAATTGCGGATTGCCCTTGCGGAAAGGGATGCCCATGCGCTCGGGTGCGCCGACGCGGGCGCCGGCCTTGATCGGCAGCTGCGAATGCTTCAGCAGATAGGCGACCATCAGGCTGTCGTTGAGCGCCGCATCGATGCGGCCGAAGGCCAGGTCCTGCAGGTTCTCGGGCGCCGCCGGGTAGCTCTTGACCTCGATGCCCGGCACCGCCTTGGCCTGCTGCTCGAACACGCTGCCCTGCCCCACGCCGACCTTCTTGCCCTTCAGGTCGTTCAGGCTGGTGTAGCTGGCGCGGTCGTTCTTGCGCACGATGAGCTGCGGGAAGGAATACGTGTACGGGCGCGAGAAATCGAAGGCCTGCTCGCGCCTGGGCGTGATGCCGACCTGGCTGACGATCACGTCGTACTTGCCGGCGGCCAGGCCGGCGAGGATCGCGGCCCATTCGGTGGTGACGAATTCGGGCTTGAGGCCCAGCTTGGCCGCCACCAGGCGCGCGACGTCGACGTCGTAGCCGGACAACTGGCCGGTCTTCGGGTCCTTGAAGTTGAAGGGCGGATAGGTGCCTTCCATCGCGATGCGCAGGGTGCCGCGCGCCTTCGCGTCCGCGAGCAGGTCGGCCGCCCGTGCCGGCGCCAGGGCCGCCAGGGAGGCGGCGAGCGCCAGGCCAAGTACGGCACGGCGTGCCACGGTGGTCGAATGCTTGCCCATCAAATCGTCTCCATGCCTAGTCGAGCTGACTTTATAACCGAAAGCCGTGCCGGCGGGAAGCGTCGTGGCGCCGTCAGAAGCGGCGGGCGCGCGCCCCGAAGGGGTGGCCGACCACCAGGGTGGTGTTCAAGACCAGCGTGGACAGGCCGAGGATCAGCTGCACCAGCCTGTCGTCCGGGAGCACCCAGACCTGCCCGCGCGGCCGCTCGGCGCCGGTGGCCGCCATGATCAGGGGCGCGATCCAGTCGGCCTCCGCTTCGACGTCGAGGATCACCGCGTCGCCGGTGGTCTGCATGTAGACGTTGCCGCCTTCGGCCAGCGTGAAGCAGATGCCGACGCCGGTCTCGGTCGGCTTGACCAGCTCCTGCAGGGCGCGGTTGTGCTCGTCGATCCAGAGCTCGACGTCCTGCGGGGTTTCAAGTAGCGTCCAGGGACGGGGTCGGAAGCGCGGCTGTGGGGTATCGGGTGGCAGGTTCATGATGCGGACAAAAGCGGAACGACCCGTATTTTACGCCAGCCGGCCCACCAGGATCAGCGACACCGGCTTGCCGGTCTGCGGATGGAGCGGCTCGCGCATCTCGACCACGCGCAGGCCGTGGTCCTCGAACAGCGCCAGCCAGCTCGAAACCGTCCGGAAGTACCAGGGCGCCGGATCGGTGAAGTCGCTGCTGAAACCGGCCCAGCTGCCGTCGCGCCAGCCGTCGGCATAGGGCGCGTCGCCGCAGGCCGTCAAGGGGTGCACGGTCTGCACGATGAGGTGCCCACCCTGCCGCAGGTAGCTCGGCGCGGCGCGCAACAGCCCGCGCACGGCCCCGTCGCCGATCAGCGAGAAGTTACAGACGGCCACGTCGGCGGCCAGCGCCAGCTGGCCGGCGGCGATCTCTTCATAGCTCAACTGGCGGAACTCGCCGCCACCCGCCTGCCTCGCCTGCCTCGCCTGCTCGACCAGGCCGGCGCTCGCATCGACGCCGATCATCGACACTTCCGGCAAGGCCCGCACCAGCCAGCCCTCGCCGCAGCCGAGGTCGACGCCGGTCGCCGGCGCATACGCACGCACGGCGTCGACGATGGCGGCATTGGTCACCAGCACGCGCGACCCGATCTCGCCGCCGCGCACGGCGGCGGTCCAGGGATCGGTATTGCGCGACCATGAATCGATGATGGATGCGTCGGTATGGGCGGTCATGCGGTCTCCTTGGGTTTTTGCGCATTATCGCCGACCTGAAATCCGTTTGCGAAGCGTCGGTATCGTGTTCGACCCCGAAACCACATGGATCTTGCAAGCTCGCGTGCTATCCAACGTCCAGTGTCACCAAGCGCGCCGTGACCTGCCCGCCCTCGACCAGCAGTTCGCCCACCGAGATCGGCAGCGTGAAGCGCCGGCGCCCCGCGCTGCCCGGGTTCACGTACAGCACGCCGCCGCGCTCGCTGGACGAAGGTTTGTGCGAATGGCCGGCCACCACCACGCGCATGCCTTCGCGGGCGGGATCCAGCGGCAGTTCCTTGAGGTCGTGGATGACGTAGATCGCGAGCGGCCCCAGCCGCAGGATGGCGGTCTCGGGAAGCTCGCGCGCCCAGGCGCCGTGGTCGTTGTTGCCGCGCACCACCGTCAGCGGCGCGATCGCCGCCAACGGGGGCAGGATCTCGGGGCCGGTAATGTCCCCGGCGTGGATGATGTGGTCGCTGCCCCGGAGGAAGTCGAGCGCCTCCGGACGCAGCAAGCCGTGGGTGTCGGAAATCAGCCCGACGCGCATGCCGCTCAGGCCGCGCGCTTGCTGCCGGCCATCTTGGCCGTGGTGTAGATCGCGTACAGCGCCGCCAGGCCCACCACCACGTAGACGATGCGGGTCGCCGGGCTGCCCGGGCCGAAGATGGTGGCGACCATGTCGACGTCGAACAGGCCGACCATGGCCCAGTTCAGGCCGCCGACGATCAGGAGCGCCATTGCCAGGTAGTCGAGCGCCGACATCGCGGAGCGCCGATGCGCATGCATGGACGTGCGGCGCTCGCCCATGGTCCTGCGGTCCATGGTGGGAGTATTCATCGTTGCCATCATTGCCTCCTTGAGAAAAGCGACATGGCCAGGGCGGCCTGCCCTGGCGCTGACAACGCATACTAGCGGAAGTTCGGTAGCGAGGACGCACCGGTCGGCGCGCGCCGGACGCGGGCGGCTCAGCCCTTCCAGGTGCGGTTGAGGCCGGTGTCCGCGTGGATCCAGCCGCCCTTCGGACCGGAACGGTAGTAATAGCCGACGCCGCCCTGGCGGAAACTGCGGATCAGGCCGCCGAGCACTTCCTCGTTCAGGCTGGCGATGCGGATGTCGGCCGCCTTGCCCACCATGTGCAGGGACTTGCGCGCGGCCGGCACGCCCTCCTCGACCAGGCGCCGGTTCGACGCCTCGGTGCGGTAGCCGGAGAGGATCTCGAGGGGCTGGGTCATGCCGTAGCGGGCAATGAAGGCCTGGGTGCCCCACAGGATCTCGAACAGCTTGGGATCGATCGGCGCCGACGCGCGGCCGTTCACGTCGCGCAGGATGTGGCACAGTTCCTGGTAGGCCGAATCGATGATCTCGCCGTCCTTCCAGTACAGGACCTTGGCGCGCTCGCCGCTTTGCGGACGCACCAGCGACAGGGTACGCGGCTTGATCCAGAAGTCGATGTCCAGCAACTGGGCATCGAACAGGTCGGGCGGGGGTTCCAGGTCGGTGGTCTGGGCCGCGGCCGCGGCCGGGACCAGCAGTGGGGAACCGAGGGTGCCCAACGCACATAGCCGGGCACTTTTCTGCAGGAAATCTCTACGTGATGCCATAACAAAGCGAACTCAGCCAAAGGAGGCGCTTACTATATCGCAAGCTTCTCCTGGACAAAAGGAGAGTTCGTCAAGATTATCGTGGAGCGCTAGGCGTTACAGTTGCAAAAGCGCTTGCGGGCGGCCGCGCCCGGCCCGCTCTCGCACTCGGCGTCGAGCGGCTTCCACAGCAGGTCGCATTCGAGGCCCCAGCAGGACTTGTCCTTGCCGGCGTTGACATAGCCCTGGCACTCGAAGAAGGCGCTCGCGCCCGCCGGGCTGTGCAGGTGCAGTTTCTTGATGCTCCAGGCGCGCGCCTGTTCCTCGGCGGCGTCGATCAGCGCGCGGCCGATGCCGCAGCGCAGCGCTTCGGGCGCCACATAGCACAGCGCCAGCTTGCCGGCCTGGGTCAGCAGGCACAGGCCGACCAGTTCTCCGTCGCGCTCGGCGACCAGGGCGTGGTTGCTGGGGTTGGCGAACCAGGTGGCGACGTTGGCGGCCGTTTTGTTGCCGAGCCAGGCTTCCAGCACGGCCGGCTGGTCCTGGTGGTCGGCCTTGCACCCGATTTCGATCGAGCGGCGCAGCAGGGCGCAGGCGGGGGCAGCATCACCGGGTACCGCCTTGCGAATGTCAAAACGCGTGGACATCAAACATCACTATGCAAAAAAAACGATCAGACCGCGCTTGTGGCGCAATGGCTGGGTACGACTATACACCGAAAGCTCCCGACCTTGCTGCGGCCGTCCGTATCGCCACGAGGCCGCGCAAGGCCGGTCACCGCCTTCACCTCCCTGCTCTGCAGTACTAAGCATATGACAAAACTATTGTTCCGTATTTGGGGGAAGCGGTGGATGATGCATCCCGTCACCACAAGATTCTGAAAAGCGAGACCATATGACCCTGACCTCCCCGCTCCGCCGTTTCATCCTGGCCCTGGCGCTGGGCGCCGCGCTGCCGCTGTCGGCCAGCGCCGCCACGACCGAGCTGCTGAATGTTTCCTACGACGTGGCACGCGAGCTGTACAAGGACATCAACCCGGCCTTCATCGCGGCCTACAAGCAACAGACCGGCCAGACCGTCAGCATCAAGCAGTCGCACGGCGGCTCGAGCAAGCAGGCGCGCGCCGTCGCCGACGGCCTGGAAGCCTCGGTCGTCACCATGAACCAGGCGAACGACATCGACATGCTGGCCGACCGCGGCCTGGTGGCCAAGGACTGGGCCAAGAAATTCCCAAACAACGCGGCGCCCTACTACTCGACCATGGTGTACCTGGTGCGCAAGGGCAACCCGAAGAAGATCCGCAACTGGGAAGACCTGGCGCGCCCCGGCGTGCAGGTGATCATCCCGAACCCGAAGACCGCCGGCAACGGCCGCTACACCTACCTCGCGGCATGGGGCTCGGTGCTCAAGAAGGGCGGCAACGAAGCCCAGGCGCGCGACCTGGTGGCCCGCATCTTCAAGAACGTGCCGATCCTGGATGCGGGCGGACGCGCCGCGACCACCACCTTCACCCAGCGCCAGATCGGCGACGTCCTGGTGACCTTCGAGAACGAAGTGAGCATGGTGCGCAAGGAATTCGGCGACAACTTCGAGGTGGTCTACCCAAGCTCCTCGATCCTGGCCGAGTCGCCGGTGGCCGTGGTCGACAAGGTGGTCGACCGCCGCAACCAGCGCAAGGAAGCGACGGCCTACCTGAACTTCCTGTATTCGCCGGCCGGCCAGGAAATCGGCGCCAAGCACTACCTGCGCGTGCGTTCCGATGCGGTGATGAAAAAATATGCCGCTAACTACAAGCCGATCCAGCTGTTCACCGTCGACGAGCTGTTCGGCGGCTGGCGCAAGGCCCAGGAAGTCCACTTCAACGACGGAGGCGAGTTCGACAAGATCTACCAGTCGAAGTAATCCCTCCACCAAGCCGCCCGCTTGCGGGCGCATGCCGAAGCCCTGCCCTTGTGCAGGGCTTTGTCGTTACGGCCTCCGATGCGTGGCGGTGCCTATCCACCCGGAATATCGACCTGTTCTGGCAATTATCATGGACGCTGTGTTAACTGCAGGGTTAAACTGCAACTAAATTCCGGTTCACAAGACCGTTTTTGCTTGTGTGCCATAGACATGCATCATGCTTGATGCTATCTTCCAACCTCCTGTAGTTGCCCTACAGCTAGATTGTTGACTGCGCGCTTCTCCGACTGCCGCGTTTTCCCGCTCAACACAACCTATTCCTGCACCCGACAATGTTCAAAAAATTGTTTGCCACCGCATTGTTGTCGTTTTCGGCTGCGGCTTTCGCCGTGCCCTTCGGCTCGCAATCGGTGCTCGTGGTAGAAGATGACACCGGCAAGATTTTGCTGGAAAAGAATGCGGACCGCGTCGCGCCGATCGCCTCGCTCACCAAGCTGATGACCGCCATGGTCGTGCTCGATGCCAGGCAAGACCTGGACGAGCTGATCGAGATCGACCGCAGCGACGTCGACACCTTCAAGCACAGCAGCTCGCGCGTGCCGGTCGGCGCCCTGATCTCGCGCCGCGACGTGCTGCAGCTGGCCTTGATGTCCTCGGACAACCGCGCGGCCCATGCGCTGGCGCGCACCTATCCGGGCGGCACCGCCGGTTTCAAGGCCGCCGTGCGCCACAAGATCGCGACGCTGGGCATGACCCAGACCGTGATCGAGGAGCCGACCGGCCTGTCGCCGCACAACCGCTCGACCGCGGGCGACCTGGTCAAGATGGCGGCGGCCTCGAGCAAGTATCCCGAGATCACGCGCATGACCACCGAGTCGAAGGAGCTGATCAACATCAACGGCCGCGAGGTCGAGTACCGCAATACCAACCGCCTGGTCGGCGCGCAGGGCTGGGACATCGGCCTGTCGAAGACCGGCTACATCCAGGAAGCGGGCCGCTGCCTGATCATGAACATCAAGGCCGGCGGCAAGAACGCCACCATGGTGCTGCTCAATGCCGGCGCCTCGTCGGCGCGCATCCTGGATGCGCTGAACATCCGCCGCTTCATCACCGGCGACGAGCCGGTCAGCATGGCCAAGGCTTCGAACCGCGCGCCGCGCTACAAGGCCGCATCGAGCCGCCCCGGCATCAAGGCCAGCGCCGGCAAGGCGCGCGTCAAGGCGACGGCCGGCAAGGGCAAGGGTAAGGCGGTCAAGCAGCGCGGCAAGGTGAAGGTGGAGCCGAAGCGCCGCAAGAAATAAACGACACGCCGTGTCGCGCACAGCAAAGGGGCCACGCGGCCCCTTTTGCTTTGGCGCGCAGCCATGCCCTCACTGGCTGCGCTGGGCCAGTTCCGGTCCGGGCGGCGGCGTGACCGTGTCCCACAGGGCGCCGCTCAGCTCCTGCACCAGGTCGTCGCTGTACGCGGCCGGCGGCGACTGCATCACCACCACCCGCCAGGCCTTGCCGTCGACCTCCACGATGCGCAGCTGCACCCGTTCCGGCCCCTTCTTGTGCAGCCCCCTGCCGACCCAGGAATGACGCCCGCGAAACTCGGCGAAGTAGCTGTCCGCCAGGTCGAAGCGGTCGGCCAGGCGGTCGACCAGGGCCTGGGCGTCCTGGCGCAGGGCCCGCCCGCCGGTCTCCTCGTGCGCGAACAGGATGGCGGCGCGGCCGCTGTGCTGGGTGAACAGGTGCTGCACGCTGCCATCCGTCCCGGCGCGCACCTCGAGTTTCCATTGCGGCCCGATGCGCGCCATCCGTCCGGTGACCGGGTTGGTCCAGGCGCTGTGCGGCGCTTCCTGCATGGCGCTCGCCTCGCCGCTGTCCTGGCGGTCGACGCCGTCGAGGATCAGGATGGCGCTGAACAGGCTGATGAAGGCGGCGCCGAACACGGCTTTCGCCACCCAGCCCGTGCCGCCGGCGCTGACCAGGAATTCGTCCTTGTCGTAGCTGGCCTGCATGCCCTTGCGCAGCCGCAGGCCCTGGCGCGCCATGGTGGCCAGGCTGATGAACGGCAGGCCGAGGGCGAGGCCGTCGCGCCAGATCTTCAGGTTGCGCCGCAGCAGCTCGCCGAAGCCGGGCACATGCCCGTCGGTCGTGATGAGGCGCAGGCCGAGCAGCGCCTTGCCCGGCGTATTGCCGAAGCGCGCCTGCAGGGCCGCGTCGAGCACCAGGCCGCCGGGTATGCAGGCCAGGCCGAACAGTTTCCAGCCGAACGGCGTTTCGAGCCAGCGCAGGAAAGCCGGGGACAGCTGGCCCAGGGCCGAACCGAGCACCAGGGCCACCAGCGCGGTCTGCCACCAGACGTCGAAGCTGCGGGCAAACCAGCGCGCGCAGGGTCCGGCCAACAGGAAGGCCGGCAGTTCGAAGGAAGCCACAAGGAGGGGCGCCACCCGGCCGGGGGTGGAACGGAACACGAGCGTCGGTTGGTCGAGTGGCTGCATGCTTGCGCGGGGGGCGGTTGCGGCCCTGGAATAAGTGCTTAGTAGCAGGAATATTTACAGGGAAAGTTACATGAAAAATGCTGCCCGGTCTTTGTTCTTGTACGTCAGTAAGACCACGAAGTAACGGTCGAGTTCGACGAAGCAGGCCTCGTCACGCGCCATTCCTGCTCTGCGTCAAACCCGTCGTCGCGCGGTCGCGACATGCGGCACTTGTAATCCGGCTCAGCGTGAGGTCGGCGCGATCATGCCGCGCAGGCCGCTGGTGCGGTGGGTGCGCTCGGCGATGGCTTCGTGCAGCGCGGCGCCGGGAGGCGTCACTAGCGTGAACATCTCGCTGGCGCGGGTGATGCCGGTATACACCAGCTCGCGGGTGAGGACGGCGCCGCGTTCGCGCGGCAGGGCCAGCACGGTATGGCGGAACTCCGAGCCTTGCGACTTGTGGACCGTCATCGCGAAGGCCGTCTCGACGTTGCGCAGGCGGGTTGCGAGCACGCTGCGCACCGTGTCGCCTTCGAGGAAGTACACGCGCAGGGCGCCCGGGCGCGCCGGATCGGGCAGCGTGAGGCCGATGTCGCCGTTGTAGACCCCGGTCCCGTAGTCGTTGCGGGTCACCATCACCGGGCGGCCGACATACCACTCGCCGCTCGGGCGCAGCAATCCGGCCTGGGCCAGGCGCCGCGCCACCGCCTCGTTCAGTCCGCTAACGCCCCACTCGCCGTCGCGCACCGCGCACAGGATGCGGAAGGACTCGAAGCGCTGCAGGACCTGACGCACCCATTCTTCATGATTCGTGTTCAATCCGGCCCTGGGGCCGGTATTCAACACGTCCAGGTAAGAACCGTAGCCGGACTGCGCCAGCTGCAGCAGGTGCTGCTGCTGGGCGTTTTCGATCCAGCGCACGCTCGGCTCGGCGGCGCGCAGCACGCTTTCGGCGCGCACCGCGTCGCCCGCATTCACGGCCAGGGCCAGCTGGCCGATCGGCCCGCCGAAGCGGCGGCTGTGGCGCAGCATCACGGTCTGCTGGGCCAGGGCGCCGGCGTCGCCCAGGAATTCGCCCGGTAGTTCCTCGCCGCTGGCGGCCAGGACGTAGTCGCAGGTGGCATCGGTATAGCCGCCGGCGCCGGCGTTATGGCACAGGTCGCCCAGCACGGCGCCCGCCTCCACCGAGGCCAACTGGTCCTTGTCGCCCAGCAGGATCAGGGTGGCGCCCGGCGGCAGCGCATCGAGCAGCGCCGCCATCATCTCCAGGTGCACCATCGAGGCCTCGTCGACGATCAGGACGTCGACGTCGAGCGGATTGCCGCGGTGGTGGGCAAAGGCGCGGGTATCGGGACGCGCGCCCAGCAGGCTGTGCAGGGTGCGCGCGGCGCCCATGCGCAGCGTCAGTTCGCGCAGCGGCAGGGTCGAGCCGACCTTGTCGGCCAGCTCGCCCAGGGCCTTGTCGATCGACTGCTTGAGGCGCGCCGCCGCCTTGCCGGTCGGCGCGGCCAGGGCGATGCGCTGGCTGCCCGCCTCGGGTGCGGTGGCGAACAGCAGCGCCAGCAGGCGCGCCACGGTATAGGTCTTGCCGGTGCCGGGGCCGCCCGTGATGATGGCCATCGAACCGCGCAGCGCGATCGCGCAGGCCAGCTTCTGCCAGTCCGGCCCCTCCCTGCTCCCCTGCGAGGCGAACAGCATGTCGAGCCAGGCGCGCACCGCTTTCTCGTCCACCGCGCGGGTGCGCGTCGCGCGCTCGCGCACGGCCTGGGCCACCAGCATCTCGTCGCGCCAGTAGCGGCGCAGGTAGAGGCGGTCGCCGTCCAGCACCAGCGGCTGGTCGTAGTCGAAGGCGCCGACGTCCCAGACCTGCTGGCAGCCGGAGAGCGCCTGGGCCCAGCCCTGTGCGTTCCTGGGCAGCGGGCCGGCGGCGCGCGCAAGCAGCTTCCATTGCTCGTCTTCCCAGCCGAGCAGCCCTGCGGGACCTGCGGCCAGGTCGGCCAGCTGCAGGCAGCTGTGGCCCTTCCCTTCCAGCTCGGACAGCACGCTCGTGGCCAGCACCAGCGCAGGCGGCGCCGCCCCAAGCGAGGCCACGAAGCGGGCGAAGGCGTAGGACAGGCGGCGCAGCTCGCCGGTTTCGCTCAGGCGCGCCAGCTCGCTCCACAGCAGCGCGATGTCGGCTTCATGTTTAAGCATGATGGTCCTTGTCCAGCAATGCTTCCAGTCCGGCCAGGAGTTCCATGTCCGGGCCCAGCACGCAGCAGCCGCACGTGTCGGCATTGGCGATCCCGCGCAGGAACAGGAACACGGCTCCGCCCAGCTGACGGCATGGATCGTAGGCGCTTCCCAAGCGGCTCTTCAGGAGGCGATGCAGCGCCAGCATGTAGATGGTGGCCTGGATGTCGTAGCGGTGCTCGGCCATGCCCAGTTCCATCGCGGCCTGGGTGTAGGCGGCGTCGCCCGGGCCCAGCGCATTGGTCTTGTAGTCGAGCACCCAGTAGCGGCCCTCGTGCTCGAACACCAGGTCGGCGAAGCCCTTGAGCATGCCGTGCAGCACCCGCTCCGGCAAGACCGGACGGTCCAGGCCCTTCATGATGCGCGCGCGGCACAGGCGGTCCAGCTGCACCACGTCGAGGCGCTCGCTGGGGAACCAGAATTCCAGCTCCGGCACTGGCGCAGTTTCACCCCGCAGGCCGCCCAGGGCCGCGCCCAGCGGCGGCAGCGGGGTCGTGACCACCGCGTGCAGCCAGGCCAGGGCGTCGTCCAGGCGGTGGCCCCAGCCGGCGCGTTCGATGCGCTGGCCAAGCCTGAGCATGAAGTCCGGCTCGTCGGCGCGATGAAAACCTTCCGCCGCCATCCATTCGAGCTGTTCGTGCATGAAGTTGCCGGGCACCGAGCCACGCGGGAAGCGGTGCCAGGGCGCGTCCTCGATGCGCGGCGGCGTCAGCACCTGCGGCGCCTCTTCCAGCAGGGTTTCTTCCTGGGCGCGCATCGGCGCCGGCGGCGGGGCGACCACCGCCACGGCATGGCGCACCAGCGAGGTGAAGGAGCCGATCGACCAGTCGCGCTCGAAACTGGCTTCGTAGCGCGGGGCTCCCAGGAGCTCCGGACGCACGTCTTCGCGCGCCAGCAGGGTGCGGCCCTGCGCCTCGGTCAGGTCGTGCAGCACGATGCCTTCGACGCCGCCGCGCAGGCGCTCCAGCCGCTCGCGCAGCAGTTCGGCCGCGATCTTCTCGCCGCCGCCCAGCAGGTAGCCGAGCGCCGACTCGTGCAGGCGGTTCTCGTTCTTGCTGCGGCCGCTGATCGGGGCCGCGCCCAGCCATAGGTAGTGGCGCGCGCGGGTGAGCGCCACGTACAGCAGGCGCAGGTCCTCTTCCAGGCGCGCGCGGTCCACCGCCTCCAGGGACGCGTCGTCCATGGCCAGGTCGAGCCGGCGCGTGCCGTCGCTGCCGACGAACTCGAAGAAGGCGCGGTTGCGACGGTCTGTCCGGCGCGCGGTCACCGCGAACGGCAGGTAGACCAGCGGGTATTCCAGGCCCTTCGACTTGTGGACCGTCACCACCTTGACCAGCTCGGCATCGCTTTCCAGGCGCAGCACGCGCTCGTCGCCGCCTTCGCCCAAACCCTCGACCTGCTCGGCCAGCCAGCGGATCAGGGCCTGCTCCCCTTCCAGCTGGCCGCTCGCTTCCTGCAGCAGCTCGGCCAGGTGCAGCAGGTTGGTCAGGCGCCGCTCGCCGCCCGGCTGGCGCAGCAGGCGCGCCGGCAGGCCAAGTTCGTGCACGAAGCGGCGCAGCATGGCCAGCACGCCCTGGCGCTGCCAGGCGCCGTGCAGGTTCTTCAGCTGCTCGACACGCTCTTCCCAGGCCACTTCGTCGCTCGAGAGCCGGGCCAGTTCGGCCAGCGGCAGGCCGGCGGTGCGGGTGGCGAAGGCCGCCCGCGCCAGGATGCCGTCGAGCGGGTTGGCCACCGCGTACAGCCAGCGCAGCACGTCGGCCGCTTCCTCGCTCTCGACCACCGAATCCTTGTCGGACAGGTAGACGCTGGCGACCTTGCGCTCGACCAGGGCGCGGCGCACCGCGCTCGCCTCGCGCCGGTCGCGCACCAGGATCGCGATATCGGCCGGCATCAGGCGGCGGAAACGCTCGCCGTCCGAGAAGCCGACGCGCTCGTCGCCCAGCAGGCCGACGATGTGCTCGGCGCAGTGGTGGGCAAAGTACTCGCGGTACTCTTCTTGGTTCATCGGGCCGGCGCAGCACACCGACATCGCATGCTGGGCGCCGCCGGCTCCCACCAGGCGCTCACGGTGGCCCTTGGCCTTGACGGACTCGAAGGGCAGCGGATTGTCCTCGCCGCGGCGGAAACGGAAGGCGCCCGCGGGATAGCCGCCCTGCCCGTCCGCGCCCTCGGCGTGGCGGAACAGCTGGTTGACCGCCTCCACCAGCTCGCTGGTGGAGCGGTAGTTGACGCCCAGCTGGTAATGGCGGCCGCTGGTGGCGCGGCGCGCCGCCAGGTAGCTGTGGATGTCGGCGCCGCGAAAGCCGTAGATCGACTGCTTCGGGTCGCCGATCAGGAACAGGCCCCGCTCCGGGTCGTTGTCCGCCACCCGGTACAGCAGGTCGAAGATGCGGTACTGGTCGGGCGAGGTGTCCTGGAATTCGTCAACCATCGCCACCGGGAACTGCAGCACGATGCGCTGGCGCAGGGCCTGGCCGTTCGGGCCTTCCAGCGCATCCTTGAGGCGTTCGAGCATGTCGGCGAAGCCGAACTGGCGGTTGCGCGCCTTCAGCTCGCGCATGCGGGCGGCGATGTGGCTGGCGGCGTGGCGCAGCAGCGCGTGCGACAGCGGCTGCAGGCGCGCCAATGCGTCCCGCAGTGGCGCGGTGAAGCCGAAGCAGGCTGGCACCTCGGCCACGAAGTCCTTGCTGAAAGCGTCATTGATACCGTCTGGGCACAGGCGCTTCCATGCCGTCTCGTTCAGGTCGGGCAGCAACCGCGCCGGGTCGATCGCCCAGGCGCGCAGCGCCTCGAACCACTTCACCAGCGAGTCGGCGCGCATCTTGTTGCCGTTGAAGCACTTCGGGTTGCGCTCGCGCTGGCCGGCGATCCAGCTTTCCATCTCGTCGGCGCGGGCGCTCCAGCCCTCCTTGAGGCCGGCCAGTTCGGCGCGCAGCGCCGCCTGCACGCGCGACACCAGGGAGCCGAGCGGCTCGGGCGCGCATTCGCCCAGCAGGTGGGTGCGCGTCACCAGCTCGCGCACGCCCCCCTTCAGGGCCTCGACATCGCGCCAGCATTCGCGCACCGAGGCCAGCGCCTCCGCGCCCAGCGGGTAGATGTGCTGGCGCCAGTAGTCGTGGGCGGCGTCCTCGAACAGGGCGCGCTCGTCGCTGACCAGCTCTTCGTCGAACAGGCTGCCGGAGTCGAAGGCGTGCTCGCGCAGCATGCGCTGGCACCAGGCGTCGATGGTGAAGATCGCCGCCTCGTCCATCGTCTCGGCCGCCAGCACCAGGCGGTGGGCGGCGACGCTGCGCTCTGCGTCCGTGGGATAGGCATCCGCCAGCTCGGCCAGGTAGGGGTCGTCGATGTCGTGCTGGCCACGGAAATAGGCGGCCGCCTCGACCAGGCGCTCGCGCACGCGGTTGGCCAGCTCGCGCGTGGCCGCGCGGGTGAAGGTCATCACCAGGATTTCGCTGGGCAGCAGCGGGCGGGCAAAGGCGGTCTCGCCGCCGTGGCCGAGCACCAGGCGCAGGTAGAGCGCGGCGATGGTCCAGGTCTTGCCGGTGCCGGCCGAGGCCTCGATCAGGCGCGTGCCGTGCAGCGGGAAGACCAGGGGTTCGAGCTGCTGGCTCATGCCGCCTCCCCTGCCGCGTCGCCGCCCAGGGGCGCCACCTGCACGCCGGTCTCCAGCCACTCGGCCAGCGGACCATACAGGTCGCGCGCCACGTGCGGCCAGTCGCCGGCCGCGACCAGGGAAGCGAAGTCGGGCCACAGGCGCGCCAGGCACAGTTCCTCGACTTCGCCGGACAGTTCATAGCTGCCGTCGTATACCAGGCGCGCATCCGCTTCGACCGCGCCTTCGCGCAGCAGCGCCAGCGCGGTCTTGCAGGCCACGCCCAGCGGGCGGTCGAGGTTGGTGCGCCACAGCGTGACCAGGTCGTGCAAGGTGGCGGCCGCCTCGATCGGGTTCAGGGCCGGCATGGTGAGGATCGCATCGCGCGCCACCAGATGGCCCGCCACCGGGGCGCCGGCGGCGCTGGCCGCCAGCTGGCGCAGCCAGGCGCCGATCAGCTTGTCGCCGCGCGGACGGCCTTCGCGGTCGAGCACCTTGGAGGACACCTGCATCAGCCAGGCGGTCTCGGTGCCGTCGGAGCGCAGGCGGTCGATCCAGTCGTCCAGCACCAGGCCGTCGGCCAGCCCCAGGCTCACCGCGCGCTTGGGCGCACTGTGGGGGAAGCGCGCGCCCAGCTCCAGCCAGGCGCTGCGCACCGGCACCAGGCCGTCGACCAGCTCCTGCTGCCACTGGCGCCCCATCAGGCCGATCGGCAGCACGCCTTCGCGCGCCAGCCGTTCCGCGCGGCCATTCAAGGCCGTGCGCACGTCGTGCAGGGCTTCCATCGGTCCGCTGTCGTCGAGCAGATGGTCTTCGATGAAATAGCGCTCGAGCGCGTCCAGCGAAAACGGTTCCTCGTCCTCGCCCACCACGGCGGCGTCGGCGAACACCACGCCCAGGCGGCGCCGGAAGAAGTAGCGGGCCGGCTGGCGCAGGAAAGCCGCCAGTTCGCCCAGCTTGAGCACCAGGCCGGGTTCGATCTCGTAGGGCGGCAGGGTGTCGACGCCTCCGGCCTCCGGCTGGTCCTGCCCGTGGGCGGTGCGCCACTCGCCGGCATAGGTCAGCAGGCCACCGCGCTCGAAATAGCGGCGGCTGAAGGGCTGCAGCGCATGTTCCGTGGTGCGCTCGGACAGGTCGAGATTCCAGCCGCTCTTCAGGTAATCGCGCAGCTGGGCCACCAGCACCGAGGCCGGCTGCTCGCTGTTGTCGCGCACGTTGCGGCCGACCCAGCTCAGGTACAGCTTGTCGCGCGCCGACAGCAGCGCTTCCAGCATCAGATAACGGTCGTCGTCGCGGCGCGAGCGGTCGCCCGGGCGCGCCATGCCGGGCAGCGCCAGGAGGTCGAAGTCGGCCTGATGGCTGCGGCGCGGGAAATCGCCATCGTTCATGCCAAGCAGGCACACCACGCGGAACGGCACGGCGCGCATTGGCATCAGGGTGCAGAAGGTCACGCCGCCCGAGACGAACTGGTGGTTCAGGGTCGGCTGGTCGAGCTGGCCGAGCCAGGACTCGCGCATCACCGCCAGCGGCACCGGTTCGCTGAACTGCGCGCTGTCCGTGGTCTCGAGCCAGCACTGCAGCGCTTCGTTCAGCTGCGCCAGGGTCAGGCGGTCCGCTTCGATGCCGGGATGGAAGAAGGCCGCCAGCAGCGCGCGCGCCGCCTCGCCCCACTCGCCTGGCGTGCGCGGCCGCACCAGCTCGGCACGCCAATGCAGGAGGTTCTCGATGAACTGGGCGAGCGAGCCGGCCAGCGCCGCATCCAGGCCGCCCACTTCGGCATAGGGTTCGATGTCGCCGAAACTGGCGCCGGCCCCGCTCGCGTAGCCGAGCAGCATGCGGCGCACCCCGAAGATCCAGGCATTCTGCTCCCCGACCGAGGCCAGGCCCAGCCCGGCGCGGTGCTCGCGATCCAGGCCCCAGCGCACGCCCGAGCCTTCGATCCAGCGGCCCAGGATCGGCAGGTCGTCGGCGGCCAGGCCGAAGCGGCCGGCCACCGCCGGGACATCGAGCAAGTCGCGCACCTCGCTCTGGCGGCAGCGCTGCTGCGGCAGGCGCAGCAGCCATTCGAGCGCCACCAGCAGCGGATTGACGCTGCGGTCGCGCATGTCGCCGATTTCAAAGGGAATGTGGCGCGGGTCGCTGCGCCGGTGCTGCTCGAACACCGCATGGATCGCGGCCGAGAACACGTCGATGTCGGGCACCATCACCACCACGTCGCGCGGGCGCAGGCTGGGGTCCTGGGCGAACCAGGACAGCAACTGGTCGTGCAGCACCTCGACTTCGCGCTGGACGCTGTGGGCGATGTGGAATTCGATCGAGCGGTCCGCGCGCGGCGGCGGCGTGCCGGGATGCTCGGCGGGCGGCAGCAGGTCGCGCACCGCGGCCTGCACCTGCTGCAGCAGGGTCACGCCGTCGGATTCGTCGAACAGGTCGACCCGCAGGTTCTCGTAGCGGCTGCCCTCGCCCTGGTCGAACTCGTCGAGCATGCGCACGAAGTCGCGTCCCTGCCGGCCCCAGCTCGCCAGCAGCGGGTGGCTGTGCATGTGCAGTTCCTCGACCGGCACGCTGGCCAGGTCGGCGCCGCCGCGCGGCTGCTGGCGCCGGCGCGCGGCCTTGAGCAGCTCGCGGCCCTCGATGATGTCGCCCCAGTAGAAGCGGCAAGGGTTGGGCACCGCGAACAGCACTTGCGTGTGGCGCGACAGCGCGGCGATGGCCTGCAGGGTCTGGTAAGGCAGGGTCGACATGCCGAACAGGATCACGCGGCGCGGCAGGCGCGACACCGGCTCGCGTCCCGCTTCCACCGCGGCCAGGAATTGTGCGTGGATGCTGGCGCGCCCGGTGACGCGCTGCTCCTGGGGCAGGCTGGCGTGGATTTCGCGCCACAGGCAGGCCTGCCACTTCAGGTCGGGACCGAGCGGCGCCGGCTCGCCGGCCGCGCGGCGCAACTGGTCGCGTCCCGCTTCCCAGTCGGCCAGCCAGTCGGCGCGGTAGACCTGGTACTGGTCGTACAGGTCGGCCAGGCGCTCGGCCAGCTGCAGGCGGCGCTCGGGGCAGCCGTCGCCCAGGAATTGTTTCAGCGGCGCGTAAGGGGCGTCTTCCACCAGCGCGGGCAGCAGGCGCATCAGGCGCCAGGTGAGCGGGTCCTTGTCGAAAGGCGCGCGGGTGGGCACGCGCTCGCGCCCCAGCATGCCGCGGTAGGCTTCCCACAGGAAGCGCGCCGGCAGCGCCACCCGGGTGGCGGCGCACACGCCCATGTCCTCGGCCAGGGCGATCTTGAGCCACTCCGCGACCCCGTTCGACTGCACCAGGATGGTCTCCTGCTCGAGCGGTCCCAGCGGGTGCGCGCGCAGCCAGTCGAACATGGCGCTGCGCAGCAATTCCATCTGGTTGCCGTGCAAAATTAACAAGCCGGGGGTGATCGCGGAAGACATCGGAACAGTTGGGTTGCTCAAGGGGCAAAGCATACCCGTTTTGACCGTCTCACGAAAGGCTTGGCGGAGGTACTTGGCCCTTTAACAATATCCAAAACACAAGGTCATCCCTGGTCGTGGACGCGCGCGCCAAGGCGGGCGCCGATCTCGCGCTCGACGCGCGCCAGCTGGGCGCGCAAGCGCGCCGCCAGAGCCCTGGCCTGAGCCGGACGCGCGGCCTGGCTTTCGATCTCCTCGCACAGGGAGGCGAACGGGCCGGCGCCCACCGCGCGCGCCGAGGACTTGAGGCGATGCGCCAGCGCGCCCACCGTCGCCATGTCGCCGGTCGCCAGGGCCGCATCGATGTCCGCCAGGGCGTCGCGCGCGCTGGCCAGGAACAGGAAGGCGTACTTGCGCATCCGATCGCGCTCGCCCCCGACACCACGGGCCAGCGCATCGAAATCGACCGCGCCGGCGCCGGGCGCCGGGATCGTCACCACGTCCGGCGCCGGCGCCGCGCTGCGGCCGAGGCAGCGCGCAATGGTGGCGGCCAGCAGTTCCGGCACCACGGGTTTACTCAGGAATTCATCCATGCCGGCCTGCAGGCAGCGCGCCCGGTCCTCCACCCCGGCGTTGGCGGTCATGGCGATCACTAGGGTGCCGGCAAGCTGGGGGTCCTGGCGGATGCGGCGGGTCGCTTCCAGCCCGTCCATGACGGGCATCTGCACGTCCATCAGGACGCAGTCGAAACGGCGCCGCCGCATCGCCTTCAGCGCCTCGAGGCCGTTGCCGGCCACGCTCACCTCGGCGCCGGCCTGCTGCAGCAGCTCGCGCCCGACCTGCTGGTTGAAAACGTTGTCCTCGACCAGCAGCAGCGCGCAGCCGTCCAGGCGGGCCCCGTGCGCCGCCCCCAGGCCGGCACCGGCGCCGCCGCCCTCTTCCGGCGCCAGGTTCAGCGCCAGCCGCGCGGTGAACCAGAAGGTGCTGCCCTGCCCCGGGGTGCTGTCGACCCCGACCTCGCCATGCATCAGCTCCGCCAGCTGCTTGCTGATCACCAGGCCCAGGCCGGTGCCGCCATGGCGCCGCGTGGCCGAGGGGTCGGCCTGGTGGAAGGGCGTGAACAGGCCGGCCAGCTTGTCGGGCGCGATGCCGATGCCCTTGTCCTGCACCTCGAAGCGCACCAGGAGCTCGGGGCCGAAGGCGTGGTCGAGCCGCGCGCGCAGCAGGATGCGGCCGTGCTCGGAGAACTTGACGGCGTTGCCGGCGAAGTTGAGCAGCACCTGCTCCAGCCGCAGCGGGTCGCCGCGCAGGGGACGCATCAGCTCGGGGGCGATCTCGATGTCGAAGCCCAGTCCCTTGCCGGCGGCCGCCTGTCCCAGCTGCTGCTCGACGTTGCGCATGACCCGCTCGAGCATGAAGCCGCGGGTCGCCAGTTCCAGCTTGCCGGCCTCGATCTTGGAAAAGTCGAGAATGTCGTTGATGATGCCCAGCAGGTGCTGGCCCGAGTGGTAGATCTTGTCCAGGTAGCCGCGCAGCTGCGGATCGGGATGCGCCTGCAGCGCCAGGTGGGTCATGCCGATGATACTGTTCATCGGCGTGCGGATTTCGTGGCTCATGTTCGACAGGAAGTCGCTTTTCGCCCGGTTGGCGGCGTCGGCGCGCGCCTTGAGCTCGTGCAGCGCCGTGACGTCGGTCGAGATGCACAGCACCGCCGGCATCTCGCCCTCCGGGTAAAGGGGCACGCGTACGCTCCACATCTGGCGCACGCTGCCGTCCGGCAGCGCCAGTTCGACCTGGCAGGCGTGGCGCTCGCCGCCCTCCAGCACGGCGCGGTCGCGTTCCCAGTTCTGCTCGGCATTGCCCGCCGAGATCACGTCGAGGTCGCGCTGGCCCACGATCTCGGCCGCCGGGCGCCCGAGCAGCGCCGCGATTTTCGCGTTCACGTAGCGGAAGCGGCGCGCGCTGTCCTTCAGGTAGACATAGGCGTCCAGGTTGTCCAGCACCGAATCGAGCAGCAGGCGCTGGTCGAGCGCGGCGCGGCGCGAGCGGTACAGGTTGAAGAACAGGGCGAAGCCCAGCAGGCTCACCCCGAAGCCGGAGCCGAAGGCCAGCAGCGGCAGGGTACGGTCGGTGCCTGCCGCCATCGCTGCGCGGTCGGCCGAAAAATGGGCTTTCCAGCGGGTGCCGGCATAGTCGATCGGAAGCAGGGTCGTGAAGCGCCCTGCCGCCGTGGGCTGGCCGCGCACGTCCGGCCCCAGCAGCAGGCGGTCGCCCGGATCCAGGGCGAGCGGCGTCCCGGACGGCGTTTTTCCGGCCGGCCCGGTCTCGCTGTACAGGCTGAGCGCCACCGGCTGGCCTCCTTGCGGGCCGAGCGCGCGGCGCACCAGTTCGTCGACCGAGAACGCAATCCCGATACTGCCCATGTAGCGTGCGCGCCGCTCCTGCACCGTGGCCGGCAGACCGCCGCCCAGGTACAGCTGCTCGCGCATGCCGAGCGCCGTGTGCGGGGTGGGATGCTGCAGGCGCACCGGATTGCCGGATGCGCCGAGGCTGCCCTCGTCGCGCGTGCGGGCCACCACCGCGGCGATGTGGGGCTGGGCCGCGATGTCGACGCCGAGCCGGTCGTTCGGCTGCGCGGCCGGCTCGACCCAGGTGATCACGGCATACCAGGGACGGCGGCCGGCCGGCCGGATGTCGAAATCCGGATAGCCGCGCGGGTCGACGCTGCGGTCCTGGCGCACGCCTGCGACGAAAGCCTCGCGCCGGGCATCGGGCACGTAGGCGATGAAGGACACCGCCTCGATCGCCGGAAACTGTGCCGGCAGGTCAAGCGCCTTCACGTAGCGGTGCAGGCGCAGCCGCGTCAGCGGACCTTCGCCGGCAGTATGCAGGGCGGCCAACCCGCGCACCACCTGGGTATACGAGACGATGGCGTTCGACACGCGCTCCTGGGCCAGCCGCGCCACGGTCTCGAAGCGCCGCCGCGCGTCGTCCTCGACCGCCCCGGCGGCGACGCGGTAGCACAGCGCCCCGACCGCGAGCGACAGCGCGAGCCCGGCCACCCAGGGGGCGGCGCTCGCGCCCTGCTGGGCCGCACCGGGCGTATTCACTGCGGAACTAGCGGTCATTGAAGAATCCATGCTCTGGAGTGCGGGATCTGCCTGCTCGATGTTGCTAGTATAGGCAAACGCAGGCCCGGCTTGCTCAACAATATTCACATCGCAGCCAATGAATTCAGCCACGACGCCATCCGCCCCCGACGACCCCTACCTCTGGCTCGAAGAGGTCGACGGCGCCCGGGCCCGCGCCTGGGTCGAAGGGCGCAACCGGATCACCGAGGCCGAGCTGGAAGCGCAGCCTGCCTACGGCGCCCTGCGCGCCCGCCTGCGCGCCATCCTCGACTCCGACGAGAAGATTCCCTACGCCGGCTGCCATGCCGGCCTGCTGTACAACTACTGGCGCGACGCCGTGCACGCGCGCGGGATCTGGCGCCGCACCACCCTCGACGAGTACCGCAAGGAGGCGCCGGCCTGGGAGACCCTGATCGACCTCGACCTGCTTGCGCGCGAGGAAGGCGAGAACTGGGTCTGGGGCGGCGTCACCTGGCTCGAACCCGATGGCGCGCGCTGCCTGGTCTCGCTGTCGCGCGGCGGCGGCGACGCCCGCGTGGTGCGCGAATTCGACGCGATTGAGCGCCGCTTCGTGAGCGATGGCTTCGTCCTGCCGGAGGCCAAGAGCGACGTCGCCTGGATCGACCAGGACACCCTGTTCGTCGGCACCGACTTCGGCCCCGGCTCCCTGACCGACTCCGGCTATCCGCGCATCGTCAAGGAGTGGCGGCGCGGCACTCCGCTCGCGGCCGCCGCGACGGTGTTCGAGGCCCGGCCGGACGACCTGTCCGCCTCGGCCTGGGTCGATGCGACGCCCGGCTTCGAGCGCGCGTTCGTGCAGCGCCAGATCGGCTTCTACAGCAGCGAGCTGTTCCTGCGGCGCGGCGGCCGCCTCATCAAGGTGCCCAAGCCGGAGGATGCGAATGCCTTCGCGGTGCGCGACCAGCTCGTGATCGAGCTGAGGTCGAGCTGGGAGACCGGCGGCGCGATCTATCCGCAGGGTGCGCTGCTGGCGGCCGATGTCGATGCGTTTCTCGACGGCGGGGCGGTCTTCGAGGCCCTGTTCCTGCCCGCGCCCGGCACCTCGCTGGACGGCGTGACGGTCACCCGTGACGCCCTGCTGCTCACCGTGCTCGACAAGGTCAGGAACCGCATCGTCGAACTGCGCCGCGAGGACGGCCGCTGGCAGGCGCGCGACCTCGCGCTGCCCGACATGGGCGCGCTCGACACCTGGGCCTTCGACCGGATCGCCTCGAACCGCTACTTCCTGACCATGACCGGCTTCACCGAGCCGTCCACCCTGTACCTGATGGAAGCGGGCACGCAGGCGCGCGAGCCGCTGAAAAGCATGCCCGCCTTCTTCCGGGCCGAAGGCCTGCAGGTGCACCAGTTCGAGGCGCGCTCGAGCGACGGCACCCGCGTGCCCTACTTCGCCGTGATGCACCGCGACACCCGGCCGGACGGCGACAACCCGACGGTCCTGTATGGCTACGGCGGCTTCGAGGTCTCCCTCAAGCCAGGGTATGCCGCGCTCAGCGGCGCCGCCTGGCTGGAAGACGGCGGCGTCTACGTGGTCGCCAACATCCGCGGCGGCGGCGAGTTCGGTCCCGGCTGGCACCAGGCGGCACTGAAAGAAGGCCGCCAGCGCGCCTTCGACGACTTCATCGGCGTGGCCGAAGACCTCATTGCACGCAACATCACCAGTCCGCGCCGGCTCGGCATCATGGGCGGCAGCAATGGCGGCCTGCTGGTGGGCGCCGTGCTCACCCAGCGCCCCGAACTGTTCAATGCCGTGGTCTGCCAGGTGCCGCTGCTCGACATGCGGCGCTACCACCTGCTGCTGGCCGGCGCGTCCTGGATGGGCGAGTACGGCGACCCGGACGATCCCGCCGAATGGGCCTGGCTGGCCCGCTACTCGCCCTACCACCGGGTGCGCGCCGGGGAGCGCTACCCGCGCGTGCTGTTCACGACCTCGACCCGCGACGACCGCGTGCATCCGGGCCATGCGCGCAAGATGGCGGCGCGCATGCTGGAACAGGGCCACGATCTGCTGTACTGGGAAAACCTCGAGGGCGGCCATGCCGGCGCGGCCGACAATGCGCAGACCGCGCGCATGTGGGCCCTCACCTGGACGTTCCTGCGCCGCCAGCTCGGCAAGGATCAGGCGGCCTGAGGGGTCATGCGGGGCGCATACAGCGCCTCCCAGGTGGCGCGCACGTCCACATAGAAGGCGACCGCGTTCTCGATCCCGATGCGCTGCGGCTCGCCGAAGCGGCTGGTGACCACGCCGGCGCGCCGGGTCAGGCGCTCCATGGCGGTGGTGGTCACCGTCACGTAGTGGGTCAGGCCGTTCTCGATGCCGTAACGGATCACTGCCTCGAAGCACTGCATCGTCATGTCCGAAAAGCCGTAGCGGTTTTCCTTGTCGGTCTCGAGGGCGAAGCGCGACAGCTCCCAGATGTGCGCGTCGCTCGGCGCCGCGCGGCCCTCGAGCAGCTGGGGAAAAGAATCCTTGAGCATGTACGGCCCCTCGGTCGGCAGCAGGCGCCAGCAGCCGAGCAGCGCGCCGGCGGGTTCGCGCATCACCATATAGGCCGGGTCCAGCGCGTCGTAGCCGTCGATCTCCATGCCGGACATGACGGGCACCTCCCAGCCGAGCCGCCCGCTGAACACCTTGGCGCGCAGCGTATGCATTTCCCACAGGTCTTTGGATTTGAATTCACGGCGTGCTGCGATTTTGATTTGCATCGTCATTTTAGAGCCCCTGGTTAATGGCACTTCGAAAAACCTGCTTCGCGACGGTTTTGCGAGGTGTCCTTGTGGTGGATCAATCTATGCACTTCGCATACAAGATTCATGCATCACGGGCAGAACCGGAACTATCAGCTCTGCTAGGTGGCTATGCGCGCCGACGGTGGAATACTTGCAGTTTGCATAGCCACTGATGGAAAGGAGCAAAGATGGGAAACGAGATGATGTGCGAAGCACTGGCGGCGGAACTGGAAGCGCAACAGGCGGCACAGGCGGGCGGCGCGTACCGCTCGGCGCCGCACGAGCTGCGGCGCCTGCGCATCGCCAAGCGCGAAAGCCAGGAAAAATTCTGGAGCCGCTTTGGCGTCACCCAATCGAGTGGCAGCCGCTTCGAGACCGGCCTCGCGGTCCCCGCGCCGGTCGCCATCCTGCTGCGCCTCTACGTCAATGGACGGGTCAGCGATGGTGATCTTCAGGCGTGATCAGGCCCAGGGCAATCGCCTTGACCACCGCCTGCTGGCGGGTGTTCACGCCGAACTTCTGGCGCACGTTCGCCAGGTGAAAATTGACGGTCGCCTCGGAACAGTTGGTGATCCGGGCGACCTCCCAGGATGACTTGCCGACCATGACCCACTGCAGCACTTCCAGCTCGCGCCGGGTCAGGCACGGCAGCTCCGGCTCCGCCTTCGCCTCGCGAAAGCGCGCCGAGGAGGCAAAGGCGTAGTCACGGATCAGCGACAGGGCCGGCAGCGCCTCGAACAGCGAGCGCTCGAACGGCGCATCGGGCCGCAGGTCGGAGGCGAAGCTGATCATGCCCAGCTCGCCCTGCGGGCCATGGATGGGCAGCGTCACCCCACTGCGGATGCCGTGCGCGCTGGCTTCCTCATAGAGTGCGCCGGGCACCCCGTTGCCGAAGGTGGACGGCGCCCAGACCAGCGGCAGCGTGTTCGAGACGCAATGGACCACGGTCGGATCGACATAGTGGAAGCCGTTGGCATCGTAACGGTCGCGCCACGCGAGCGAATAGTTGCTGCGCGTGAACGCATGTTCAAAGCGCACATGTCGCGACGGTACAACGCCATACAGCATCTGGTCGAAACCCTGGCTGCGCGCGAGCTCGAACAAACGCTGCGCCCATATGCGGTCGTCTCCGGCTTCCAGCAGCCCCAGTAATAAAGAGGTATCGATCATTGGACAAATGCGGGTCAAGACTGTCGTTTTATCGTAAATGACTTTGGCGTCAGAATATTCACCAATTGCCACAACGCCGACGAATGCCAGATTGTGCGGCAACACAATTGTCGTTCCGATACAAGAACATTCTCCTAATCGTGCGCTGTATTGATGGGGATTACGTTACCCTCCGCCGGATGCCCATTCCAGGTTTTCTTATTAGCAAGATTTCCTGACGCCAGCACCTTTCACCTATTACGATGCTTGACTTGACTTTGCACAAGAGTATCTTCTCAGCAGTTCACAATTCACAGTCGCCGGTCCCACCGGCGCGGCACTCTTTCACCCCCTACGCGAAACAAGGATTTAGTCGATGAACAACATGACCGACATGGGCGAACAGTTGGACGTCAAACTATTGCTGACCACCCTGATGGCGCTGAAAAAAGGCGACTTCTCGGTCCGCATGCCCTCGGACTGGACTGGCGTGTCAGGCAAGATTGCCGACACCCTGAACGACATCATCGAGACCAAGCAGAAGATGGTGGAGACGGTCACCGACGTGTCGCGCGTGGTCGGCCGCGAGGGCCACCTGACCCAGCGCGCCGACCTGCCGGGCGTGGTGGGCGGCTGGGCCACCATCATCAGCTCGGTCAACACCCTGATCGACGACCTGGTGCGCCCGACCACCGAGATGGCGCGCGTCATCGGCGCGGTGGCGAAGGGCGACCTGTCGCAGACCATGGCGCTGGAAGTGGACGGGCACCCGCTCAAGGGCCAGTACCTGCGCGCGGCGATGACCGCGAACACCATGGTGGAGCAGCTGTCCTCGTTCTCGTCCGAGGTGACGCGCGTGGCGCGCGAGGTGGGTACCGAGGGCAAGCTGGGCGGCCAGGCGCAGGTGAAAGGCGTGGCGGGCACCTGGAAGGACTTGACCGACTCGGTGAACTCGATGGCGGGCAACCTGACGTCGCAGGTGCGTAACATCGCCGAGGTGACCACCGCGGTGGCGAACGGCGACTTGTCCAAGAAGATCACGGTGGACGTGCGCGGCGAGATCCTGCAGTTGAAGGACACCATCAACGTCATGGTGGACCAGTTGCGCTCGTTCGCGTCCGAGGTGACCCGCGTGGCGCGCGAGGTGGGTACCGAAGGCAAGCTCGGCGGCCAGGCCTACGTGCCGGGGGTCGCGGGTACCTGGAAGGACTTGACCGACAACGTCAACTTCATGGCCTCGAACCTGACGGGCCAGGTGCGTAACATCGCGGCGGTGACGACCGCGGTGGCGAACGGCGACCTGTCCAAGAAGATCACCGTGGACGTGAAGGGCGAGATTCTCGAGCTGAAGAACACGATCAACGTCATGGTGGACCAGTTGTCCTCGTTCGCATCCGAGGTGACGCGCGTCGCGCGCGAGGTCGGCACCGAAGGCAAGCTGGGCGGCCAGGCGGTCGTGAAGGGCGTCGCGGGGACCTGGAAGGACTTGACCGACTCGGTGAACTCGATGGCGGGCAACCTGACGGGCCAGGTGCGTAACATCGCGGACGTGACCACCGCGGTGGCCAACGGCGACCTGTCCAAGAAGATCACGGTGGACGTGAAGGGCGAGATTCTCGAGCTGAAGAACACCATCAACGTGATGGTCGACCAGCTGAACTCCTTCGCATCCGAGGTGACCCGGGTGGCGCGCGAGGTGGGTACCGAAGGCCGCCTGGGCGGCCAGGCGAACGTGCCGGGCGTCGCCGGCACCTGGAAGGACCTGACCGACGGCGTGAACTCGATGGCCGGCAACCTGACCGGCCAGGTGCGCAACATCGCGGAGGTGACCACCGCGGTGGCCAACGGCGACCTGTCCAAGAAGATCACGGTGGACGTGAAGGGCGAGATTCTCGAACTGAAGAACACGATCAACGTCATGGTGGACCAGCTGTCCTCGTTCGCATCCGAAGTGACCCGGGTGGCGCGCGAGGTGGGTACCGAGGGTAAACTCGGCGGCCAGGCCTACGTGCCGGGCGTCGGCGGCACCTGGAAGGACCTGACCGACAACGTGAACTTCATGGCATCGAACCTGACCGGCCAGGTGCGTAACATCGCGGCGGTGACGACCGCGGTGGCGCGCGGCGACCTGTCCAAAAAGATCACCGTGGACGTGAAGGGCGAGATCCTGGAACTGAAGGACACCATCAACGTCATGGTGGACCAGCTGTCCTCGTTCGCATCGGAAGTGACCCGCGTGGCGCGCGAGGTGGGTACCGAGGGCAAGCTCGGCGGCCAGGCCAACGTGTCGGGTGTGGCGGGTACCTGGAAGGACTTGACCGAGAACGTCAACCAGCTGGCGGCGAACCTGACCAACCAGATGCGCGCGATCGGCGAGGTGGCGACCGCGGTGACCCGCGGCGACCTGTCGCGCTCCATTCAGGTGGAAGCGCGCGGCGAGGTGTCCTACCTGAAGGACAACATCAACGAGATGATCCGCAACCTGAAGGAGACCACGCAGAAGAACGCGCAGCAGGACTGGCTCAAGACCAACCTGGCGCGCTTCACCCGCCTGCTGCAGGGCCAGCGCGACCTGCAGGCCGTGACCAAGCTGATCCTGTCGGAACTGGCGCCGCTGGTGTCGGCCCACCACGGGGTGTTCTACATGATGGACTCGCAGGAGACCGACGCGCGCCTGCGCATGATCGCTTCCTACGGCTACCGCTCCAGCCGCAAGCTGCCGACCTCCTTCCTGCCGGGCGAAGGCCTGGTGGGCCAGTGCGCGCTGGAGAAGAACCGCATCTGGCTGACCGACGTGCCGCGCGACTACATCGTGGTCTCGTCCGGCCTGGGATCGGCGCCGCCGAACAACATCGTGGTGCTGCCGATCCTGTTCGAACAGCAGGTCAAGGCGGTCATCGAGATCGCGTCGCTGGACCGCTTCACCGAAACCCACCTGTCCTTCCTCGACCAGTTGATGGAATCGATCGGCGTGGTGCTGAACACGATCGAGGCGAACAGCCGTACCGAATCGCTGCTGACCCAGTCGCAGTCCCTCGCCCAGGAACTGCAGCAGACCAACCAGGAACTGGCCGAGAAGGCGCGCCTGCTGTCCGAGCAGAACATCGAGGTGGAACGCAAGAACCGCGAGGTGGAACAGGCAAAGCTGGCGCTGGAAGAAAAGGCGACCCAGCTGGCCCTGTCCTCGAAGTACAAGTCCGAGTTCCTGGCCAATATGTCGCATGAACTGCGCACGCCCTTGAACTCGCTCCTGATCCTGGCGCAGCAGCTGTCGGATAACCCGGAAGGCAACCTGTCCGCGCGCCAGGTGGAATTCGCGAAGACCATCCACGGCTCCGGCTCCGACCTCTTGACCCTGATCAACGACATTCTCGACCTGTCGAAGATCGAATCCGGCACCGTCACGCTGGACGTGTCGGAATACCGCTTCTCGAACCTGCGCAACTACGTGGACCGCACCTTCCGCCACATGGCGGAAGCCAAGCACCTGGGCTTCCAGGTCGACCTGGCGGACAACCTGCCGACCGCGGTGATGACCGACACCACGCGCCTGCAGCAGGTCCTGAAGAACCTGCTGTCGAACGCGTTCAAGTTCACCAGCCACGGCCAGGTCGAACTGACCATCAGCTTGGTAAACAGCGGCTGGACCCACGACCACCCGAACCTGGTGCATGCCGACGCGGTGCTGGCCTTCTCGGTGCGCGACACCGGCGTCGGGATCCCGTCCGACAAGCTGCAGCTGATCTTCGAGGCATTCCAGCAGGCCGACGGCTCGACCGCGCGCAAATACGGCGGCACCGGCCTGGGCCTGTCGATCTCGCGCGAACTGGCGCGCCTGCTGGGCGGCGAGATCCGCGTCGAGTCGACCGTCAACGTCGGTTCGACCTTCACCCTGTACCTGCCCTACAACCGCGCCGGCTTCATCAACTACGAGCAGACCCGCCAGCCGCAGCCGGCCCGCCTGGCCCCGCCGCCGGCTCCAGCAGCCGCCACGGTGTCCTACCAGCCGGCGGTGGAGGCAAGCAGCGAAGTAGCGACCTCCGAGGCGGTGGACACCGGCTCGCTGGTCGAATATTCCTCGGTGCTGGACGACCGCGGCCTGGTGACTCCGGGCGACCCCTCGGTGCTGATCGTGGAAGACGACGAGCGCTTCGCCAAGGTGCTGCTCGACTTCGCGCGCGAGAAGAACTTCAAGGGCGTCGTCACCCAGCGCGGCGATTCGGCGCTGTCCCTCGCCCGCGACTACCTGCCGTCCGCGATCCTGCTCGACATCGACCTGCCGGACATCGACGGCTTCACGGTGCTCGACCGCCTCAAGCGCGACCCGAACACCCGCCACATCCCGGTGCACGTGATGTCCCAGCAAGCGGAGCGCGAGCGCGCGCTGCGCCAGGGCGCGATCTCGTACATCAACAAGCCGGTAGGGCGCGAGGCGCTGCAGGAAGAGTTCAAGCGCATCCAGAAGTTCCTGATGGGCGGCAAGCGTTCGCTGCTGGTGGTGGAAGACGACATGGCCCAGCGCGAGTCGATCGTGGCCCTGATCGGCAACACCGACATCCACATGGTGACCGTGGACACGGGCGCCGCCGCTTGGTCCGCGCTGGAGAGCGCGCGCTTCGACTGCATGGTGCTGGACCTGACCCTGCCGGACATCTCGGGCTTCGACCTGCTGGACCGCATCGGCGCCAACGAACGCCTGCGCGACCTGCCGGTGGTGATCTACACCGCCAAGGAACTGTCGCGCAAGGAGGTCACCAAGCTCAAGCGCTACGCCAAGACCATCGTCATGAAGGACGCCCGCTCGCCCGAGCGCCTGCTCGACGAAACCGCCCTGTTCCTGCACCGTTCGCAGGCCAGCCTGCCCGAGCAGCAGCGCCGCATCCTGGAAGAGATCCATGCGGCGGACGGCGGCCTGGCCGGCCGCAAGGTCTTGATCGTCGACGACGACCTGCGCAATATCTTCGCGCTGTCCACGCTGCTGGAGCGCCAGCAGATGCAGGTGCTGTTCGCCGAGAACGGCCGCGACGGCATCGAGGTGCTGGAAAAGGATCCGAGCATCGAGATCGTCCTGATGGACATCATGATGCCGGAGATGGATGGCTACGACACGATGCGGGCCATCCGCCGCATCCCGAAGTTCCGTTCGCTGCCGATCATCACCCTGACCGCGAAAGCGATGAAGGGTGACCGCGACAAGTGCATCGCCGCCGGCGCCTCGGACTACATCACCAAGCCGGTCGACGTGGCCCAGCTGCTGTCGATGATGCGTGTCTGGCTCCACTGAGGCCGCGGCGATGGGTGAATTGAGCGCCTGGTCCGGGTTCGCCGGACTGAGCGGCCTTCAGGCAACCGAGGAACTCGAGCTCGAACTGCTGCTGGAAGCGGTCTACCAGCGCTTCGGATTCGATTTTCGCGGCTATGCGCGCCCGCGCCTGCGCGACAAGCTGTTCGCGCTGATGCGCACGCGCGGACTGGGGACCGTCTCGAGCCTGCAGGAGCAGGTGCTGCACGAGGCCGGGGTCGCGCACGAGCTGGTGCGCACGCTGGCGGTGCCGCAGACCCGGCTGTTCGACCTGCCGGAAGACACGCGCCGCCTGCGCACCGCACTCGGCGACAGCCTGCGTCCGACCGCCCTGCCCAAGGTCTGGCTGGCCGAACCGGCCGGCGTGGCCGAGGCCTGGACGCTGGCGATCCTGCTGGCCGAGGAGAAACTGTACGGCCGCACCGAGGTGTTTGCCACCGTGGCCAGCGACGAGCTGCTGTTCGAAGTGCGCAACGCGTCGCTCCCGTTGGACCAGCTGGCGCAATCGCAGGCGCAGTATCAGGCCAGCGGGGGAAGCGGGCGCCTGAGCGACTACTTCGAGGTTGCGGGCGGCGAAGCGCGCCTGCTGCCGCGCCTGCGCGAACGCATCACCTGGGCGCAATACAGCCTGGTGACGGATGCCTCGTTCAACGAGTTCCACGGCATCATCTGCCGCCACGCCCTGCCCGACTTCGGGCCGCTGCTGCGCCAGCGCGTGCTGCGCCTGTTCCGCGACAGCCTGTCGCTGTTCGGGGTGCTGGGTCTGGACCGCGAGCTGTCCGCCACCGACGCCGGTGCGGCGGACTACCAGCCGCTGTTCGCGGATGAGGGCTGGTACAAGCGGGTGCGGTGATTTTCAGGCTGACTGGACGCGCGGTCGGCACAGCCGACCACGCGTTCAAGCAAAGCTTGTTCATTCCCCCATCAAGCTTTGTATTCGGCTGCGATCCGGTCGCGCCACGCCTGCAGGTGCGCCATCCCCTCCTGCCCCGGCCTGAACCTCAACAATCCGCGTGCGAACTCAATCGTGCAAAAGGCCGTGATGTCGGCAATCGTGAACCTGTCGCCGGCCACGTAGGGCTGCCTGCCGAGCTCTCCGTCGAGCCAGCGCGCCGTCGCGCGCATCTTTTGTCCCTGCGCGGCGCCGAACTCGGGAAACTGCGGCTGCTCCAGGGTCGCCAGCCCCGGATGCGTATGGCGCACGCACAGCGCCGTTTCCAGCATCAGGTACAGCTCCATGCGGCGGTCGGCCATCTCGATGAAGGCGCGCTCGGTGCTGTCCACCCCCATCAGGTTGGGTTCCGGATACAGGCCTTCGAGGTAGGTGCAGATGGCGCGCGTCTCGCTCAGCACGCGGCCATCGTCGAGCACCAGCACGGGTACCCGCGCCAGCGGATTGAGCGCGGTGAATTCCGGGCTGCGGTGGGCGCCGGCATTCAGGTCGACGTCGACCAGTTCGATGCCGTCGATGCCTTTGGCCGCCATGAACATGGTGACGCGGCGCGGATTGGGGGCGCGGGGACTGACGTAGAGGCGCATGGGCTTTTCCATCCTTGAACAGGGACGCTCATGATAGCGCGAAGCGGCGGGAACTCAGGCAGGTGCGAACAGCGCGGCCGGCCCGCTGGCGGCGCGCGCGGCATCCATCCAGGCATCGACCGCGGCCGCGCAAGCCGGCGCCAGGTGCAGCCCGAGCTTGGTACGGCGCCACAGCACGTCCTCGGCGCAGCCGGCCCACTCGTGCCGCATCAGGTAGCGCAGCTCGGCCGCGTACAGGCCGGGAGCGACTTCCTCCCCCAGGTCGCCCAGGCCAGTGGCGCCGGCCAGGAGGACTTCGGCACGGGTCCCGTAGGCACGCCCCCAGCGCCGCGCCAGGCCGGCAGGCAGCCAGGGATGGCGGCCTGCCAGCGCGGCCGCCCAGCGCTCGAATTCGAGCACGGCGCGGCTGGCGGGCACGCTGCCGAACAGGTCTCCGCCCGGCAGCACGGCCTGCGCCGTCCAAGCCGGCCGGGGCTGCCCGAGCGCGGCGCAGATCCAGTCCGCCGCCTGCTCGGCCAGCTTGCGGTAGGTGGTGATCTTGCCCCCGAACACAGACAACAGCGGCGCGCCGGCAAGGTCGTGTCCGAGCAGGTAGTCGCGGGTGGCCGCGCTGGCGCTGGCGGCGTCGTCGTCGAGCAGAGGGCGCACGCCCGAGTAGGACCAGACCACGTTCGCCGGCGTGATCCGGCGCCGGAAATAGCGGTTGGCGAGCTCGCACAAATAGGCGGTCTCGGTCGCGGCGATCGCCACCTGGTCCGGGTCGCCCTGGAACTCGAGGTCGGTGGTGCCGATGAGGGTGAACGCATCCTCATAGGGCATCGCGAACACGATGCGGCCGTCGGGATGCTGGAAGATGTAGGCGTACTCGTGGTCGAACAGGCGCGGCACCACGATGTGGCTGCCCTTGACCAGGCGCAGGCGGCGCGCGCAAGCGCTGCCGGCCGCGGCCTGGGCGACCCGCGCCGCCCACGGCCCGGCCGCGTTGACCAGGCAGCGCGCCTTGACCGTGAAGCTGCGCTCGCCCTGCACCAGCGTCGCCATCCAGTACCGGGAGTGGCGCTCGAAGGCCGCGCAGCGCGTATGCGTCAGCACGCTCGCGCCGCGCTCGTGTGCATCGAGCGCATTGAGCACCACCAGCCGGGCGTCGTCGACCCAGCCGTCCGAGTACACGAAAGCGCGCGTGAAGGACGGCTTGAGCGGGCCGCCGGCGCGATGCCCCGCCAGGGCGACCGCGTTCGAGGCCGGCAGGAAGGCGCGCGGCGCCAGGCGGTCGTACAGGAACAGGCCGGCGCGGATCAGCCAGGCCGGCCGCTGCGTGCTGTCGTGCGGCATCACGAAGAGCAGCGGATGCATGATGTGCGGGGCGCTGCACAGCAGGATTTCGCGCTCGAGCAGCGCCTTGCGCACCAGGCCGAAGGCGCGGTGTTCGAGGTAGCGCAGGCCGCCGTGGATCAGCTTGCTCGACGCGGACGAGGTATGGGAACCGAGGTCGTCCTTGTCGCACAGGACCACCCGCAGTCCGCGCCCGGCCGCATCGCGCGCGATACCCGCGCCGTTGATGCCGCCGCCCACGACCAGCACGTCGCATTCCAGCTGGGTGTCATCGATCATATCGCGCCTCCTGTCGGCGGGCCGGGCCGCCTAGCCGGTCCAGTGTAGCTACTTGGCGCTGGAGCATCTTTGCTTGTATCAATTATGCAAAGAATGCGTCTGCCTGTGTGTAAAATCGGCACATGCACAACTCATCCAGCACCGACGTGCGTGCCTGGGTCCGCATGCCATCCGGCAAGCGCCTGGACCTGCTCAACCCGACTCCCTTCGACTGGGACGATGCCGACCTGGCGCTAGGCCTGGCGCGCACCTACCGCTGGGGCGGACACTCGGCCTGGCCGCTGCCCCTGTCCGTGGCCCAGCACTCGCTCACCGTGATGCTGCTGCGCCGCGCCCGCGCTCCCCGGCCCACGCCCCTGCAGGAACTGCGCGAGCTGCTGCACGACGCCGAGGAAGGCCTGCTCGGCTTCGATGCGATCTCGGTGATCAAGCCCTTCCTGGGCGAAGGCTTTCGCGCGTTGACGAAGCGCCTGGAGCAGATGGTGTTCCTGCGCTATGGTTTGCCGGCCTGGACCGAGAAGGAGCACGGGCTGCACAAGCAGGCCGACCGGCTGGCGGCGGCAAGCGAGGCAGTGCACGTGACCGGCTGGACCCGCGATGAGGTAAGGCGCACGCTCAAAATCCGCGCCGCCGTGCTGGACCAGGATCCGCTGGCGGCCTATTTCGGCTGCACGCCCTGGGAACCGTGGTCCCCGAGCCTTGCCGCGGAACGCTTCCTGGCCGAGCTGGATCGCCTGAAGCAGGCCAGCGCCAACGCGCGTGCCTGATTTGCGCAACACGGGCTTTCTACACCATGCTGCATGGCCGCCGCCGCAAATGGGTGCAAAGCTTGAGGAAGCTCAAACTCCGCACGTAAGCAATTGATTTTATAGGAAATTCTCGTATATCCACAAGAACTGTGGATAAAGATGTGGAAAAGCACTACTTGACAAGCCGAAAGTCCAGTAATGATGCGGGTTTCAACAAATTGCTCGTTCCGCAGGCAAATTGAAAAACTCTAAAAATCAAGGACTTGCACACACGACGCTTTCGTGCGGTGCGGGGCTCTGGGGCATATTCCTACAAAATCGCCGCACGGGGGATAAGTCCTCAACGTGCGCCGATCTTCGCTTATTTCCACACGTTCCTGGCCCGCTCCCGCACCAGCATGCGCACGCTCTCCGGCACCGGCTTGCGCAGCTGCTGCGTCTCCGCGCTCAGCCAGGTGGTTTCCTCGAAATGCTTGAGCATGGCTGGGGTGATGAAGCGCGTGCGCGCGGCATAGACGTGGCGGTCGCCCATCTGCGCCTGCTGCTTGATGAAGAAACGGTTCGGCAGCACCAGGTGCAGGTGTTCGCGGGCGCGGGTCATGGCCACGTAGAGCAGGCGCCGCTCTTCTTCGATGTCATCAATGCTGCCGGTGCTCATGTCGGACGGGATGCAGCCGTCCACCACGTTCAGCACCGTCACCGATGTCCACTCCTGTCCCTTGGCGGAATGGATGGTCGATAGGATCAGGTAGTCTTCGTCGAGCAGCGGGCTGCCGGCGCGGTCGCTGGTGGCTTCGGGCGGGTCCAGCGTGATCTCGGCCAGGAAGCTCTCGCGCGTCGCGTGCCCGCCCGCCAGGGCGGCCAGCTGCTCGACGTCGGCGGCGCGCACCTGGGCGTCGTCGTACCTGCGTTCGAGCATCGGCAAGTACCATTGCTTGACCAGCTCGATGTCGGCCGGCCAGCGCAGGCCGGGCGTGCGCAGGCGCCGGTACAGCGCGCTGAAGGCGGCCCAGTCCTCGCGGCTCTTGCCCGGCGCGGCGAAGCCCTCCACCGCCGCCACCGGGTCGGCGGCCTCGCCTACGGCGTCCAGCAGGCGGGTGGCCGTTGCCGGGCCGATCCCCGGGATCAGCTGGGCGACGCGAAAGCCCGCCATGCGCCCGCTGGGGTTCTGGGCGAAGCGCAGCACCGCCAGCACGTCCTTGATGTGGGCCGCTTCCAGGAACTTCAGGCCGCCGAACTTCACGAAGGGGATGTTGCGGCGCATCAGCTCCAGCTCCAGCGCGGCGCTGTGGCTGGCCGCGCGGAACAGCACCGCCTGCGACCTTAAGCCGATGCCGGCCTCGCGCTGCTCCAGGATGCGGCGGCAGACCCAGCGCGCCTGCTCGGCTTCGTCCGGGATCAGGACCAGTTGCGGCTTGAGGCTGGATGTCTTGTCGGTCCAGAGCGTCTTGGCGTGGCGTTCGCGGGCGGCCGCGATGACGGCGTTGGAAGCGTCCAGGATAGGCTGGGTCGAGCGGTAGTTGCGCTCCAGCGTGATGACGTGGGCGCTCTGCGTGAACTGCTTCGGGAAGTCGAGGATGTTGCGCACGGTGGCGCCGCGAAAGGCATAGATCGACTGGGCATCGTCACCGACCACCATCACGCCCGCGCCGGTGGGCTTCATGCCGGTGACGATTGCCCCCTGCAGGCGGTTGGTGTCCTGGTATTCGTCCACCAGCACGTGGTCGAAGCGCCCGCCCAGTTCAAGCCCCAGCTCCGGGTCGCTCGCCATCTCCGACCAGAACAGCAGCAGGTCGTCGTAATCGAGCACGTTCTGCTCCTGCTTGGCATCGACGTAGGCGCCGAACAGGGTCTTCAGTTGCCCTTCCCACTCGCTGCACCAGGGGAAGGTGGATTGCAGCACCGCCTCCAGGGGCTCGCGGCTGTTGACCACGCGCGAATAGATCGACAGGCAGGTGCCCTTCAGCGGAAAGCGCTTTTCCGTCGTTGACAGGCCGATCTCGTGGCGCACCAGTCCCATCAGGTCTTCGGCGTCGCCACGGTCGTGGATGGTGAAGGATTCGTCCAGGCCGATGCGGCCGGCATACTCGCGCAGCAGGCGCGCGCCGATCGCGTGGAAGGTGCCGGACCAGGGCAAGCTCAGCTGGGCCGCGTTGGCGCTGCCGCCCTTGCCGAGCAGGCGCTGCAGCACGCCGCCGGCGCGCTGCCCCAGCTCCCCGGCGGCACGCCGCGAGAAGCTCAGCAGCAGGATGCGCTGGGGATCGGCGCCAGCCTGGATCAGGCGTGCGACCCGGTGCGCCAGCGTATTGGTCTTGCCCGAGCCCGCCCCGGCCACCACCAGCAGCGGCCGCGCGCCGGCGGCGCCGATGTCGTGCTCGACCGCCGCGCGCTGTTCGGCATTCAGGCCGGCGAAGGGATCGTCGGAGGCGGGCTGGTCAAGGACGGCGGACATGGAGGTGACAGGAAAATGGGGGCTGCGAATGTCATACTGTACATTTATCCAGTTCTCTTGCGCAAGCCTCAATCCTGGAATAGTCAAGCCTGCGCACGATTGAAACCCCGTTTTGCCCGGCATCAGGTCATGGATTACATGCAGAAGCCATGCTAAGTAGTTAATAACTAAAAAGTTTTCCTGATATCCACAAAGTCTGTGAATAACTATGTGGAAAAGCGGGGGCTTGACACGCCGGATGCGGCCATCCGTGCGGCTTTCAACAATTTGCCTATTGGGAAGGCAATCACGATAGGCCCACAAATCAAGGGTTTACACGCTACTGTCGCGCAACTGGCACGGAGATGCACAAAATTATTTTACGGCAATTTTTGTGTATAAGCCCGGCCCGTCTGCAAGGTCAGCGCTGCGCCGCCCCGCGCCGGCGCCGCCTACAATGGCCGCGCAACCAACTACTGCGAGGACGCCATGAGCATGCACCCCGATCCCGATCTGAACCCTGGTGACGAAGCCGAACCCGACACGCCCGGCGCCGGCGAAGACGTCTGTGAAGCCTGCGCCGGCAGCGGCAAGCTGTCCGACGGCCGGCCCTGCTCCAACTGCGGCGGCACCGGCAAGGTGATGCGCGGCATCGGCGGCGGCTGAGCGCCCGCCCCGCATGACAGGCTGGCAGCGGCGCGACGACCATCCCGGGATGCGCGCTACGCCTGCCACCCATCCCGATCCGGACCGTCTCCGTCCGGCGTCGCTGGCCGACCTGTTCGTCTCGTTTACCGTCCTTGCCCTGCAAGGCTTCGGCGGCGTGCTCGCGGTGGTCCAGCGCGAGATCGTCGAGCGCAAGCGCTGGCTGACGCAGGAGGAATTCATCGAGGACTGGGCCGTGGCGCAGATCATGCCCGGGCCGAACGTGCTCAACCTGTCGATCATGATCGGCGCCCGCTGGTTCGGCCTGCCCGGGGCCGTGGCCGCGGCCGCTGGACTGCTCGCCTTGCCGCTGCTGCTGGTGCTGGTGCTGGCGGCCTTCCACGCGCAGTACGCGGATCACCCCGCGGTGACCGGCGCGCTGCGCGGCATGGCGGCCGTGTCGGCCGGCCTGATCGCCGCCACTGGCCTCAAGCTGTCCAGCGCCTTGGCGAAGAACCCGATCCCGCTGCCCTGGTCGATCGGCATCGCGGCGGCGGCTTTTGCCCTGCTGGCCTGGCTGCGCGCACCGCTGCTCTGGGTGCTGCCCGCGCTGGGCGGGCTCGGCTTCGTGCTGGCCTGGCGCGGCTTGCGATGACGACGGCGCCGCTCCTCGTCCTGGGCTGGCACGACTGGCTCAACTTGTTCGTCCATTTCCTGATGCTGTCGCTGATGCAGTTCGGCGGCGCGATCTCGGTGAGCGCCGACATGCAGCGCTTCCTGGTCGAAGAGGAGGGCTGGCTGGCCCCTTCCCAGTTCAGCGATGCGATCGCGCTGGCGCAGGCGGCGCCGGGACCGAACGTGCTGTTCGTCGCACTGATGGGCTGGCACCTGGGCATGAACACCGGCAGCCTCGGCGCCGCCCTGGGCGGCGTGGCGCTGGCCATGGCCGGCATCCTGCTGCCCTCTTCCATCCTCAATTACCAGGTCGCGCAGTGGGGACACCGCAATCGCGAGCTGCGCACGGTGCGCGCCTTCCGGCTCGGCATGGCGCCGACCGTGATCGGCATGCTGCTGGCCACCAGCTGGCTGCTCGCCGGCGCCGGTCCGGCGCACGGCAGCTGGCCGGTCTGGCTGCTCGCCGGGGCGAGCTGCCTCGTCATCTGGCGCACCCGCCTGCACCTGCTGTGGCTGCTCGGGGCCGGCGCCCTGATGGGCGCACTCGGATTCGTCTGACTGGCAAGCCGGGACGGCACAGGGCATACTTGCGGGATTGACCACTTATCCAGCGAACCCATGCTCGAACTTCTCAGCGAACATGCCTGCTTCGGCGGCGTCCAGCGTTTTTACCGTGTCGATTCGGCCGCCATCGGCCTGCCGATGCGCTTTTCCGTCTACCTGCCGCCCGGCGCCGAAGGTAAACGCCTCCCTGTTCTGTTCTACCTGGCCGGTCTGACCTGCACCGAAGAAACCTTCATGATCAAGGCCGGCGCCCAGCGCGTGGCGGCACAGGAAGGCCTGATCCTGGTCACGCCCGACACCAGCCCGCGCGGCGCCGGCGCGCCCGGCGAAACCGACAGCTGGGACTTCGGCGCGGGCGCCGGCTTCTACGTCGACGCTACCCAAGCCCCATGGTCGCAGCACTACCGCATGTACAGCCACGTGCTGGAACTGCGCGAACTGGTGCTGGCCCAACTGCCGGCCGACCCGGCGCGGGTCGGCATCTTCGGGCACTCGATGGGCGGACATGGCGCGCTCATGATGGCGCTGCGCAATCCCACCCTGTTCCGTTCGGTGTCGGCGTTCGCGCCGATCGCGGCGCCGATGCGCTGCCCGTGGGGTCAGAAGGCCTTCGGCGGCTACCTGGGCAGCGACCAGGAATCCTGGCGCCAGTACGACGCGAGCGAACTGATGGCCGCGATGGACACGGCGCCCTTCCCCGGCGGGATCCTGATCGACCAGGGGCTGGCCGACAAATTCCTGGCCGAGCAGCTGTATCCGGAAGCCTTCGAGGATGCCTGCGCGCGTGCCGGCCAGCCCTTGACGCTGCGCCGGCATGCGGGCTACGACCATGGCTACTATTTCATCTCGACCTTCGTGGAAGACCATGTGCGCTTCCATCGCCGCCTGCTCGGATGAGGGATGGCGGGGTCCAGGCCGGCGCCTGCCCCGCCCGCTTGAAAACGCCCCGCCTCCGACCTATAAAGACATTGCCGGCATCCGCCGGCACGCTCAATGTCTATCCATGGAGGCCATCATGAATCTCATTAGACGGGGCAATAGCCCGCTCCCGGCCTACCGTCCGGGCGCCGTCGAGGACCAGTTCGGGCGCATGGTCGAGAGCATGTTCCAGGACTTCTTCGCGCCGCTCGCACAGGGCGGGCAATGGGCCGGCGAAGGCGCGGCGACGCCGCGGGTCGACGTCAGCGAGACCGAAAAGACCTACGAAATCCAGGCCGAACTCCCCGGCGTGAACAAGGAGGACGTCAAGGTGTCGGTCGACGGGCAGCGCATTACCATCGAGGCGGAATGCCGCTCGGCAAACGAACGCCGCGAGGGTGAAACCGTGGTGTATGCTGAACGTACCGCACGCAGGTTCATGCGCAGCTTCGCCCTGCCCACCGAAGTCGACGACGGTGCGGCACAGGCCAAGCTGGAGAACGGCGTACTGCAGCTGAGCCTGCCCAAAAAGCAGGGTACTGAAGCACGCCGCCTGACCATCCAGTAATCGCCGGCCACGCGCCCGGCGCCATCCATGGTCCGTGTCCCGCGTTGCGGCGCCCTGCCGCGGCGCGGCGCGGCCGTTTTGCATTTTACGATGGTTCGGTTTGTTCTATGCGTTTCACCATGCCGGAAACCGAAGGCTACAAGGACCGCGCCCACGCCGGCCGACAACTGGCGCGCAGCTTGCGCCATCTCGCCGGCGGGGCCGACCCGATCGTGCTCGGCCTGCCGCGCGGCGGCGTGCCGGTGGCCTTCGCGGTGGCCCAGGCCCTCGGCGCCGAGCTCGACGTCCTGCTGGTGCGCAAGCTGGGCATGCCCGGCAACGAGGAGTACGCGATGGGCGCGATCGGCAGCGGCGGCGTGCGCGTGCTGCAGCCGGGGGTGCCCGGCCTGCTGGGCGTGACGCAGGAACAGGTGGAGCGGGTGGCCGCGCGCGAACTGGCCGAGCTCGAACGGCGCGACCGCCTCTACCGCGGTGGACGCCCGCCGCCGCGGCTCGCGGGCCGCTGCGTGATCCTGGTCGACGATGGCATTGCGACCGGGGCCAGCATGCTGGCCGCGGTCCAGGTCGCGCGCAAGCACCAGGTCGCGCGGCTGGTGGTGGCGGCGCCGGTGGGCGCGCCCGACACCCTCGAACGGCTCGCGCGAGAAGCCGACGAAGTCGTCTGTCCGCTTGCCCCTTCCCGCTTTCAAGCGGTCGGCCAGTTCTACCGGTCGTTCGGGCAGACGGAAGACGAAGAAGTACAGGACCTGCTGGCACAGGCATGGGCGGCGCCCGCCGCACCGGATGGTGGGCAGCAGGGGAACAAGGACAACAGAAAGGAGCGGACATGAAACCAATTCCAACCGAGACGGCAACCGATGTGGGCAGCGTGGGCAAATGGCTGGGTGCGGCAGCGGCGGGAGCGCTGCTGATGTACCTGCTCGATCCCGAGCGCGGCACGGCGCGCCGTTCGCGCGCACTGTCCGCGATGCGCGCCGCCGGCGCCCGTACCGGGGCGACGGTCGACGGTGTGCTGCACGGCGCCGGCGACCGCCTGGCCGGGCTCAAGGACAGCGCCGCCAACGCCCTGTCGCGCGGCGCCGATCGCGTGCAGGCGCAGGCGGCGCCGATGCTCGAGCGCGCCCGCCACGGCGTCCAGGAAGCCACCCATCGCCTGGAAGACAGTGCTCAACGCCTCCGCGAGCGCGCCAAGACTGCGGCCGAGGACAGCGGCGTGCGCGGCTATGACGCCGATGCCGGCCGTACGCCGGCGCCCTCCAACCGCTATGAACCGGCCCGCGATTACGGCGCCGAGCAGCGCGAGCGCGGCGGACTGTCCGCGTGGCTGCGCGGCTCCCGCGGCGGCGCCCGGGACGGACGCGGCCCCGACTATCTGGAAGGCGCCCATCCGGCCCTGGTGGGCGGCGGCATGCTGGGCCTGCTCAGCCTGATGCGCCGCTCTCCGGGCGGCCTGCTGATCGGACTGGCCGGCCTGGCCCTGCTGTGGCAAGGCACCCGCGACAAGACCTACCGCGTCAGCGACAACATTCCGGCCAGGCTCCCGCAGATGAAGCACCAGGACGAGCACGGCCAGGCGCCGGTGATCCCGCCGGCCGAGCAGTCCGGCAGCCGCTACCTGCACTGAGCGAGGCGATGCGTCCATGGCCAGCGCTACCCAGCATGACACCGCCGTCCTGCGGGCGGCGGCCCGGCCGCTCACCGGCAGCGCGTCCGACTACGACGCGCTCCTCGATCTGGTCGGCGATGCGCGCTTCGTGCTGCTCGGCGAAGCCACCCATGGTAGCGCCGAGTTCTACGATGAGCGCGCACGCATCACGCAGCGCCTGATCGAGGAAAAAGGCTTCACCGCTGTGGCGGTCGAGGCCGACTGGCCCGATGCCTGGCGCGTCAACCGCTACGTGCGTGGCGAAGGCGCGGACCCCGACGGACGCGCCGCCCTGTCCGGCTTCGAACGCTTTCCCGCCTGGATGTGGCGCAACACCTCGGTGCTGGCTTTCGTGGAGTGGCTGCGCGCTCGCAACGACGCCGCCGGCGCCGGGGGCGGCAAGACCAAAGCCGGTTTCTATGGGCTCGACCTGTACAGCCTGTTCACCTCGATCCAGGAAGTGCTGCGCTACCTGGAACAGGTCGATCCGGTTGCCGCACAAGAAACCCGGCGCCGCTACGCCTGCTTCGACCACTACGGCCAGGACAGCCAGCACTACGGCTATGCGGCCGGCGTCGGCCTGTCGGAGTCGTGCCAGCAAGGCGTCAACGCGGCGCTGCAGGATTTGCAGCAGCGCGCCTTCGACTACATGCAGGCCGACGGCGCCAGCGCCGAAGATGCCTTCTTCTACGCCCAGCAGAATGCGCGCCTGGTGAAGAATGCCGAGGAATACTACCGCACCATGTTCCGCGGGCGCATCTCGTCCTGGAACCTGCGTGACAGCCACATGGCCGAAACCCTCGATGCGCTCGCGCGCCACCTGGGGCGCGCGGGCAAGCCGGCCAGGATCGTCGTCTGGGAGCACAATTCGCACATCGGCGACGCGCGCGCCACCGAGATCGGGCGCCAGGGCGAATGGAACGTGGGCGAACTGGCGCGCAAGGCCTACGGCCAGGATGCCTGCCTGATCGGTTTCACCACCTACGACGGCCGGGTGACGGCGGCCTCCGAATGGGACGGCCCGGCCGAACACAAGCAGGTCCGGCCCGGCATGCCCGGCAGCTACGAGCACCTGCAGCACAGCGTCGGCATGGAGCGCTTCTTCCTGCCGCTGCGCACACCCGGCGCGGCGCGCGACCTGCTGATGGAAGAACGGCTGGAGCGCGCCATCGGCGTGCTCTACCTGCCGCGCAGCGAGCGCCAGAGCCATTACTTCATGGCCCAACTGGCGCGCCAGTTCGATGCGGTGATCCACATCGACCATACCAGCGCGGTGACGCCGCTCGATGCGACCAGTGGCTGGCATTCGGACGAGCCGCCGGAGACCTATCCGCAGGGGCTGTAGGCCCTCAGCCCTCGAAGAATGCGTAGCCGTTCCTGCCCTGCCCCTTCGCCAGGTACAGCGCGCTGTCCGCGGCCGCCAGCAACTGCTCCTGCGCCTGGCGCGGCTGCGACAAGGCCACGCCGACGCTGGTCGAGGCGTGTACCGGGCCGGCGCTGGTGGAAAACGGCACCCGCATGCTCTCCACGATTTTTTCCGCGATGTGCTCGGCCTCGACGCGCGTGCCGATTTCCTCGAGGATGACCACGAACTCGTCGCCCGACAGGCGCGCCGGGGTATCGGTGGCGCGCACGCCGGCGCCGAGGCGGCGTGCGAATTCCTTCAGGACTTCGTCGCCGACGCCGTGCCCATGGGTATCGTTGATCTTCTTGAAGTGGTCGATGTCCAGGTAGGCCAGGGCCAGCGGCTTGCCGCTGCGGCGCGCGCGGTCGAGCGCGTGGTGCAGGGTCTCGCCGAACATGCGCCGGTTGGCGATGCCGGTCAGGGTGTCGACCCGCGCCAGCTGCCGCAGCTGTTCCTCGACTTCCTTCACGTGGGTCATGTCGTGCACCAGCGCGTACACCCCCGCCACCCTGCCGTCCGGCTGCTGGTCGGGGATGTAGGTCGCCTGCAGGATGCGCGGCTCACCCTGCACCGGGATGCGCACCTCATGCGTCACCGCCTGCCCGCCGAAAGCCTGTTCCAGGTGCGGAGAAAGGTCGGCCTCGGTTTCCGCGCCCAGCAGTTTCGCAACCGGCATCCCGACCAGTTGCTCCGGCGAGATGCCGAACCATTTTTCGTAGGTCGCGTTTCCGAAGCGGAAGCAATGGTGGCGGTCGATATAGGAAATCAGGACCGGGAGGTTATCCGTGATCATGCGCAGGCGCCGCTCGCTTTCCGCCCGCTCGTTTTCGGCCAGCTCGCGCTCGGCCATCAGCGCATGGAAGGCCCGCCCCAGTTCGCCGATTTCATCCTTGCGTCCGTCGCGCAGGACGTCGATCGCGGCGCCATCCATGCGGATCGCGGCGACGTTGTCGCGCAGCTCCTGCAGCGGCGCCAGCAGCCGGAACACCAGCACCCAGGCCAGCAGGCCGGCCGCGAGCGCCAGCCCGCCGGCGCTGAAAAAGGCGTTGTGGCGCATCCTGTCCATCGGCGCGAACGCCTCGTCGCTCGGATAGCGCGCCGCCAGGATCCATCCGGTGCTGCGCAGGCGCTTGTAGGCATAGATCGAATCGGTGCCGTCCTTGCTTTGCGCTTCCAGCCAGCCTTCGAAGCCGGCCAGGGCGCGCTCGGTGCCCTGGTTCACGCCGGGCGTGCTGCCGACGTGCCGGAACAGGCGCGCTTCGTCGGGATGGTCGATCACCATGCCCTCGGCCGTCATCAGGAACAGGTAGCCGGTCTTGCCCGGCTTGAGGGTGCTGATCTGGCGCAGGAAGCCGGAACGCCGCAGGTCCACGCTGCCGGTCAGCACCGCCGCCACCCCGCCCGACTCGTCCAGTATCGGCGCGCTGAAGACCACGATGTGATTGTTCGTCAGGCGGCTGCGGATCGGCCGCGAGATCACGCCCTTGCGCGTCTGGAGCGTGCGCTCGAAATAGTCGGTGCCGCGTGCATTGAGCGAGGTCGGCCCGGGCAGCTCGCGCACCGACAGGCGCATCTCGCCGTCGCCGTCGAAGACCACCAGGTTCAGGTATTCGTCGGTGCCCCACAGCTTCACCTGTTCGGACAGGAAGGGCCGCAGCCCGGCCCAGTCGCTGCGCAGCCGCGGAGGAATGCCCGCGGCCAGGGCCTCAATCTGCCCCAGCCTGGCGGCCAGGCGGTCGTCCATAAAGGAGGCCGCGCCCGACAGCATGGTGAACTGCTGGTCGCCGATCACGCGCTTCATGCCACGCTCGGCCACCGACAGGGTCGACAGCGTTACCAGGAGGGTGGCGGCGAACACCAGTACCGCCGCCACCGAGGCGAGGCGCAGCTTGAGGTTCGCCGAGGCCAGGCGTGGACCTTGTTGGGGCATGAATTGTCGCGATACAGTCAGCAGGATGACAAAGTATTACATATTCCCTGTATCCATACCGCCCCCTTTGACCGGCAAACAATCAATATTGTTGAGAGCGCTTGATTGGATTAGCATGGCGGATTCCCTCATATTTCTTCCCTGCAAACGCCGAGGCCAACGAATGAGTACATACACGCTGCACATCAACGGCAAGAACCAGGCCGTGGACGTCGAACCCGACACGCCACTGCTGTGGGCCTTGCGCGACACCCTTGGCCTCGTCGGCACCAAGTACGGCTGCGGCCTCGGCCAGTGCGGCGCCTGCACCGTGCACATCGACGGCGTGCCGGCGCGCGCCTGCCTGACGCCGGTCTCCAGCCTGGGCAAGCAGAAGATCACCACCATCGAGGGTCTCGACCCGAACGCCCGCCATCCGCTGCAGCTGGCCTGGCAGGAGCTCGACGTGCCGCAATGCGGCTACTGCCAGTCGGGCCAGATCATGAGTGCCTGCCACCTGTTGAAGCAGCATCCGAAGCCGACCGACGCCCAGATCGACGAGGCGATGGCGGGCAACCTGTGCCGCTGCGCGACCTATACCCGGATCCGCGCCGGCATCCACCGCGCAGCCGAGATCGCTTCGACCGGAAAGGGCAAGAAATGAACGCATTGCGCTCGCCATCTCGCCGCAGCTTCCTGCGCAGCTCCGCCATCGGCGGCGCCTTCATGCTCGGCATGTCGGCCGAAGGCGCGCTGGCCGCAGCCGCCAACGCGGCCAGCACGCCGGATTTCACCCCGAACGCGTTCATCCGCATCGGCCGCGACGGCCGCGTGACGCTCATCTCGAAGCAGCCCGAGATCGGACAAGGCATCAAGACCTCGCTGCCGATGGTCATCGCCGAACAGCTCGAGGTCGATTGGAAGGACGTGCGCATCGTTCAGGGCGACCTCGACACCGCCCTCTACGGTCCGCAAGGCGCCGGCGGCTCGACCTCGACCCCGAACAACTACGAGAATTTCCATCGCCTCGGCGCCGCGGCGCGCATGATGCTGGTGCAGGCCGCGGCCACTGCCTGGGGCGTGCCGGTGGCCGAGTGCGCCGCCAGCAAGGGCGCCGTCGTCCATACTGGAACCAAGCGCCGGCTCGCCTACGGCGCCCTGGTGGAAGCGGCAGCGAAGTTGCCGGTGCCCGAGGCAAAAAGCGTGGTGCTGAAGGACCCGGCCGCCTACCGGCTGCTGGGCACCCGCGTCGGCGGCGTGGACAACGCGGCCATCGTCAGTGGCAAGCCGCTGTTCGGGATCGACGTGCGCCTGCCCGGCATGCTGTACGCCGTGTATGCCAAGTGCCCGGTCTTCGGCGGCAAGCCCGTCAAGGCCAACCTGGACGCGATCAAGGCCATGCCGGGCGTGAAGGACGCCTTCATCGTCGAAGGCACAAGCAACCTGAACGGCTTGCGGCCGGGCGTGGCGATCGTCGCCACCTCGACCTGGGCCGCGCTGCGCGCCCGCCGCACGTTGCAGGTGACGTGGGACGAAGGCGATGGCGCGGGCCACAGCTGGGCCGATTACACGGCGCAGGCCCAGGCGGCATCGAAACAGGCCGGCGCGGCCACGGTACGCAAGGACGGCGACGTCCCGGGCGCGCTGGGCAAGGCCGCCAAGGTGGTGGAAGCGGCCTACAGCTACCCCTTCATCTCGCACGCCAGCATGGAGCCGCAGAACTGTACCGCGTGGTTCAAGGAAGACGGCGCGCTGGAACTGTGGGCGCCGACCCAGAACCCGGGCTCCGGCCAGGCATTGGTGACGGCCACCTTCGGTATCCCGAAAGAGAAGATCCTGCTGCACATCATCCGCAGCGGCGGCGGTTTCGGGCGCCGGCTGAGCTCGGACTTCATCGTCGAGGCGACCGCCATCGCGAAGTGGGTCGCGGCGCCGGTCAAGCTGACCTGGACCCGCGAGGACGACCTGCAGCACGACCACTTCCGTCCGGGCGGCTTCCACTTCCTGCGCGCCGGCGTGGATGCGGCGGGCAAGGCGGTGGCCTGGCACAACCATTTCGTGAGCTTCGCTAACCGCGTCGAGCGCGAGGGCAAGAGCGTCCTGCAACCGGGCAGCGGCGGCAATCTGTCCAGCGACGAGTTCCCGGGCCGCTGGCTGGAGAACTGCCTGTTCGAGCAGACCATGCTGGAAACCCGGGTGCCGATGGGCCCATGGCGGGCGCCGGGCAGTTGCGTGTTCTCCTGGGTGCTGCACAGCTTCATCGACGAACTGGCGCATGCCGGCGGGCGCGATCCGCTCGCATTCCGCCTCGAGCTGCTGGGAAACAAGGACCTGATGCCGGCCAGCTTCGAGCGCGGCCAGGCCTACGACGTCGCGCGCATGCGCAATGTGCTGGTCGAAGTGGCGCAGCGCGCCGGCTGGGGCAAGAAGACCTTCCCGCGCGGCCAGGGCCAGGGCATCGCCTTCCACTTCAGCCACCGCGGCTATGTGGCCCAGGTGGCCGAGGTGACCGTGTCGCGCGAGGGCAAGCTGAAGGTGGACCGGGTGGTGGTGGCGGCCGACGTCGGGTCGCAGATCGTCAACCTGTCGGGCGCCGAGAACCAGGTGGAAGGTTCGGTCATCGACGGCCTGTCGACCATGATGTTCCCGGAGCTGAACATCGAACAGGGCCGCATCGTGCAGTGCAACTTCCACGATTACGCTCTGCTGCGCATGCCGGACAGCCCGACGAAGATCGAGACCCACTTCATCAAGACCGACAATCCGGTGACGGGGCTGGGCGAACCGGCCCTGCCGCCGCTGGCGCCGGCCGTGTGCAATGCGATCTTTGCCGCGACGGGCAAGCGGGTGCGCCAGCTGCCGCTGAGCAAGACCGACCTCAGCTGGAGCTGATGGGACGGCGGGCGCCGCCAGGCGCCCGCTTCGCTTCAGTGGCGATGCGCGGGATCGTGGTCCCTGGCGCCATGGTATTCGAGAATGGACGCGGCCTTTTCCAGCCGCGATTCGTCCGCGGTGACGGTGACGACGCACTTGCCGATCTCCAGCCCCGGCGCGTACACGTCCTTGTAGTCGGTGCCGCCCTTCACCGCGGGCGAGTCGCCCACAGTGAAATTGGCTTCCGACGGCCCCGCCTCGTCGCCGGTATGGCTGATGTCGATGCCGTCCCGCTCGAAGCCGGCGTCGAGCAGCGCCTGGCGCGCGCGCTCCGCATCCTGGAAGTTCTCGATCACACGTACGAGCTGCTTGTTCATGGTGCCTCCATCGATTCCTGTTGGAGAGACCGTACCAGAAATGCGCGCGGGCCGGCGCTCACGCCGCTTAGCGGCCCTTGTTGATCTGCTGCAGCAGCTTGAAGGCTTCGCTCTCCAGCACCGACTGCGCATCCGCGAGCTCCTTGCTCGCCTTGACGTAGGCGGCGCGCTCGCGCTCCTTCTTCTCTTCCGGCGGCACGGTCGGCTTGGCGCCCGGGAACATGATCTGCGGGCCGCTGTTGAACTTGTTCTGGATGAGCTGCTTGCCGTAGGGCGTGTTGTAGAAACGGGTCATCTCGGTCGCGGTATCGACGGAGATCACCTTCGACATCGGCAGCGCCAGGCGCCGGTAGACCTCCGCGGGCGGCGTGCGGTCGAGCTTGGCGAACACCTCCTTGCGTTGTGCTTCGCTCGGATAACGGCTGCGCGCGGCGACGCCGCGCAGCGTTTTCTCGGCCTGCATGGCGGCCAGCAGGTCTTGCACGGCCTTGATGTGGGCGGGGCTTTGCGCCGCCACCTGGGCCGGCGCCGCCGCCGCGGGGGCGGCATGGACGGGGTGCACGGCGACCAGCGACAAGCCGAGCATGGCATGGACTGCAAACTTCATGGTTTCCCTTTCGGATGAGGATCTCATCGCGAATGATGCCATGTCCTGGTCTAAAGATATGCGTGGAAACTCACTTATCGCGTGGCTGGAGCAGGCTAGCGCCCGATGCCGATCCCGATGCCCAGGCCGCTGCGGCCGCCGCTGCCGAAGCCGCCGAAGATCGAGGTCGACACGCCGCCGCGCCGTACACCGTCGCGCTCGGCCAACTGGACAACACAGTTGCGCCAGGGGTCGGTATTGGCTGCAAAGCCCAGCTGGGTGCATGCCGGCCCGTACACGGTCATCAGGCGTTCCATCTCGGCTTGTTGCTGCATTGCCTTTTCCTGGGGTGTCGCACAGCCGAGCAAGCACAGTGCGCTTGCTGCCGTCACAATCAATGCGCGCATGGCGGTTCTCCCGATGTCAGGTTTGGTTCCGCCAACTTACCGCGATGTCCAAAAAGGGGCAAGGTGCTCGACACTTGTCGTGACGTAGGAGCGATCCTGCGGCGGCGTCTGTCCGGAACTGTCACGAGTGGGGACTCAGTAGAGCGATTCGCGCTGCCGCTGCGGCAGCGCACTGTCATACGCACCGCCATCGATCCGGCCTTGGGTGAGCGCCGCCAGCATCGCGCCGGGTGACGGTACGCCCGCGGTATCGTGCTCCTGCGGATGCCAGAGCCGCGAGCGCAGGATGGAGCGCGCGCACTGGAAGAAGACCGTGTCGACCGCGATGCGCAGGACGCAGATCGGCCGCTTGCCCTCGTATTCGAACGACGCGAGCAAGGCCGGTTCGACGGAAACCTGCGCGCGGCCACGCACCCGCAGGGTTTCGCCCACGCCGGGAATCATGAAAAGCAGGCCGACGCGCGGATCGGCGATCAGGTTGCGCAGGCTGTCGATCCGATTGTTTCCCCGCCGCTCCGGCAGCAGCAGCGTGTGCTCATCCACGATCCGCACCAGCGGCCCGGCGTCTCCACGCGGCGAGACGTCCAGTCCCTGCGGCCCGCTGGTGGCCAGCAGGGCGAAGCGCGCCTGGGCGAGCCAGCGTGCGTAGACAGGATGCAGACTGTCAGTTTCCTTGGCCAGCGACGCCGGTGCGACGTCGCCGAACAGGGCCTCGAGCGAGGCAAGGTCGGTCACGAGATGCTCAAGCATGGATTTCCCATTCAGTCGGGCACTACCGCCGTCACTTCGATTTCGATGCGCGCGCGTTCCTCCATCAGCGCAGCTACCTGCACCGCGCTCATGGTCGGATAATGGCGCCCGATCACGTCGCGGTAAGCGGCGCCGAGCGCCGCGCCGGCCTGCAGGTATTCCTGCCGGTCGAGCAGGTACCAGGTCATGCGCACGATGTGCTCGGGGCCGGCGCCCGCCTCCCTCAGCACGGCGACCACGTTTTCCAGCGCCTGGCGCGTTTGTTCCACGAAATCGTCGGTCTGGAAGCGGCATTCGGCATCCCAGCCGACCATGCCGCTGACGTAGACCTGGCGGCCGCGCACCGCGATGCCGTTCGAATAGCCCTTCGGGCGCACCCAGCCCGGCGGTTGCAGGATATCCATCAGTTCCCCTCCTGGGCCAGCAGTTCGCGCGCGATGATCAGGAGCTGCACTTCGCTCGCGCCCTCGTAGATGCGCAGCGCGCGGATTTCGCGGTAGAGCGTCTCGACGGTCTCGCCGCTGACCACGCCCTGCCCGCCGAACAGTTGCACGGCCGCGTCGATGACCTGCTGGGCGGTCTCGGTCGCGGTCAGCTTGGCCATGGCGGCTTCTTTGGTCACGCGCTTGCCCCCGTCGCGCATCCAGGCCGCGCGGTAGGTCAGCAGCGCCGCGGCATCGATGCCGGTGGCCATCTGCGCCAGCTTGGCCTGGGTCAGCTGGAAGTCGGCCAGGGTCTTGCCGAACATGGCCCGCTCGCGGGCACGGCGCAGGGCTTCGTCGAGGGCGCGGCGGGCGAAACCGAGGCTGGCGGCCGCCACCGAGGTGCGGAACACGTCGAGCGTGGCCATCGCCACCTTGAAGCCCTGCCCTTCCTCGCCGATGCGGTTGGCCAGCGGCACCCGGCAGCCCGCGAAGCGCAGGCGCGCCAGCGGATGGGGGGCGATCACGTCGATGCGTTCGGCGACGTCGAAGCCGGGCGTGCCGGCTTCGACGATGAAGGCGGAAATGCCACGCGCTCCCCTGCCCCCCTCGCCGCCGCCGTCGCCCGTGCGGGCGAACACGACATAAAAGTCGGCGATGCCGCCGTTGGAGATCCAGGTCTTCTCGCCATCGAGCACGTAGCTGTTGCCGTCGAGCCGGGCGGCGCACTGCAGCGCGGCGACGTCGGAGCCGGCCTGGGGCTCGGACAGCGCAAAGGCGGCGATGGCCGCGCCGCTCGCCACGCGCGGCAGCCAGGCATCCTGCTGCCGGGCCGTGCCGAACAGCGAGATCGCGCCGCTGCCCAAGCCCTGCATGGCGAAGGCGAAATCGGCCAGGCCGGCATGGCGCGCCAGCGTTTCACGGATCAGGCAGATGGCGCGGGTGTCGATCGGCGTGCCGGCGCCGCCGACGGCATGGTGCAGCCAGCCGCCGCTGCCGAGTTCCTTGACCAGGGCGCGGCAGGCCGCATCGACGTCGCCGCCGTGGGCATGCGCCAGGTGCGCCCCCGCCCAGGCCTCGAGTTCGAGCGCCAGCGAACGGTGGCGCGGCTCCAGGAAGGGCCAGTCGAGGTAATCGCGGTCCGCCATCTCAATCTCCCTCGAACCGTGGCGCATCCTTGGCCACGAAGGCGTGGTAGGCACGGTGGAAGTCATTGGTCGCCATGCAGATGGCCTGGGCCTGGGCTTCGGCCTCGATGGCCTCGTCCACGCCCATGTTCCACTCCTGCTGCAGCATCTTCTTGGTCATGCCGTGCGCGAAAGTCGGACCATTAGCCAGGCTTGCAGCAAAGGCCTGCGCATCCGCCAGCACCGTATCCGGCTCGCACAGGCGATTGAAGAAGCCCCAGCGCTCCGCTTCCTCGCCCTTCATGACGCGGCCGGTATACAGCAGCTCGGCCGCGCGGCCCTGGCCGATCACGCGCGGCAGCAGCGCGCAGGCGCCCATGTCGCAGCCGGCCAGCCCCACGCGGGTGAACAGGAAGGCGGTCTTGCTGCGCGCGGTGCCGTAGCGGATGTCCGAGGACAGCGCCAGGATCGCGCCGGCGCCGGCGCAGATCCCGTCCACGCTTGCGACGATCGGTTGCGGGCAGGCGCGCATGGCCTTGACCAGGTCGCCCGTCATGCGGGTAAAGGCCAGCAGGCCGGGCATGTCGAGTCTGGTCAGCGGCCCGATGATCTCGTGCACGTCGCCGCCCGAGCAGAAGTTCTCGCCGGCGCCGGCGATGACGACCGCCTTGACGTCGTCCGCATAGGCCAGGGCGCGGAACAGGTCGCGCAGCTCGGCGTAGGAGTCGAAGGTGAGCGGATTCTTGCGCTCCGGGCGGTTCAAGGTGATGGTCGCCACCCGGTCCTGCACGGCGTACTGGAAATGGGTGGTCTGGTAGCCGGCAAGGCCGGCGCGGCTGCCCGGCAGCCGGTGCGCTTCGCCCGGTAAATAATGCATGCGGTAACTCCTGATGAAATGGATTCAGCCTTCGAGCAGACGCGCGGCCAGCTGCTGCGGGCTCAAGCCGCCACCCAGCGCCTGCAGCTGGCGCTCGCGTTCCAGGTTGCGTTCGAGCTGCAGCTTGCCGGACTGGTACTGGCGCGGCCAGGCGGCGCCCGTATAGCCGATGCGCGCCGCCTCGTTCAAGGTCCAGGCCGGGTTGGCCAGGTGCGGCCGGGCGACGGCGCACAGGTCGGCGCGGCCGGCCGAGACGATGCCGTTCACGTGGTCCGCCACGTAGATCGAGCCGACCGCGATGGTGGGGATGCCGGCCTCGTTGCGGATGCGGTCGGCGAACGGGGCTTGGTACATACGTCCATACACGGGCTTTTCTTCCTTGCTGACCTGGCCCGAAGAGCAATCGATCATGTCGGCCCCAAGCTCCTTGAACAGGCGCGCGATCGCCACCGCATCGTCCGGGGTAATCCCGCCGTCGACCCAATCGTGGGCCGACAGCCGCACGCTGATCGGTTTGTCCGCGGGCCAGGCGGCGCGGATCGCGGCGAACACCTCGAGCGGATAGCGGCAGCGGTTTTCCAGGCTGCCGCCATAGGCGTCCTGGCGGCGGTTGGTCAGCGGGGAGATAAAACTCGACAGCAGGTAGCCGTGGGCGCAGTGCAGTTCCAGCCAGTCGAAGCCCGCCTCGTGCGCCGCCTCGGTGGCGCGCACAAAGTCATGCTTGATGCGTTCCAGGTCAGCCAGGCTGGCTTGGCGCGCCACCTGCGACACCCCTTTCAGGTATTGCTGGGGCGAGCTCGAGACCAGCGGCCAGTTGCCCTCGGCGAGCGGCAGGTCGATCCCGTCCCACATCGGCCGGGTCGAGCCCTTGGCCCCGGCGTGGCCCAGCTGCACGCCGATCTTCGCGTCGGACTGCGCGTGCACGAAGTCGACGATGCGTTTCCAGGCCGCCGTGTGCTGCGCCGTGTACAGGCCGGGGCAGCCGGGCGTGATGCGCGCGTCGCTGGAAACGCAAGTCATCTCGGCCATCACCAGCGCCGCGCCGCCAAGGGCGCGCGCACCCAGGTGGGCCAGGTGAAAATCGCCCACCGTGCCGTCCAGCGCCGAGTATTGCGCCATCGGCGAGACGATCACGCGGTTCTTCAAGAGGACGCCGCGCACCTTATAGGGCGTGAACATCGGCGGCGTGAAGCCGCCTGGTGCCTCTACCCCCGCCTGCGCCGCCGCCTGCTCGGCAAACCAGCGCTCGAAACCGGACACGTAATCGGGGTCGCGCAGGCGCAGGTTTTCGTGCGACAGGCGCTGGCTGCGCGTGAGCAGCGAATAGGCGAACTGCTCGGCCTCCAGCGCCGTGTAGCGCTTGACGTTCTCGAACCATTCCATCGAATTGCGCGCCGCGCTCTGCAGCTTGAGCACCTCGACCCGGCGCGCTTCCTCGTAGGCGCCGAGGGCCTGCTCCATCGGCACGGACGGGTCGTCGAGGCAGCGCGCCAGTTCGATCGCGTCTTCCAGCGCCAGCTTGGTGCCGGAGCCGATCGAGAAGTGCGCGGTATGGGCGGCGTCGCCCATCAGGACCACGGGCACGCGGCGCCCATCGATATCGTGGAAGTGGACCCAGCGGCGGCAGGCAATGCGCGGGAAGCGGATCCACATGCCCAAGCCGCGCAGGTGGGCCGCATTGGCCATCAGCGGCTGGCCGTCGAGGTAGCGCGCGAACAGCCGCTCGCAGTAGGCCAGCGCTTCCTGCTGGTCCATCGCCTCCAGGCCGGCGGCGCGCCAGGTTTCCTCGGGTGTCTCCACGATAAATGTCGACGTGTCGCCGTCGTACTGGTAGGCGTGGGCCTGGAACCAGCCGTGATCGGTCTCTTCGAAAGCGAAGGTGAAGGCGTCGAATTTCTTGCGCGTGCCGAGCCAGACGAAGCGGCAGTGGCGCTGTTCGACTTCAGGCTGGAATACCTCGGCATGGCGCTGGCGTATCGCGCTGTTGACGCCGTCGCAGGCCACCACCAGGTCGGCACAGTAGGCGCGCGCCAGCTCGGCGTCGTCGCGCACCTCGTGCTCGAATTCCAGGCGCACGCCCAGCGCGGCGCCTCGCTCCTGCAGGATGTTCAGCAGGCGCTTGCGGCCGATGCCGCAGAAGCCGTGCCCGCCGGAGGTAAGGCTGCGTCCCTTGAAGTGGACGTCGATCGCGTCCCAGTGGTTGAAGGACTGCAGGATGGCGCGCGCGCTGTCCTCGTCGGCCCCGGCCAGGTGGCCGAGCGTCTGGTCGGAAAACACCACGCCCCAGCCGAAGGTGTCGCTGGCGCGGTTGCGTTCGACGACGGTGACGGCGTAGTCCGGATGGCGCTTCTTCATCAGGAGGCCGAAATACAATCCGGCCGGACCGCCGCCCACGCACACGATGTTCATTCCCGCTCCTGATTTGGTGTTGCCGACATCTTACATGGGCAGATGCTTTAAGTGTCAAGCAATGTTGAGCGACAGTCGACAAGCGGTATATCCGACAGCATTGTTTTAGTACAATACAGAACGTTTGCACCTTCTTGGTGCACGCGCAACCGCACGTTCACCGACATCCTCATGAATCCTTTGCTCCAGCGCCTACGCCTGAACAGCCTGCGCAGCCGCCTGATGCTGCTGGTGGCGCTGGCGATCACGCCCATCGCCATCATGACGGTACTGGGCGGCATCCGCGAACGCGAGGCGGCGATCCGCGCCTCCGAGGAAAACCTGCAGCGCCTGACCGGGATGGCCGCGGCCAACGAAGCCCAGTCGCTCGACCGCGCGCGCCAGATCCTGGTCGACCTGGTCAGCGTGCCGGACCTGATGGGCCCGCCCCAGCGCTGCAATGCGCTGCTGGCCGACGTCCTCGACCGTAACGAAGGCTATGCCAATTTCGGCCTGATCCAACTGGGCGGCGAGGTGACCTGCAGCGCGGTGCCGATGCTGCATCCGGTAAACCTGGGCGACCGCAGCCATTTCCGGCGCGCGATCGCCGAACGCCGCTTCATCGCCGGCGACTACGTGTTCGGCCGGGTGATCCGCCGCCATACGATCAACCTCACCTACCCGGTCACCGACCGCAGCGGCCGGGTGGTGGCGGTGGTGTTTTCGGCCATGGACCTGGCCGGGCTCGACACGTTCGTGAACGAAATCAACCTGCCCGTCGGTTCGATCCTGGAGACGGCCGACGCCAACGGCCTCCTGATCTCGCGCCGGCCCGACCCGGAGCGCTGGTTCGGCAAGAAGATCAGCGCGCCCCTGCTCGCCGCCATGCGCGACCCGGCACTGCGTCCGGTGCTGCTGCGCGGCGAAGACGGCATCGAGCGCCTGCACGCCTTCGCCCGCGTGGGCGGCCCCTCGCTGTCGGAGTATACGGTGACCATCGGTGTGCCGGTCGAGACCATCACCGCGGCGGCGCGCGAGGCGCAGCTGATGTCGCTGCTGGGCCTGGGCGTGACCACCATGCTGGCCCTGCTGGCGGCCTGGCTGGCGGGCGACATCCTGATCGTGCAGCGGGTGCGCAAGCTGATGGAGACCGCGCGCCGCATCGCCGCCGGCGAGCTGGAGGCGCGTTCCGGCATCAGCTACGGCAACGAGGAGATCGGCCGCCTGGCCGCCGCCCTCGACGAGATGGCGGCCGCCCTGCAGGCCAAGGAAGCGGCGCGCAGCCAGGCCGAGCGCGAACTGCGCGCGGCTGACCAGCGCAAGGACGAATTCCTGGCGATGCTGGCCCACGAGCTGCGCAACCCGCTGGCGCCGATCAGCACCGGCGCCCACCTGCTCAAGCTGCTGCATTCGGACAACGCCCAGATCACCCAGACCTGCGCGATCATCGCACGCCAGGTCGAGCACATGACCAGCCTGGTGGACGACCTGCTGGACGTCTCGCGCGTCACCCGCGGCCTGGTCTCGCTGTCGACCGGGGTGCTGGACCTGCGCAAGGTGGTGGACGACGCGGCCGAACAGATCCGCCCCTTGATTTCGGCGCGGCGGCACAAGGTGGTGCTCGAGCTGCCGAGCGAGCCGGTGCGGGTGAAAGGCGACCACAAACGCCTGGTGCAGGTGGTGGCCAATCTGCTGGGCAACGCCACCAAGTACACGCCCGAAGGCGGCCACATCGCGCTGCGCCTGGTGGAAAGCGAGGACAGCTACGTGCTCACCGTCACCGACGACGGCATCGGCATGGAGCCGGCGCTGGTGGGCCGCGTGTTCGACCTGTTCACCCAGGCCGAGCGCACCCCGGACCGCTCGCAGGGCGGCCTGGGGCTGGGCCTGGCGCTGGCGCGCAGCCTGGTCGAGCTGCATGGCGGCAGCGTCAGCGCGGCCAGCCCCGGACTCGGCAAGGGCAGCACCTTTACCGTGCGCCTGCCGCGCTATGGCCAGGAAGCCGAGATGCAGGTGCTCGACGTGGTGCGCCATGCGGCCTCCGCCCAGGCGCCATTGCGGGTGCTGGTGGTGGACGACAACCTGGACGCCGCCCATACCCTCAACCTGTTCCTGGCCTCCAGCGGGCACCGGGTCGAGATCGCCTACAACGGCGTCGACGCGATCGAGGTGGCGAAGGTGTTCTCGCCCCAGGTCTGCCTGCTCGATATCGGCCTGCCGGACATGGACGGCAACGAACTGGCGCGCCAGCTGCGCCGCCTGCCGCAAACCAGCGGCGCCCTGCTGGTCGCCGCCACCGGCTACGGTCGCCAGCAGGACCGCGATGCCGCCCGCGACGCGGGCTTCGACCACTACATGGTCAAGCCGGTCAATACGGTGCAGCTGAACGAGCTGCTGGCCTCGGCGGGCGCCGCGCCGGCTGCCGGCTGATGCCGCAGCCGGCTCCCGTAAGCGACGCCGCCGGGGCGGCGCATCGCATATCATCGGGTTTTACCTCAAGGGGCGCGCATGGGTGAAGTCGGAGTAGTGCTGGCCATGCTGGTGGCGGTGGTAGCGAGCGGCTACCTGGTACGCGTGCTGCCGGTCGCCCTTCCGCTACCCCTGGTCCAGATCGGGTTGGGCGTGCTGATCGCCAGCATGGGCTGGCATCCGGTGCGGCTCGATCCGCACACCTTCTTCATCCTGTTCCTGCCGCCGCTGCTGTTCCTGGACGGCTGGCGCATCCCCAAGGTCGGGCTGTTCCGCGACAAGGTCGTGATCCTGGAACTGGCGCTCGGCCTGGTGCTGTTCACGGTGGTCGGCGCCGGCTTCCTGATCCACTGGCTGATCCCCGAATTGCCGCTGGCCGTGTCCTTCGCCCTGGCCGCGATCCTGGCACCGACCGACCCGGTGGCGGTCGGCTCGATCGCGGCGCGGGTGCCGATCCCGCCGCGCCTGATGCACATCCTCGAAGGCGAGTCCCTGCTCAACGATGCCAGCGGCCTGGTGTGCTTCCGCTTCGCGGTGGCGGCCGCCCTGACCGGAACTTTTTCGCTGTCGAGCGCGGCGCTCACCTTCCTGTGGGTGGCGCTGGCCGGCATCGCCGCCGGCGTGCTGGTCACGCTGGCCATGGGCGGCGTCCAGCGCCTGCTGTCCAAGCGCTTCGGCGAGGAGCCCGGCGCCCCGATCCTGCTCAACCTGCTGCTGCCCTTCGGCGCCTACCTGGTGGCCGAGCACATCGGCGCCTCGGGCATCCTGGCGGCGGTCGCCGCCGGCGTCACGATGAGCTACGTGGAACTCAGCGGGCGGGCACTGGCCACCACCCGGGTGCGCCGCAACGTGGTCTGGGACACCGTGCAGTTCGCGCTCAACGGCGTGATGTTCGTGCTGCTGGGCGAGCAGCTGCCCAACATCGTGCGCGCGGCGGTCGAAGGCCCGGACCTGGCCGTGCCGCGCGAGTTCTGGTGGCTGGCGTGGCACGCGCTGGCGATCAGCTTCGGGCTGATCGCGCTGCGCCTGGTGTGGGTGTGGGTCTCGCTGCGGCTGTCGCTGGCGGCGGCGCGGCGCCAGGGACGCGAAGGCATCATGCCGCGCAAGCGCCTGATCCTGGCCACCTCGCTGGCCGGGGTGCGCGGCGCGATCACCCTGGCCGGCATCCTCACCCTGCCGCTGGCGCTGCCGGGCGGCGAACCCTTCCCGGGACGCGACCTGGCGGTATTCCTGGCCAGCGCCGTCATCGTCATTTCGCTGGTGGTGGCCAGCATCGGCCTGCCGCGCGTGCTGCACGGACTCGAACTGCCGCCGGAAACCGCCCTCCACGCCGAGGAGGACCAGGCGCGCCAGGCGGCCGCGCTGGCGGCGCTGGGCGCCATCGACGGCGCCGGCCCGCCCCAACCCTTCGACGAGAAGGACGCCGACCTCCACGCCAGCGCCGCCGAACAGGTGCGCGGCATGTACCAGCACCGTCTCGGCGGCGCCGGCGACAGCAGTCATCCGGGCCGGGCGCGGGTGGCCGAGGACGCGGAACGCCACTACCGGCTGGCGGCACTGGCGGCGGAGCGCAAGGTGTTGCTGCAGATGGCGCGCAGCGGCCAGATTTCCGACGAGACAGCGCGCCGCCTGGTGCGCGAGATCGACCTGGTCGAGGCGCGCTACCAGCCCTCGGCCAAGCACTAGCACGCGCACTAGGTTCGCTTCCGTACGGCGCGCAAGAGCGCTTCGGCGTAGGATCGGGCAACCAGATTGGAAGGAAGCCCCATGCACAGCGAAGAAAACGGCAGCGCCGACAACCCGCTCAGCGATCCACCCGCCGCCGCCAAGGCCGCCGGGCTGCGCTACGTCCACGACGACCGCCCCGGCATCCGGCGCGAACAATCCGGCGGCGGATTTCGCTACCTCGACGCCGGCGGCGACCCGGTCGCCGACGAGGCCAGCCTGGCCCGCATCAAGTCCCTGGCGATCCCGCCGGCCTGGACCGAGGTCTGGATCTGCCCGCAGGCCAACGGCCACCTGCAGGCCACCGGCCGCGACGCCCGCGGACGCAAGCAGTACCGCTACCACCCGAAATGGCGCGCCGTGCGCGACGAGGTGAAGTACGAGCGCATGCTGAACTTCGGCCAGGCGCTGCCCGCCATCCGCAAGGAAGTCGACCGCGCCCTGTCGCTGCCCGGCATGCCGCGCGAAAAAATGCTGGCCACCATCGTCTATCTGCTCGAGGCGACCATGATGCGCGTCGGCAATGAGGAATATGCCCGCACCAACAAGTCGTTCGGCTTGACGACATTACGCAACCGCCACGTCAAGGTGGACGGCAGCGACGTCGAGTTCCGCTTCCGCGGCAAGAGCGGGGTGTATCACAAGGTGCAGGTGCACGACCGGCGCGTGGCCCGCATCATCCGGCGCTCGCGCGACCTGCCGGGCCAGGAACTGTTCCAGTACGTGGACGACGAGGGCGAAACCCACAGCATCGATTCGAGCGACGTCAACGACTACCTGCGCGCGATCACCGGCGAGGACTACACCGCCAAGGATTTTCGCACCTGGTCGGGCACCGTGCTGGCCGCCCTCGCACTACAGGAGTTCGAGAAGTTCGACTCCGAGGCCCAGGCCAAGAAGAACATCGTGCGCGCGATCGAGTCGGTGGCCGAGAAGCTCGGCAATACGCCGTCGGTCTGCCGCAAGTGCTACGTGCACCCGGTGGTGCTCGACGCCTACCTCGACGGGGCGGTGCTGGAATCCCTGCGCGAGCGCACCGAGCAGGAATTGACGGACGACCTGCACGCCCTGCAGCCGGAAGAAGCCGCGGTGCTGGCACTGCTGCAGCAGCGCCTGCGCCATGAACAGGAACAGGAGCGGCAGCGCGCCCGGGCCGCCCCTGCCAAGTCAGCCAAACCCGGGCGCGCGCCGCGCCGCCGCGCCGCCCCCCAAGCCATGAGAGGAGCAGCATGAGCAAGCAGTCAGGATGGACCATCGAGCAGGTCGCAGCCTTCGAACACCAGGTGACCGGCGTCTCGGTCTCGGAGGACAACCGGATCTTCGTGAACTTCCCGCGCTGGACCGAAGACAGCGCGGTGTCGGTGGCCGAAGTGGGCCAGGACGGCGCCCTGCGCCCCTACCCCGACGAGCAATGGAATGCCTGGCGCAACGCGCGCAAGGATGAACTCCCGCCGGAGCAGCATTGGGTATGCGTGCAGAGCATCGTGGCCGACGGCCGCGGCAGCCTGTGGGTGCTGGACCCGGCCGCGCCGGCGCAGGCCCACCTGGTAGCGGGCGGCGCCAAGCTGGTGCAGATCGACCTGGCCGGCGACCGGGTCACGCGCAGCATCGTCTTCGACGAGGAAGCGGCGCCGCAAGGCTCCTACCTGAACGACGTGCGCTTCTCGAACGACGGCAAGTACGCCTTCATCACCGATTCGGGCGTGGTCGGGGCGATCCTGGTAGTGGACATCGAGCGCGGCAAGACCGCACGCCTGCTCGACGGCCACCCGTCGACCCAGATGAAGAAGGGCTTGACCGTGAAGACCGACGGCAAGGAACTGCGCCGGCCGGACGGGCGCGGCGTCGAGTTCTCGGCCGACGGCATCGCGCTGTCCGCCGATGGAAAGTGGCTGTACTGGCAGGCGATCAAGGGCGACACCCTGTACCGGATTCCCACTTCAACCCTTACGGGCAAGGGGCTGCAGGGGCAGGACGTGGGCGACGAGGTCGAGGAATTCGGCAAGAACGGCGTCTCGGACGGCCTCCTGATCCCGCGCGGGACCAACCGGATGCTGCTCAGCGCGGTCGAGGACGACGCGGTGAAAGTGCGCGACCTTGACGCCGGGCCCGCGAGCCAGCCCGAGATCCTGGTGCAGGACAAGCGCCTGCGCTGGCCGGACACCTTTACCCAGGGTCCGGACGGCACGGTTTACGTGACCACCTCGCACATCCAGGATTCGGCCTTCTTCAAGCCGGACGCGCCGCCTGCGCTGCCGACCCAGTTGTGGAAGCTGGTCGGCGGAGAATTCTAGGCCTTATTTGATGTAATAGCCGGACACCTTCCAGCTGCCATCCGGCTCGCGCATCGGGACCACGGTCTCGACGCCGGCCCTGTTGGCGAACACGGTCTGGTATTCGATCACGACGTACTCGCCGCCAGGTGCGCCCGGAAGCTGGCGCGTATAGCGCGCCGACACCCGCTCGCGCGACTTGATGGCGCCGAGCGGTGTGCGTACCGCGACCATCGCGTCGTTCCACTGGGCCTGGGTCACGGCGCCACGGAAGGCACTGGCGCCCTGGGACCAGCTCCCGGCATAGTCGCCGGCATCGGCCAGGGCCAACCAGGCCTCGGCAGCCGTGGTCGCGGCCTGCGTCGCTGCCGTGGATTCCTGCGCGGCGGCAGGCTGCGTGAAGAGGGCGAGGGTCAACAGGGCGGCTTCGAATTTCATGACGATCTCCGGTCTTGGCTGTTAGCGGTGTCGACCAGCATACCGGATCGTCGACGCAACAATGTCGCGCATTGTTGCGTCCGACACCAACTCAAGCGAGCTTGGCCTGGAACTCGGACGAGGCGATATCGGCCAGGTCGCACAGCGCCTGCAGCTCGGCCGAACGCAGGCGGCGCGGTTCGCGGTCGATCACGCACAGGGTCCCCATCGGCAGGCCGGAACGGTCGCGCAGCGGCACGCCGGCATAGAAGCGGATGTGCGGCTCGGCCAGCACCAACGGGTTCTCGTGGAAGCGCTCGTCGGTGGCGGCGTCTTCGACCATGAAGGGCGCATCCTGCAGGATGGCGTGCGAGCAGAAGGCCCATTCGCGCGGCGTCTCCTGCGGCCCCAGGCCGACGCGCGCCTTGAACCATTGGCGACGGGCGGTCAGCAGCGACACCAGCGCGATCGGCGAAGCGGTAACGGTGGCCGCCAGGCGCACGATGCGATTGAAGCGCTCTTCCTGCGGGCTGTCGACCAGCCTGGACGCCGCGAGCGCCGCCAGGCGGCGCGGCTCATCGGCGATGGTCGGGAAGGTTTCATCGCCCTGGAGCAGGAATTCGGGGTCGGTCGGTGCCTGTACCAGCGTTTCGCCGGAAAGCGCGCCCGACAAGGGGCCTGCACGGTCCAGCATGGCCTGGATCGTACTTTGACGGGTACGCCGGTGGCCCCCTGGGGTTTTCCACGAGGGGATGGCGCCGCTCTCCATCCATAATTGAACGGTGCTGGTCGCGACGCCCAGCATGCGCGCCGCGGCACTGGTGGTGAGGATCGGGTCCTCTTCGGTGAACTTGCTCTGCATTAGCGGTCCTGGTTATCCCTTCAAGTATACCCGAAATGACGAAATCCCTCATTTAAAACAGACATTCTAGAGATGAGTTTCAGATATACACAAATAACTCAAATTCAATTGCGAATAAGAAATTATACATACATACTCCTGCGCAATTTAAGCAGAATCGCTTAGTCAGTTACTAACTTTTCGTTCATTTATCTGAAAAGGCCACCATGCACTTCTTCCAGCGCGCGGGCATTGCGACCAGGCTCACCACGGCATTTGCCCTGATTTTGTCGGTCACCCTCATCCTCGCGGCGTTCTCGGTGTCACGCGTGAACAACATCGAACGTACATTGCAAACCGCCGACGCGGTCAGGAACGGCGAACTCGAACCCCTGTACGCCGCCCGCGAAGCCCTGGCCCAGACCGGCATCGCGGCGCGCAATGCCTACATCTTCCAGGACGACGCCGCGGCCCGGCGCGAGCTCGACCTGGTCGACGCGCGCAAGGCCGAGTACCTGGCCGCCCTCGCCCGCCTCGATCCGGTCCTGCGCGACAACGCGCAGTACGGCAAGGTGCGCGACGGCATGCTGGCCATGGCGCGCGAGCTGGAACGGCCCCGCGCCTATCGGGCGAGCGGCGACATGGAAGGCTTCGGCCGCTTCCTGGTCGAGGAATGCAGCCCGCTGCGCCGGAGCATCGTGGCCGACATCGACGTGCTGCTCAAGGGCTTGCAGGCGCGGACCGCCGAGGCCGTCCAGCTTGCCAAGGCCGAGGCCGCGGGCACGCGCTACTGGATCACCGGCCTGAGCATGCTGGCCGTGGTGCTGTGCGTGCTGGTGGCGCTGCTGCTGGTGCGCAGCCTGCTGGCCCAGCTCGGCGGCGAACCGGCCTACGCCGCCCGGGTGGCGCACGCCATCGCCGGCGGCGAGCTGCACCAGGCGGTGGACACGGCCCGCGCCCGGCCGTCCAGCCTGCTGTATGCGATGAGCGCGATGCGCGACGGCTTGAGCAGCATCGTCGGCAAGGTCCGCGGCGGAACCGACGCGATCGCCTCGGCATCGATCCAGATCGCTTCGGGCAACCTCGACCTGTCGACCCGCACCGAGACCCAGGCCGCCGCGCTGGCCGAGGTGGCGAGTTCGATGAAGCAGTTGATCGAATCGGTGCGCCGGAACGCCGAGTACGCGGCGCAGGCCAGCCAGCTGGCCGGCACCGCCTCGAGCATTTCGGTCAAGGGCGGCGCGGCGGTGGAGGAAGTGGTCACCACGATGCAGCTGATCGACACCTCCTCGAAGAAGATCGTCGACATCATCGCGGTCATCGACGGTATCGCCTTCCAGACCAACATCCTGGCGCTGAACGCGGCGGTCGAAGCGGCGCGCGCCGGCGAGCAGGGACGTGGATTCGCCGTGGTGGCGAGCGAGGTGCGCAACCTGGCGCAGCGCTCCGCCGCGGCGGCCAGGGAAGTCAAGCTGCTGATCGAGGACTCGGTGAGCAAGGTCGGTCTGGGGGCCGTGCTGGTGGGTGAAGCCGGCGAGACGATCCGCCAGGTGGTCGACGGCGTGCACCGCGTCAGCGACATCATGGGCCACATCAGCAGCGCGACCAGCGCCCAGCGCGCGGACATCGAACGTGTGGACGACGCCATCGCGCGCCTGGACGAGATGACGATCCAGAATGCGGCGCTGGTCGAACAGGCGGCAGCGGCGGCGCAGTCGCTGCGCCGGCAGGCGGCCGAGCTGGCGGCGGTGGTGGATACCTTCCAGCTCGAAGAGGAAAGGTCTTCGGCGCGCCGGCCGGCGCGCCCGTGATCAGCCCGGGCCCGGGTGGTTGAACACCTGCCGCAGGTAGGCCAGGAAGGTCTCGTCCGTGCACATCGACTTGCCCGGCGTATCCGACAGCTTGGCCACCGGCTGCCCATTGCAATGGGTGAGCTTCATCACGATGTTCAGCGCCTGGTAGGGCGTGTCGTTGGTGAGCTTGGTGCCGATGCCGAAGCCCAACATGGTGCGGTCGGCGAAGTGGCGGTACAGGGCGAGCGCCTTGGGCACCGTGAGGGCGTCCGAGAACACCAGCCGCTTGCTGCGCGCATCGATGCGCAGCCGTGCATAGTGCGCCAGGGCCTTCTCGCCCCACTCCACCGGGTCACCCGAATCGTGGCGCAGGCCGTCGAACAGCTTGGCGAAATACAGGTCGAAGTCGCGCAGGAACGCATCCATGCCGACCACGTCGGTGAGCGCGGTGCCGAGGTCGCCCCGGTATTCCTGCACCCAGTCTTCCAGGGCCGCCTTCTGGAAGTCGCGCAAGCGCACTCCGAATGCCTGGTAGGCCTGCAGGTATTCGTGCGCCATGGTCCCGATCGGCACCAGATCGTACTTGTGCGCCAGGTAGACGTTCGAGGTGCCCTTGAAGAACTGCGGCAGCTCGCGCGCCATGGTCGCCACCACCTCGTCGTGCCACTCGCCGGAAAAGCGCCGGCGCACGCCGAAGTCGAAGAACTCGAAGGGCGTGGCGCGCGCCGGCTCGTTCTCGAAGGCGCGCAATTCGTCGATCTTCTGCTGCAGGCGCACCCGCGCCTCGCGGATCGCGGCCTGCTGGTCAAAGCGGCGGAAGTACAGTTCGTTGACGATGTAGAGCACAAAGATCTCGAAGCCCATCACGTGCACCAGCGGACCGGTGGCGCGGATGCGCAGGTGCGGGCCGTCGGTCTCGACCTGGATGAACTTGCGCTGGAAGCGGAACAGCGTGAGGAAATCGGCGAAGTCGCTCTTGATGAAGCGCAGGCTGCGCAGGTAGGCGACTTCGTGCTCCTGGAACAGCATCGAGCACAGGTGGTCGAGCTCGCGCTCCACGTCTTCCTTGAGCTCGGCCAGCGGATAGGCCGGCTGGTTCCGGCACAGGAATTCGTACTCGCCGATCGCGTCCGGGTGGCTGTGCAGCAGCGCCTGCCACATGGTGAATTTGTACAGGTCGGTTTCCAGCAGACTGCGGACGATGGGCTTCATCAGGCTCCTTCAGGCGGTGGCGGGATGTTTCTTGCTGCGCTTTTTCGGCGCCAGCATGGTGCCGGTGCAGCCCGGCGTGCCGCAGCGGCAGGCGAACAGCTTCTTGAGGGCCGGGGTGTGGCGCTCGTCGTAGATCAGCGCGTAATTGTAGTTCAGCTCTTCGCCGGGCGCGATGTCGCGCATCGCGTGGATGTAGACCCGCCCCTCGTCCTCGAAGGCCTCGCAGTTGGGCGAGCAGGCGTGGTTGATCCAGCGCGCCGCGTTGCCGTGGCTGCCGCCGTCGATCACGCGGCCGTCCGCCAGCGTGAAATAAAAGGTGTGGTTGATCGGACCGCCCGCCTCGAGCGCGCGCCGGGTCGCCTCGTCCCAGGTGATGCGCTCGCCCCGGTATTCGATGATGCGCTCGCCGGCGCCGATCGCCTTGAGCGCGAACACGCCGTTGCCGTGGACGGGGGACTTCCTGACTTCATAGGCCTTGGCGGCGGCGGTGCGGGCTCTGGTGCTCATCGTGTCCTTGTCTGGTCATGGCGGCGGCGGCGCCGCCGGCCTTGCATGTCGAGCACGTATTATGGAGCCAATCGCTTGCGCGATGCCGCACATTTTGTGCGCCGCGACCCGGGTCAGGCCAGCGCTGGCGCTTGCGCCTCGCAGGACAGCATCCCGGTGCTGGCCGCCAGCCGCTCCGCGCTCCAGCCGTCGCCGAGCAGGATCATCCGGGTGTGGAAATCGTCGCCCAGGCAGGGCGCGGCGCCGGGCGCCTGCTGGCGCAGCTTCTTGTCGCGCAGCGCCACGTACAGCAGTTCGCGCTGCCGCGCCAGGGACAGCCAGAGCGCATGGGCGCCGGCCGATTGCCGCGCGCCGCTGATCAGGCAGTTCCCGCCCTCCAGCCACCAGCGGTAGATGGCCGTCGCGATCCCCTTGCGCTGGTAGGGCGGGGCAAACTTGGAATGCGGCGCGCGCAGGTGGCGGTCGGCGCGCCGGTCCAGCTCGACCAGGCGGTTGAACACCGTGTAGCCCGCCAGGCGGCGCAGCTGCAGGTCTTCCGCGTACACATAATGCTCGCCGTCGGCCTCGCGGTGGCGGAACACCAGCCCCGGATATTCGCCGGGCGCCACCGGCACGGTGGCCAGCCCGTGCAGGCGGTGGCCGGGGCGCTGCATGCGGCGGTACAGTTCATCGAGCTCGCGTCCCAGGTCGTCGGGGCGGTGCACCACATCGATCCGCAGTTCCGCGGGCCGCTGCCAGGCCCAGCCGAAGCCGGGCGCCAGGATCATGCTAGCCATCGGCAGCTCCGCAGCGCGGCACCCAATGGCCGCTCAGGAGCTGGGGTGGCCGCTCGCTCGCGTGCACCTGCGCGCTGCAGTCCCAGCGGTCCTGCTGGATCGCGAGGCCGGCGAACACGCCGTAGCCTTCGCCGGCGCGGATCTCTTCGCCGGCGAGCAGGCTCTCGCCGGCCCGGATCGCCCCCGCGGCGGCCAGGGCGCCGCCCGCCTTGATGCCCCAGGCGGCTTCGAGATGCCCGCCGCTCTCGATGCCGCCGCCCGATTCGATGCCGCGGCCGGCACGGATGTCCGCCTGCCCGGTGATCGCGCCACCGGCGCGGATGGCCTGTTCGCAGCGCGCCGGACCGCCCAGCACGATCTCGTGTCCCGCATTGCAGTCGCCATCCAGGGACAGCGTGCCGCCGCAGGCGATGTCCCAGCCGGCGCGCAGGGAGCCGCCCACGCGCATGTCGCCCAGCACATGGATGCCCCAGCCGGCGTCGACGCCGCCCGCGGCCGTCAGCGTGCCGGCGCACTGGATGCCGCCGCCGGCACGGATGTCGTCGCCGCCTTCGATCGACTGGCCGGCGCGGATGCCGCCGCCGGCGCGAATGACGCCGCCGGCCCTGAGCACGGTGTCGATCTCGATGTTGCCCTTCACCTCGAGCGAGCCGGCGAACACCAGGGCCTCGGCGTCGATCGCGTCGACCGTCATCACTGCCGAGGTCGGGCCGAACTGCGTCAGCAGCCAGCAGGCGTCGTCCACCCGTCCGGCCGCGACCAGGGCGTCGAGCAGGGGCTGGTAATCGCTGCCCTGCGCATGGTGCTGCAGGAACCAGCGGAAGCCATCCGCACAGGGACGCTTCGTCTTGATGAAATTCTTGTTCAGATCCATGTGATTCTCTTCTTGCATACGGACGGCCCGCGGCGCTGCCACAGCGCGCGGGGCGGCCGCAGTATCGGTGAAATCGGATGGGCTGCCTATTCGCCCGGGTCCGTACGGGAAACCCTTAGATCGGGTGCCTACGCCGCGGGCGCCGAACTCGCCGGCAGCGCCAGGATGTCGCAGTCGGAGCGGGCCAGCGCCTCGCCGAGCAGGCTGCGCAGGAACACGCCGCGCAGACCGGGAACCGGGTCGTTCGGCAGCACCAGAAGGTCGGGACGCAGGCGCCGCTCCGCATACTGGAGCACGGTGGGCGCGTAGCCATGCTCGACGATGCGCACGGTGCCGTCCGGCGCGTCCATGCCTTGCAAGGCGTCCTCGCGCTGCTGCTGGACGAAGGCCTCGATCCGGTCTTCGCCAGCGCCGGACGCGCGCAGCCGGTTCTCGCCCTTGCGGTCGAGCGCCGCCAGCAGCACGATCTCGGCCCCGGGCGCAACGCCGCCCAGGTGCGCGAGCGCCTCGCTCACGGAATGGCCGGGTTCGACCAGCACCAGGGCGCGCCGGTAGGCATGCGCGGCGTCGCGCCTGGCCATCAGGACCGGGTGTGCGGCGCCTTGCGCGATGGCGGGCGCGAGGCGCAGCGCGTGGCGGCCGGGACCCCAGGCCCGGTGCGCTTCGACCACGCTCAGGCGCGCCTGGCCGAAGCGCCTGCGCAGATCGGCGCCGCTGCGCGGCCAGCCGCGCTGGGCCTCGACCTCGAACAGGAAGCCGGTGTGGCGCTCGACCAGTTCGGCGAGCTGCACCAGGCGCTCGCGCTGGTGCTGGGCGCAGGCCTCGGCGCTCATGCCGCGCAGGAAATGCTGGAGGCCGTAGTGGTGGAAGTGCACCAGCAGGCCCCGTTCCCCGCGCTGCTGCGCGAGGCAGGCGGCGCGGCGCGCCACCTGCACGGTCTTGTCGGACCATTCGGCCGCGACCAGCGTCCAGTTGCTCACTTCGCCATCCCTTGCCATCGACATCCATCCTCCAGGGACGGCCAGTACGCCTGCCGCGCATCGACGGCCGCCCAATCCGTCCAGTATAATGAGGCGCCGATCCCAGCACATCCGCAGCCCGCGTACGGGAAGCCCTTAGCGCGCCCCACGACGCCGGGCGCATCCGAGGAATCCGACATGTTCGATCTCCGTGCCGTCCGCGCCGTCTGGCTCGGCGGCGCTTTCTGCCTTGCCTACGTCGCCCTCGACGTGACCAGCGGCCCCGAGGCGCGCCACCAGACCATCGCTCCGGTGTGGCATCCCGCCGCCGGCCTGGCGCTGTTCCTGGTCCTGCGCTGCGGGCGCCGCGCCGCCCTGCCGCTGGTCCTGGCCGCCCTGCTGGCGGCCGCGATCACCCCCGCCCTGCCGGCGCGGCCGGCATTTTCGCTGCTGATCGGACTGCTGCCGCCGGCCATCTACCTGGCCGTGGGCACGGCCATGCGCCGCCACCTGCCCGGCAGCGCCTTCCATGCGAGCCACCAGGGGCTGCTGCTGTGGGCGGTGTTCGCCACCATGGGCAGCCTGGGCGGCGCCCTCGCCTACGCCAGCGTGCTGCACGGGCCGGAAGTATTCTCCACGCGCGGGTGGCTGGACGTGGTGGCGCGCTACGCGATCGCCGAGACCGCCGGCATGCTGGTGGTGGTGCCGATCTGCCAGTTCCTGCTCGACGAGGAGCTGCGCGCGGCCTACCTCGGCCGGATCCTGCGCTGGGAGACCGCCGCCTACATCGCCCTGATGGCCGCGGTGCTGGCGGTCGCGCTGCAGCGTCCGGCGCCGGAATCGCTGGCCTACTACCTCCTGATCCTGCCGCTGGCCTGGTCCGCCGCGCGCCAAGGCATGGCCGGCGCGGTCACGGCCGCCCTGGTGCTCGAGATCGGCGTCACCGTGGCCTCGCTGCGCCCGATCGCCTACGCCGCGCAGATGCCGAACGTGCAGATGCTGGTGCTCACCCTGACCCTGTCCGGCTTCCTGATCGGCATCGCGGTCGACGTCGCGCGCCGCGCCAGCCACGAGCTGCGCCATTCGCTGCGGCTGGCGGCGGCCGGCGAGATGGCGGGCGCGGTCGCGCACGAGCTGAACCAGCCGCTGACCGCCCTGTCGATGTACGGCAGCGCCTGCGAGCGCCTGATGGCGCGCGGCGACAGCGGGGAGCTGCTGCAGAAGACCATCCGCGCGATGGTCGCGGAATCGCAGCGCGCCTCGGAGGTGCTCAAGCGCCTGCGCGAATTCTTCCGTACCGGGACCACCGCGCTCGCGCCGGTGGCCGTGCCTGCGCTGGTGGGAGACATGCTTGCCTCGTTTGCGGACCAGGCGGCGCGCGAAGGCGTGCGCCTGGAAGCGGGGCCGATGCCCGACGCCTGCGTGCTGGGCGACCGGGTCCAGCTCGAGATCGTGCTGCGCAACCTGCTGTCGAACGCCATCCATGCGGTCGCCTCGATGCCGGCCGGCGTCGAGCGCCGGATCGCGCTGGACGCCGGCGTGGAAGGCGAGTCGGTATGGATCCGCATCGCCGACAACGGCCCGGGCATCGCCGACAAGATCCGGGCGCGCCTGTTCGAACCCTTCATCTCGCTCAAGTCCAGCGGCCTGGGCCTGGGACTGGCGATCAGCCGCGCCATCATCGAGACCCACGGCGGCGCACTGAGCGTCGAACCGGGGCGCCACGCCATCCTGAGAATCACCCTGCCGGCCCACACCGGGGACGGCGAAAGGACCTCCTGACATGAACCGCAACCAGACCGTGTACATCGTCGACGACGATGCCGCCGTGCGCGACGCGCTCGGTCTCCTGCTGAGCCTGCATGGCTACCGGACCGCCTTCTTCTCCGACGCGGACTCCTTCCTGCGCGCGTGGACGAGCGAAGCCAACGGATGCCTGTTGCTGGACATTCGCATGCCGGGGATGGATGGATTGAGCCTGCAGAAGAAGTTGCGCGAACTGGGCAGCCGCCTGCCGGTCCTGATCATCACCGGCCATGGCGACGTCCATTCGGCGCGCGAAGCGTTTCGTTCGGAAGCGGTGGATTTCCTGGAAAAGCCGCTGCAGGAAGGGCCGCTGGTCGCGGCCATCGAGGAAGCGCTGGCGCGGGCGGCGCGCCCGGGCGCGGGCACGGCCTCGCCGGACTACCTGAAACGCCACGCCAGCCTGACCCCGCGCGAGCGCGAGGTGATGGAGCTGGTCGTGGCGGGCCGGCACAACCGCGAGATCGCCGAAGAACTCGGGATCAGCGTGCGCACCGTGGAAGTGCACAAGTCACGGGTGATGGAGAAACTGCAGGTGGAGTCGATCGCGGAACTGGTCCGCCAGCACCTGCAGAACCCGATCGGCTAGTCAGGCCGCGGGCAGCGCCTCGCTGTGCGCCGCCGGCGGCACGCCGTCCGGCTGCGCCACCGCCATCTCGCCGAACAGCAACTGCCCGGCCAGCACAGCCGCCAGCGTGGCCGCCATGGCCTTGAGCGCGGTGCGCCGCGATTGTGCATTGCGCTCCAGCAGGTGCTTCGCCAGGCGCCGCTTGCTGCGCCGCTCCATCCGCTGTTCCATCCGCTGCTTGGCGCGCAGCGCCGCATCCCGGCCAAACAATCCCGGTCGATACATTGACATTCCGTCCTCCAATTCGCCCCTGCTGCGGGGCATTCATCATGTCGCGGCGCCTCGGCCGCGGGTCGGGTTCGCAAGGAGGCTCGGGAGCTGCACGGCGGCGGACCAGCAGGCCGCGCGCGCGCAATCCCGAGCCTAGGCGAGGCCGGCGTGGCCTCGCATCCGGCGCAACCGGTACATGACGATGGGAGTGACGGGCATCATGCCGTCAACCGTGCCGGCGTGCCAGCGCCGCGTCGAGCTGGCGACCGGCCAGCACCAGGCCTTCGCGCAAAGCCGCCGCGTCGCCGGTGCGGACCGCCAGGGCCGCTTCGAGCGCATCCCGGAACGGCAGCAGGGCCAGGGCCAGGTCCTGGTGACCATAGCGGGCCGCCAGCGCGAGATCGGCCGTGGCGCGCCGCCGTGCCTGGCCGAGTTCGGCCATTGCCCCATCCAGCTGGTGCTGCAGCGCCGCGATACGCCGCCCGGTGGCGGCGATGCGCTCCTCGATGCCGCCCCCATGCGCGGACGGCGCTCCCTTGACGTCTGCGTCGTCTTGCGGGTGGAACGACCCGGCACAATTCATCTCGGTCATGACGTTCTCCTTTCTGGTGGGTTGCAAAGTGGCTGGTAAGGCGGCGCCGGCGGCATGATCGCCGGCGGCTCCACCTCGACGATGTCGACCAGCATGGAGCGCGCGTTCGGCAGCGCGATCTCCACGCTGCAGCCTTCGGCATGCCCGAGCAGTCCCAGCGCCAGCGGCGACAGGATGGTCACCCGCGCCAGCAGCGCGTTGGCGTCATACGGGCAGGCGATCACGATGGAACTCAGGTCGCGCGCGCCGTCGGGCCGGTAATGGACCGTCGCCCCCAGCGAGACGTGGCGGCGCGCCGCGTCGGTCTCGGGCAGCGGCAGCGACGACGCCAGCAGGGCCGCGAGCTTGCGCCCGGAGGGGTCGCGCGAACCCGCGTCGATGGCGTGCTCGCGTGCGAAACGATGAAGGACGGCCAGGTCTTGCTGGCTCAGGTAATGCCTGGTACACATACGATGCCTTTCCCAGCCCGCGGTGGGGCTGGCCGACAGTAACGAATCAGGCCGGGCGCCGTGGCGCCGCGACTACTGGACGATCTTGTGGGTGCGGCTCGGGAGAGTCAGCGGACTCTCGCCGAGCTCAAGAGAGGCAGGCGAGATCGCGCGTCGAGCGTTGTGCCAGACGAGCGTGGTAGACGCTCAATCCGAGCGACAGGCCGGTGTGCGGGCAGCGGGCGGCTTCGACGGCGCCGACGCGCGACGTCCGCACGCTGGAGGATGAACCAATGCCGAAAGAAGAAATGCAGCGCATGTCCGGTCGATGTACGTGAAGTGGAATCGGGACCAGTATATACCACCTGTTTTTTTCGTCAACACGGCGGCCAGCGCGCGGCGTGGAATCAGTCCGCACCCGCGCGCGGCAGCAGCAGCAGGTCGCACTCGGTGCGGGCCAGCAGCGCGCGCAGGCCGGCGCGCCGGCGCCATGCCGCCCACGGCCCGCCCCCGCCATCGGCCAGCACCAGCACGTCCGGCCGCGTCATGGCGGCATGCGCCGCGACCGCCGCGATCCAGGGCTGGCGCAGCACCATCAGCACGGGGCGGACCTGGCGTGCCCGCAACTGCGCGGCGAAGCGCCACAGCGCCGCGCGCGCGACCCCTTCGCTGCTGCGCCGGCAGGCGTCGAGCGTGGCCGCGCCCACGCCCGCCATGCGCATGCCGCCCTCGCCGCGCACGCGGCAGCCGTGCAGGAGGGTGAAGCGCATGCGCGGCAGCGTACGGATGGCCAGGCGCGCGCTCTCCAGCGAGGACGGCGACAGATCCGTCGGAAACAGCGCATGGCCGTCCTGGCGCGACTGGTACTGCCGGCCGGCGCGCACCAGCAGCACGGCGCCGGCGCCGGCACGCAAGGCCGCCAGCGCGCGCGCCGCGTTATGCCGCACCGGCCACAAGGGGTGCGCCTGCCAGTGCAGCACCCGCATCTCCCCCGCGTCCTGGCCGCCGGTGCGATGCCAGGTGCTGCCGCCCTGCGGCATGATGGTGTCGTAGGCCATGTCTTTCCTCCTCGCTCAATGAGCTCCCGGCGGGGCTTACGCCGCCAGGCGCCGGTCGCTGCCGTCGCCGTGGCGGTCCGGTCCGACCAGGAGATCGCATGCGCCCTCGTCCATCAGCCTTTGCATCACGTTGGTGCAGGACAGGCGCGCACCCGGATGGCACGCGCCGCGCCCCAGCACCAGCAGGTCGGCCTGCTGGCGCCGCACGCAATCGCGGATGACATCGAACGCGCGCCCGGCATGCACTTCGCGCCGCCCCGGCGGCACGTCATGCAGGAACAGCTCGACGAACTCGTCGAGCTTCCTGCGCGCGGCCTCCCAGCCCTGCTCGCGGTAGGAGCGGATCACCCGCAGCGGCAACTCCAGCTCGCGCATCATGGCCGTCTCGGGCTGCTGGAAGGCGTGCACGAAGACGAAACGGGCGTCCGGCGCAAGCAGCGCCGCGGTGCGCGCCGCCGCCAGCGAAGCACGCGAGAAGTCGGTGGCCACCACGACATTACGGTAATCGTGGCGCGGCTCGCCGTGCACCAGCAGCACGGCGCCCTGGCACAGGCGCACGACGTCGGCGTCGCGCGAGGGCCGCGCCCACAGCGGCAGGCGCGGCCTGCCGCTGCCCGCCATCAGGGTCAGGTCGGCCCGGATGCTGTCGGCTGTCACGGCGATCACGTCGGCCGGATGGCCGCGCCGGACCGTCCACACCTTGTCCAGCTCGTCCGGCAGCGGGAAGTCGCCGAGCGGCCTGGCCTCGCCATCGACCAGCGCCCTGAGCTTGCCGCCATCGACCTGGACGTGGCTGTAGGCGGTGGTGGGACGCATACCGCTGCCGGCGCGCTTCAGGGCCAGCACGTCGAAGGCCTCGACGCCCAGCGCCGGCGCCAGCAGCGAAGCCCGCATTTCGACACGGCCGGGATGGGACTGGTTTATCGCGAGCAGGATCCGGTCGATTCTACGCACAGTGTCCTCCCTGGATACCGTCGTGTGGCGTGGCGCGCGCCACCGCCTTGGCCAGCTGGCGCTGCGCCAGCTCCACGCTCTCGCGCAGGGGCGCGGCGTCGCCCAAGGCGAGCAGCCCGCCGGCCGGGTCCTGCCGGCCGCAGCGCTCGGCCTGCGCCAGCTCGGCGGCCGCGCGCCGGCGCGCCTGGGCCAGGTCGGCAAGCGCGTCATCCAGCCGTCGCTGCAAGGCCGCGATGCGCTGGCCGGCGGCCGCGATGCGCTCTTCGATGCCGGGCTTGCGCCCCGGCGCTGGCTTGTGCTCGATATCGGTCATGGCTTCTCCTTCAAGCGTAGGTAGGGATAAGGGGATCGTGCGGCGTGCCCTGGCCGGACTCAGGCCGGCAGGCCCGAGGGCGGCTGCACCTCGACGATTTCCAGGCGCATGCTGCGCCCCAGGGGCAGCTCGACATCGACCGTGCAGCCCTCGGCATGTCCCAGCAGGCCCAGCGCAAGCGGGGCCAGTACCGGAACGCGCGGCAGCATGGCGTGCGCATCTTGCGGAGAGGCGATGACGATGGTGTCGAGATCGCGGCTGCCCCGGCTGGGGACGGCGGTGCCGCAGGCGGCGACGCGGTAGCGCACGCTCGCACCGAGCGAGACGCGGCGCGCCTGGCCGCCGCTATCGATGCCGGGAAGCGCCCGGGAGACGGCGGTCAGGTGCGCCAGGCGGCGCACGGCGGCGTCGACCCGGCCGGGATCGGCCGATCGTGCCCGCACGAAGCGCGTCAGAACAACCAGGTCGTGCTGGCTGAGGTAGGTGGTAGTGCACATGGTTTGCCTTTCCCAGCCCGTTCCAGGCTGGCCAATAGGAACGAATGGCGTGCCGCGGCATGGCATCAGCCAATGCGCAGCGCTTCAGACGATGCTTTGGAGGGGGCTCGGGAGAGTCGGGAAGCTGGGCTTGCCCGGCTCTCGCCGAGCTCAGGAAAGGCAGGCGAGATCGCGCGTCGACAATTGTGCGAGACGAGCGTGGAAGACGCTCAGTCCGAGCGACAGGGGAAGGTGGGGGACAAGTTGCGACATGCGGGCAGCGCCGACGGCGGCAGCGCGCGCCGTGCGCGTGCTGGAGGAACAAGCTGTGCCGTAGGAAGAAATGCAGCGCATACCGGATCGAATCTCATCAATTGGATACCGGTCCAGTATATACCACCAGCTTTTTTCGTCAACCGAGCTGGGCCGGGGCGCGAACGGCGCCCCGGCCCAGCTCGGGCAGCTCAGGCGGGGAACTCTTCCTCGCGGTATTCCACGCCCTGCCCGTCGGCCTGCGCGGCGCCGGCGGCGCGCCCGGCTTCTTCCTTGCGCAGCTCGACGCGCCGGATCTTGCCCGAAATGGTCTTGGGCAGCTCGCGGAACTCGATGCGCCGGATGCGCTTGTAGGGCGCGAGCCGCTCGCGCGCGAACGCGAACAGCGATGCCGCCAGCTCGCGCGAAGGCGGGACGCCCTGGCGCAGGGTGACGAAGGCCTTCGGCACCGACAGCCGCAGCGGGTCCGGGCTCGGCACGATCGCCGCCTCCAGCACCGCCTCGTGCTCGATCAGGACGCTCTCGAGCTCGAAGGGGCTGATGCGGTAGTCCGAGGACTTGAACACGTCGTCGTTGCGCCCGACGTAGAAGTAGTAGCCGTCCTGGTCGACCGTGGCAGTATCGCCGGTATGGTAGTGGCCGGCGCGCATCACCTGGGCGGTCTTTTCTTCGTCGCCCTCGTAGCACATCATCAGCCCCAATGGCGCCGGATCGAGCGACAGCGCGATCTCGCCTTCCTCGGCGGGCTGCTCGTCGATGTCGAGCAGCGCCACCCGGTAGCCCGGCAGCGGCCGGCCCATCGAGCCGGGCTTGATCGGCTGGCCCGGCGGGTTGCCGATCTGGCAGGTGCTTTCCGACTGGCCGAAGCCGTCGCGGATGCGGATGCCCCAGGCCTGCTCGACCTGTTCGATCACCTCGGGGTTGAGCGGCTCGCCGGCGCCGACCAGTTCGCGCAGCGGCGGGCGCCAGGCGCTCAGGTCTTCCTTGATCATCATGCGCCAGACCGTCGGCGGCGCGCACAACGAGGTCACGCCGCAGCGCTGGATCGTGTCCAGCGCGGCCTTGGCGGAAAAACGCTCGTAGTTGTAGACGAAGATGGCGGCGCCCGCGTTCCAGGGCGCGAAGAAGCAGCTCCAGGCGTGCTTGGCCCAGCCGGGCGAGGAGATGTTCCAGTGGACGTCGCCCGGCTGCAGGCCGATCCAGTACATGGTCGACAGGTGGCCGACCGGATAGCTCTGGTGGCTGTGCAGCACCAGCTTGGGCTTGGCCGTGGTGCCGGAAGTGAAATACAGCAGCAGCGGGTCGGTGGCGCGGGTCTCGCCCTGCGGCGTGAACACCGACTGGATGTCGTGGCTGTCGGCGAAGTCGCGCCAGCCTTCGGGTTTGGCGCCTGCCGCGCCGCCCACCGCGATGCGGGTGAAGCTGCCGGCCATGCCGTCGAACTTGTGCGCTTCGGTGGCCTGGGCGATGACGTGCCTGACGCGGCCGCGCGCGATGCGGTCCTGCAGGTCGGGGCCCGACACCAGCATGGTGGTCGGCACCAGCACCGCGCCAAGCTTGATCCCGGCCAGCATGATCTCCCACAACTCGACCCGGTTGGGCAGCATCAGGAGCACCCGGTCGCCGCGCCTGACCCCGCATAAGCGCAGGTACTCGGCCACCTGGCACGAACGCGAGGCCATGTCGGCGAACGAGATTTTCTGCTCGCGGCCGTCCTCTTCGACTACCCAGAGGGCCGTGGCGTGGTTGTCCCTGGCCATCTGGTCGAAGTAGTCCAGCCCCCAGTTAAAGGCGTCGAACCGGGGCTGCCGGTACTCGCGATAGGCGGTGTCGTAGTCGAGGCGGTGCTGCAGCAGGAAGTCGCGCGCTTGCAGAAAGCGCTGGGTCGGCGTCATGGTGTCTCCTGGGTCGCTAGGGTGGCATGGCCGCTGTGGCCATCCCTGGCCATTCTGCCATGTTTGCGCGCGCTGTTCCAACTCGGCCGGCATGACCGGCCGAGACCGGAACCGTCAAGTGCGCTTGAGCGCCGTCACGCGCATCTCGTCGCGCGGCTCCATCATGTCGATGACGCGGCAGTCGCCGCACATGCGCAGGCGGTCGAGGTGGCCGCTGAAGGCGGGATGCGAAGCCAGACGGCCGAGCATGTTCTCGACCATCTGCAGGGTGCCGAAGGGCTGGTCGCAGCGGATGCAGTGGAAAGGCTGGGACTCGTTGAGCACCACGGCCTGGCCGCGGCTCTCCATGAAGGACAGGCGCGGCGCCAGGCTGATGGCGTTTTCCGGGCAGGTGCTGGCGCACAGGCCGCACTGGACGCAGTTCTTCTCGATGAAGCGCAGCAGCGGCGCGCCCTGCCCGTCCTGCAGCGCCCCGGCCGGGCAGGCGCCGACGCAGGACATGCACAGGCTGCAGGCCTTGCGGTCGACCTCGATCGCACCAAAAGGCGCGCCGGCCGGCAGCGCGACCTGCTCGGGCGCCAGCGGCGCATGGCGGTGCAGGTGCTCGAGGGCGTAGTCGAGCGTGTTGCGCTTGTCGTTCGCCAGGTGGAAGGTCGCCGGCTCGGCAGGGGTACGGCCGCGCGGGGCGTGGCGCAGCGCCACCGCCAGTTCGTCCGGCGCCTCCACGCGCAGCAGCTGGAAATGCGGGCCTTCGTAGCCGAGGCCGCTCAGTACCGCCTGGACGATCTCCATCTGCTGGTCCAGCAGGGCGACATACTGGGGAGCTTCGCGCCCCGTCAGCAGCACCGAGATGCCGGCCGCGCCATAGGCCACGGCGGCGAACCAGACGTCGATGCCGGTCGAGGCGGTGTGCTGCAGCGCCAGCGGGATCGCGCGCCCGGGCACCGACTCGCCCAGTTGGGCCAGCAGCGCGGCGCCGTGTTCCGGGTCGTGCAGCACGAAGACAGGGTCTTGCCCGCCGCCTTCGCGGTAGGAGCGCAGCGCCGCCTGCATGCGCTTGCCGGTCAGCGCCGCCGGCGGGAAGGCATAGCTGATGGCGCCGGTCGGGCAGGCCGTGGAACAGGCGCCGCAACCGGCGCACAGGTAGGGGTTGACCTTGACCCGGTCGCCGTCGCCGGAAATCGCCTGGGCCGAGCAGATCTCGATGCAGGCGCTGCAGCCCGTCAAGCCGTTGCGGCCATGGGCGCAGGTACGTTCCTTGTACGAGAAATACTTGGGCTTCTCGAAGTCGCCCACCATGTCGAGCATGGCCTCGACCGCCTCCAGGCGCGCGCCATCGTCGTAGCCGGGCGCGTAATACCCGTGGGGGCGCTGGTGGCTGGGAATCAGGCGGCTCGGGCTGAGGTCGAGCACGAGGTCGAAGCGGCCCTGCTGGACCGGCTGCCCGGGCGCCTGCCAGCGCGCCTCGAAGGCGCCCAGCCAGCCCGCCAGCGCGACGGTGCGCGCCACGTGCACCGGATACGGGCGCAGCGGCATCGTCTGCTGGCTGTCGAGCAGCAGCACGGTGACCGGCAAGGCCGCGGCGAGCCGGTCGGCCCAGGGCAAGGCGTGTTCGGCGGCGCCGACCACCAGGGTGCGGCCGCTGGACTGGTAGCTGACGGTGACGGCCGGCTCGAACACGGGGATAGCGTCGGCAGCCAGGATGGCCGCGCCCCTGGCCTGCGCATTGCGGCCTTCCTGGACCGGGTCGAGCGGCGGATTGTCGGTAAAGCGGATGTTCATGCGTTCCCTTGTCGTGTGGACGGCGGCGCCTGTTCGGGTTCCGGCACCGGCTGCGCTTGCTGTGCCTGTGCCTGCCCTGCCGCCTCGGCCTCTTTCTGCCGGTCGTCGAACAGGCGCGTGACCAGGCCCTGCGCATGCTTGAGCGAAGCCAGCATGGCCGGGGTGAGCGGCGCCGCCTTGTTGTAGTCGTTCATGTAGATATCGAGGCCGTCGATCGCATTGAAATGCGGATCGGCGAACAGTTTTTTGAGCGCCAGACGCCGCACCGACTGGTCGACGCCCTTGGCCACGAAGGCGGAGAAGTCGGCATCCGGGGTGAGCCGCGCCGCGTCTTCGAGCGTCGGCAAGGGGGCGCGTGGCGCCGCGTCGGCTTCCTGCATGGCGCCGCCAGGAGGCTCGCTCACGGGTACAGGGGGCGCCGGTGCGCGCGGACCTTCGGCCGGCGCCGCGTCTGCGCCGGATGACTTCAGCCGCGCCCAGCGCCGGAAGAAACCTTCTTCGGACATTCCGGCCCCGCTCATCCGTGCTGGCGCCCGCGGCGCGAGCGCGGCTTGGGCTGGTAGTGCTCGCGCAGGTAGCCGGCCACCCAGGCATAGATCTCGGCCGGCATGGCCACGCCGTCGGCCTGCTCGCCCGAGTCGAACATGCGCGTGCCCTCGACGTAGCTGACCGAGGCGCGTACGGGAATCGCCTTGCCCTCCTCCATACGCCACAGCACGAACACCTTGGAATCCGGCGCCATGCAGTTTTCGTAATAGCCTTCGTTCTCGTCGGTGTACAGCTCGAGTTCGAGGCCGGAGACGAGGTAGTAGTCGCGCTCCGGAGTCTCGCTGAGCACCTGCAGGCGCGGCAGGTTGCCGCGGTCCGGCACCACGCCGACCGCCTCCCAGGCCTCGTCGGCCCAGCGGTGCTGCACGGCGCGCCGCTGCATGATCACCGCGATTGGCATGCTTCCCATCTTCATTGCTTGTTCGCCGTCTTGGGGCTGTGTTCCTTCTCCACCGCCGGGGCCACACCCTTGGGCACCGACCGGGTCTGCCTGGTCTTGACGTCCTCGCTGGGCGCCGCGGTGCCCAGCTTTTCGCTCTTGATCGGGACGTTGGCCGCGTTCAGCGCCTGCGGGCTGTACGGCGCGGCGCCGGTCGCGGGCGCGGCCGCGGCGGTGCCGGGCGCCGCATTCGCGGGCGCCGCCGCCGGCATGCCGGCGTTGGGCGGTGTGCCCCCGGGCGGCACCATGCCGGCCGCCGCCGCCGCGCGGGCGGCCCCAGGCGCAGCCGCGCCGGGCGGCACCGGATTGGCGACCTGGCCGGGCGCCATGCTGCCCGGGCCGGCCACGCCGGGCGCCAGCCCCTGCCCCGCAGCCGCGGGAGCGGCGGCGACCGTGGTCGGCGCCACGATCTTGTAGCCCTTGGCCGGCGCCTGCGCACGCCAGCGCGCGCTGACCGCGTCCATCGACGCTGCAAGCAGTTCCTTGTCCTTGGCCGCCTTGGCGTCGGCGGCGGCCTTCTTGGCGGCGGCTTCCTGCTGCTGTGCGGGGGTCGGCGGCTTCAAGGCCGCCCAGCTGGAAGCGCTGCAGGCCAGCAGGCCGGCAAGCACCCAGCGCAAGCTTCGATGTGTGCTCATGTTCATTGTTTGGCTCCCAGTGTTCCCGGCGCTGCGGGACCTTTCGGCGCCGCATTGGTGGCGCTTGGCGCTTCCACCGTGCCCGGCGCCGGCGCCGCCGGTTTGCCGTTGTCGCCCGGCTGGGTCTGCGTTCCCGGCTGCGCACCGGATGACGGCGCCACACCCGAGGACGGCCCTGCGCCGGTTTCGGAGGTGCTGCCGCCGAGCTGCGCTCCGCCGGTATTGCCGCCCGAACCGCCGGCAGTGCCCGGTTGTCCGCCGGCATAGGTGGCGTCGGTGACCGGCTTGGCCGTGCTGGCGATGATGGCGCCCGCGGTACGGCCTCCGGCCGTAACCTGGCCCGGGTACTTGGTCTGTTCGATGCCGCCCACGCTCGGGTTGCGGCCGCGGTCGCAGCCGCTGGCCAGCGCCGCAAGCAAGGCCAGCGCGCCGGGGATGATGATGGTGGATGCTTTCATGGTGTTCCTCGCGTGCCTCAGGCGGCCGGGCCCGGACGGGGGCTCGGGTGGCCCGGCCGGGCGTCCGGATGGGGACGGTGCGCCGGGTCGGTCGCGGTGCCGTTGCGGACCTGTTCCAGCCACAGCGAGTGGTGGACGGCGGCCCAGTTCTCGTCGACGTGGCCTTCGCGCATGGCCTGGTAGGCCCCCGGCGTGCCCCAGGTGCCGATGTAGATATGGCCCATGGCGGCGGCGATGTACAGGGCAGCGCCGCCGATGTGCAGGTAGTTGGCCACCTGCAGCACGTAGCGGGTCTGGCCGAAGGTGACGAAATCCAGGATCAGGCCGGTAATCGACATGACGATGCCCAGCAGGGTCAGGCCGAGCCAGAACCAGGCCTTTTCGCCCGCGTTGAAGAAGCCGGCCGGCGGATGCTTGTGCGACACCAGGCCGCCGCCCTGCTTCACCCACTGCCAGTCGTTGCGGTTGAAGAAGTTGCGGCGCAGGAAAGTGATGAACATCAGCACCGAGCAGACGATGAACAGCGGCCCAACGAAGTTGTGCAGGTACTTGGAGATGATCGCGACCCAGGAGAACAGGTCGTGCCCCATCCAGGGCAGCATGATCTTCTTGCCGTACATGATGATGATGCCGGTGATCGCCAGCGCGATGAAGCTGTAGGCCGTGGCCCAGTGCACGTTGCGCTCCCAGGCGGTGAAGCGCTTGATCTGGCGTCCGGACGGCGCCACTTCCTTGGCGGCGCCGACCGCCTTGTAGAACACGAAGATCAGGAGCGGCACCGCCAGCAGGATGAAGCCGGCGATGCTGGCCAGCGGCCCGTTGCGTAGCATGCGCCAGGTGTTGCCGCCGCGCTGGACGATGACGTTGGCCTCGGTGGCGCCGTACTGGCCCAGGAAGTGGCGGTCCATGTGGACCCGCCCCGAGGCCGCGTTGGTCAGGCCCGGCTCCTTCACCACCGAATCGCCTTCGATCTGGAGCATGGTCTGCTCCTCGGCGTAGGCGGGCTTGGCGTCCTTGTTGGGTACGCCGGCCCAGGCGGCCGTCGACAGCAGTGCCAGCACCAGGCCAGTAATCAGCAACTGCGTCAGCAACAGCGACGCGCGCGAGGAAATGGCGTGCATGGTCGGCTCCTCAGGGATTGGCCCGGTTGTATTCGTTCTGCTTCATGGCACGGTTCTGGACCGCGGCCGACCAGGCCAGCCGGTCGTTGTGGAAGCGTTGCTGGAAATGGCGCTGGTCTTCCTTGCCGGCATATTCGCCGTGCAGCCAGCCGGGGAACTGCTCGACCTCGAGGCAGCCGGACAGCAGCAGCGGCAACACCAGCACAGCGTAACGGAGCTTGTTCATTGGACGATCCTCCCCGGGTCGTTCTGCACGTCGCCGACCTGCTGGTTCACCCGCGGCAGGTCGCCCTTCGCCTTGATCTCGCCGCCGCGCTTGGGCCGGCCGTAGGCGATCTTCCAGCCCCACAGCTCGGGGCCGTAGCCGCGCGTCTCGACGCGCTGGCGGTAGATGTCGGCGATCTGGTTGGCCTCGCCGCCCAGCAGGGCCTTGGTGCCGCACTGCTCGGCGCAGGCCGGCAGCTTGCCTTCGGCGATGCGGTTGCGCCCATACTTCTTGAACTCGGCTTCGGAAGTATCCGGTTCCGGGCCGCCGGCGCAAAAGGTGCACTTGTCCATCTTGCCGCGGTGGTTGAACATGCCGGTCTCGGGGAACTGCGGCGCCCCGAACGGACAGGCGTAGTAGCAGTAGCCGCAGCCGATGCACTGGTCCTTGCTGTGCAGGACGATGCCGTCCTCGGTGTGGTAGATGCAGTTGGTCGGGCACACCGCCAGGCAGGGCGCGTCGGTGCAGTGCATGCAGGCCACCGACACCGAGCGCTCACCGGGGATGCCGTCGTTGATGGTCACCACCCGGCGCCGGTTGATACCCCAGGGCAATTCGTGTTCGTTCTTGCATGCGGTCACGCAGCCGTTGCAGTCGATGCAGCGCTCTGTGTCGCAGATAAATTTCATTCTTGCGGCCATGCCGTTCTCCTCCGCTGTTCTGTACGCGCGCCGCGCCTCAGGCCTTGACGACCCGGCACTGCGATACCTTGGTTTCCTGCATCATCGTCACGGCGTCGTAACCGTAGGTCCAGCCCGTGTTGCAGGCCTCGCCGCGCACCGTCGGCGCGCCGCCTTCCGGATAGTGGCGCTCGAGGTCTTCTCCCATCCACCAGCCGCCGAAGTGGAAAGGCATCCAGACCAGGCCGATCGGCACCCGCTCGGTGACCATCGCCATCATCTTCAGGCGCGCCCCGGTGGGGGTCTCGACCCAGACGTAGTCGCCCACCTTGGCGCGGATCTGGGCCGCGTCGCGCGGGTTGATCTCGACGAACATGTTCTGCTGCAGTTCGGCCAGCCAGGGGTTGGAACGGGTTTCCTCGCCGCCGCCTTCGTACTCGACCAGGCGGCCGGAGGTCATGATCAGCGGGAAGTCCTTCGAGTAGTCAACGTCCTGCACTGACTTGAACAGGGTTGGCAGGCGCCAGAAGTTGGCCTTGTCGTCGTAGCTCGGGTACTTGGCAACCAGGTCGCGGCGAGGCGAGGCCAGCGGCTCGCGGTGGGTCGGCACCGGATCGGGGAAGTTCCACACGTTGCAGCGTGCCCGCGCATTGCCGAAGGGTGCGCAGCCATGGCCGATGACGACCCGGATGATGCCGCCCGAATTATCGGTCTTCCAGTTCTTGCCTTCGGCCATCGCCTGCTCCTGGGGCGTAAGCTCGGCCCACCAGCCGAGCTTCTTCAGGAACACGTGGTCGAATTCGGGGTAGCCGACGTCGAGTTGGCTGTCCTTGTTGGTGGAGCCGTCGGCCGCCAGCAGCGACTCGCCGTTGTGCTCGACGCCCCAGTTGGCGCGGAACGGCAGGCCGCCCTCGGCCACCGACTTGTTCAGGTCGTACAGGATGGGCGTGCCGGGGTGCTTCATTTCCGGCGTGCCCCAGCACGGCCACGGCAGGCCGTAGTAGTCGCCCTTGCAGGGACCGTCGTCGGCGCGCAGGGTGGTCGGGTTGAAGGTGTGCTTGTTCTCCATGTGGAGCTTCAGGCGCTCCGGCGAGCAGCCGGTGTAGCCGATGGTCCAGCAGGAGCGGTTGATCTCGCGCAGGATGTCCTCGACCACCGGTTCGTTGAGCACCACCTTGATGTTCTTGCACAGTTCGTTGTGGAAGCCGAGCTTCTTGGCGAACAGGTACATGATCTCGTGGTCGCTCTTGCACTCGAACAGCGGCATGATGACGCGCTCGCGCCACTGGATGCTGCGGTTGGAGGCGGTGCACGAGCCCGAGGTTTCGAACTGCGAGGCGGCCGGCAGCAGGTAGACGCCGTCGGTGCGGCCGTGCATCGAGGCGGTCATGCTCGGGTAGGGATCGATGACGACCAGCATGTCGAGCTTCTGCATCGCCGCCTTCATGTCCGGCAGGCGGGTCTGGCTGTTGGGCGCGTGGCCCCAGTAGAACACGGCGCGCAGGTTGCTCGGCTGGTCGATGTACTGGTTCTCTTCGTTGACGGCGTCGAACCAGCGCGACACCGTGATGCCGGGCTTTTCCATCAGCTCCTTGGAGCCGAAGCGCGACTTGATCCATTCGTAGTCGACGCCCCAGACGCCGGCGAAGTGCTTCCAGGCGCCCTCGGCGATGCCGTAGTAGCCGGGCAGCGAGTCGCCGTTGGGGCCGACGTCGGTGGCGCCCTGCACATTGTCGTGGCCGCGGTAGATGTTGGCGCCGCCGCCCGGAACACCGATGTTGCCCAGCGCCAGCTGCAGGATTGACAGTGCGCGCACGTTGGCGGTGCCCACCGTGTGCTGGGTAATGCCCATGCACCAGACCACCGACGAGGGCTTGTTCTTGGCCAGCATCTCGGCGGCCATCTTGACCGAGGCTTCCGGCACGCCGGTGATGTCCGAGACTTTATCCGGCGTCCATTTCGCCACTTCCTTGCGCACGTCTTCCATGCCGTAGGTACGGGCCGCGATGTATTCCTTGTCCTCCCAGCCGTTCTGGAAGATGTGCCACAGGATGCCCCAGACCAGCGGGATGTCGGTGCCCGGGCGCACCCGCACGTAGTGGTGGGCGAAGCGCGCGGTGCGGGTGAAGCGCGGGTCGATCACGATCATCTTCGCGCCCAGCTCCTTGGCGTGCAGGAAGTGCAGCATCGAGATCGGGTGGGCCTCGGCCGGATTCGAACCGATGAACATCACCGCCTTGCTGTGGTGCAAATCGTTGAAGGAGTTGGTCATCGCCCCGTAGCCGAAGGTCTGGGCCACGCCCGCGACCGTCGTCGAGTGGCAGATGCGCGCCTGGTGGTCGCAGTTGTTCGAGCCCCAGAACGAGACCCACTTGCGCAGCAGGTAGGCCTGCTCGTTGTTGTGCTTGGAGCTGCCGATCACCATCAGCGCGTCGGGGCCGGATTTCTGGCGCAGCTCGATCAGCTTGTCGCCGATCTCGTTGATGGCCTGGTCCCAGGACATCCGCACGTATTTGCCGTTCACCAGCTTCATCGGGTAGCGCAGGCGGTGCTCGCCGAAGGCGTGCTCGCGCACCGAGGCGCCCTTGGCGCAGTGCGCGCCCATGTTGATGGGTGAATCGAAGGCGGCTTCCTGGCGCACCCAGACGCCGTTGGCCACCACCGCGTCCACCGAGCAGCCCACCGAGCAGTGGCTGCAGATGGTGCGCTTGACCTCGGTGGGCACCGGGGCGTCGGCGACCTGGTCGGCGTGCGCCGGTTCGATCACGTTCAGCGGCAGCTGCCGGGCCAGAGCGCCGGCGCCGGCGGCGACACCGGCGCCGACCAGGAAGCGGCGCCGTTTGAGTCCGCTGTCGCGGACGGACTTCACGAGGGACATGCTGGTTCTCCCCTATGGATCATTGAATGCGGACCAGCCGCAGCTTCACCAATATGCGGCGGTCTCGTAGTAACGGCGGATGTGATCCGTTTCGTGGTAGCCGCGCTTGACCTGCGGCGCCGCCGCGGGCGCCGGCGCCGGCGCCGGAGCGTCGGCGGCCTCGGCGGTGCCGGCGACGACCGCCAGCGCCCCCAGCGGCGCGGCCTTCAGGAAACCGCGGCGGCTAGGGTCCGGGAGACCTGTCTCCTGCCCTGCGGCCGGCTTGACGTCCTGTGCGTGTTCAAGTTGCTGCGCTTGCTGTTCCATGCTCTGCCTCGTTTCGGTTAAGCGGGTGATTCGGTGAGCGCTTCCCCGACCACGAATGCTTCCGCTTCGATGGTGAGGAAAGCGCCGGCCAGGCGCGCGACCAGGCGGTAGTAATTGGCGCCCTCGGCGGCCGCGATGTCGGCCAGGCAGCGTTCGTACCAGGACGCGACGTGAACGTCGAAGAAAGCTTGCTGGCGCGCGAGCGGCTGGCGCGCAATGCCGGGCGCGCCGGTGATGAGCACGCGCATGGTCTCGCACAGCGCCCCCAGGTGGTCTTCGAATTCGCCGACGCCGCGCACCCGCCGGACGCCGAAGCGGGCCAGGTCGGCGCGCAGCTCGGCCAGCGGGGTGTCGTTCATGTAGCCGGCCAGGTAGCGCGAGCCGTAGGGATTGACGGGGGGCGTGCCGACACTGATGAAGAGGGCGTCGAATTCCTCGGCCACGGCAATCGGGTCCATGACGCCCGAGGCCAGCGTCAAGGCTTCCCAGGCCTGTTCCAGGGCCGGATCGCCGCCTTCCGACAGGATGGGGTCGGCGTGTGCCAGCGCGTCCAGCAGCGCTGCGTCCGGCGCCGCCAGCAGCAGGCGCGACAGCAGCGCGTACAGATCGGCGCGCGCCTGGTCTTCCGCGGCCAGCGGCAGGGATACGGCGACGGTGGCGGCGGGGTCGGCGGGACGCTGGATTGGCGGCGCGTCAGGATGGGACACGGTGCTGCTCTCCTGTTGGCAAAGGGTCACCAGCAGTGTAGCCCTCCCACGCGGCAGGCCGCGCACGGTTGATGACACGGTGTCATCAAACCATGCTCAATGCATGCCCAGCGCGCGCATCAGGGTCCGGATCACGTAGGCCACCGCCGCCAGCGTAAACACGCCGCCCAGCCAGAGCGCGGCCAGCCAGGCCAGCCGCCGCAGCCATTCGCGCCGGGTCACCATCAGTGATACCCCGCGTCGGCCTTGACCTTGCCCCGGAACACCCAATACGACCAGGCCGTATACATCAGGATGATGGGCAGGATGAACAGGGTGCCGACCAGGGCGAAGCCCTGGCTGGACGGTGGCGAGGCCGCTTCCCAGATCGAGATCGAGGGCGGCACGATGTGGGGCCAGATGCTGATCGCCATGCCGCTGTAGCCGAGGAAGATCAGGGCCAGCGCCGCCACGAAGGGCACCCGGTGCGGGTCGCGCTTGAGCGAGCGCAGCAGCAGCACGATGAACACCGCCACCAGCACCGGCACCGGGGCCAGGAACACGATGTTCGGGAAGGTAAACCAGCGCGCCGCCACCGCCGGGTCGCGCCACGGGGTCCAGATGCTGACGATGACGATGGCCGCGAGCAGCATCAGGGCGAAGGGACGCGCCACCTGGATCATGCGCGCCTGCAGCTCGCCCTCGGTCTTCATGACCAGCCAGGTGGCGCCCAGCAGGGTGTAGGCGATCATCACCCCGACCCCGGCCAGCAGCGGGAAGAGCGCGATCCAGTCGAGCGGCCCGCCGGCGTAGCTGCGCCCCGACACCGCGATGCCGTCGAGAAAAGCGCCCAGCGAGACGCCCTGGAAGAAGCTGGCCACCACCGAGCCGCCGATGAAGGCCTTGTCCCACTGGTGGCGCTCGTGCTCCTTGGCCTTGAAACGGAACTCGAAGGCCACGCCGCGGAACACCAGGCCGATCAGCATGAAGATCAGCGGCAGGTAGAGCCCCGACAGGATGATCGCATAGGCCACCGGGAAGGCCGCCAGCAGCCCCTCGCCTCCCAGGACCAGCCAGGTCTCGTTGCCGTCCCAGACCGGCGCCACCGTGTTCATCATGGTGTCGCGGTCGCGCTTTTTCGGGGTGAAGGGAAACAGCAGGCCAATGCCCAGGTCGAAACCGTCCAGCAGCACGTACATGAAGACGGCGAAGAAGATGATGACCGCCCAGATGACGGTGGTGTCAATACCCATGGCCTGGCTCCTCCTTGTCGCGCCCCGGGAGATCCGGGCTGGCCTCCCCCTCGTCGTCGTCGTTCTGCACGTCGGCGGCCGACAGCGGCCGGCTCGGCGTGCGCTCCTCGCCCGGACCGCCCTGGGCCGGCGTATGCAGCGCGGAGCGCTGCGGCCCCTTGCGCATCATGCGCAGCAGGTAGACGGTGCCGGTGCCGAACACGAACATGTAGGCCACCACGAACAGCGCCAGGGTCAGGCCGAGCTCGGCGGCACCGTGCGGCGAGACGGCATCGGCGGTGCGCAGCACCCCGTACACGACCCAGGGCTGGCGTCCCACCTCGGTGGTGGTCCAGCCGGCCAGGATGGCGACCAGGCCGGCCGGCCCCATCCACACGGCGAAGCGCAGGAAGGGGCGGTTGTGCCACAGGCGCGCCTCCCCTCCCCGCTTGCGCCGCAGCCACAGGCTCCAGGCCCCCAGCGCGATCATGAGCAGGCCCAGGCCCACCATCAGGCGGAAGCTCCAGAACACGATCAGCGAGTTCGGCCGCTCTTCGCGGGGAAAATCCTTGAGTCCGGGGAACTGGCCGTTCCACGAATGGGTCAGGATCAGGCTGCCCAGGTGCGGGATGCCGACTGCGTACCTGGTGCGCTCCTCTTCCATGTCGGGCATGCCGAACAGCAGCAGCGGGATCGCCTTGTCGCCTTCGTTCTGCCAGTGCCCTTCCATGGCCGCCAGCTTGGCCGGCTGGTGCTTCAGGGTGTTCAGGCCGTGGAAGTCGCCCACCACCGCCTGGATCGGCGCCACCAGCAGGATCATCCACATCGCCATCGACAGCATCTTGCGCACCGCCGGATTGTCGCGGCCCTTGAGCAGCTGCCAGGCCCCGGTGGCGCCGACGATCAGGGCCGTGGTGAGATAGGCGGCGATCACCATGTGCAGCAGCCGGTAGGGGAAGGAAGGATTGAAGACGATCGCCAGCCAGTCGGCCGGGACCATCCGGCCGCCCTCGATCGCATAGCCCTGCGGGGTCTGCATCCAGCTGTTGGCGGCCAGGATCCAGGTGGCCGAGATCAGGGTGCCGACCGCGACCGCGCAGGTGGCCCCGAAGTGCAGGCCCGGGCCGACGCGGGTCCAGCCGAACAGCATCACGCCCAGGAAGCCGGCTTCGAGGAAGAAGGCGGTCAGCACCTCGTAGGACAGGATCGGTCCCATGATGCTGCCGGCGAACTCGGACAGGTAGCCCCAGTTGGTGCCGATCTGGTAGGCCATCACGATGCCGGACACCACGCCCATGCCGAAGCAGACCGCGAAGATCTTGATCCAGTAGTGGTAGAGGTCGACGTAGACCTGGCGTCGCGTCCTCAGCCAGCACAGCTCGAGCACGGCCAGGTAGCTGGCCATGCCAATCGTTATCGCCGGAAACAGGATGTGGAAGGACATCGTGAACGCGAATTGCACACGCGCCAGATCCAAAGCGGACAAACCGAACATGCGGGCCCCTTTTGCTCGTCGACCTCCGTCGTGGTGTCCAGAATCTAGCATGCCAAAGGGGCGCGCACGCTTGGCGATGTTGATTTGATACGTCAAAACGCGGCTTCGGCGGCCGGCGAGTCGCTTGTTATCCATGCGCGAGCCGGGACTTGCTGTCGGTGTCGAAACCTTTCTCGAACACTGAAAACCTGGGGTCACTGATCCATATTAATGACCTGTCAGATCGGTCCTGCCGGCCCAATCCACTCGTCTATATTGGCTGACGATTCGAGCCCGGCTGCAGCCAAAATGCTGTGTACACGGCATGCTTGCGGACTCGCGATCCGGCGGCCCGGCCTCCGCCTTGTCCTGCGGCGGGCGGGCCATCCATCGATCGTCGATGTGAAAGGAGATGGTCATGATCCATCATCAGAACCACCCGGCGGCGGCGCGCGGCGCGGAGCGTGCCGGGGAAGCGGAGGTGCTGCTCGCTTCCTCGGCCATGCCGGCGAGCTTTCGCGAACTGCGCCAGGACGCCGATCCGGCCGCGGTCCGGCAGTTGTTCGGGGCCGCGGCCGCCCGCGCCGGCCAGTCCGAGCCCGAGCTGAGCGGCACCGGCTTCACCTACCGCCACGACTGGGGCGCACGGCGCGGACAGTGGGTCCTGCGGCTCGACTGGAACGTGATCCAGCCGCCCTCGCGGGTGCTGGTGGCGATCGGCGAAGGCGCGCCGGGCGGCCCGGCCGCCGGCAAGTTCATCGGCGCCGCCCGCTATACCGTGCACAACGTCGCCTCGCGCTGGAACGGCGTCGACATCTGGTCGACATCGCCTGGAGCAGCGACATCCCGCTCTACGCCGACTACCTGATCATCAACCCTTGAAGCGCACCAGGAGAATCCCATGGCACCAAACGATCGCCTCGACCAGGACGCCGCACTGCTGCTCGACCCCGGACCGGAGCGCGCCGACTCGTCGGACACCAAAGGCCCCTGGGCCGTCGCCGAAGCCACCGTCGGCACCGACGCCGTGCAGCCTGCGCTGCAGGGGACCGGCTTCACCTACCGCCACGACTGGGGCATGCGCCGCGGCGAATGGCTGCTGCGCCTCGGCTGGGACCTGATCCAGCCCGGCTCGCAGGTCTTCGTGGCCATCGGCGAAGGCGTGCCGGGCGGTCCGCCCGCCGGCAAGTTCATCGGCGCGGCCCGCTACACCGTCCACAACGTCGCGCCGCGTTCCAACGGCGTCGACATCTGGGTCAACATCGAGTGGAGCGCCGACATCTCGCTCTACGTCGATTACCTGATCGTCAATCCGCCCGCCGCGCCGCCCAGCCTACGCACGGTCTCGGTCACGGTGCACCGCCACAGCAGCGTAGCCCTGAGCGAAGCCGAGGCCGACCGGATCCTCGCCGACATGGGCACGATCCTCCAGAACGACGACAGCGGGCCGGACGTCGCGACCCCGGTCCGCTTCGTGCGCAACGGCGCGGTCCGGCTGCTACCGGCCAACGTCCCCGGGACCATCCAGACCTCGAGCGACCTGACTGCGCTCTTGAACGCCGGCAGCGGCGTCAAGGTCGTCCAGGCCATCCGCTGGTGCGGCGGCCCCGGTGACAGCATCATCGGCTGCGCCCCGGTCGGCAGCGCCTCGGTCAACGTGGCCGCGGTGCGCTTCACGGCCAACCAGGAAGGCCTGATCTGGGTGCACGAGTACGGCCACAACTGCGGCCTGAGCCACCGCACCGACGACCCGCGCGCGGTCATGTACCCGTCCGTCGGGGTCGACCACAACGTGGTCAACGCGGCGGAATCCTCGGCTTTCCTTTCGGGCCCGCTGAGCATCGGCGGCCAGGTGATGCCCGCCGGCGGCTGCTCCTGCGGCGCGGGCGGCATGGCGCTGCCCGCCGATGTGCGCGACTTCGTCTCCCGGCACTGGGTGGAAGGCGTGCCCTGGGAGCTGGCCTCGCAGTACGGCGAGAAGGACGCCCGCCTGCTGCTCGAGTGGCTGGTGGACGAACCGGAACGGCACGAGGAGTTCCTGACCCAGATCGTGGCCACCCTCGGCTACATCGGCAGCGAGATCGCAGTCCAGCCGATGATCGACTTCATCGAGCAGCCGCGCGCCGGTCGCGCCGTGTTCAATGCCAAGAACACGGCCCTGCTGCGTCTCGGCGACCTGGCCAACCGCTCCGGCAGCCGGGCGGCGCTCGACTACCTGGCGCGGGTCGCGGGCGACATGGGCCTGGCGCGCACGCTGGCGGCGCCCCAGGCCACCGCGGAGCTGCAGGCGGCCAAGGCGCAGCATGAGGTGGTGGCGCCGAGCCTCGACACCCTGGCCGCCGAGCTCGCGGTGTCGGCCACCTTCGGGCTGGCGCTGGCCGGCACCGCGCAGGCGCAGCAGGCCGTGGAAGCGCTCAAGGGAGATGCCGACGCCTTCGCCAGCGTGAATCAGGCGGCGCTGGAAGCGGCCGGGATCGCCGCGACCGTGCAGGCCAAGGGACGGCAGGAGTACTACAGGATGAAGGCGCAACACCGGCATCACCTGTAACAGGCTTGCGGTAGGGAAATAAAACCCGCGGACGCGGCCTTTGTCTATAATGGCCGCGTCAGCATTTTCGTTTTCCTGCCATGAACCAACCCATCTCGCTTCCGGGCGAAGCGCCGGTCATCCAGGCCCTCAAGGCCAGCTGCAGCGCCTGCAGCATGCACCAGCTGTGCCTGCCGATGGGGCTCGAGGATGCCGACATCAACCGCCTCGACCAGATCATCGGCCGCCGCCGCCGCCTCGCGCGCGACGAGCGCCTGTACGCCATGGGCGAACCCTTCCGCAACCTGTACGCGGTGCGCTTCGGCCATTTCAAGACCTACCAGGTGAACGCCGCCGGCGAAGCCCAGATCACCGGCTTCCAGATGGCCGGCGAGCTGCTGGGCATGGACGCCATCAGCGGCACCCACCACTGCGACGCCGTGGCCCTCGAGGACAGCGAGGTGTGCGAGATCCCGTTCGCGCGCCTCGAAGAGCTGTTCGGCCACGTCCCCGCCCTGCTGCGCCACTTCCACCGCATCATGAGCCAGGAGATCACGCGCGAGCAGAACGTCATGCTGCTGCTCGGCAATATGCGTGCGGAGCAGCGCTTCGCCGTGTTCCTGGTCAACCTGTCGGCACGCTACGCGGCGCGCGGCTATTCGCCGACCAGCTTCCAGCTGCGCATGTCGCGCGAGGACATCGGCAACTACCTCGGGCTCACCATCGAAAGCATCAGCCGCCTGCTGTCGCGCTTCAAGAAGCAGGGCTGGCTGCAGGTGGACAAGCGCGAGGTCACCCTGCTCGATCCGGCCAGGCTCAAGGCGCTGGCCGCCGGCACCGAGGTCTGCAGCCCGATGGGCTAGGATTGCCCAGGATGGCCGCCCTGCCGCCCGCCCCGCATCTGGATCTGCACCTGCGCAGCTATGGCGCCGCCCGTAGCGCGGACCGCCACGAGTTCGGCCAGCTGGTGCTGCCCGTGAGCGGCGAAGTCGCGCTCGAGATCGAAGGCCGCCAGGCCCGGCTCGATCCGCTGCGCGTGGCGGTGGTGGCGCCGCGCGCCTGGCACTCGCAGTGCAGTGCGGTCGCCAACCAGTCGCTGATCGTCGACCTGGGCCCGGAAACCTTCGCCGCGGGGCCCTGGCAGCGCCTGCTCGAGCAGCCCTTCGGCGCCATCGGTCCGGCCGCCCGCAAGCTGGTCGAATTCATGGGCATCCTGGCCGCCACCCGGCCCCCCGCCCCTTCCATGCTGGCCGGCTGGACGCCGCTGCTGCTCGACACCCTGGCGCTGGGCGCGCCCGCACCGCGCTCGCGCCTGGCCGCCCTGCGGGCCCGCATCGAGGCCGAACCCGGCCTGCCGTGGACCACCGAGGCCATGGCGCGCGTGGCCGGCCTGAGCGTGAGCCGCGTGCATGCCCTGTTTCGTGAGGAGCACGACAGCACGCCCCACGACTGGCTGCTGGACTGCCGCCTGCGCTACGCCTGCGAACGGCTGCGTGCCAGCAAGCGCCCGGTGGCCGAAATCGCGCTGGCGGCCGGCTTTTCCGAGCAGAGCGCCTTGACGCGCGCGATGCGCCGGGCGATGGACAGCACGCCCGCCGCCTACCGGCGCGCGTATCGAGAGAATCTGTCAAAGATCCAGTAGCGGCGGTCAAGAAGCGCGCCGGCATCCGGCCGACAATCTCCCTTCCCACGGAGATCGGCCATGCTGTCACAGATACACACCAGAACCCATACCACGCAACTCGGCATCGGCGCCGGCATCGCCGCGGGCGCCTTCTGGGGCCTGGTGTTCCTTGCCCCGGAGCTGGCGCCCGGCTTCTCGCCGCTGCAGCTGTCGGCGGGCCGCTACCTCGCCTACGGCCTGGTCGCCGCCCTCCTCGTCGCCCGCGCCTGGCCGCGGCTCAGGCGGCGCCTGACCCCGGCCGACTGGCGCGGCCTGGCCTGGCTCAGCCTGGCGGGCAACATCGTCTACTACCTGTTCCTGGCCCAGGCCGTGCAGTTGGGGGGCGTGGCCATGACCTCGATCGTGATCGGGCTGCTGCCGATCACCGTGACGCTGGCGGGCCTGCGCGAACCCGACGCGGTGCCCTTGCGGCGTCTGGCGCCTTCGCTGCTGCTGGGCGGGGCCGGCCTGGCCTGCATCAGCCGGGACGCGCTGGCTTGCCTGGATGGCGGCGCGATCACCGGGCTGTTGTCGGCGGTCGGCGCGCTGCTGTCGTGGACCTTCTATGCGGTCGCCAACCGGCGCTGGCTGGCGCGCCTCGAGGGCATCTCGGCCAAGGAATGGAGCCTGCTGGTGGGGGTGATGACGGGCGCCCAGGCCCTGCTGCTGGCGGCACCGGCCTTCGCGGTCGGCGCCACGCCGCACACGGGCCCCGAGTGGCTGCGCTTCCTGGGCCTGGTGACGGCGGTCGGGATCCTCTGTTCCGTGGTCGGCAACGCCCTGTGGAACCACGCCAGCCGCGCCCTGCCGATGGCCCTGATGGGCCAGATGATCGTGTTCGAGACCGTGTTCGCCTCGCTCTACGGCTTCCTGTGGGAGGCGCGCTGGCCGAGCGGGCTGGAGGCGGCGGCGCTGGTGTTCCTGGCCTCGGGCGTGGCGTCCTGCGCGGCCGTCCACCGTACTTAAATGTCGAGGACGAGATCGGGGCGGAATGCTTCCTGCTCGCCCTTGCTGAGATAGCCGAGCGGATTGGCCAGCACGCGGCAGGACCACGGCCGGCCGGCCTCGATGCCGCTGACCACGTAGTCGTTGGCGCAGTGCAGGTGGCCGTGGATCCAGACGTCGGCCTGCGGAAACAAGCCGTCGAGCCCATTGCAGAAGCCCGCGGTGCCGGGCGTCAGGCCATAGCGCGGGTCGGCGCTTTGCAGGCTGGGGGCGAAGTGGGTCACCACCACCGTGCTGCCGTCGAAGGGCGTCGCCAGCGCGCCGCGCAGCCAGTCCTGGCAGTCCAGCGCCATCGCGCGGATGCCCTCGGCCAGCACCTTCTCGCCGTTCTTCAGGGTGGTGTTCTTCGACAGGTACCAGTTGGCGGCGCGGAAGGCCTTCTCGCGTTTCTGCAGCTGCTTGGTCAGCTCCTGCTCGCGCAGCGCCAGCGCGTCGAAGTCGCTCCACAGGGTGGTGCCGATGAAGCGGACGCTCCCGATGACGAGCGTCTCGCGGTCCAGCCATTCGATGCCCAGGCGCGCGCAGCTGGCGCGCAGGCGCGCGTAGGCTTCGTCGTATTCCAGGCCATCGAATTCGTGGTTGCCGGGGATGTACAAGACACGCGCCGCGGGGGCGCCGGGCCGCAGCGGCGAGAAGCGTTCGAGTCCGAAATCCGTGTCGGTCAGACGCGACCCGGCCTGGTAGGAGCCGATGTCGCCGGCCAGGACGACGATGTCGGTGTCGCCGCGGATCTGCGGAATGAAACCCGCGTAGCGTTCGAGGTGCAGGTCGGAGAAAATCTGGATGCGCATGGTCGGCGCAGTATAGCGGTTTCCACCACCCCGCGCCGCCTCAGAAGCTGATGCGCACGTAGGGCGCGCTGTGCTTTGCCGCGCCGTGGTGCACCGCTTCGATGTTGTTGCCGTCCGGGTCGAGCACGAAGGCGCCGTAGTAGCCCGGATGGTAGGCGCGCTCGCCCGGGCGCCCGTTGTCCCTGCCGCCGGCGGCCAGGGCCGGGAAATAAAAGGCGTCCACCATCTTGCGGTCGCGCGCCTGGAAGGCCAGGTGGTGGCGGCCGGTGAGCACGCCTTGGGCGGCCTGGCTGTCGCGGCTGGAGATGAACAGTTCGTCGGCCCAGAAATAATCGCTACCTGCACCGCCGAGCGGGATGCCGAGCACCTCGAATACGGCGCCGTAGAACCGGCGCGATGCGGGCAGGTCCCTGACCACCAGCTGGATGTGGTCGATCAGCCTGCCGCGGTAGATCTCGTTTGTTTCCATGCTGCGCTCCTGCGAAAGAAGGTCATGAAAGACGGCGTGTGCGCGAGCAGTGTAGGAGCAAAACAGCGCACCGGCAAGCGCGCCAGTCGCTACGACAAGGGCGGCAGGTCGCCGCGTGCGGTGCGTTCCAGCATCCGCAAGGTGTCGCGCTCGATCCGAACGGCCGGGACGTGGCGCAGCACCTGGTCTGCAAAGGCGGGCAGGCCTGCCATGGCAACCGAGACGCGCAGGACTTGGCCGGGTTGCAGTTCGATCTTGAACCACCGCCCCAGGTTGCCGTAGCGGACCTCACGGACCTCGTCCCAGCCGAAGGCCAGGCGCTTACCCGTCGGCCGTCCGAAGTCCATGCCTGCCTCCGACACGGTATGCCGGGCGAAACGCCAGTCGGCCACCAGGTAAGCTCCCAGCAGTACGAAGCAGCTCATGAATGCATGGAACCAGGCGTTGACGCCCTCGTCCGGCCAGAAACTCGCGGCCACCATGACGCCGATGAAGAACAGCGTGCCGATCACCCCGATGACCAGACAACCCGCATGATGCTGCACGCGGCCGCCGGCCGCGGCGGCCGCGGCCCGGTGCCTGGCGCGCGCCAGCCAGCGCATGGTGAGCGTCATCGCCGCCACCCAGAACAATGTCTGTGCAAGCACGCGCAGCCAGTCGGGCATCACGGTAGTCCTTCATTCGGTGCGGCGATCGCGCCGCGGTACAAGGCGTCCGTGATGCGCTCCTGGAAGCGCGCCTCGGACGAGAAGCGTCCCGGGTGGCGGTCGGGGTCGTCGCCCACGCCGCTGCCCACGTAGATCATGCCGTTCTTCGTGGCCGGATCGAACACGAACAAGGCGTTCAGGCCCCAGGACCAGCCCAGGTGGCCGACCCCGGTGAAGCCGCCGCCTTCCACCAGGCGGTCGCCGCTGGCCCGGCCGTCCTTCATGATGCTGGTGTCCGTAAAATGCTGGTTGCCCAGGCCCCAGGCGTGGTACAGCCCACGAAAATTGTCGCTGTCGCCGTTGCCGCTGCCCGGCCGCAAGGTCCACTGGCGCGACAGCATCGTGGCCACCGTTTCCGGCTTAAGGATCCGCCGGCCCTGATGTTCACCCCCGTTCATCAGCATCAGCATGATCTGCGCCAGCTCGCCGGCCGAGATCCGCAGGCTGCCCTGCGGGCCGAACAGGGTGCCGTTGCTGCCCACCGCATAGCGTTCCAGGCCCGGCGGCGCGACGGGCGGATTGACGTGGAAATCGTCGGACTGCGCGATCCATGGGCCGTTCGGGTCCCAGCGCTCGTCGCCGTCCTTTTCGCGGCGCCGGTAGAGCGTTGCCGCATCCTCGATCCGGGCGGGTGCGAAGTCGGCCAGGTAGAAGCCGGCCGTCAAGCCCATCGGGTCGAACACCAGGCGCCGCATCAGGCGGTCGAAGCGCTCGCCGCCGGCGCGCTCCATGATGGTGGCCACGATGCCCGAGTTGAAGTTGACGTACTCGAAGAAGCGCCCCGGCGCGTGGGTCCGGGACCACATGGCGCCCTTGCCGTGATGGCGCCCGCCCGGCTGCAGGACCTCCTTCAGGTCGACCGAGGGATCGAACTTGAAGCCACCCTCGTCGCGCAGCGAAGAGGTGTGCGTGAGCAGCATGCGCAGGGTGATCGCTTGATCAGGAAAATGCGGGTTGCGCAGCCGGTAGCCGAGCCAGGCGCTGACGTCCTGGTCCAGCGCCAGCCTGCCCTGCTCCACCAGCTTCATCGCGCCCAGCGCGGTCGCCAGCTTGGACACCGAGGCGATGCGAAACATCGTGTCGGCGTCCATCGGCTGCGCCGGCACGGTGGCGGTGGCCAGGCGCTTGTAGCCGAACTGGCGGCTGTAGACGATCTCGCCGCCGCGAACGGCCACCACCGCCAGCCCGGGCAGCGGGATGGCGGGGTCGTCGACGATGGCCTGCAATTGCCGCGTCAAGGCCTCGGCCCGCGGCGCGGACAGGGGCGCGGCCGCGGCCGCACAGGACAGCGCCGACAGCGCCAGCGTGGCCAGCGTCGCCTTCATGGATGGCTTCACCCCTGCTTCTGCCTGGCGACCCAGCCGTCCACCAGCTCGCCCAGCACGTCGAGCGGCACCGATCCGGCGCCCAGCACCAGGTCGTGGAAGCCGGACAACGAGAACTTGTCGCCCAGTTCCTTCTTGGCCTTCTCGCGCAGGTCGATGATGCGCAGCATGCCGATCATGTAGGCATTGGCCTGACCCGGCCAGGCGACGTAGCGCTCGACTTCCTGGGCGCCGATGCCGTAGTCGATCGCTTGCTGGCGGGTCCAGCCTTTCGAGTGCAGGCCGGTGTCGACCACGAGGCGCCGGGCGCGGAACAGTTCCGAGCCGAGCGCGCCCAACAGGCCCGGCACGTCGCCTTCGTACCAGCCCTCTTCCACCGCCAGGCGTTCGGTGTACAGGGCCCAGCCTTCGGAGTGGGCGCTGCCGCCGCTGAAGATGCGCTGGCTGCGGAATTTCGGGATGCCGGTCAGTTCCTGCTGGATCGCCAGCTGGAAGTGGTGGCCCGGCACCGCCTCGTGGTAGGCCAGGCTGCGCATGCGGATCATGTCGAAGGTCGGCCCGCGCAGCGGCACCCAGAAGATGCCCGGACGGGTGCCGTCCGGCGCCGGCAGCGTGTAGTGGGCGGCGGCCGAGGGTTCGGTCAGCGGCGGCACGCGGCGCACCTCGACCGGCGCGCGCGGCTTCAGGTTGAACAGGGGGGCGCTACGGCGCTCGGCGTCCTTCACCATCTCGCCGTAGCTGGCGATGATGGCGGGGCGCGGATCGCCTTCGCCTTTCGGCTGGAAGCGCGCATCGAGCTGCTTCATGCGGGTCTCGATGTTGCCCTCGGAAAGACCGAGCGACTTCAAGTGGCGATCCATCTCGCCTTCGATGCGCGCCACTTCGCGCAGGCCGATCTCGTGGATCTCGTTCGGGGTCAGCTTGGTGCTGGTGAAGTTCTCCACCGCGCGCGCATAGGCCGCGCTGCCGTTCGGCAGGCGCGAGATGCCGGCCACGTCGCCGGTGCGCGGCTGGATCTCGGCCATGAATTCCTGCACCCGCTTGTAGGCCGGGCGAATGCGCTCGTCCACGATGCGGGCGGCGCGCGCCAGCGCGGCGTTGCGCACGTCCGGATTCAGGCCTTCCATCCTCTCGGTGCGCTGGGCCAGCGAGGTCACCAGGACGTTCTCGTTCGCCGCCGGCGCCAGGAAGCTGTCGACCTGGTACTTGGCGCGCTCGAGGATGAAGCGCGGCGGGATCAGGGACTTGGCGGCGGCCTCGCGGGCACGCGCCAGCGCTTCGTCCATGCGGGTGCCGACCTGCTCCAGGCGCGCCAGGTAGTTGTCGAGATCCTGCGGGTTGCGCAGCGGGTGGGTGGTGTTCATGAAGTTGACCAGGCTCACCTGCACGCCGCTGAACTGCGAGAAGACGAAGGAATGGTCTTCGAACGGCTCGTTGGCGATCACGTTCTGCAGCGACCAGCGCATCACCGCCGCCGAGATACGCTGGTTCTCGTCGAGCGGGCCGGCCATCCACTTGTCCAGGCGCGCCAGCCCGGTCCTGGCCAGCGCCTGCATCTTCTGGCGGTGCGCCTTGGTCAGCGGCGTGAGCTCGCGGTCCAGCCTGGCCTGCTCGGCGCCGCTGAAGTACTGGGTCGAGGTGGCCATCTGCGGGTTCATGCGCACCCAGTCTGCGGCAAACTTGTCGGCCCAGGTATCGAAGGCCTTGTTCGGCTTGGCGGCAGCCGCCTTGGCCGCGGGTGCGGCCAGCGCCACGCTCGGCAGGCTTGCCGCGGCGATGGCGGCGGGGATGAACAGGGCGGCGATGGCGGCGCGCAGGCTGCGCTGGCGGAGGGATGGCATCTTGGTCTCGTATCCTTGGTCGTTGTGGTATCGGTAGACGGCGCCGGGCGCCGTGCTTGCCGCGAAGGAATCTATCATGGAAAAGGTCAAGGAAACAACGCGCTCGTGGTACGTACAGACGGGCCGGCTGTGCCCTGGCGCTCCCGTGCCCACGTGCCGCCACGGTCGCCGGCACGCCAATCGCCCGATAAGTTCGACGTTTGAACTATTATGGCCGAGCGCTCCCGCGCCCGCTCGCCGCCATTATCGCGGCGAAATAATAATTCAAATTTGAGACCAGGATGAAATATTCTTTCATACCCGCAGTACTGCTGTGCGCTTCCCTGCTGGCTGCCGCCCCGGCCCGAGCCGAGCAACTCAATGTCCTCGTGTTCACCAAGACCTCCGGCTGGCACCATGACGCCGTGCACGCGGGCGTCACCGCCATCGAGGAACTGGGCAGGCTGCACGACTTCAAGGTCTTCTGGACCGCCGACGCCGGCCGCGTGATGAACGACGCCGAACTGTCCAAGTACCAGGCCGTCGTCTTCCTTTTAACCACCGGCGACGTGCTCGACGACCAGCAGCAGGCCGCCTTCGAGCGCTACATCCGCAAGGGCGGCGGCTTCGTGGGCGTGCACAGCGCTTCGGATACGGAATACGGCTGGCCGTGGTACACGAAGATGGTCGGCCACATGTTCCGGGTGCATCCGGCGGTGCAGACCGCGGTGCTGCAGGTCCGCGACCGCAACTTCCCCGGCATGGAGCGCTTCGCGCCGCGCACCCTGTTCACCGAGGAATGGTATGAGTTCGGGCCGCCGACTTCCGGCAAGCTGAACTACCTCCTGAGCGTCGACGAGTCCACCTACCGACCCGAGACCGCCAAGAGCAAGGGCATGGGCGCCTTCCATCCGATCAGCTGGTACCAGTCCTACGATGGCGGACGCGCCTTTTATACGGCGCTGGGCCACCTGCAGGCGACCTACCGCGACCCGGTGTTCCTGCACCACCTGTACGGCGGCATCTACTGGGCGGCGACGGGGCGCGGCTTCAAGGCGGAGTAAGGCTTCGCCGCAGCGCAAGGGACTTCGCACGGCAGCTTGCCTTGCTGCCGCATGTCAAGACAGCCGCTGTACCGGACGAATAAGCTGTTTCCACTCAGCAAACAAATGGAGGCAGCCATGGAAACCACAGCGGTAGACAATGTCATCAGCGATGAGGATACAATCGTATTGTGGAACCCGACGGCCGCCGCCCTCTGGAGCCTGCTCTTCACACCAGCCTTCGGGGCCTGGCTCCACATGCGTAACTGGGAACGCCTCGGACGGCCAGCCCAGGCTCGCCAGGCGCGCTACTGGTTCGCAGCCATGCTCCTGATTTCCCTCGCCAGTGCCGTCGCCGGCGCCGCCGGCGCCCTGCTGGGCCGCGAAGATCTGGTCGCGCCCTGGTGGGCCTCGCTGCTCCTGTTCAGCGCCTGGGCATGCTTGTCCGCTTATCCGCAGATCCAGCATGTCGACGATCACCACGGCGAACGCTATGTGCGCCGCTCCTGGGCCGCGCCGATCGTGACCGGCCTTTCCGCCATCTGCGCCATTCCGTTCGGGGCCGCCGTGGTCGCCGGCTACCGCGCGGCGGCGGGACAGTAATCATCCTGCCGCGGATTGCCCCCGGGCGGCGCCGTGATGTCGGCGAAAGCCGCACCGGTTCAAGGCCTGGCGCCGCTCTCCAGTTCCGCATCCGCCGCGATCGCCAGCACCGGTTCGCGCTGCCAGCTCCAGCTGCGCGCCAGACGCCAGTTGCGCGCCCCGCCTTCGACCACGACCTGCCAGTGGGTCGGCTCCAGCCCGGCCGCCTCGGCCACGAAGCGGCCGCGGGCGTCGGGCAAGGCTTCCAGGACGCGGTCGCGCTCCGGCTGGGTCGGATGCGCGAGGCGGATGTGGAAAGGCGCGCGCACCGGCTCGCCGTGGCTCAGCAAGGTGCCGGTGACGCGGCCGGCCGCGGCATCGTAGCTGGCCTCGAAGCGCAGCCCGAGGCGGCTGGCGGCGCGGTCGCGCCCCAGTTCCTGGTTGATGGCCTTGCCCTGCTTGTAGTAGTCGCCGACCACCATCGCGTCCGGGCGGCTCAGCGCCAGCCACATCATGACCGCGCCGCCGACCAGCACCAGCACCGGGCCGATCATCAGGAACCAGGGCCAGCGGTGCCGGTACCAGGGTGCGCCCGGCTGGAGGCTCATGTTCGCTCTCATCTTGTTTGCTCCTTTTTACTTGGGCACGATGAATGCCGCTTCTTCCCTCACCTGCAGCGCGGCGCCATCCCTTGATGCCAGCGTGAAGGCGATCCGGTTCGACCCGCTCTGGCCATCGCCGCCGGCGATGCGCACCCGCACCGGCACGGCGCGGGTGGTGGCGGCATCGATCTCGATCAGGTCCTCGTCGACGACCCTGGCCGAGGCGATGCCGTCCACCGTGATGCGCAGGCGCTGGGCGGCTTCCGTCGTGTTCATCACCTGCAGCCGGTACACGTTTTCGATCATCCCGTCCTCCACTTCGCGCCCCATCGAGCCGCGGTCGCGGATCACGTCGAGCTTGAGCGGGTTGCGCAGGGCCAGCGAGGCGACCATGGCGGTGCCGAGGAGCGCCAGCACCGCGGCATAGATCAGCACGCGCGGGCGCAGCACGCGGCGGCGCACCTGGCGCGGCGAGAGCTTGGCCGCCAGTGCATTCTCGGTGGCGTAGCGGATCAGGCCGCGCGGGCGCTCCACCTTGTCCATCACGCCGTTGCAGGCGTCGACGCAGGCGGCGCAGCCGATGCACTCGTACTGCAGGCCCTTGCGGATGTCGATCCCGGTCGGGCACACCTGCACGCACATGCTGCAGTCGATGCAGTCGCCGCGATCGGCCGAGGCCATGCGGGCATGGGCCGCGCCACGCGGCTCGCCGCGCGCGGCGTCATAGGTGACGATCAGGGTGTCCTTGTCGAACATCGCGCTCTGGAAGCGCGCGTACGGGCACATGTACTTGCATACCTGCTCGCGCAGCCAGCCGGCGTTGCCGTAGGTGGCGAGCGCATAGAACAGCACCCAGAAGCTCTCCCAGGGTCCGAGGCCGAAGCTGGCGATGTCGAAGCTCAGCGCGCGCACCGGCGTGAAGTAGCCGACGAAGGTGAAGCCGGTCCACAGCGCCACCAGGCCCCAGGCCGCGTGCTTGCCGCCCTTGCGCGCGATCTTCTCGAGCGTCCAGGGCTGGCGGTCGAGGCGGATGCGGCTGCTTCGCGTGCCCTCGAACTTGCGCTCGATCCATAGGAAGATCTCGGTATATACCGTTTGCGGGCAGGCGAAGCCGCACCATACCCGGCCCGCCACCGCCGTCACCAGGAACAGCCCGTAGGCGCACAGGATCAGGAGCGCCGCCAGGTAGATGAAGTCCTGCGGCCACAGCACCAGACCGAAGAGATAGAACTTGCGGCTGGCCAGGTCGAACAGCACCGCCTGGCGGCCGTGCAGTTCGAACCAGGGCAGGCCATAGAACAGCAGCTGGGTGAGCCAGACGCAGGCCCAGCGCAGCGAGGCGTAGCGGCCCTTGATCTCGCGCGGGTAGATCTCTTCGCGCGCCGCGTACAGGCGGACCACGGCCTCCTTGGGGGCATTCATTTTGCGTCCGCCGTCACGATGGGTTTCGATGCGGCCCCGTTCGACAGGCTCCAGACATAGGCCGCCAGCACGTGCACCTTCTCTTCTCCGAGGAAGTCGCCGAAGGCCGGCATGGTGTTGGTGCGGCCCTTGCGGATGGTTTCCATGACGGTATCAAGGCTGCCGCCGTACAGCCAGACCTTGTCCGCCAGCTTGGGCGCGCCCATGGCGTGGTTGCCCTCGCCCTTCGCGCCATGGCAGGCTACGCAGGCGCCGAACTTCGACTTGCCGAAAGCGACCTTGATCGGGTCGGCCGGCAGGCCGGACAGATCGCGCACATAGTGGGCCACGCTTTCGATGTCCTTGTCCGAACCGAGCGCCGCGCCCATCGGCGGCATGACGCCGACCCGGCCCTGCATGATGGTCTGCTTGATGGTCGAGGGCTCGCCGCCGTGCAGCCAGTCGCGGTCGGCCAGGTTCGGGAAGCCCTTGCTGCCGCGCGCGTCCGAGCCGTGGCACTGCGCGCAATAGGTCAGGAACAGGCGCTCGCCGATGGCGTGGGCCTGCGGGTCGGCGGCCACCAGCTTCAGGTCCTGGTTGGCGTACTTGGCGAACAGCGGGCCGAAATCCGCCTTGGCCTGCTTCAGCTCGGCCTGGTACTCGCCGCTGGAATTCCAGCCCAGCTTGCCGGCATAGCTGCCCAGGCCCGGATACAGCGCCAGGTAGGCGAAGCCGAACACGATGGTGAGCCAGAACAGCACGATCCACCAGCGCGGCATCGGCGTGTTCAGTTCGGTCAGGTCCTCGTCCCAGACGTGGCCGGTGGTTTTCTCGGGCGTGCCGTCGGCGCCCAGCTTGACGCGGTAGCTCGACTGCGACCACAGCAGGATGCCGCAGCCGAGGATAGCCAGCACCGTGATGACGGCGATGTACCAGTGCCAGAACTCGTTGAAGAAATCAGCCACGCTCGTTCTCCCCTGCTTCGTCGGCGAAGGGCAGTTGCGCCGCCTTGTCGAAGTCGCTGTTCCGGCGCAGCACGTAGGTCCAGCCGACGATGCCCAGGAAGGTCACGAAGCTCACGACCGTCATCACGCTGCTCGCATGATCGAAAATTTGTTGGAGTGCCATGTCAATTCCTCGTCTTGATCTGGGTGCCCAGGCCCTGCAGGTAGGCGACCAGGGCGTCCTGCTCGGTCTTGCCGCTCACCTCGCCCGGCGCGGCCGCGATCTCGGCATCGCTGTAGGGCACGCCGAGGCGGCGCAGCGCGCGCATCTTCGGCATGATCTCGCCCGGGTCCAGCTTGGCCTTGGCCAGCCACGGATAGCCGGGCATGTTCGATTCCGGCACCACGTCGCGCGGGTTGTCGAGGTGGGTGCGGTGCCATTCGTCGCTGTAGCGGCCGCCCACGCGGGCCAGGTCCGGGCCGGTGCGCTTCGAGCCCCACTGGAACGGGTGGTCGTAGACGAATTCGCCCGCCACCGAGTAGTGGCCGTAGCGCTCGGTCTCGGCGCGGAACGGCCGGATCATCTGCGAGTGGCAGTTGTAGCAGCCTTCGCGGATGTAGACGTCGCGCCCGGCCAGGCGCAGCGGCGAGTAGGGCCTCAATCCGGCCACCGGTTCGGTGGTCGACTTCTGGAAGAACAGCGGCACGATCTCGACCAGGCCGCCGAAGGAGATCACGAGCAGCACCAGGCCGATCAGCAGCCAGGGATTCTTCTCGATCCATTCATGCGTAAACTTCTTCTTCATTGTGTGCTCCGGTGGTTCAGGCGTGGGCCGCTTCGGGCTGCGCGTGGTTCGGGTGCGGCTTGACGGGCCCGAGCGGGATCTTCGCGTCCACGCTGTGCGTGCCGCTCAGCGTCTTCCAGGTATTGAAAGCCATGATCGCCATGCCCGACAGGTACAGGAAGCCGCCGGTGAAGCGAATCACGTAGTACGGATAGGTGGCCTTGACGCTCTCGGCGAAGGTATAGGTCAGGGTGCCGTCCGGATTGACCGCGCGCCACATCAGGCCCTGCATCACGCCGGCGATCCACATCGAGGCGATGTACAGGACGATGCCGATGGTCGCGACCCAAAAATGGGTATCGATCAGCGTCAGGCTCCACATCTGCTTTTTCCCGGCCAGGCGCGGGACCAGGTAGTAGATCGAGCCCATCGTGATGAAGCCGACCCAGCCCAGGGCGCCGGCATGGACGTGGGCGACGGTCCAGTCGGTGTAGTGCGACAGCGAGTTGATGGTCTTGATCGACATCATCGGGCCCTCGAAGGTGGCCATGCCGTAGAAGGACAGCGACACGATCAGGAACTTCAGGATCGGATCCGAGCGCAGCTTGTGCCAGGCGCCCGACAGGGTCATGATCCCGTTGATCATGCCGCCCCACGAAGGCGCCAGCAGGATCAGCGAGAACACCATGCCGATCGACTGGGTCCAGTCGGGCAGCGCGGTGTAGTGCAGGTGGTGCGGGCCGGCCCACATGTAGGTGAAGATCAGGGCCCAGAAGTGCACGATCGACAGGCGGTACGAATACACCGGGCGCTCGGCCTGCTTCGGGATGAAGTAATAGACCATGCCGAGGTAGCCGGCGGTCAGGATGAAGCCCACTGCGTTATGGCCGTACCACCACTGGATCATCGCGTCCTGCACGCCGGCGTAGGCCGAGTAGGACTTCATGCTTGATACCGGCATCACCGCGCCGTTCACCACGTGCAGGATGGCGACCGCCAGGATGTAGGCGCCGAAGAACCAGTTGGCCACGTAGATGTGCTGGACGCGGCGCTTGACGATGGTGCCGAAGAAGACGACGGCGTAGGCCACCCAGACGACGGTGATCAGGATCGCGATCGGCCATTCGAGCTCGGCGTACTCCTTGCCGCGGGTGAACCCCATCGGCAGCGAGATCGCCGCCGACACCAGCACCGCCTGCCAGCCCCAGAAGGTGAAGCTGGCCAGCCGGTCCGAGAACAGCCGCACCTGGCAGGTGCGCTGCACCACGTAGTAGGAAGTGGCGAACAGGCCGCAGATGCCGAAGGCGAAAATGACGGCATTGGTGTGCAGCGGACGCAGGCGGCCGTAGCTCAGCCAGGGGATGTCGAAGTTGAGCGCCGGCCAGGCCAGCTGCGCCGCGATGAAGACGCCAGCGGCCATGCCGATCACGCCCCACACGACGGTCGCGATGGCAAACTGGCGCACGATCTTGTAGTTATAGTTTAGACTGGTGTCCAAGATGCTCTCCTGAAAATACCTTGATGAATGACAATCTGGAGTGTCGTTTTTCGCAGTGCAAAAATCCTTGATGTGAATCAAATTGTTCAGCATCAGACGAGCTATGCAACAGCATCTTGCGGCCGAGTGCGCGAGGCGTGTGACTGAAAAATCAAGGCTGCGATTTTGAGATCAATCGAGGCTCTCGACGGACACTCGGAAAGGAAGGAAACCCGCCATGCCGCCTCTATCGCCATCCGTATCGGAACAGTTGAAGGAGCGCCTGCACCAGGCGCGCGCAGACCTGCTCGACACCGTGCGCGCCCGCACCGCCCCCCAGGACGACGAAGCGCCCTCCATCGGTCCCCTGGCCCACCAGGGCCAGAGCGACGATGCGCCGCAATCGGAAATGATCAGCCACAACGAGCAGCACCTGGCCGACCACGAGGCCAGCCTGCTGCACGAGATCGACGTCGCCATCGGCAAGCTCGAATCGGGCGGCGCCGGCATCTGCGAATCCTGCGGGCGCGACATCCCGGACGCACGCCTGCTGGCCACGCCGACGGTGCGGCTGTGCATCGCCTGCCAGGAGCAGCTCGAGAAAGACCAGCATACCGGGCGCGGCCCGTCGATGTAGCCGGCGCGGCCTGCCGGCGCTGCGCTCAGGCGGGCCGGTCGTCGTCCGCCAGGATCCGCATCCCCGGCCCTTCGAGGTCCTCGAACTGCCCGCTGTCCGCGGCCCCGAAGAAGATCCACACCGCCAGCGCGACCAGGATCACGCTCAGGGGTATCAGCAGATAAAGCGCTTCCATGTCAGTCCTTGCGCAGGCGCAGCGCGTTGAGCACCACGATCGCCGAGCTGCCCGCCATGCCGATGCCGGACAGCCAGGGGTTGAGCAGCCCGGTCGCCGCCGCCGGGATCGCGGCCAGGTTGTAGACCGAGGCCCAGATCAGGTTCTGGCGGATCACCGCCAGCGTGCGGCGCGCGGTGACGGCGGCGTCGGCCAGCGGCAGCAGGCTGTCGCCCAGCAGCACGCCATCGGCATGCACCTGGGCCAGCTCGGCGCCGCGCCCCATGGCGAAGGAGACGTCGGCGCCGCGCAGCACGGCCGCATCGTTGCTGCCGTCGCCCACCATGGCCACCACCGCGCCGTCGGCCTGCAGCTCGCGCACGAAAGCCAGCTTCTCGGCCGGCAGGCGGCCGCCGAAGGCGCTAGCGATGCCGAGCTGGCGCGCCACCGCGCTGGTGGCGGCCTGGTCGTCGCCGCTGAGCAGGATCACGGTCTTGCCGCCGCGCTGGAAGCGCCGCACCACTTCCTGGGCCTCTTCGCGCAAGGCATCGGACAGGTCGAAACGCGCCAGCCACTGCCCTTCGCAGGCCAGCCAGGCGCTGCTGGTGCCGCTCGGCGCCGCCGAACGCGCGACGCCGCCGGCCAGCTCCTGGACGAAGTCGGCGGTGCCGATGCGATACACCACGCCGTCGATGCTGCCTTCGATGCCGCGGCCGATCTCGGCGCGCAAGCCGCGCGCGCTCAAGCCGTGGCTCGGCATCGCCGCACGGATCGCCATGCCGATCGGATGGGAGTTCTCGGCCTGCAGCGCGGCGCCGATGCGCAGGCACAGGTCGCTGTCGAGTGCGCCGACCGGCTGCACCTGGCGCAGCACCGGGCGGCCCAGGGTCAGGGTGCCGGTCTTGTCGAATACCACATGGGTGGCGCGTTCGAAGGTTTCCAGCGTGTGCGGGGCAACCGCCAGCACCCCGCGGCGCAGCAGGCGGTCGGTGGCCGCCGCCAGCGCGGTCGGGGTGGCCAGCGACAGCGCGCACGGGCAGGACACCACCAGCACCGCCACCGCGGCATGCCAGGCGCGCTCGGGGTCGACCGTGTTCCAGATCAGGTAGACGGCGGCGCTCAGGAGCAGCAGGGACAGCACGAACCAGGCGGCGACGCGGTCGGCCCACAGCGCGATCGCCGGCTTGCCCTGGCCGGCGCGCTCGACCAGCTTGACCAGCATCGCCAGCGTGCTGTCGCGCGCCGCCGCGGTGATGCGCACCACGACAGCCTGGCCGGCATTCACGGCGCCGCCCGGCAGCAGCTCGCCCGGCCCCATGCGGCGGGTGCGGCTTTCGCCGGTCAGCAGCGAAAAATCGAGCTCGGTGCAGCCGTCGACGATGACGCCGTCGGCCGGCACCGCGCGCCCCGGCGGCACCAGCACCAGTTCGCCCACCGCCAGCTTTGATGCCGGCACCAGCTCGGTATCGCGCGCCAGCGGACCGCCCCGCAGGCGCAGCCCCGAGGCCGGCACCCCGCCGCGCAGGGTATCGAGGGCCTGGGTGGCGCGCCGGCGCGCGCCCAGCTCCAGGTAGCGGCTGCCCAGCAGCAGGAACACGAACATCGTGATCGAGTCGAAGTAGACCTCGCCCTTGCCGGACGCGAGGGTGACGCAACTGCCGGCGAAGGCGGCCGCGATGCCCAGCGCCACCGGCACGTCCATCCCCGGCACGCCGCGCTTGACGTCGCGCCAGGCGCCGGCGAAGAACGGCAGGGCAGAATAGAACACCGCCGGCAGGGTCAGCGCGAACGAGGCCCAGGCCATCAGCGCGCGCATGTCCTCGTCCATGGTGCCGTCCTGCGCCAGGTAGACCGGCACCGCATACATCATCACCTGCATCATCGACAGGCCGGCCACGAACAGCTGGCGGAACAGGGTGCGGCGTGCGCGCTCGATCCGTTCGGCATGGCGCTGGGCGTCGTAGGGCGCGGCGAAGTAGCCGATGGCGCGCAGTGCGCGCACGATCGCGCTGGGGCGGCACAAGGCCGGATCCCAGCGCACCAACACGCGCCCGGTGGCGACGTTCAGGGCCACTTCCTGCACGCCGGCCAGCTGTCCCAGGCGGCGCTCGACCAGCCAGACGCAGGCGCCGCAGCGCACCCCTTCGATCGAAAAGCTGCCCTCACCTTCCATTCCCTGCTGGTCGAACAGCGCCAGCTCGGGTTCGTCACCCCTGGCGGCGTTCGATGCCGCATACTCGGTGCGCACGCTGTAGTAATCGGCGAAACCGCCGGCCACGATCGCCTCGGCCGCCGCGGCGCAGCCGGGGCAGCACATGCTGCGCACCGCGCCGTCGACCCGGGCCTGCCAGCGGCTGCCTTCCGGCACCAGGGAACCGCAGTGAAAGCAGCCCGCGGCGGCGTCGATGGCGGCGGCGGGCGGCGCGGCCTGTGCCAGCACCGCGCTCATCCTTGCGCTCCCGGCGCTACGCACAGGACGTCGATCCAGTGGGCCCACATCCCGGGCGCGGCCATGCCGCCGGCGGCGCGCCACAGGCCGAGCAGGCCGAAGCCGAGGATCAGGAGGCCGCAGGCCAGGCGCACCTGGCGCTGCCCGAACAGGGTGCGCAGGCGCACCCCGGCCATGCCGATCGCCGCCAGCATCGGCAGCGTGCCGAGCCCGAATGCCAGCATCACGCCGGCGCCCTGCAGGGCGGAGCCGCTCAGCAGGGCCGTCACCAGCATGCTGTAGACCATCCCGCAAGGCAGCCAGCCCCACAGCGCGCCGGCGGCGAACATGCGCCCCGGGGTGGCGCCGGGCCCGAGCCGGCGCAGCAGCGGGGAGATGCGGCGCCACAGCGCCTGCCCGCATCGTTCCAGCAGCGCCAGGCCGCGCCAGGTATCCATCAGGTACAGTCCCAGCGCCACCAGCATCAGGTTGGCCAGCACGTAGGCCCCCAGCTGCAGCGAGGGCAAGCCGGCGAGGCTGGCCGCGCCGCCCGCCAGGCCGCCGGCGAGCGCGCCGGCAGTAGCATAGCTGGCGATGCGCCCGGCGTTGTAGGCGGCCACGTGCGCGGCCGCCGGCGCCAGGCGCTGGACGGTCACGGTGCGCACCGGCACCGGGAAAGCCGGCCGCGGCGCGACCGACATGGCGCCGACGATGCCGCCGCACATGCCGGCGCAGTGGACGCTGCCGGCCAGGCCGACCAGGAATACCGGGAGCAGGCTGAGGTTCATACGGTCTGGGAGTAGCGCGGCCCCTCGCTGCGGGCGGCGAGATAGCGGTCGAACACCATGCACACGTTGCGGATCAGGAGGCGTCCCTTCATGGTCACGGTCAGCCATTCCGGGCCGACCGTGACCAGCCCGTCCTCTTCCATCTGGCGCAGGCGCGCCAGCTCGGGGGCAAAATAGTCGCGGAACACGATCGGGAAGGCCTGTTCCAGCGCCGGGATCGACACCTCGAACTGGCACATCAGCTTCTGGATCAGGCTGCGGCGCAGCGCGTCGTCCATCCCGAGGCGGATTCCCCGCGCCACCGGCAGCTCGTTCTGGTCGAGCAGGTCGTAGTATTCGTCGAGGGTCTTGACGTTCTGACTGTAGGTGGCGCCCACCGCGCCGATGGCCGAGACGCCGAAGGCCACCAGGTCGGTCTCGGCATGGGTCGAGTAACCCTGGAAGTTGCGGTGCAGCCGGCCCTGGCGCTGGGCCACGGCGAGGTCGTCGTCGGGCTTGGCGAAATGGTCCATGCCGATGTAGACGTAGCCGGCCGCGCCCAGGCGCTCGATGCACAGCTGGAGCATCGCGAGCTTGGTGTCGCTTGGCGGCATGTCGGCTTCCACGATGCGGCGCTGCGGCTTGAACAGGTGCGGCATGTGGGCGTAGTGGTAGACGGCGATGCGGTCCGGGCTTGCCGCGACCACCTTGTCCAGGGTCTGGCGCATCGTGTCCATGGTCTGCTTCGGCAGGCCGTAGATCAGGTCGATGCTGACCGAACGGAAACCGGCGGCGCGCGCGGCATCGATCACGGCGCGCGTCTCGCTCTCGGGCTGGACGCGGTTGACGGCGCGCTGCACCTCGGGGTCGAAGTCCTGCACGCCCAGGCTGATGCGGTTGAAGCCCTGGCGCCGCAGGGTGTGGACGCGCTCGCTCGATACCGTGCGCGGATCGACCTCGATCGCATACTCGCCCACCTCGTCGGGCGCGAAGCGGAAGTTGCGGCGCAGGTGCGCCATCAGGTCGTCCATCTGGGCATCAAGCAGATAGGTCGGGGTGCCACCGCCGAAATGCAGCTGCTCGACCTCGTTCATGCCGCCGAACAGGGCGGCCTGCATCGCGATCTCGCGCTTCAGGTAGGCCAGGTAAGTGGCGGCCTTCTCGCGCTTTTTGGTGACGATCTTGTTGCAGGCGCAGTAGTAGCAGACCGTGTCGCAGAACGGAATGTGCAGGTACAGCGACAAGGGACGGGCGCCGCCGCGGGTGAGCAGGCCGGCCACGGCATGCAGGTAGTCGCGGTAGCCGAACTTGTCGTCGAAACGGTCGGCGGTCGGATAGGAGGTATAGCGCGGGCCGTTCCTGCCGAGGCGCTTGAGCAGGTCCAGATCGACGTCGACACCCGAAGCGGCGGCGGTCTGGGTTGCCGGGTGGGCAAGGATGGGAACCACGGGCTTGCCCACGGCCGGTAACACTGTTGCGTGCATGTCAATCAACTCCTGCTGCTGCCGGTTTGCGGAACTGCAAAACGGTTCGAATAACAGGCAGTTTATTGATCAGCGTCGTGTAAATCCTTGACTTGCATCAAATACGGACGAGTCTGGCAGAGCTGCGGGGGGCGTAGGGTGGGCGGCTCTACCTGACAAGGTGACTGACCGCGCCAAAAGCGCCGCCCACGCGGTGATGGTTATCGGCTCCGTCATCGCGCCGGATGATCTCGCTGCGAACGATCACCGCGTGGGCGGCGCTGATGGCGCGGCCAGCCACCTGTTCACATCGAGCCGCCCACCCTACGCCACCTGGCCGGCCGGGCTTAGCGCCGCGCCGCGCCGCCTTCGTCGAGCTTGAACACCGACAATGCCTGCACCAGATGGAAGGCCTCGTCGGCCACGCTGGCCGAGGCATTGGCCGATTCCTCCACCAGGGCCGCGTTCTCGCGGGTGATCTGGTCGAGCTGGGCCATGGCCGCATTCACCTGGGCGATGCCGGCGCCCTGCTCGCGGCTGGAGTCGGTGATGCCGTTCATGATCGCGGCCGCCTCGACCACCGAGGCCACCACTTCGCGCATGGTCCGGCCGGCGTCGCCCACCAGCACGTTGCCTTCGCCGACCTGCTGCACCGAGGTCTCGATGAGGGTCTTGATCTCCTTGGCCGCCGCCGCCGAGCGCTGCGCCAGGCTGCGCACCTCGCCGGCGACCACGGCGAAGCCGCGCCCCTGCTCGCCGGCGCGGGCCGCCTCGACCGCCGCGTTCAGCGCCAGGATGTTGGTCTGGAAGGCAATCCCGTCGATCAGGCCGATGATGTCCACGATGCGGGTGGCCGAGGCGCTGATATTGCCCATGGTATCGCCGACCCGGCCCACGGCGTCGCCCCCGCGTCCCGCGACCTTCGAGGCCGCCACCACCAGCCCGTCGGCGCGCACCGCGCTGTCGGTGTTGTGGCCGGCCGCCTCGGCGATCTGCGCCAGGCTGCTCGCGGTCTGCTCGAGGCTGGCCGCCTGGGCTTCGGTGCGGCTGGCCAGGTCGCCATTGCCGGCCGCGATCTCGCGGGTCGCATGTTCGATCGAGGCCACGTTGCGGCGCACGTCGCCGACGATGGCTTTCAGGTTGACGTTCAGCTGGCGCAGCGCCAGCTGCAGGCGGCCGATCTCGTCGTTGCGGCCCGGCTCGCAAGGATGCGACAGGTCGCCGCCGGCCAGCGCATACACGGCGGCGGTGGCCTCGCGCAGGGGACGGGCGATGGTGCGATGCAGTTCGGCCCAGGCCGCCAGTGTGATCGCCACGCCGGCAGCCGCCAGCAATTTCCACAGCATGCCGTCCGCGGCCAGGCCGAGGCCCGCCATCAAGAGCGCCTGCCCGGCCATGACGATGGCGAGGCGGCGCGACAGCGGCAGCGAACGCAGCGCATCGAGGCGGGCGCGCCAGCCGAGGCGGCGCAGCGCGCCGCGGTGGATCGCCAGGCCCTTGGCTTCGCCGGCGCGGAATTTCCGATACAGCTCGCTCGCCGCCTGCACCTGCGCGCGGCTCGGCGCCGTACGTACCGACATGTAGCCGGTGACGCGGCCGGCCTCCTTGACCGGCACCACGTTGGCGACCACCCAGTAGAAGTCGCCGTTCTTGCGGCGGTTCTTGACCAGGCCGGTCCAGGGCTCGCCCGCCTGCAGCGTGCGCCACATGTCGGCAAAGGCTTCCGGCGGCATGTCCGGATGACGAACGATGTTATGCGCCTTCCCGAGCAGTTCATGCTCGTCGAAGCCGCTGACTTCGATGAAGCTGGGGTTGATGTAGGTGATGCGGCCCTTGGTGTCGGTCTTCGAGACGATCGACTGGCCCTCTTTCATCAGGTATTCGATGCCGGTGACCGGCAGGTTGGTTCGCACGCGCTTCTCCTTGTTGCCGTAAGGCAAAACTTCAAGCGCACGATTCTAGCAAGTGAATCCCTGAAATTTTTGACTTGGATCAAATTTAACCGAGTGCATGTGGCACAAAAACACATCAGAACCTTGATTCTCGTCAAAGGTTGCCATTGGTGTAAGCTTTCGAGATGGACAACATGACACACTCGCTCGTCGGCCTCGCCCTTGGGGAGCTGGTCGAACGCGCCCTGCCCGCCTCCAGCGATCCGGCCCGGGGCCGCACCCGCCGCCGCGCCCTCCTGCTCACTGGCCTGCTGTCCAGTAATTTCCCTGACCTCGACCTGGTGCTGACGCCGCTGCTGCCGGCCCCGCTCGGCTACCTGATCCACCACCGCGGCCACACCCATACCCTGCTGTACGCGCTGCCGCAGGTGCTCCTGCTGCTGGCCCTCACCTGGCTGCTGTGGCCGGCGGCGCGCCGCCTGCTGCGGGAGGACCGCAGCGCCCGTCACGCCGTGCTCGCAACCGCCCTGCTGGGCATGCTGCTGCACCTGTCCTTCGACGCCCTGAACGTGTACGGGATCCACTCCTTCCACCCGGTCGATTCGCGCTGGCTGTACGGCGACCTCGTCTTTATTGTCGAGCCCGTGTTCTGGACCGCGCTCGGCGTCGCGCTGGCCCTGCTGTCGCGGCGCGCGCCCCTGCGCCGGCTGGGATTGCTCTTCTTTGCCGCCATGCCGGTGCTGTTCACCTGGATGGGCTTCCTGCAATGGGGGCCGCTCGCCGGCCTGGGCGTGGTGGCGCTGCTGGTCGCGAGCGCCAACTTCAAGCTCGGCGCGCGCGCCGGGCTGGTGGCGGCCTTGCTGGCCTGCGTGGGCTTCGTCGGCATCCAGGCGGTGGCCGGACAGCTCGCGCGCGGCCAGATCCGCAGCGCCCTGCAGGAAGCAGCGCCGGACAGCCAGGAGCGCGACATCGCGTTGTCTGCCTTCCCGGCCAATCCGGTGTGCTGGTCCTTCGCCACCGTGTCGGAAGGCCCGGCGGCCGGCAGCTACGGGGTACGGGTTGGCGTGCTCAGCCTGGCGCCGGGCCTGAGCCCGGTCTGGACATGCCCGCAACGTTTCGGCGGCGTGCCGGACAGCGCCAGCGAGGCCGATGGCAAGCCGGTAGCCCGGGCCGCGCAGGGCCGGGACGCCGAGCCGGCGGCCGGGGCGATGCCCGCGGCGACAGCGGCCCTGGCCTGGAAATTCAGCGAGACCGGCAGCCTGGCCGCATTCCGTGCGCTGCAGCGGACCAACTGCCACTTCGACGCCTGGCTGCGTTTCGCCCGCGTACCTTCGCTGGTGGAGGGCAAAGCGACCGACATCCGCTTCGGCCCACCCGACCAGCCTAATTTCTCGACCCTGCCGTATGCCGCCCGTGCGGCAGACCCCTGCCCGTCACCGCTTGCACAATGGGGCTATCCGCGCGCCGACCTGCTCGGCTGGAAGGAGCAAGGCGCACGCTAAGGGGCGCGCTCAGGTGCTCGCCTTGGCGCGGTGCGCAAGGCCGTGCCCGCCCGCACCCGGCCCTGCTTGTCGGCATGGGCGATGACGCGCCCGAAGAAATCCATTAGGGCGGGCGCGTGCACGTCGAAACAGAACCCGTCGCGCACCTGCCAGACGCGCTCGCGCAGCGCGGCCATGGCCGCGCAGTCGTGCAGCTGGCGCGCCAGGCCTTCGATGCTGTCGAAGAACAGCCCGATACCGAGGCGCCGCGCCAGCGCCTGCGCCGCCACGATGGCGCCGCCGTTGTCGAACTGAATCATCGGCAGCCCGGCCGCGGCCAGGGTGGCGACCCGCGCCGGGATGTTCAGGTCGTCCCAGTCGGCGCGCCGGATGTCGCCGCCGTTCTGGCTGCGAAACACGTGCAGCCAGCCGGCGTCGTACCGGGAAAATTCGCGCACCCATCCGTCGGGGTCGACGTTCGGGTGCAGGTGCAGGTGTTCCGGCGCCAGCGCCAGGGCCTTCGCTATCCACTCGCGCCACTGGGCCCTGCGTAAAGTCGCCATAGAAATGCAGGTGGATGCCGTGGCGCGCCAGTTCGGCCACCGTGGGCGGATGCAGCCCGATCGGCCGGCCCGGCACCACGGTGTGCACCTGGCCGCCCGCGCCCGGACCGGCGCCGGACAGCAAGGGGGAGCGCGCCTGCAGGAACCAGGCGCGGCGCGGCAGGTCGCCGTCGAGCACGTGTTCAGGACGGGGCGCGCAGCAGCTGGCGGGCAGCCCTGGCACGGCGGTAGCGAACCAGTCGCGCATTTCAGGGCTGCTGTAGATGCAGCCGTCGGCCAGCCGCACCAGGTCGGCCAGCAGCGGCCAGGTCCCCTTCTCGATGCAGATGAAGGGGCCTTCCTTGAAATGCCACACGAAAGGAATGTCCGGGGTGTGCATCAGCACCTCGTGGGCGAAGGGCAAGGCCTGCCAGTTGAGCTGGGCGTAGATGAGATCAGGCTCGATGCGCGCCAGCGCCTCGCGCCAGCCGTGGCGCGGCAGTTCCTCGACCCGGCCGAAAGGCAGGGGCCCGACCGTATTGAACCAGCTCGGTGTCGGCGTCCATAAGCCATACAACTGGTGTCCCAGGGCCTCGAGCGCCAACACGCGGTCGGCGTTGTAGGCCAGTTCGCCGGCCAGCACGATCTTCCGGCCCTTGCGCGGGTCGCGCGGCCGGGTGCCGCGCAGCTGCCCATACAGCCGCTGCTCGTCGATGCGGTTGCCGGTGCTGGTGTGGAAGTGCAGCGGCCCCGCTACCCGGTAGTGCTGGCGGAAGGGATTGATGCCCCCGAGCGGTTCGCGCATGCGTTTGTGGCGCTGGCCCGGATGGTCGACCCACTCGCAACTGAGCGCACCGGCCGGCACGAAGGCGCCCTGCGCGCGCAGCCCGGTCCAGAACAGGCGGTCGAGGTCGTCGCTCTCGAGCTCGGCGCGCTGGCGCCAGCGCAGCGCGGTGCGGCGGTGCAGGCACTGGACCAGTTGCAGGCATTCGCCCGGCACGAGGCCCTCGGCGCTGCGGTTGTAGTGGTGGCGCACGCCGGCATAGGCCAGCACCGCGCCGGGCGCATGCCCGAGGCAGGCCACCAGCTGGGCCAGGTGTTCGGCATACCAGACGTCGTCGCTCGGCAGGTAGGCCAGCAGTTCGCCGCGGGCGGCGTGAAGGCCGGCATTGATGGCCCGACCCAGTCCGCCATTGCTGTCGAAGCGCAGGTAGCGCACCCGGACGTCGGCCAGCCAGGGCGCCAGGGTGCAGGCGGTGTCGTCGCAGGAGCCGTCGTCGACGATGACGAGCTCCCAATCGGTAAAGGTTTGCGCCCACAGGCTGTCGAGGGCGCGGCCGATGAAGGCCGCCTGCTCGAAGGTGGGCATGATGACGCTCACGCGCGGGGAATCGGGGATGGGCGGCTGGCTGCTCATGAGGGTGACCGGTTGTGAAATGCTTGCCCAGATTGGAAGGCGGCGCCCGGCCGCGTTTGCGGCATGTCAGCAGTGCGCGGGACCTCGCGCCGCCTTGAACGCAAGCAGCGGCCGCGCCGCAAGGCTATACTCGCGGCATGCATCCCGACCAGTCCCTCCCCGATACCGCGTGCTACTGCTCGGCGCTGCGCCAGGCTTCGCGCTACGTCACCTCGTTCTACGACCAGATGCTGTCCGGATCGGGTCTGCGCGTCACCCAGTTCGCGATCCTGTCCCGGCTTCGGCCGCGCCCGGCAAGCGTGACCCAGCTGGCCCAGAACATGGTGATGGACCGCACCACGCTGGCGCGCAACCTGCAGCCCCTGGTGCGCGCCCAGCTGGTGCAGGTGCGCCCCAGCGAGCAGGACCGACGCGAGCGCATCGTCGAGCTGACCGGGCTCGGGCGCGACAAGGTCGAGGCCATCCTTCCCGCCTGGCGCCGCGCCCAGGCCCGCTTCGACCAGCAGTTCGGCGCGGAGCGCGGCGCCCAGCTGCTGGCAAGCATGCGCGCCGTGGTCGACAGCGGCCTGCACCAAGCCGGCGAAGCGGCGCCGGCCGAACCCGACTGAAGGGCGTAGCGGGCGCGGCACTTGCCATTTTTTCCAGTAAAATCACCGGTTTCCCACCGCGCCGACTGCCGTGCCCCCTACCGAACCCACGCTAGCCTTCCTGTCGAACGGCGGCGCCCTAGGTGCCCGGATCCACGCGCACGACTGGAACGCCCACCCGCTCGGACCGATCAGCGCCTGGCCGGCAGCCCTGCGCACCACGCTCGGCATCGTGCTGAGCTCGTCCTTCCCGACCTTCCTGGCCTGGGGCCCGCGGCTGGAGCTGTTCTACAACGACGCCTACCAGCCCCTGCTCGGCAACAAGTCCGCCGACGCGCTGGGCCGGCCGCTGGCCGAGGTCTGGAACGAGGTGTGGGAGGCGGTCGGCCCGTATGCCGAGCGCGTGCAGGCGGGCGAGTCCTTCTTTTTCGAGAATTTCGGCGCCACGCTGGAACGCCATGGCTACCGCGAGCAGGCCTGGTTCACCTTCTCCTACAACCCGCTGCGCGACGACCAGGGCCAGGTGTGCGGCCTGCTGTGCACGGCCATCGAGGTCAGCGACAAGGTGCGCGCGCTGGCCAGGCACAAGGAAGCGGAAGAACACCTGGCCCTGTCGCTCGAAGCCTCGGGCAACATCGGTACCTGGTCCTACGACCTGGACACCGCCGCCACCTATGTGGACGAACGCTTCGCGCGCCTGTTCCAGGTCGACGCCGCGCTGGCGCGCGAGGGCACCGAGCTGGTGCGCTTCACCGACATGATCCATCCCGCCGACCGCCCTAGGGTGCTGGCGGCGATCGACCGCGCCATCCTCACCGAGACCCTGTACGACATCGAGTACCGGATTCCGCAGCGCTCCGGCGTGGACGTCTGGGTCAACGCCCGCGGCAAGGTGTTCGCCAACCCGGATACCGGGAGCCGCCGCTTCGCCGGCATCGCGGTCGACATCACCGAGCGCAAGCACGCCGAGCAGGCTCGCATCGAGAGCGAGCGCGCGGCGCTGGCCGCATCGCGGCGCGCCGACGAAAGCGCGCGCCGGCTCGACGTGCTGCTCGACGCCGCGCCGGTCGGCATCGTCTATGCCGACAGCGCCGGCCAGCTGCTGGTGGCCAACGCCGCCAACCGCCAGATCTGGGGGGGCCACCCGATGTCGGGCGAGGTCGACGAGTACGCCGAATGGAAAGGCTGGTGGCCGGATGGTTCGCCGCGGGCCGGACAGCGCGTCCAGGCGCGCGAGTGGCCGCTCGCGCGCGCATTGCAGGGCGAGGCCCAGGCCGCCGGGGTCATCGAGATCGAACCTTTTGGCGAGCCCGGCACGCGCCGCACGGTCCTGGTGCGGGCCGCGGCGATCCACGACCGCGAGGGGGCGGTGGTCGGTGCGGTGGCGGCCAACATGGACATCACCGCCCAGGTCGAGGCGGAGCGGGCGATGATGGAGAGCGAGGCCAAGTTCCGCCTGATCGCCGACGCCATTCCGCAACTGGCCTGGTCGGCCGACGCGGGCGGCACCAACGATTACCTGAACGCGCGCTGGACCGAATTCACCGGCATGCCGCTCGAGCGCATCGGCGGCAACGGCTGGGGCGCGGTGGTTCATCCGGACGACCTGCCGGCCCTGCTCGCCACCTGGCGCGACAGCCTGGCGCTGGGCCGGCCCTACGAGCTCGAGCACCGCCTGCTGCACCGTTCCGGCGAATACCGCTGGATGCTCAACCGCGCCCTGCCCCTGCTCGACCAGGCCGGCAAGGCCACCCGCTGGATGGGCACCCTGACCGACATCCACGACAAGAAGGCCGGGGAGGAAGAGTTGCGCGCGCAGGCGCGCCGCAAGGACGAGTTCCTGGCGATGCTCGCGCACGAACTGCGCAACCCGCTGGCGCCGATCAGCAACGCCGCCCAGCTGCTCTCGATGGCCGCCCTCGACCCGCAGCGGGTGCGCCAGTCGAGCGGCGTGATCATCCGCCAGGTGCGCCACATGACCTCGCTGGTGGACGACCTGCTGGACGTCTCGCGGGTGACGCGCGGCCTGGTGGAACTGGAGCGCGAGCGGGTCGACCTCAAGGCGGTCGTCGCCAGCGCGGTCGAGCAGGCCAGGCCGCTGATCGAAGCGCGCGGCCACGCGCTCGAGCTGCACATGGCATCGAAGCGCTGCTGGGTGCACGGCGACCGCATCCGGCTGGTGCAGGTGATCGTCAACCTGCTGGGCAACGCGGCCAAGTACACGCCCCAGGGCGGCGCCATCGCGCTGTCGGTGGAGACCGGCGAGGCGGAGGTGACGATCGCGGTGCGCGACAACGGCATCGGCATCGACCGCGCCATCCTGCCGCACGTGTTCGAGCTGTTCACCCAGGCCGAGCGCACTCCCGACCGCTCTCAGGGCGGGCTCGGCCTGGGGCTGGCGCTGGTGCGCAGCCTGGTGCAGCTGCACGGAGGACGGGTCGCCGCCCGCAGCGACGGGGCGGGCAAGGGCAGCACCTTCAGCGTCACGCTGCCGACCGTCGACGGCGGCGCCGGCAGCGCGGCCGCAGAAGCGCAGGCGGCGCCGACTTTCCGCGCCGGCGCCGGCCGGCGCATCCTGGTGGTCGACGACAACGTCGACGCGGCCCTGTCGCTGGCCGAGGTGCTGCGCTCGCTCGGGCATCGGGTGGACACCGCGCACGATGCGCAGGACGCGCTGGCCCGGGCGGAACAGGAATGGCCGGATGTCTTCATCCTCGACATCGGCCTGCTGGACATCGACGGCTACGCGCTGGCGCACCGCCTGCGCGCGAGCGAGCGCGGACCGGCCGCGACCCTGCTCGCCCTGACCGGCTACGGTCAGGCCCACGACCGGGTGCTGGCGAAGACGGCCGGCTTCGACCACCACTTCGTCAAGCCGGTGGACCTGGCGCCGCTGGTGGAGATCATCGAACGCGCGCCGCGCCCGGAATTAAGGCAGGCTTGATCGCTTGCGCTCCATGCAGGGCGCCAGCCGGGCCGTTCTCGCTGGCGCCGCCGTCGGCGCAGTTCGACGGGGCGTCCTAGGTGGGCACGAGCACGGCGTCGCCGCCTGCCGTTCAATGAGGGAAGCGCCTGGACTCAGCTTGCCAGCCGGCCGAGCAGCGCGTCGATCTCTTCGAGCCCTGCCGGCTTGGTGAGATGGGCGTCGAAGCCGGCCGCATGCGCTTCGCTGCGGTCGTGCTGCGCGCCCCAGCCGGTATGCGCGGCCAGCAGCGCGCCGTCCAGGTGCGGCAGCCTGCGGATCTCGCGCGCCAGTTCGTAGCCCGACAGGCCGGGCATGCCGATGTCGAGGATCAGGAGGTCGAAAGCGCGCTCCCGCGCCAGCGCCAGCGCGGCGCGGCCGTCGTGCGCCATGCTGACCCGGTGGCCGCGCGCGCCGAGCACCGCGCCGAGCATGGTCGCGGCGTCGACGTTGTCGTCTGCCACCAGGACGCGCAGGCCAGGTGCCGGATGCCGGCCCGCCGGAGCCCGCCCGGGCCTTGCGGCGCGTCCGGGCGCTGGTGGCGCCAGCGGCAGCCGCAGCGTGAATGTACTGCCGAGCCCGATACCCGGGCTGGCGGCCTTGATCGTGCCGCCATGCATCTGCACCAGGCTGCGTACCAGCGCCAGGCCGATCCCCAGCCCTCCCTGGGCGCGGCCGATGTTCTGCGACACCTGGCTGAACATGTCGAACACGCTTTCCAGGGCATCCTGGGGGATGCCCATGCCGCTGTCGCGCACCGCGAGGATGAGCTGCCCGTGTTCCGCGGTCCGCGCCGACAGCGCGACCACTCCGCCCGAGGGCGTGTACTTGCAGGCGTTGGTGAGCAGGTTGGTCAGCACCTGGGCCAGGCGGGTCGGGTCGGCATCCAGCCATAGCGCCTCGTCCGGCAGCTCGGTCTCCAGCCGGTGTCCGGCCGCTTCGATCATCGGCATCACGCCTTCGATGGCGACATTGACGACCTGGGCCAGGGCGACCCGCTCGCGCTTGAGCTCGATCTTGCCGCTGTCGATGCGCGCGATGTCCATCAGGTCGTCGATCAGGCGCACCATCTGGCGCAACTGGCGGTCCATCATCGTGCGTGCCCTGGCCAGCGCTTCCGGGCTGCTGCCCGACAGCTGCATCAGGTCCAGGCCGGTGCGCAGCGGCGCCAGCGGGTTGCGCAGTTCGTGCGCCAGCGTCGCCAGGAAGCGCGTCTTGCGGTTGTTGACGTCGCCCAGGTCCACCGTCGCCTGGCGCAGGCGTTCCTCGGCAAGCTTGCGCTCGGTGATGTTGCGGCTGACGGTCGCGTAGCCCTCCGGCACCCCGTGCTGGTCGCGGATCACGTATACGGTGTAGATGATCCAGATCGGCTCGCCGGTCCGGAAGTGGCGGATCCGCACTTCGGTCTCGCTGTGCCCGTCGCGCGCGACGCGCGGCAGGAAGACCGTCGCGATGAAGTCGCGGTCTTCCGGGAAAAAATAGTCCGCCACCGGGGTGGCCAGCGCCTCCTCGCGCGTCGCGGCGCCGACCATCCGCATCGCGGCCGGGTTCATGTAGAAGATTTTCAGGTCGAGCCCGGTCATGCCGATGAAATCTTCGCTGCGCTCGGCCAGCGTCACGAAACGCTGGCGCTCCAGCTCGACCTGGCGCCGGTCGTGAATGTCGGTGGTGGTGCCGACCCATTCGCGCACCGCGCCGTCCTGGCCGAAGATCGGCACCGCGCGCGCCACCGTCCAGCGGTGCCGCCCGTCGGCGGTGCGCAGGCGCTGCTCGTGCTCGAAGGGCAGGCGCCGTGCGACGCAGTCGCGCCAGCGCGCCAGGAAGGCCGGGCGCTCGCCCGGATGGACCGCCTCGATCCAGCCGAAGCCTTTCCATTCCTCATAGGTCTGGCCGGTGTAGGCGCGCCAGGTCGGGGAATCGGCCTGCATCGTGCCGTCCGACCGGCAATGCCATACCACCTGGGTGGTCGCCACGATCAGCGAACGGAAGCGCTCTTCGTTCTCCCGGATCGCTTGCTCCGACTGCAGGCGCTCGGTAATGTCGCGCGTGGTGCCGGCCACCGCCTCGACCTCGCCGTCGGGCCCGAGCACCGGCACGAAGATGTATTCGTACATGCGGCGCCCGAAGGTGCCGTTGAAGGGCACCACGCCCTTGATCGGCGCCCGCGTCGTTTTCACCTGCTCGATCTCGCGCCCGTGCATCTCGGCGTGCCAGGGCTCGTAGCCGAGCTCCAGGCAGGTCTTGCCGATCGCATCATCCCAGCTGCGGCCCCACATCTGCAGCAGGACTTCGTTGGCGTAGGTGAAGCGGTGCTGGAGGTCGAACACATAGGCCAGGTCCGGGGTGCTCGACAGGAAGGCCTCGTACAGGCGGCGCCGCTGCTCCGACTCGCGCGCGAGCGCCTGCAGTTCGCGCTCGGTGGCGCGCTCGCGGGTGACGTCGCGGTAGAGCACGGCGACGCCTTCCTCGTACGGGTAGGCGTGCACGCTGAACCAGCGCGTCTGCCCGCCGCGCTCGTAGGCGAGCGGCAGCGACTGCGGCGTCCGTTCGCGCATCACGCGCTGGTACAGCAGGCCGGCGGGCTGCTCCCGCGAACCCGGCCAGACCTCCCAATGGCTGCGTCCGACGATCTCGGCGGCGGGCCGGCCATCCATGGCGACGCCGGCCGCATTGATCTGCAGGACGACGTAATCCCGGTCCAGCAGCACGAAGCCGTCCTGCAGCGTCTGCAGGATGTGGTGGCTGCGTTCCTGTTCGAGGTGCAGCCGCGCCTGGGCGCGCTCGCGCTCGACGATCGGGGCCAGGTGGCGCGCGCAGATGTCGGTGAGCTGCATCTCGCGTTCGTCGGGCACGCGCACCTCGCCGAAATACAGGCTGATGACGCCAAGCGCGGCGCCGTCGCTGTCGAAGAAGGGGGTGCTGTACAGCGCCCTGATTTCCTGTTCGGCCGCAAAGTCGCGGTACCCGGCGTAGATCGGGTCGACTGCGGTGTCTTCCACGATGACCCGCCGCTTCTGGCTGAACGCGGTGCCGCAGGCTCCCGCCCCCGGCAGGACGCAGCGCAGCGCCGCCAGGCCGGCGGCGTCCAGGCCCTGGCTGGCCTGGGTAAGCAGGCCGCCCACGCCGGGGTCGTACAGCGAGACCACGCCTTTTCCGCAGCCATGCAGGCTGGCGACCGTGCGCAGCACGATGTCGAACTGCCCGGCCAGCGTGGGCGCCTCGAGCAGCCGCTCGCTCATCGCATGGAGTTGCTGCCAGTCTTCCAGCTTGCGCGCGAGGTGGTGTTCGGACACCGCCAGGGCGACGTCGCTGCGCATCTTCGCGGCCGCCAGCTCGGCCTGGGCCTGCCTGCGCTGCGCCGCCTCATCCTCGAGCCGTCGGTTCAGCTCCAGCAGTGCGGCGCGGTTGCGCTGCTCTTCGGTGACATCGTTGCAGACGACCAGCACGCCGCGAATGCCCGCCTCGTCCTCGATCGGGCTGAAGCCGTAGGTCCACCAAGCATCGGCCAGCACGCCATTGCGCACCAGCGGCACCCGTTGGTACTCGTTCCAGGTGGCGCCGCCGCCGGCCATCACCTGTTCGATCTGCGGACCGATGATCGGCCAGGCCTCTTCCCAGCAGTCGCGCCCGCGCTGGCCGAGGGCGGCCGGATGGCGCCCGTCATCGAGCGTGGCGCGGTAGGCGTCGTTGTAGAACTGGATCAGCTCCGGCCCCCACCAGATGAACATCGGATGATTCGAGCTCAGGAGCAGGCGCAGCGTGGTCCGGAGCGCGCCCGGCCAGGCCGCGGGTTCGCCCAACGGGGTCGCGGCCCAGCGGTGGGCGCGCATCAGCGCGCCCATTTCGCCGCCGCCGGAAAGGAAGGCTGCCGGCGCGGACATCGGCTTGTCGCAATCGACAGGCAGCATGGCGTTATGGGGTGGGATTGAGTTGCCGGACAGTATAGCCGACGCGGCAGGCACTGCCTGGCTTTCCAACTCATCGGTAACAAGAGGAAACGATTGTTTCGTCCGTTACGGTTTGGAACAATTTCGAATCGTGCATACCTGCGGCCGGCATTAGGATTGTTGCATGAACTTCAGCTTTTCTACCCCAACCAGCGGCGCGTGCCTGGTGAAGCTCTGGGCCAGCGGACGTTACGGCTTTTCGCTGCCGAAAAAGGTCGAGATCACGGGACCGGACGGCGTGACCTCGACCTACCTGTACCACAGCCGAAAAGTCGGACTGACGTCCGAACTCACCAACCGCACGCTTGTCAGAATCGCGATTGCCCAGTTCCTGCAAGGCGCCGTGGGCGAAGGCCACCAGATCGACGACACGGTGGCGCCCTTCCCCGGCACCCTGACCCAGATCCGGCCTTTCGCCCCGCCCCCGCCGCCGCCGCGCGTACGGCCATCGCGGGTGATGCCGCGGGCGGGCTCGGTCGCCAAGGGGGCGGCATGAATTCAACACGGAAGACGAGGTAGACGCATGCGTATCACCTATACCCCCGGCCAGGTCGCCATGCTCGTCGGCAGGGCCGAACGCCAGCTCGAACAGATCGTCGCCGACTCGGTGCGCGAGACCGGCAACGGACGCAATATCGCGCGCGGCGCCCAGCACATGCTGCACGAGACGGTGGTCACCCTGATCCGCCTGTACCGCGAGCAGGTGCCCGGCGGGGCGCCGGTCGCGACCCGCATCGCGCGCGCCTATGCCAAGGGGGCGGACGCCCATACCGGAGTGCCGACCCTGGCCTGCGTGCGCACCATGCTCTCGATCGTGCGCGACGCCGGCGCGCTGCTGGCGGAACCGCAGCTGGATCCCGCGCTGGACGCGCCCCAACTGGACGGCCCGCAGCATCGGCCCGCGGCCGCACGGCTGGGACCGGCTTAGGCAGACTGCTCCGCGGTGCCGGCCCGGCGCGCATGGGTGCTGCCGCGCGCGGCATGCCGCTGTGGCAGGTGGCGCAGCAGCTCGGCTACGCCAGCCAGTCGGCCTTCACGACCATGTTCAGGAAGACCTTCGGCAGCACGCCGTCGCGCTACTTCACGGATGACGGCCGCGGCTAGAAGCTGATGACGAAGCGCGCGCCCTGCCCCGGCGGCCGCGCATAGCGCACCGTGCCGCCGTTCTCGTGGACCAGGTGGCGCACCATCGCCAGCCCGATGCCGCCGCCCTGCTTCTTGGTCGTGAAGAAAGGCGTGAAGATGTGCTTGACGAGTTCGGGCGGCACGCCGGGGCCGTCGTCCGCCACTTCGATGCGCAGGCGGCCGCCGCGCACCAGGCGGGCGCTGACGCGCGCTCCCGCCCGGTCGAGGCCGGCGCTGGCCTCGAAGGCATTCTTGAGCAGGTTGATCAAGGCCTGTTCCAGTTGCCCCGGGTCGGCCACCAGCTCGAGCGTGCTCGGCTCGACCGAGAACCGGACCTGGCCGCCGTGCGCGCGCCAGGCGGGGGCGACCAGCGCGCGCACCCGCTCGAACAGGGCGGCAAGCTGGATGCGTTCCGGCCGTGCGGCCGGCACGTTCGACAGGCTGCGGTAGCTGGCCACGAAATCGGCCAGGCTGTCGGCGCGCCGGCTGATGGCGTCGAGCGCGGTGACCAGATCGTGGGCGACATCCTGCGGCAGCGCCTCGCGCACCTCGTCCAGCATGTCGCGTGCGGTGCGCGACAGCGACGCCACCGGCGTGAGCGAATTCATGATCTCATGGGTCAGCACGTGCACCAGCTGGCGCCAGGCGTTCAGCGCTTCCGCTTCCAGCTCGCTCTCGACCGGCATCAGGGCGGCCAGGCGCTGGCTTCTTCCCTGCAGCGCCAGTTCGGACACTGCCAACAGCGCGCGCTCGGCCCCGCGCTCGGTCTCGAACTGGATCATGCTGCGGCGCTCGCCCGGCTGGCCGGCCAGCTGGCGGTAGAGCGCGGCCGGTTCGACGGCGCGGCCGGGCGCGACCAGCTTGCGCGCATTGCCATTGAGCGGCTGGACCCGCGCAGCCGCGCAGTCCTCGCCCGCGCCCTCGATGCGAAACAGCGCGATCGGCGCGTGCTCCAGGCTGGTCTCCAGCGCCAGCGCATTGTCGACCAGGTGCTGCTGTTCGATGCTGAGGACGGCCTTCGGTTCGGGCGGCCTGGGGTGGCGCAGCATGGCGAGACGGCCGAGGCAGCCCCACAGCGTCCACAGCAGGGGCAGCGCCGTCAGGGCGCACAGCACCACCAGGCGCGGTGCATCGTGGACCATGCCGGCGCCGAAGGCCAGCACGGCGACGCCCGCCAGGCACAGCAGGACGGCGGCCTTGAGCTGCCCTTCCCGCGGCCTAGAAGCCATGCTTGCCCAGCTTGCGGTACAGCGCGGCGCGGCTCAGGCCCAGCATGCGCGCGGCCAGGCTGATGTTGCCCTTGGCCTTGTCGAGGGCGGCGGCGATGGTCTCGCGTTCCAGCGCCCCGAGGCTGAAGCCGCCGGTCCGTGCCGGCGCTTCCACGGCCGGCGCGGCGGCGGCAGGCGCAGCCGGCGCCGCCAGTCCGAAGTCCTCGAAGCGGTATTCCGGCTGCGCCGCCAGAATGACCGCGCGCTCGCAGGCATGGCGCAGCGCGCGCACATTGCCGGGCCAGGGCCAGGCGCACAAGGCGTACAGCGCATGCGGGGCCAGCTCGCGCACCGGGCGGCCGTACTGGGCTTCGTACAGCGACAGGTAATGGTGCAGCAGCTGGGGGATGTCGTCGCGCCGCTCGCGCAGCGGCGGCACCCGCAGCACGATGGTGTTCAGGCGGAACAGCAGGTCGGGCCGGAACACCGCCGCATCGAACAGGCGGGCTTCCTCCAGGTTGGTGGCGCTGACGATGCGCACGTCGATCGGCTCGGCCCGGTCCGCCCCCAGGGGCGTGACTTCGCGCCGCTCCAGCGCGGTGAGCAGCTTGGCCTGGGCGCCGAGCGGCATGTTGCCGATCTCGTCGAGGAACAGGGTGCCGCCGCGCGCGGCCTGGAAGCGCCCGGCGCGGTCGGCCCTGGCGTCGGTGAAAGAGCCCTTGCGGTGGCCGAACAGTTCGCTTTCGAACGTCGCTTCGGGCAGCGCGCCCATGTCCACGGCGAGAAAGGTTTCCCCGCTGCGCTTCGAGGCCGCATGGATGGCGCGCGCCACCAGTTCCTTGCCCACGCCGTTCTCGCCCAGCACCATCACGTTGGCCTCGGTCGGGGCGACCGCGGCGATCATGGCGCGCAGTTCGCGCATCGGGCCGGAGTCGCCCATCAGCGGCGAGCCGGCAGTGGCGCCGGCCGGCGCATCCGCAGGCGCGGTGGCGGCGTGGCGCGCCAGGGCGCCGTCGACCGCCGCCGCCAGGCGCGCGTTGTCCCAGGGCTTGGTGATGAAGTCGCTGGCGCCGCGCTTGAGCGCCTCGACCGCCAGCGGAACGTCGGCGTAGGCCGTCAGCGCGATCACGCCGGGCGGACGCGGCAGCGCGCGCAGGCGGTCCAGCACCGCCAGTCCCTCGGCGCCGTCGATGCGGCCGGGGGTGAAGTTCAGGTCGAGCAGCACCAGCTCGGGCACGCCGCCCGCCAGCACCGCATCGAGCGCGCGCGGATCGCCCAGCGTCGCCACTTTTCCGTGGCGCCGGCGCAGCAGCATCTGCGCGGCGCAGGCGACGTCCTCGTCGTCGTCGAGGATCAGGATGGAGGTGGTCGAAGGGGACATTCGTGAGCGTGGGCAGTCATGACGGAATCGCATTCTAGCAGCGCCAATCGGCGCGGTGGACAGGCCGCCGGACACCTGTCCGGCTGCGAACATGCATACCTGTCCGGATCCGGACACTCTTGCCCGAAAACCGTCCGCCAGGCCGCAAAACCGGGGTGGCACGGAAGTTGCGAAGACTGGGGCATTTCAACCCGCAGTCTCGAACACAGAACCATATGGACCGACTCCCTCCCCAAGCCCAGGCCCAGGCCGTCACCGGCGCCGCCATGGACGTCGTGGTGCCCAGGCGCCGCGGCAAGCTGTATGTGCACGCCGGCGTGACCCTGGCGCTGCTGGCCGCCTTCGGCGCCGGCGCCTGGCACTTCATGCCGCACGGCCTGCAGGTGGACAGTGCCGACGTGCGCGTCGCTAGCGCCGCCACCGGCATCTTCCGCGACGACATCGTGGTGCGCGCCACCGCGCAGCCGCTCAATTCCATCATGCTCGACTCGGTCGAATCGGGCCGCGTCGAGGAAGTGCTGGTGGAGGACGGCCAGGCGGTCGACAAGGGCCAGCTGCTGTTCCGGCTGTCCAATCCGCTGCGCAACCTGGCGCTGCTGGAGCGCCAGGCCGAACAGGCGCAGCAGATCTCGAACCTGGCCAACCTGCGGGTGGCCCAGGAAACCAGCCGCAGCGAACACCGGCGCCGTCTCTCGGATGCCGAATTCGCGGTGCAGCAGGCCGAGAAGCAGCATGCGCGCAACAGCCGCCTGGCCCAGCAGGGCTTCATTTCGGCGGTGGCGCTGGAAGAGTCCGCCGACCAGCTGGCCCAGCAGCGTCGCACGCTGGAGAACGAACAGCGCCGCTTCGACACCGAGGAGCGGGTGCGCCAGCGCGGCCTGCAGCAGATGGAAACCGCGATCGACGGCTTCGCCTCCGGCCTGCAGCTGGTCAGCGCCACCGTCGATGCGCTGGCGGTGCGGGCGCCGGCGGCCGGCATGCTGACCGACTTCCGCCTGCAGGTCGGCCAGACCGTGCAACCGAACCAGAACATCGGCCGCATCGACGACCCCAAGCGCTTCAAGCTGTCCCTGCAGGTCGACGAGTTCTACCTGAGCCGGGTGACGCGCGGCCTGGCCGGCAGCGTCACCCAGGACGGCAAGGTCTATCCCTTGAAGGTGAGCGCGGTATTCCCGCAGATCCGGGAAGGCCGCTTCACCGCCGAGATGGTGTTTACGGGGGAGCAGCCGGCCGTGATCAGCCCGGGCCAGAGCCTGGACGCGCAGCTGACCCTGGGCCAGCCGGCCCAGGCCCTGCTGCTGCCGACGGGTGCGTTCATGAACGACAACGGCGGCGCCTGGGTCTTCGTGGTCGACCGGGCCAGCGGCCGCGCCGAGAAGCGCCCGGTGCGCCTGGGCCGGCGCAACAACAGCCACGTCGAGGTCCTGTCCGGCCTGAGCGCGGGCGAGCAGGTCGTCATTTCCAGTTACGGGCCGTTCGGCAAGGCCGAGCAGCTGCAGATCAACCACTAAGCAGTGACAGAAAAACAGAAAGGAAGCACCATGCTGAAACTCCGGGGCGTCTCCAAGATCCACCAGGCGGGCGAAGTGCAGACCCGCGCCCTCGACCGCGTCGACCTCGACATCGCGGCCGGGGAATACGTCGCCATCACCGGCCCGTCCGGCTGCGGCAAGTCCACCCTGCTGAGCGTGCTCGGCCTGCTTGACGTGCCGAACGAAGGCGACTACTTCTTCGAGGGCCAGAACGTGGCCGGCTGGAGCGAGGCGCGCCTGAACGCGCTGCGGCGCGGACGGGTCGGCTTCATCTTCCAGAGCTTCAACCTGATCGAGGAGCTGAGCGTCTACGAGAACGTCGAACTGGCGCTGGAATACACCGGCACCGCGGCCGCCGAGCGCCGCCGCCGGGTCGAGGCCATGCTCGAACGCCTGGGGGTGGCGCACCGCGCCAGGCACCGCCCATCGCAGCTCTCGGGCGGCCAGCAGCAGCGCGTGGCGATCGCGCGCGCGCTGGTGGCCGAGCCGAGCATGCTGCTCGCCGACGAGCCCACCGGCAACCTGGACACGGCCCACGGCGACGAAGTGATGCGCCTGCTGCGCAACATCAATCAGGAAGGCACCACCGTGGTCATGGTGACCCACTCGCCGGCCCACGCCGCCCAGGCCTCGCGCACCCTGCACCTGGTGGACGGCCGCGTGGTGGTCGACGCGCTGCAGGCGGCATGAGGAGCGATGATGATCTTGCGTGACGCATTGCGTGATTTCCGCATCGGCTGGCGCCTCCTGGTCAAGGAGCCGGCGTATTCGGCGGTGGTGGTGCTGGGCCTGGCCGTCGGCTTCGCCGCCTGCTTCCTGCTGCTCGGCTACGTCGCCCATTCCCTATCCTACGACCGCCACGTGCCTCAGCGCGAACAGGTCTACCGTCTCATGCAGAAGTGGAATACCGCCAGCGCGAGCGGCCATTGGAGCGACACCTCCAGCCTGCCGGCGCGCGACGCCGTGGTCGCCAGCGGCGCACCGGTACTGGCCAGCGCCTTCATCGAGAGCGACATCGACGTGCGCGTCGGTGGCCAGGTGCAGACCATCAGCCTGACCGTGGTCGACCCCGACTTCCGCCGCATCATCAATCCGCCCGTCGCGGCCGGCAACCTGGCCGAAGCGCTGGCGCGGCCCGATGCGCTGGCCTTGAGCCGCGAAACCGCCACCAGGCTGTTCGGCCGCGATGACGCCGTCGGCAAGACCGTGCAGGTGGCGGGCCAGCCCTACCGCGTGGCCGCCGTGCTGGAAGACCCGCCGGCCGCCACGGTCCTGCCCTTCGCCGCGCTGGCAGGCATCAAGACCGCGATCTGGAAGCCGGAATACCGGCAGCTGGTCACCACCAACTGGGGTTCCTCGCACGGCGGCGTCTACGTCAAGCTGCTGCCCGGCGCCAGCCAGCAGACCGTGCTCGATTCCGTGCGGCGCGCCATGCTGGCCTCCAGCTTCTACCAGCGCATGAGTCCCGAGCAGGTGGCCTCGCTGGGCGGCCGCGACCTGCTCGACTTCCGCCTCGGTCCCTTGAGCGACGCCTACCTCGACCCCTTGATCAAGTTTCCTTCGCCGATCCACGGCGACCGCAAGACCATCTTCGGCCTGGCCGCGGTGGGGGTGCTGATCCTGGTGCTGGCCGCCACCAACTACGTCAACCTGGCCACCGTGCGCACGGTGCGGCGCCAGCGCGAGATCGCGGTGCGCAAGGTGCTCGGCGCCAGCACCGGCACGGTCAGCCGGCATTTCCTGGCCGAGTCGGTGCTGGTGTGCCTGGTCGCCACCGCGATCGGCCTGCTGCTGGCCTGGCTGCTGCTGCCGGTGTTCTCCGACCTGGTGCAGCGCAAGCTCGACCGGATGTTCACCCCCGTGTCGATCGGCCTCGGCCTGCTGCTTGGCGTGCTGGTCGGCCTGCTGGCCGGCGCCTATCCGGCCTGGTCGGCCATCAAGGTGCGCCCCACCGCGGCCCTGGCCGGCCGCGGCAACAGCGAGACCGTGGGCGGGCTGCGCCTGCGGCGCGTGCTCACGGTGCTGCAGTTCGCCACCGCCATGGGCCTGACCAGCCTGACCCTGGCCGTGGCCTGGCAGACCCGCTATGCCAGCAGCCTCGATCCGGGCTTCGACCCGGCGCCGCTCCTGATCGTGCCGACCGCCGACGACATGCGCAGCGCCAACGTGCGTGCCTTCCGCGACGCGCTGGCGCGCCTGCCGGGCGTGTCCGGCGTGGCGGTGAGCGACGCGCCGGTGACCGTCAACTTCAACAGCACCGCGCTGCAGCGCGACGGCGGCAGCCCGATCGAGATCCACTGGGCCCGGGTCAGTCCCGAATTCTTCGGCGTCTACGGAATCAAGCCGGCCGCCGGCCGCCTGTATGAGCCCACGCGCGACAAGCTGGAAGACGAGAACAAGATCGTCATCAACGAAGCGGGGGCGCGCAAGTTCGGTTTCGCCAGCGCCCAGGATGCGGTCGGCAAGTTCATCCGCACGCCGGGCGGCGAGGACACGATGCAGGTGGTGGGCGTGGCGCCGAACCTGCGCCACCGCTCGGCGCACGAGGAGATGCAGGCCACGGTCTACTTCCTGGGCGAGCGCAGCGGCGTGTTTACCGTGCGCGCCGAACAGGACGGCGCGGCGGTGCAGCGCGCCATCGAGGAACTGTGGCCGCGCTACTTCCCGAACGACGTGCTGGACGTGCAGCGCATGTCCGCCCTGTTCGCCGCCGGCTATGCGGACGACCTGCGCCTGGCCAAGCTCCTGGGAGCCTCGAGCGTGATCGCCACGGCGATTGCCGCCTTCGGCATCTACGTGCTGGCCGCCTACAGTGTGCAGCGCAAGGCGCGCGAGATCGTCTTGCGCAAGCTGTACGGCGCCGGCCACGCCGCCATCGGCCGCCTGGTGGCGCGCGAGTTCGTGGTCTTGATCGGCATCGGCGCCCTGGTCAGCCTGCCGATCGCCTTCGTGGCGGTGCAGCGCTACCTGGCCGGCTTCACCGAGCAGGCGCCGATCGGGGCCTGGACCGTGAGCGCGGCCCTGCTCGTGGCCGCGGTCGTGGCGACCGGGTCGACCGCCCGCCATGCGCTGGCGGCGATGCAGATCCGCCCGGCGCAGGCACTGCGCGAATAAGTCAGTGTTTCCTTGCGGTCTCGGTAGCGACCGCAAGGGACGCTCCCTGCTCCGGCGCCAGGAACCTGGTCGACGGCCTGCCATCGGCGTTGTGGTGCACGATGCGGACCGGCCGTCCTTGCGCGTCGAGCCACACTTGGCCGATGCCGGCGCCGTTCCAGACGCGCTCGCCCTCCTGGCGCTGGTCCGGGAGGTGCGGCGTGAACACCAGGTCGCGGCGCTTGGTGAACCAGTTCAGCGGCGAGCGCGGCGCATACAGCCAGCGGTTCAAGCGATCGAGCCAGTCCAGCAGGCGGCGCGGGAATTCGTTCTTGATGCCACTGCTGGTGATCTGCCAGACATGGGGCACGCGATCCGAGTCGCGCACCTCGACGTCGTAGGCAAAGGAATAGTGCACGTCGCCCGACAGCACCACGTAGTTGCCCGGGGTGCGCGAATGACTAAAGATATTCAACATGCTGTTGGCCGCGCCGCGATGCGCCATCCAGTTCTCGGCGTCGACGGTCAGGGCCGCACCGAGAAAGGTGGCGATCCGCTGCACCACCTCGATCAGCTTGACCCCGAACATGGGCGTCGGCGAGACGATGACGGCGGCGCTTTCGTCCAGCAGTTCGTGCTGCAGCTCGCTCAAGGCCTCCCAATCCATCAGGCCCGACGGATGGCCGGGCCGGCGCCGGTTGCGCCAGCGCCGGGTGCGGGTATCGAGCACGATGATCGTGGGCGTGGTCCGCAGCACGACATCCCACTGGCGAAAACGCAGCAGGCGCTTGACCAGCGCGTCCTGCCTGGGCGCGTCGAGCCGCCCGTCGTCCGCCGCCGTGGCGGTCAGCGCCGCCAAGTCGTCCAGCGCCGCCGCGAATACCTCCGGGCGGTTGCCCCAGCCCTGGCACAGCATGTAGGCGACCAGCGCATTGCCGACGATGCGGCGCGAGAACGGGTGCCCGTAAGCGGTGCTTTCCCACTTGGCCGACAGGTTCCAGTCGTCGGTGATGTCGTGGTCGTCGAAGATCATCAGGGTCTGCACGTGCGCCAGCAATCGCGCGCAGCCGGGCAGATCGTGCCGGAATCCCGCCAGCGCCTCGGACTCGCGCCGCCAGCGCTGCGCCTGCCTGGGCGTCAGTGGCGGCGCGGCCGCATCCGCCACCAGGCGCCACGGCACGGGCGACCAGACCAGCAGGTACATGGCCATCACCTCGGCCAGGGTCACCAGGTGGTTGTGCGCATTGGCGGTGGTGAAGATCGGCTTTTCGCTGCCGCCAAAGAAGCGGTCGCGCAGCGCATCGTTGGACTTGACCGCGGGCAGCAGCTCTTCGCGCCGGTAGTAGCTGGCCGGATGGCGGTACAGCGCATCGCTGTCGGCGACCACCGCGCCTTCGAGGCATTCGCCATACAGGCCCAGGCGCCCGATCAGCGCGTGGATCGCCGCCAGCATCGGACCGGCCACGTCGTCCACATACACCTGGTCACCGCATAGCATCAGCATGGCAGGGCGCTCCTCGGCCTGGCCGACGTGCCCGGCCAGCAAGGCGTCGGCGCGCGCCAAGCCGTCGCGCGCGCGATGGTGCGGCTTGCGGCAGGAGCCGAACAGGATATTGTCGCTGCGGCTGCGCAGCACCAGGTTCGGCCGCGTGGCGCCGGCATGCAGCAGGTGCGGCGCCCATTGCGCGATGCCGGCCTCGATGCCATCGCCCTGCGCAAGGAGCAAGTCATAGTCGATGATGCTGTCCTGCGGCAGCGGCTCGGACAGCGCGACATCGATCAAGTGCACCCAGGCGTGGCGGCCGACCCGGATCATGCGGCAGCGGCGCGCGTCCAGCGGCAGGTGCCGGGGCGCGCCGCTTGCCGGCGCCAGCACCAGCACCAGGTCGAGTGGCGCGCTGCCGACCAGCCATAACACCAGACGGCCCGGTTCGAGGCGGCGCAAGACAGGGCCGGCGAGGACGGGCGGCAGGCTCTCGGAGGCAGGTGGCTGGATCAATCGGCGACTAGGCTGAGCGGGTTGAATGAACGAATCAGTGTAGCAGACACCCTCGTGGGGCTTCGGCACGGCAGCAGCCGGTGTGCCCCGCCGCCGGCCCGGACAATGCCGGGCGGTATCAAGCGCTTGCCTGCGGCGCATTGCGCTAGGATGACAGTCCACACAGCAAGGAGACGAATCATGGGCGAAATGGCAAACGTACAGTCGTGCATCCAGGCCTGCATGGAAGCGATGCGCGCCTGCCAGGCATGTGCCGCGGCCGACATCCGCGAAGGCCAGAACAACTGTGCACTGATCAACCTCGACTGCGCCGACATCTGCGCAGCCACCCTGAACGTGCTGTCGCGCGGCTCGCCTCACCACGGCGACTTCTGCGCGCTGTGCGCCCACGTCTGCCGGGCCTGCGCGGCCGAGTGCGCCAAGCACGCATCCATGCACCAGCATTGCGCCGAATGCCAGGCGGCCTGCGAGCGCTGCGCCGCCGAGTGCGACAAGCACGCGCGCGAACGCCACATCTGACATCCGGCTTTGTCTCGCCGTCATTGTTTCTTGTGCGCCTTCACCAGGGGCGCACAAGGAGCATTGTCGTATGTATGCGTCATTTAACACAATCTTAACGCCCCGGTAACGCCGGACTGAGCCGTTGCCGCTTAGCATCGGCTATGATCTGAGCATACTTATACATACAAGGTCGCTCCGCCCACAAGGCGGTGCACCACGGGGACATCGCCTGGCGATGTGTGGACCACGTCAACCAGGCGTCGCAACGCGTTTTCATGTTTTCACAAGCATCCGGCAATACCTCCCAGGACAAGACCCCTTCGGCGCGCCTGGCCCGAATCACCCGCTGGGCCGGCCCCTATGCCAGCCTGCTGCAGATGCTCCTGCTCGGACTGGCCATCCTGACCCTGTCGCGCGTTGCACTGGCCGTCTGGCAGTGGGAACGGGTGCAAGCCACCGGCATCTCGGCCACGCTGTTCCTGCAGGGCGTGCGGGCCGACCTTATCCTGCTCGGCTATTTCCTGGCGGTTCCATTGCTGCTGGCTCCGCTGTTCGCGCACCGCTTCTCGGCCCGCCTCTGGCGTACGGCGACGGTGGCCTGGGCCACCTGTGCGCTGGTCTTCATCGTCTTCATGGAACTGTCCTCGCCACAGTTCATCATGCAGTACGACGTCCGCCCGAACCGCCTGTTCATCGAATACCTGAGCTATCCGCGCGAAGTGTTCGCCACGCTGTGGAACGGCTTCCGCACGGCCCTGCTGCTGGGGGTGGGGCTGACCCTGGTGTTCGCCGTGCTGCTGTACCGCTTGCTGCGGCGCGCCTCGCACGGCATGAGCATGTGGTCTTCGCGCAAGCTGCTGCTGCTCTGGCCCCTGCTCGTCGTGGCGGTCTTCATGCAGGTGCGCTCGACCACCGGGCATCGGCCGGCCAATCCGGCCCTGTTCGCCCTCACCGGCGACTCGATGGTCAACTCCTTGATCATCAACTCGGCCTGGTCGGTGTTCGACGCGATCGGCTCGATGCGCAAGGAAGCGGTGTCTTCCGAAATCTACGGCGCCATGCCGCGCGCCAAGGTGCTGGAGCAGGTGCGCGCGGCGCCCTGGCTGGCCGGCGCACGCTTCGACAACCCGCAGCTGCCCACCCTGCACCACCAGCCGGCCGCCATCCAGCGCGAGCGCCCTCTGAACCTGGTCATCGTCTTGGAAGAAAGCCTGGGCGCCACCTTCGTGGAGTCGCTCGGCGGCCTGCCGGTCACGCCGGAACTGGAAAAACTGAAGCACGAAGGCTGGTGGTTCGAGCAGCTTTACGCCACCGGCACCCGCTCGGTGCGCGGCATCGAGGCGGTGGTGGCCGGCTATGCGCCGACGCCGGCGCGCAGCGTCGTCAAGCTCTCGCTGGCCCAACAGAACTTCTACACGCTGGCGGCGGGCCTGGGCCAGCAGGGTTACCACACCGAATTCGTGTACGGCGGCGAAGCGCATTTCGACAATATGCGCAGCTTCTTCACCGGCAACGGCTTCCAGAAGATCGTCGACATCAGCGAAATGCGCCCATCCTTCGTGGGCAGCTGGGGCGCTTCCGACGAAGACCTGTTCGACAAGTCGCTGGAACGCTTGAAAAGCCTGCATGCCGCCAAAAAACCCTTCTTCAGCCTGATCTTCACCTCGTCCAACCACGAGCCGTTCGAGTTCCCGGACGGGAAGATCGCGCTGCACGAACCCACCAAGCAGACCGTCAACAATGCCGTGAAATATGCCGACCACGCCCTCGGCAAGTTCATCCGCGAAGCGAAGAAGCAGGATTACTGGAAGGACACCGTCTTCCTGATCGTGGCCGACCACGACAACCGGGTGTATGGCAATGCCCTGGTGCCGATCAAGAAGTTTCACATCCCCGGACTGATCCTGGGCGCCGACATCCAGCCGAAGCGCATCGCCACCATCGCCAGCCAGGTCGACCTGGGGCCGACCCTGCTGTCGCTGCTGGGCGTGTCGAGCACCCATCCGATGATCGGGCGCGATTTCGTGCGCGACAGCAGCTCGCCGGGCCGGGCCCTGATCCAGTTCAACAACCTGTTCACCTGGCTGGAAGGCTCCTCCGCCACGATCCTGCTCCCGGGCAAGGCGCCGCTGCTGGGCCGCTACGATGCCGCCACCGGCGTGCTCGATCCCTATGCGGGCAAGCCGACCCAGGCCCAGGTCGACCAGGCAATGGCGCACGTGATGCTGCCTTCGCTGCTCTACCGCGAGCAGCGCTACCGGTTGACACCTTAGACTTGGGCGCTGTTCGCGCAAGATGTAGAAATTGAACTGTCGAGCTGAGTCGATCGACGGCGCACGGCCGGCGATCGACGAATCCCTGGCCGGCAAGCCCCTGAGCCAGGCCCTCACCAAGTCCTACGGCTGCTCGGTGAAATACGGCTGATTCATGCGGCTTAGATAATGTGCCGCAGGGACCCGCCATGCATGGCGGGCGCTGCTATGATGATTCCCGACATACAACACCAACAAGGGGATCCTCATGCGTCGTACCTCGCTGTCACGCCGCGGCCTGCTGGCCGCGGTGGCCTTTGCCGCCTTCCTGCCACTCTCCAGCGCCCTGGCCGCACCCTTCGAATCGCAGCGCATCACGGTGCGCACCGAGGGCGCCGGCCCCGACGTCATCCTGATCCCCGGCCTGAATTCCTCGCCGCGCGCCTGGGCCTCGACCGTGGCCGCGCTGCCCGGCTACCGCTACCACCTGGTGCAGGTGGCGGGCTTTGCCGGCCAGCCGGCGGGCGGCAATGGCGAAGGCAAGGTGGCGGCGCCGGTGGCCGACGAGATTGCGCGCTACATCAAGGAAACCGGCCTGAAGCAGCCGGCCGTGATCGGGCATTCGATGGGCGGCACCATGGGCATGATGCTGGCGGCGCGCCATCCGGAAGCGCTGTCGCGCCTGATGGTGGTGGACATGTATCCTTACCTGGGCAGCTTCTTCGCGGGCCCGGGCGCGCCGCCCGAGCAGGTCGAGGCGGTGGCGAATGCGGTGATGGCCGGCATCCGCAACGCCAGCCCCGAGCAGCGTGCCAGGAACACCAGCGACACCATCGTCGGCATGGTCAACACCGAGTCCATGCGCGCCGGAGCGATCGCCGATTCGGCCGCCAGCGACCTGGACGTCAGCAGCCGCGCCTACCGCGAACTGATCGTGACCAACCTGATTCCGGAACTGGGCAAGATCACCAAGCCGGTCACCGTGCTCTACGTGCAGCCCGAGAGCGTGCCGATCCCGGCCGAGCAGTTCGACTTCGCCTACAAGAGCGCCTATGCGCCGGTGAAGTCGCTCACGCTCAAGCGCATCCCGGACAGCGCCCACTTCATCATGTGGGACCAGCCGCAGCGCTTCCAGCATGAAGTGAAGGCCTTCCTGTCGGCGCCATAAGCTGCCGGCTTGCGTAGGCCTGATTCGAGACCGGGTACAAGCGGCTCAGATGAAGGGCCAGGCCAGGATGCGCTTCAGGTGCAGGACCGTGCGCGTGGCAAGGTAGCCGAACGCGAAGGCAAACGCCAGCAGGCTCCAGGCGTCGCCCAGCACCGCGAGCCAGGCGCCGCCGACGGTGGCGGCGGCGACCAGCACCATCAGCCAGAGTTCGATACTGAGAAAAAAGCTGGCGGATTCACGCCAGACGCGCGCCATCAATGCGGCGGCTTCCTTGAAGGTCTTGATGTCGTGGCCCATGATCGTATTCGCAAGATGGCAATGATGAAAATGAACAAACGTTGCCGGAAATGCACATCGCCGGCAGGAGCCGGCGATGTGCGCTTATGTTGCAGTGCATTATAACCGGGTTCGCGAGTTTTTCCTGACAGCATCATCGTCCATCAGGCCGGCTCGCCGGTTCTTGCGCGGTTTCAACGGTCCATGCGTACCAGCGCAATCTCCTTCATCGCTCCTTTTGCCGGGTGCCTGAAAGCCTGCAGCAAGCCTTCGGTCTCGACCTTGGCGCGCTCCATATTGGCCGCTTTCACATGGCCGTAGCCGCGGATCGATTCCGGGACCGAGGCCAGCTTCAGTGCCGCCGCACGATTTTCCAGGGTCAGCTCCGCGGCCAGCATGTCGACCATGGCGACATAGTCGCTGCGCAGCCGGCGCTCGGCGCGGCGCTCGTGGGTGTAGCCAAAGAGGTCGAAGGCGGTGCCGCGCAAGACCTTCAGCGGCGCCAGCATCCGGAAGGCCGAGCGCATCCAGGGACCGAAGCGCATCTTGGCCGGCACCTCGCTGCCGGGCTTCTTGCGCGCCAGCAGCGGCGGCGCCAGGTGGTATTCGACCCGGAAGTCGCCCTCGAACTGCTCCTTCAGGCTTTCCAGGAAACCGGTCTGCGTGTGCAGGCGCGCCACTTCGTACTCGTCCTTGTAGGCCATCACCTTGAACAGGGAACGGGCGACCGCCTTGGCCACGGCACGCTTGGACGACGGGCCCTCGATCGCGATCTCGCGTGCTTCGACCTTGGCCACGGCGGCGCGGTACTGCTGGGCGTAGGCGGCGTTCTGGTATTGCGTGAGCCAGTCGGCGCGGAAAGACACCAGCTCCTCGAGCGAGCTTGGGGGCGTGAACTGCACCACCTTGGCCGGCTGGGCCAGGCGCGCGGCGGCCTGCTCGTCGGCGGCCACCAGGCGGCCCAGCATGAAGGCCTTCTTGTTCATCTCGACGGCCACGCCGTTCAGCTCGATGGCGCGCATGAGGGCTTCGAGGCTCACCGGCACCAGCCCCAACTGCCACGCCGCGCCCATCATCAGGATGTTGGCGCCGATCGGATCGCCCAGCACGCTGCTGGCGACCTGCTGGGCGTTCAGGCGCAGCAGCGGGCCGCCCGCGTCCTGGATCTTGGCCAGCAGATCGTCCTTGCGGATGTCGGCATCCGGATCGCGCGTGAATTCCGCCGTCGGGGTCTCGTTTTCGTTGGCGACCACGCGGGTATGCCCGCGCCGCATCACCGCCAGGGCGTCGGGCATCGCCGCCACCACCAGGTCGCAGGCCAGCAGAGCGTCGGCCTGCTGCAGGTCGATGCGCACCTGGTGCAGCTGCTGCGGCGAGGGCGCCAGCCGCACGTGCGACATCACCGCCCCGCCCTTTTGCGCGAAGCCCATGAAGTCCAGGGTCGAGGCGCCCTTGCCTTCCAGGTGGGCGGCCATCGTGATCAAGGCGCCGACCGTGACCACGCCGGTGCCGCCCACGCCCGCCACCAGCATTTCGAAGGGCTTGTCGAAGGCGTAGCCGGGTGGCAGCGGATAGGCGGCCAGCATGCTTTCCAGCTGGCGCAGTTCGAGCGCGGCGGCGGCCGGCTTCCTGAGCTGGCCGCCGATGACGGACACGAAGCTCGGGCAGAAGCCTTCGGCGCAGGAGTAATCCTTGTTGCAGGAAGCCTGGTCGATTCTCCGCTTGCGGCCCAGCGGCGTCTCCAGCGGCAGGATCGACAGGCAGTTCGACTGCACGCCGCAGTCGCCGCAACCCTCGCACACCGCCGGGTTGATCACCATGCGGCGCGGCGGATCCGGGAAGACGATGCTGTCCGGCTTGTTCTTCTTGCGCCGGCGGCGCTTCTCGGCGGCGCAGGTCTGGTCGTAGACCAGCACCGTGACGCCAGGCGTATCGCGCAGGCGGCGCTGGATCGCATCGAGTTCGCCGCGGTGATGCACGGCGACTCCCGCCGGCAGGGTCACGCCCTGGTAGTTCTCCGGCTGGTCGGTGACCACCACCGCCTCCACCGCGCCCTCGCTCAGCACCTGCTGCAGGATTTGCGGCACGGAGAGCTTGCCGTCCACCGGCTGGCCGCCGGTCATGGCCACCGCGTCGTTGTACAGGATCTTGTAGGTGATGTTGGCGCGCGCCGCCACCGCCTGGCGGATCGCCAGCGAGCCCGAATGGTAATAGGTGCCGTCGCCCAGGTTCTGGAACACGTGCTTCTCGCGCGAGAAGCGCGAGGCCGCGACCCAGGGCACGCCCTCGCCGCCCATCTGGGTCAGCGTGAAGGTGTCGCGCTTCATCCAGCTGGCCATGAAGTGGCAGCCGATGCCGGCCAGCGCGCGGCTGCCTTCCGGCACCCGGGTCGAGGTATTGTGCGGGCAGCCGGAGCAGAAGTAAGGCGTGCGCTTGATCGCGTCGGCGCCGTTGGACAGCGCTTCGGCGCGGCAGAACTGCGGCAGGAAGTCCTCGAGGCGCAAGGCCGGCAGCTTCGGTCCCAGCCAGCGCACCAGGGCCGGCGCGATGCGCGAGGGGCGCAGCTCGCCCAGGCTGGACAGCAGCGGCTGGCCGGCCAGGTCAAGCTTGCCGAGCACCTGCGGGCGCTGCTGCGGCGCCAGGTTGTACAGCAGGCCTTTCAGCTGGCCTTCGATGACCTCGCCCTTCTCTTCCACCACCAGCACTTCCTGCAGGCCCTGGGCAAACGCGTGCAGGCGGGTGCGCTCCAGCGGGAAGGTCAGGCCCGGCTTGTACAAGCGCACGCCGAGCTCTTCGAGCCGGTCGAGGCCGAGACCCAGGCGCCCCAGGGCTTCCCGCAGGTCGAGGTAGGCCTTGCCGGCCGCGATGATCCCGAGCCTGGCGCCTGGTGCGGCGACCACCAGCTTGTCGATCGAGTTCACGCCCGCGAACGCGTGGACGGCCTGCAGCTTGTCGGCCACGCGCTGTTCGATCGCCAGGCTGGGCAGGTCGGGCCAGCGGTAGTGCAGCCCATCCGTCGGCGCCATGTAATCGTCGGGCGTCCTGAAGCGCCGGGGCGCGGGCAGTTCCACCACGGCCCCGCCTTCCACGGTTTCCGAGATCGCCTTGAAGCCGACCCAGGCGCCGGAAAAGCGCGACAGCGCCCAGCCATACAGGCCGAACTCCAGGTACTCCTCGATGTTGGCCGGGTTCAGGACCGGCATGCCCCAGGCCATGAAGGCGTGGTCGCTCTGGTGCGGCATCGACGAGGACACGCAGCCGTGGTCGTCGCCGGCCACCACCAGCACGCCGCCCAGCTTCGATGAGCCGTAGGCATTGCCGTGCTTGAGCGCGTCGCCGGCGCGGTCCACGCCCGGGCCCTTGCCGTACCACAGGGCGAACACGCCATCCACGGTGCGGTTCGGGTCGCCTCCGACCTGCTGCGAGCCCAGCACGGCGGTGGCGCCGAGTTCTTCGTTGATGGCGGGGAGGAATTCGATGGCGTTCTGCTGCAGGATCTTCGCGGCGCGCCAGGCTTCCTGGTCGACCGCGCCCAGCGGCGAGCCGCGGTAGCCCGAGATGAAGCCGCCGGTGTTCAGGCCGGCGCGTTCGTCGAGGGCCTTCTGCATGAGCGGCAGCCGGATCAGCGCCTGGGTGCCGGTCAGGAAGACGCGGCCTTGCTCGCGTTTCAGGTTGTCGTCCAGCCGGTAGGCGGTATCCAGCAGCGCCGCCGCGCCGACTTCCTCGTGCATCGTTCCCATCCATTCGTCTCCACTGTGCCAGCCCTGCAGGGCTTGTTTATAGTGAAAGATGATAGTGAATGGACAGGAAATAAGTTTTCTAACTTACCCGGCTTTGGTGCAGAATAGGTAAAATATTTCTGTTATTGACCCATTATGGAAAAAAATTACCTTGACGCTGCGTCAATGCGCATCCTGCGCGAATTGCAGCAGGACGGGCGCCTGTCCGTCAACGAACTGGCCGAACGGGTCGGCATGTCGGCCTCGCCCTGCTGGCGGCGCCAGAAGGAACTCGAGGAGAACGGCTACATCCGCCGCTACGCCGCCCTGCTCGAGCGCCGCAAGCTCGACCTGGGCCTGGTGTGCATGCTGCACGTCTCCCTCACGCGCCACGAAGCCGGCGTGGTCGAAGCCTTCGAGGCGCAGATGAAGGCCTGCCGCGAAGTGATGGAATGCTACGAGATGACCGGCACCTCGGACTACATCGTCAAGGTGATGGTCGCCGACATGGATGCCTACCACGACCTGCTGCACAACGTGCTGCTCAAGCTGCCGGGCGTGTCGCAGCTGAACACCAGCGTGGCGCTGCGCGAAGTGAAGTACGAGACCGCCCTGCCGCTGTAGATCAGCGGCCCGGCGCCGGGGCCCGGCTGCGGCGCAGGCGGCCGGCGAAATCGCGCAGGAATGCCTCGCGCCAGCGGCTGACCGTTTTCGCCCCCTGGTGCATGCCTTCCGCCAGTTGCGGGTCGGGATCGTCGGTCCACCAGTGCGGATGCCTAGTGGACGGCCGGCGCGCCAGTTCCGGCGCCGCCATGCGCGAGGTGAAGCCGCCCGTCTGCCCGTCCAGCCCCGGATGGTTGCTGGCGATCCGGTAGCGCCAGGTCTTGTCCTCCTGGGCGAGAACAGGAAGCGCCAGGAGCCGTCCGGCCGGGCGAAGCCCGGGAATTCCTGCTGGTCGATCTGCAGGCTGGCCCGCGGCGCGCCTGGCGCCTTGCCCGCGGGACGGTAGACCAGCTCCATGATGGCGAAGGTCTCGACCACTTCTTGTTCGGGCCGCCGATCATGTAGACACGCAACTTCGGCTTGATGTCGGGCGCATCGTGCAAGGCCTGGGCCAGGTCTTCGAAGCCGCCCCACAGCAACACCCACAGCGAACGCGGGTCAGGCTGGCGGGCGCGCTCGACGATCCAGTTCGATCCCTCGGTCGGCCGGCCCCAGCCTGGCGGCGGCGCCGGGTCCAGGCCGCCCTGCTTCGCGATGCCGCGCAGGGTAGCGGGAGTCGGATAGTCGGCCGACCAGGTCTTCAGGTTCGGATAGTCCTGTTCGTAGGCGTCGATGATGGCGAGCAGGTGGCGCTTGCGGTCGCGTCCCTCGCCCCAGGGCGAAGCCAGCAGGCCTTCCAGTTCGATCATGTCGGCGTAGAGCAGCAGGTGCACCAGCGACTGGAAATCGTCGAAGTCGGTGCCGCCGATGTCGGTCGAAACGATGACACGGGGCTTGGAAACGCCTGCGTTCGCAGGCCGCAGCGCGCAAGCGCCCAAGGGCAGCGACACGGCGAGCATGGCAAGCAGGCGGCGGCGATCCATTGTCATGGACTGGCCGCCGGATACAGCGAGGACCAGGCGGCATAGCGCGCGATCGCCCTGGCCGGGCTGGTCAGGAACCAGGCGTAGCCGTTGCGACGTTCGACCGACAGTTCGTTCACGTCGTCGTGGACGCTGCGGTCGCGGTCGCCGAACACCGGCTTGAGGCTGTGCGCGTCATAGTAGCGCGCCCAGATCTCGCCTGCTCCGGGCGCGGGCACGAGGCGGCGCCCGGCGTCCGCGGCGCCGGCTTGCCAGGCCAGGTCGCGCAGGGCCGCCGCGCGCAGCCAGCCGACGCCGGCATGCACCGACTGCCGCAGCGCGGGCGAGGGCTCGGGCAAGCGCATCAGGAACAGGAGCAGGTTGGCGCTCTCGCCGCTGGCCAGTGCCGCCGGTTCGAAATTGCGCGCACCGGCCAGGGCCAGGCTCAGGGCGTCGTGCTGCTGTCCCCAGCCGGTACGCTGCCCGCCGGCGCCCTGCTGCGCCGCGACGAATAGCGCGACGCCGCGCTCGGCCGCGGCCCGCGCCTCACCGGACAGCGCAGCCGGCACGAAGGCGAAGTCGCCCTGGGCGCTGCCTGCGTCCAGCAGGAGCTCCACGACCTTGAGCATGGCGTCGTCGTTCAGGGTGATCGCGTCGTGGTACCCCCCTTGCAGCGGGTATACCTGGGGGAAGCCGCCGTTCGGGTATTGGGCGTTGAGGAGGTAGCGCAGTCCCTTGAGGAAGGCGGCGCGGCAGGCTTCGCGCTGTGCCGGCGACTGCGCCTGCACCCGCGCCAGGAAGCGCATCTCGGTGGTCGTGGCGCCGTTGTCGATGGTGCCGACGTAATTCCAGCCGCCCTTGCGCCCGGCGTCGAGGGGCGACCAGTGCTCGCCCGGCCGGCGCGGCGGCCCCGAACGGTCGGCATTCTTGCCCCAGCCGCCGGCCGGGGTCTGGAAACTGAGGATGGTGTCCGCCACGCGTAGCGCCTCCGGCGTGGCGTACCACGCGGCCGGCTTGCGCAGCGGCATGCCTCCATCGGCTGGCGCCGCGTGCGGACGCGCCGGCAGGCCCGCGGGATCGGGGCGCTCGGCCTCGATGGCGGCCTTGTCCGCCGCCATCAGCGCGCGTGAGCGCGCCAGGTAGGCCAGCCACTGGCCGCGCTCGGCGGCGGGCAAGGCCGCCAGCCGCCCCTCGTCCAGCGCCTTGGCCGGGGTCATGGTGGACAGGGTCGCCGCCTGAACGGCGGCCGGCAGTACCAGGCACAGGGCGGCAAGGGAAAATGCTGCTGTTCGCATGCTTGTTGTCACCTAAAAAAATAGACCGGCATGGCTTGCTTGCGCCGCCCATGCCGGTCTCACTTCTCACTGCCTGCGGCTTAGAACTTGTACTCGACCGACATGCGGTAGACACGGCCCATCATGTCCGCCAGGCTGGTGAGGTAACCGCCGCTGTAGATCGTGTTGGCGGTCAGCGGTGGCCACTCTTCCGTGATGTTGTTCACGCCCAGCGACACGGTGGTGTTCTTGATGCCGGTATAGCGCACGTTCAGGTTGAACTGGCTATACGATTCCACTTCAGTCAGGTTCGATCCGGCACGCGGGGTCAGGTCGGTCAGCGCGGTGTTGAAACGCTGCGACAGGGTGGCGCGCCACGGGCCGGTGCTGTAAGTCACCGCCGCGGTGTACTTCCAGCGCGGGTTCACCTGCGGCATGCCGGCCAGGCCCGAGTTCGGACCGGCGCTGCCGAAGCGGCCGTCGTTGGTGATGATGCCGACGTTGCTGTTCCACGCGCCGCCCGCCTCGCTCTGGAACTCGTACTTGTGGTACCAGGTCGCATCCAGTTTCGCGTCGAAGGTGCCGAAGCTGGTCTTCGGGAAGCGGTAGCTGCCCGAGATGTCGGCGCCGCGGATGCGGGTCTGGCCGCGGTTGGCCTGGCTGGCGATGATGTAGTCGATCGTGCCGTCGGCGCGGCGGTTGATGACGCTCTCGTACTTGGCCGGGTTCTGCTGGATCTCGGCGATCGAGACCGCGCCCAGCACGTCACGCAGCTTCAGGCCCCAGTAGTCGACCGTCAGCGACAGGTTCTTGATCGGCTCCAGGCCGATGCCGACGTTGAAGCCGCGCGATTTTTCCGGCTTCAGGTGGGTGTTGTTGGGCGACTTGGTCCAGTAGTTGGTCAGGACGTTGCAGACCTGGTCGGCGGTATAGCCCGAGGACGGCGTACCGGTGCCCGGCTCCAGCGGACGGCTGCTGCGGCACAGGACCGGGTCGTCCATCAGCTGGCTGCGCACTTCCGGGGTCGGGTTCTGGATGTCCATGATCGACGGCGCGCGGAAGCCGCTCGACACCGAGGCGCGCAGCACCATCTGCTGCATCGGCGCCCAGCGGGTCGCCAGCGCCGGGTTGACGGTGGTCTGGTCCAGGTCGTCGTAGCGGTCGGCACGGACGGAACCGTTGACCAGCCAGGTCTTGGTGATCGGCGCGTCGATCTCGAACATCAGCGAGGAGATCTTGCGCTGGAGCTTCTTGGCCACGCCCTGCGGGGTTTCGCCCACCAGGTCGGACTGCACCACGTTGCCGGAAGCGTCGATGTTGTAGCTGCCGTCAGCGCGCTTGTACACGAAGTCGAGCGGCGCATTGTGGGTGCGCGCCGAGTCTTCGCGCAGTTCGCCCGACACCGCCAGCACCATGTCGCCGCCGCCGAGGGTCCAGACCGGACGGGTGACGGTGGCGTCGACGCTCTTGTTGAAGGCCTTGTTCAGCCGGTAGGTATAGTCCTCGGCCTGGATGCTGCGCAGGTACTGCAGGCCCGCCGCGTCCTGCGGACCGAAGGGGTTCAGGATGCCCTGGTCGAAGCCGGCCTGCGCCTTGCTGTACAGGATGTAGCCTTCGCCCACGCGGGTGTCGCGCTTGGAACGGCCGTAGTTCGCGCCGAGGCGGTAGTCCCAGCCCATCACCTCGCCTTCGAGCGACAGCACGACGCGGTCGTTGCCCTGCTCGTCGTTGCGGTAGGCCGGTCCGAGTTCGCCCGGGCCCCACTGGAAGTAGATGGTGCGGTTGTTCATGTTCAGCGGCGTCGCCGCGCCCGGGGTCTTGGCCGGGTCGATGAACATGGCCGGGGTGTTGGCGCCGGTGTTGCTGCCGACGACCTGCGGCAGCGGCGTGATGCCCTTGCCCGGGTAGAAGCGGCTGGTGGCCGGCATCGAGTAGGTGGTGAACGGCTGGGTTGCGTTCGGCACCTGCATGCCGCGGAACTTCTGCACGGTGAATGCGGAATGCAGCACGTCGAGGTCGAGCTTGTGGCCACCCGCCAGGTTCCAGCTGGCGCGGCCGGCGACGGTGGTGATCTCGCTGCCGTCGGTGACGGCGTTCCAGAACAGCGGATTGCGGATGCAGCCCGGCGCATAGACCGGCGGAGTCGCCAGGCTGTTGTTGCCGAGGGTCTGCAGCGACCATGGCGAATCGCAGCCGGTGGCGAAGTTCGGGTTGTAGTTGGAGTTGGCGTTGCGGGCGAAGCCGAAGTTGGCCAGCGGGTTCGGGTTGCGCGCGTCCGGCGTGATGCCCAGGCCCAGGCTGCGCAGCACGGCCGGATCATGCTGTTCCGGACGGTCGCCCTGGAACAGCGCATCCTTCTTCTGGTGGTCGATGGCGATGTAGGCGTTCCAGCCTTCCTGGTTCAGGTCACCCCAGCCGAAGATGCCGCCGATGCTCTTGGTGCGGCCGCCGCCGCTCAGTTCCGGACGGGCATATTCGGCCTTGATCGCGCCGCCCTGGTAGCCGCGCTTGGTCCAGTAGTTCTGGACGCCGCCGATCGCATCGGCGCCGTAGATCGAGGCGCCTCCGCCGTTGAGGGTCTCGACGCGCTCCAGCGCCATGCGCGGGATCACGTTGACCGAGACGTACTGGTCCTGCAGCGGCTCGTTCGCCAGGCGGCGGCCGTTCAGCAGGGTCAGGGTGCGCATCGGGCCGAGGCCGCGCAGGTTGGTCACGGGGCCGGCCGCGCCGGAGTTGGTGCCGAGCGACAGCGATTGCGGCTGCTCCAGCACGAAGTCCTTGAGTTCGGTATGGCCGCGGGCTTCCAGTTCCTGGGCCTTGACGGTGGTGACGGGATTCGTGCCCTCGTCATCGACACGGCGGATCAGCGAGCCGGTCACCACCACCGCCTGCACGGCTGGCGTCGACGACGGGGCTTCGGTGTTCTGCGCCTGCGCCTGGTTCGCCAGCTGGAACAGCGCCAGGCTCACCGCGGTTGCCAGCTGGGCTCGGCGTGGGGTGGGAGCAAAGTACGGGTTCATTCACGTCTCCTATCTTTTTTCTAAGAATTGATATGACCACACTACTGATTGGTCAGGCCACCCGACACTAAATCGAAGCAGCTTGCCAGAATTCCGGAACCTGTCTTTGCAGGTTTTACAAGGATTGATATGACCGGATTATAAAGTGGTCGGACCACTTTTTTGCAAGATATATTTACCGCACTGCGAGCCGGATGAAAAAAATTCGTCCCGTGAGCGCAAACTGTTGCGATTTGGTAACGGAAAATGCGGTTTTTGCAGCGAAAGCGATCGACCAAAGGCGGTTTTTTGTCCAACCAATCCAAAAACCGGTCTTGCCAATTTGAAGCAATCGCGCCACCATAGGGCGAGCCTGCGGCTGTGGACGCCAATGGCGCTACAACAAGACTGGAGACAAAGCATGAATGAAAAGAATTTCGGGGGCGTCGACCGCCGCACCGTACTGAAGAGCGCCGGGGCGGCCGGCCTGATGCTGGCCACCGGCTCGGCCGGCGCCTTCGCGGCGACTGCGCGCAAGCGCTACGCGGTGGTGGGTGTGGGTTCGCGCGCACGCATGTTCACCAATGCCATGACCGGCAAGTTCCGCGACACCTCCGAAGTCGTCGGCATCTGCGACCGCAACGCCGGCCGCCTGGCGCGCGCGGTAAAACTCATCACCGAGACCGGCGCCAGCCAGCCGCGCGGCTATGCGGCCGGCGACTTCGACCGCATGATCCGCGAGACCAGACCGCAGTTCGTGATCGTCACCACCACCGACGCCAGCCACGACGACTACATCGTGCGCGCGCTCGATGCCGGCTGCGACGTGATCACCGAAAAGCCGATGACCACCACCGCCGAGAAGGCGCAGCGCATCCTGGACGCCGTCAAGCGCAGCGGCCGCCAGGTCCGCGTCACCTTCAACTACCGCTATTCGCCGCCGCGCACCCAGATCAAGGAACTCCTGATGTCGGGCGAGATCGGCGACGTCATCTCGGTCGACTTCACCTGGCTGCTCAACACCGTGCACGGCGCCGACTACTTCCGCCGCTGGCATGCCAACAAGGCCAATTCGGGCGGCCTGATGGTCCACAAGTCGACCCACCACTTCGACCTGGTCAACTGGTGGCTGGGCGCCCAGCCGGAAACCGTGCACGCCTTCGGCTCGCGCCAGTTCTACACCCCGGAAACCGCACGCCGCATGGGCCTGTCCGGTCCGCACGAGCGCTGCCTGACCTGCCCCGAGAAGCAGAAGTGCAACTTCTACTTCGACCTGGCCTCGGACCCCGGGCTGAAAGCCCTCTACCTCGACAATGAACGCTACGACGGCTACTACCGCGACCAGTGCGTATGGCGCCCGGGCATCGACATCGAAGACACCATGAACGTGATGGTCCGCTACGACAACGGCGCGCACCTGAACTACGCGCTGTCGGCCTATGACGCCTGGGAGGGCTACCACATCGCCTTCAACGGCACCAAGGGCCGCATCGAGCACCGCATCGTCGAGTCGGGCGGCGCCGCCGGCGCGGCCAAGGTGCAAAGCGGCAGCGAGAGCGTGTCGATCCGCGTGATCCCGATGCGCGGCCAGCCGCGCGACATCGAACCGGTCATCGGCAAGGGCAGCCACGGCGGCGGCGACGACGTCATGCTCACCGAGATCTTCGGCGACGGCCCACCCGACAAGTACAAGCGCGCCTCGGACGAACGCGCCGGCGCCTGGTCGGCCCTGGTCGGCATCGCGGCCAACAAGTGCTTCGAGACCGGCCAGACGGTGCGCGTGGCCGACCTGGTCACCGGCCTCACGCCGCCGGACCGCGCGCCGATGCCGGATCGCCGCGCACCGGTGCCGATGCCGATCCGGATCAAGATTCCGTGATCAGTCCAACATCGTAGGATTACAGTAGGGTGGACGGCTTCGCCGTCTGCGCGTCCAACCAGAACACGCGTCCTTGTAACGCAAGCCGGAGTCGAACGCGCGGACGGCAGAGCCGTCCACCTACGTTTACAGATCCACTGACAAATAGGCCGACGCCAGGCGCCCGTTGATCACGTCATAGGCGCCGGCGCCGCGCAGCTCCCAGCCGTAGGTATCGAACACATTGTTCACCGCGACCCGCAGCGAGGCCGGCTGCTGCCCCAGCGTGAAGCGGTAGCGGCCGCTGAGCGCCACCAGGGTGCGCGCGGGAATCGCGACCCGGTTGTCGACGGTGGCGGTGATGGCGCCGCTGTGCGAGGCCGTCATGTCCAGCGACAGCCCCTCCACCCAGGGCGTGCGCCAGTCCAGGTTCAGCTCCGCGCTGCGCCGGCTCATGCCGACCGGGCGCTCGCCCACCCGTCCCAGGCGCACCCCTTCGCCGGTGGCGCGCGGCCGCGACAGGACCGCGCCGGCCACCACGTTCAGGCGCGGCGTGAGGGCGCCGGCCAGCGACAGCTCCACGCCGCGGTTCTGCACGTCGCCCAGCTGCGCGTAGCGGTTGCCGGCGTCGAAGTTGAAGTAGGGCTTGCGCAGGTCGAACATGGTGGCGACCAGCTTGATCTCCGGGCTCCATGCGTAACGCAGCCCGAGGTCGCCCTGGGTGGTGCGGATCGCCGGCAGCAGCTCGTTGCGGTTGAGCGCGTTGCTGGGCGCCACCCCGCTCTCTTCCAGCCCGCGCGTGAAGCTGCCGAAGGCCACCAGCTTCGGGCCGAGATGGCTGGCGGCGGTCAGGTTGTACAGCCAGGGCTTGTCCTCGGCGGTGGCGAGCGGCAGTCCCGGCTTGTGCAGGCGCTTGCGGTAGTCGGTCTTTTGCAGGCTGAAGCCGATCTCGCCGACATCGCGCCAGCGCCCGTCGTAAGCGACTCCGCCGGTCCACTGGCGGGTGCGGTCGCGGGTCTGGGCGCCGAACACGAAGGCCGGCTCGGGCGCGGTGTAGGGGGCGTCGATCGTGGTGCGGCCGAGGTCGAAGGCTTGCGAGCCGTCGTAGCGGCGCTGGCGGTCGCGCCCGCGCACGCTGAAGTGCAGATGGTGCAGGCGCGGCCCCTCGGCCAGCACCCGCGTGGCGCGCAGTTCGCCGCTGGTGGAGGCATTTTCCGCCGGCGGATCGACGATCAGGCGCCGGTTCGCGCTGCCATCCGGGGTCACGCCGCTGAGCAGGTGGGTGAAGGCGCGGTGGTCGTTGTACAGCGAGCGGAACACGCCGGCGCGGACGGTCCAGTCGTCCCCGGCCTTCAGCGTGGCCAGGCCGCCGTAGTTCATCGCGGTGGTGCGAAAGTCGGCCCACTCCGGACCATTGAAACGGCGGCGCTCGATACACGGCGGCAGGTGGCTGCCGGCCGGCAGGAAGCTCGGCGCCTTTTCGTCGTCATAGGTTTCGGCGCGGTGCCAGAACGGGACGATCTCGAGCGCCGCGCCTGGCTGCCAGCGCAGGCTCAAGGCGGCATTGCGGTAGCGCGAGTCGGTTCCGTTGGGGTACTCGTTGGCGCCGGCGGCGCCGCCGATGCCCAGGTTCAGGCCGCGCGCCAGCGGCAGTTCGCCGTCGGCCTCGGCGTAGACGCCGCCATAGCTGTCGCCTCCCGTCACCAGGGCCAGCCTGGCCCGCTCGCCCGGCTTGCGGAAGCTGTAGTCGACGATGCCGGTCGGCGCCGGGAAAGGATAGCCCTGGGCCGAGATGCCGACCCGGATGTTGGTGGCGCGCCGGATGCGCGGTGTGAGTCCCCAGACCTGGTCGAAGTACAGGCCCTCGATGCGCGCATTGCCCGCCGCGACCGGCGAGAAGCCGCGCATGCTCGACGAGTTGTACAGGCCGATGGTCTCGCGCCCGACGCTAGTGCCGAAGGCATCCTCGGCCTGGCGCATCACGTTTTCATCGGCCCGTCCATGCAGCTGCGCGGTGCCGGGCATGGCCGGCTCGGCGGGCTGGGTGGCGGCCGCAGGAGTGGTCTGCGCCCAGGCGGGCGCCGCGGCCAGGGCCAGCAGGAGGGTCGAACGCGGGATCTTCAGCATGAGGCAATGCGCAAGTCGGAAAGCCGGGCATTATCCAGTATTGATAGGCTACTATCAATAAGACTCATGGTCTTTCAATGTTGATAGAGTATTATCGACACCATCCTTGAACTCCGGGCATTCCTAATGACGCAATTCACGCTGCCGCAAAACTCCTTCCTGCTCCTGCTGGGCGCGGTCACCCTCGCCTTTTTCTGGATCCTGCTGCCCTTCTCCGGCGCCGTCTTCTGGGGCGTGGTGCTGGCGATCGTGTTCGCGCCCGTGTACGAGCGCCTGCTGGCGTGGTTCAAAGGGCGCGCCAACATCGCGGCCTTCGCCACCCTGATGCTGATCGTCCTGATGGTGATCCTGCCCCTGATCCTGATCGCCGCCGCGCTGGCCGACCAGGCCCTCGCGCTGTACAACATGGTCAGCGCCGGCAACCTCGACTTCGACGCCATGCTGCGCCGCGTGGTGGCGGGCCTGCCCGACTGGGCCGCCTCCCTGTTCGACCGCTACCAGTCGACCATCATGGCGACCGTGCAGGACAAGCTCAGCGCCGGCGTCGCCCAGGCGAGCCAGCTGGCGGCGCGCTATGCGGTCGGCTTCGGGCGCAATGCGCTCAACTTCGTGGTCAGCATGACCGTGATGCTCTACCTGCTGTTCTTCCTGTTCCGCGACGGCCGCACCATCGCGGCGCGCATCAAGCGCGCGGTGCCGCTCGACTCGCACTACAAGAAACCCCTGTTCGACAAGTTCGTGACCGTGATCCGCGCCACCGTGAAGGGCAACGTGCTGGTGGCGGTGGCCCAGGGCACCCTGGGCGGCCTGATCTTCTGGTTCCTGGACGTCCCCGGGCCGGTGCTGTGGGGCGTGGTGATGAGCTTCCTGTCGCTGCTGCCGGCGGTGGGCGCGGCCATCATCTGGGGACCGGTGGCGGCCTACTTCCTGTTCACGGGCTCGGTCACGCAAGGGGTGGTGCTGGCCTTGTACGGCGTGCTGGTGATCGGCCTGGTGGACAACCTGCTGCGCCCCATCCTGGTAGGCAAGGACACCAAGCTGCCGGACTACCTGGTGCTGCTGTCCACGCTCGGCGGCATGGCGCTGTTCGGCCTGAACGGCTTCGTGATCGGGCCGGTGGTCGCGGCCCTGTTCATCTCGGCCTGGAGCCTGTTCGCGCGCGCCGACGAATTCCAGGGGGAGTGAAAGCGGCCCTGCGCGGCAGGGCCATCCAGCTCAGAAGTTCAGCGTGACGCTACGCGGGCAGTGGTCGCTGGTCTCGATGCGCTGGCCCGGCGCCTGCACCACGGCGGTCTTGCGCGAGCCGATGTCGGCCGGCTGGCGCGCCGCCAACGGGCCGCTCAGCACGATGTGGTCCAGGCCCGAGAAGCCCTTGCAGCCGGCCTCGACGCCGGTCAGCGGAACCTGCTGGAGCGCGCGGCTGCCGTCGTTCAGCTCCTGCCACAGGTAGCGCGTGACCACCCGGCCATCCTGGTCCTGGGCCGGTACGCCGGACGGGTTGCTGCCGTCGGCGCGCACCTTGTCCGCGGGGATCCTCGCCGCGGCTTCCTCGTCGATGCGGCGGTTGAAGTCGCCCAGCAGGACGAAATCGGGGCTGTGCCTGGCCACGCCGTCGATCCAGCGCTCGAGCGGTGCGACCTGGCGGTTCAGGACCTTGCAGGCCGGAGCGGGATCGTCGAGCAGGCGGGCCTGGTAGATCGGGGTCGGCACGATGTTGGCGCAGCCGGACTTCAGGTGCACGTTCAAGAAGCTGATCGGGCGCCCCGCCACCTTCATCTCGAGCGCCAGGCCCGGGCGCACCTTGCGCGCTTGCGGATCGGCGGGATTGTCGACCACCGCCAGGCCGCTGTCCACCGTGCAGCGGGCATCGCTGCTCAGGCTGCGGTCCCAGGCGAAGGCCACGGTCTGGAAGCCCTCGTGCGGCGCGTCGCAGACGCCGAAGCGGCCGGCGTGGCGCCCGAGCACCTCCTTGATCACCTCGCTCGATCGCACTTCCTGGAAGGCGATCACGCGCACACCCTCTTTCTCGATCAGCCCGGCGACGGTCGCCTGCAGGCCGGCCAGCTTGGCCGCGTAGTCGGCGCCCGTCAAGGCCACCGGCGCACCGCGGCCCTGGTAGGCGTTACACGGCGCCATCATGGCCGACTGCGCGGGCCCGCCCGCCAGGCGCTCGGTATCGGCGACGCACTGGCGCGCCACCTTCGCGGCCTCCTCGGTGATGGCCCCCGTTCCCGGCTGGCGGCGCGGGCGCGTGTCGCACCAGGACACGGTCTTGCAGACGGCGTTCTGGCGATCGAAGTCCTGCTGCGAACCGGCCCAGGCCATGTTGAAGGAGGCGACGCCGATCTGGGATGTTGCCGGCGCCTTGGGTTGGACACCGGTCGGATTGGCGGCGCAGCCCGCCAGAGCGGCAAGCAGGGCGGCGGGGAGCGCGAGGCGGGTTGGTGTGAAGGTGGACAGCGTGCTTTTCATCGTGAGGGCGTCTATCGTCAGTTGTGCGAGGGGAAACGGTGGATTATCGCGGAGTTCCCAGGCGGCGGCAATGCGCAAGGCTCGCCCCGCGCCAGAGTGAGCAGACGCTTGAAATAAATCGTGAGTTTTGGCACTAGAAAATTCACTAATTCTATAAAACTTGATCTAGATCATTCTTTTCCATATAGCAATGAGATATCGTTGCGCCCGTCGTCAATCCACCCACATGCACGCGCGCCCGACACGGCGCCGTAGCCCGGCAGGCCCGCTGCCGGCATCGCGTGCATTCAGTACATGTTAGCCAATACCATTTTCAGCAATCCGCGCAAGCGCCTTCCCTGCCCCACCCGTGAGACCGAGCTTCCGCTGGCAGGGGCATCCGTCCCGGCCTCGATCCTGGACGAGCTCGGGCAGGTCGTGTTCCAGACCGATCGCCACGGCAACTGGCTCTTCCTGAACCAGGCCTGGCAGATACTGAGCGGCTACGCCGTCGAGACCACGCTGGGCGCTTCCTGCCTCGCGCAGGTGCACCCGGACGACCTGGCGCGCGCCCGGTCCAGGCTCGCGCAGCTGCTCTCCGGCCGGCGCAGCCGCTGCCGGCACCAGTTGCGCCTTCGGTGCGCAGACGGCGACGTCCGCTGGATCGAGCTGTCCGCGCGCGCCACCCACGCCGCGGACGGCGCGGTGGACGGCACCCGCGGCACCCTGACCGACATCTCGGAGCGCAAGCTGGCGCTGCAGCAGCGCCGGCTGGCCGACAGCATCTTCGCCAGCGCCGGCGAAGGCATCATCGTCACCTCGGCGGAAGGACTGATCGTCGACGTCAACGGCGCCTTCGAGGCGATCACCGGCTACGCCCGCGCCGAGGTGCTGGGCAAGAATCCGCGCCTGCTCAGCTCGGGCCGGCAGGACAAGGCGTTCTACGCAGACATGTGGCGCAGCATCGGGCAAAGCGGCAGCTGGAGCGGCGAAGTGTGGAACCGCCGCAAGTCGGGCGAGTTCTACGTCGAGCGCCTGACCATCACCGGCGTGCGCGACGACGACGGCAGGCTGTCCTGCCACGTGGGCGTGTTCGCCGACATCACGCACCAGAAGCTGCAGGCCGAGCGCCTCGAGCACATCGCCCATTACGATCCGCTCACCGGCCTGGCGAACCGCCGCCTGCTGGGCGACCGCCTGCAGCAGGCCATGGTGCGGGCGCGCCGCAGCGGCACGGTCGTGGCCGTCGCCGTCCTCGACATCGACGACTTCAAGGCCATCAACAGCGTCCATGGCCATGGTTGCGGCGACGAGCTGCTGACCGCCCTCGGCCGCAGGATTCAGGACACGGTGCGCGACAGCGATACCGCCGGCCGTCCCGGCGGCGACGAGTTCCTGGTCGTGTTCGACGGTCTCGAGTCGCCCCAGGCATGCCAGCCGATGGTGGCGCGGCTCCTGCACGCGATTTCCGAGCCGCTGGCCGTCGGCGGCGCCCCGCTGCGCGTCAGCGCCAGCGCCGGCCTGGCCTTCTACCGGCACGGCGAGGACATCGGCGCCGACCAGCTGATCCGGCAGGCGTACCAGGCCATGTACGATGCCAAGGTGGCAGGAAAGAACCGCTTCCACGTCTTCGACAGCCTCGGCTACCGCGTGATGCTCGAACGCGCCGAGGAAATCGAGGTCCTCGAACGCGCGCTCGCCAGGCAGGAGTTCGCCCTGCATTACCAGCCGATCGTACACCTCGGGAACGGCGAACTGAATTCGGTGGAAGCGCTGGTGCGCTGGAATCACCCCACCCGCGGCTGCCTGCCGCCGGGCGCCTTCCTGCCGACCCTGGAGGGACACCCTCTCATGCTGGCGCTGGAGAACTGGGTGCTGGAGGAGGCATTGCGCCAGCACCTGCGCTGGCTCGATGCCGGCCTGGACGTCGCGATCAGCGTGAACATGAGCGCGGCGCAGCTGCGCCGCAAGGATTTCGTCGCGCACCTGCGCGGGCCTGCTGGCCGCCTATCCCCGCGTCAACCCGCGCCGCATCAAGCTGGAAGTGCTCGAAAGCAGCGCGCTGGACGACATCGCGCACGTCTCCAGCCTGGTCACGCAATGCGCCGAGATCGGCGTCGGATTCGCGCTCGACGATTTCGGCACCGGCTATTCCTCGCTGCGCTACCTGAAGCAGCTGCCGGCCAGGCGCATCAAGATCGACCAGAGCTTCGTGCGTAACATGCAGCAGGATCCCGACGACCTGGCGATCCTCGAGGGCATCATCGGCATGGCCGCCGCCTTCAAGCGCGAAGTGGTCGCCGAAGGCGTCGAAACCGCCGAGCACGCCGCCATGCTGGTCCAGCTCGGATGCATGCTGGCGCAGGGTTACGGGATCGCGCGCCCGATGCCTCCGGAAGCGCTGGCGCCCTGGCTGGCGGCATGGCGCCTGCCAGCCGAGGTGGCCGCATGCACGCCGCTCGAACGCGACGACGCCCTGCTGTTGAAGGCCCTGGTGGAACAGCGCGCCTGGCATGCGGCGCCGTGCGATGACGCCAGCCTGTCCGGGGCGCAGGCCTTCGATGCCTGGCTGGACCGGCACAGCCGCAAGCGCGGGCGCTGCAAGCGGCTGCTGCGGCGCGCGCTGTCCTGCCGCGACGCCTTCATGGCGCAGGCCGCCCTCCCAGGCCCTGCCGGGCCGCGCGAACAGGCCAGCCAGGCCTTTGCCGACGCGCTCAGGGAGCTGCTCCATGCTTGATGCCGGCATGCGCAAGCGGCACGCTCGCGGAGGGCGCCCATGATCAGCGCGCAACTGGCCGCCAAGCGGCGCAGCATCAAGCTGCTGGCGGTCAGCATCCTGGTGCTCGCGGGCGCGGCATTGGCCGCCGCCTACGGCTGGAGCAGCTGGCAGCTGCGCCGGCTCGAGCTGTCCAACGCCGCGATCTCGACGAGCAATCTCACGCGCGCGCTGGCCGACCAGGCCAGCTCCGCGTTCAAGATGGTCGACACGGTGCTGGTCGGGATGGTCGACCGCATCGAACACGATGGCCTGCCGGCGACCGACAAGGACGCGCTGTACCGGCTGATGCAGGATCACCTGGCGGAGCTGCCGGCCCTGCAGGGCCTGTTCGTCTACGACGCGTCCGGCACCTGGATCGTGAATTCCGCCGGCCAGTCCTTCAACGGGCGCAACAACGCCGACCGCGCGTACTTCAGGTTCCACCGCGACGCGCCGGGGCGCGAGGTGCACATCGGCGCCCCCATTCTCGGCCGCACCAGCGGGGCCTGGGTGATCCCGGTCTCGCGCCGCCTCGAGCACGCCGACGGCAGCTTTGCCGGGGTGGTGCTGGCAACCATCAAGGTGGACTTCTTCCGCAGGATCTACGAGCAGATCGAGCTGCGCCGCGACGGCAGGATCATCCTGGCGCTGCGCAGCGGCACCCAGCTGCTGGGGATGCCCTTCACCTTGACCGGCATCGGCGAAGAACTCGGCCCTACCCCGCTGTTTGCGCAGCTGGCGGCGCAACTGCCGAACGGCCGCCTGCCGGATGTGCCGGAGAACGGCAAGCTGCTCATGTACGGGGTCGCGCAGGCGGGCGACTATCCGCTGCTGGTCGCCACCGTACGCTCGCAGGACCAGGTCCTGGCGCCATGGCGCGAAACGATCTTCGCGGCCGGCGCGGCGTTGCTTGCGCTGGCGGCCGGCATGGCCGTCCTGGCGCTCTGCCTGGTGCGGCAGATGCGCCTGCGCGACCGTCTCGAGCGTGATCTGCTCGATACCAAGGCGGCGCTCGAGGCGTCGAACGCCTCGCTGCTGGTGCAGTCGCAGGTCGACCCGCTCACCGGTCTCTACAACAAGCGCTATGTCGAGCTGGCGCTCGAGCAGGAGCTCGTCCGGGCGGCCGGGGATGGCAGCACGCTCGCCGCCCTGATGATCGACGTCGACCATTTCAAGAAGTACAACGATAGCCATGGCAACCTTGCCGGGGATACCGTATTGGCGGAAATCGGCCGCGTCATCGGGTCCGGCGCTTCGCGCCCGCGCGACGTCGCCGCCCGCTTCGGCGGTGAAGAGTTCGTCGTGCTGCTGCCGGCAACGGACGCGGCCGGCGGACTGGCGGTCGCCGAAGCGATCCGCGCCAGACTGGCGCAATTGCGGCTCGCCCACCGCGCAGCCCCGTCGGGAATCATGACGGTCAGCATCGGCCTGGCCTGCAGCGCGCCGCGCCAGGACCCCGAAGGCATGCACAGCCTGCTGCGGCGCGCCGACGCCGCCCTGTACGCAGCCAAGGAAAGCGGACGCAATTGTGTCAGGTCCGATCGCACCGGATGATGCCTGGCGCAGCGCGCTTCGATGGGGGACAGCGCGGACGGGTTAGCCGGCGGCGCCGGGCCGCGCCCCATCCTGCAGGCCGCCCTGCGTTTCGTTCCACAGCGTTTCGGCGCGCATGCCGGTGCGGCAAAAACCGAGCACGGGCTTCGGCGCCGCCGCGTACAGCGCGGCGAAAGCATCCCGGTCGGCCGCGGTGATCCTGCCCGGTATGACCGGCAGGTACAGCGCCTGCAAGCCATGCTTGTGCGCTTCGGCAGCGATCTCGGCGAATGCCGGCTGGTCGCCGCCCTCGCCGTCCGGCCGGTTGCAGACCAGGGCGGCAAATCCCAGCTCGTTCAGGCGGGCGACATCTGCCGGCATGAGTTGCGGCGCGACCGCGTAGTCCTTGTCGAGTTGACGGATGGTCATGGTGAACTCCTATAGATCGATGAAAACTACATTATATTGAAATATATATTGTGTTGACATATAATGTATCCCAGTAGATTAACCGAGCCAAGCCATGCCCGACACACCGCCACTCAATTTGCACGACATGCAGGCCGCCGCGGCGCGCGCCTGCGCTCTCCTGAAAGTACTCGGCAATCCGCACCGGCTGATGCTGCTGTGCCAGCTGACACAGGGCGAATACTGCGTCAGCGAACTGGAGGCCCTGCTGGGCATCACCCAGCCCACGCTGTCGCAGCAGCTCGGCGTGCTGCGCGATGAACAGCTGGTCAGCACGCGCCGCGAAGGAAAGCAGATCTTCTACCGGATCGCCAGCAACGAGGCGCTGGCGGTCATGCAGGTGCTGTACCAGCAATTCTGTCTGCCGTCCCAAGGAGTCGCACCATGAATATCGACTGGATCCACTTCACGCCCTGGAGCGCGCTGGCCGGCGGGCTAATCATCGGCAGCGCCGCCGCCGCGTTCGTGCTGTTCAACGGCCGGATCGCCGGCATCAGCGGCATTCTCGGCGGCCTGCTGCGGCCCGCACGCGGCGACATCGGCTGGCGCCTGGCTTTCCTGCTCGGCCTGGTCGGCGCGCCGCTCGCCTACGCGATATTCGCGCCCCTGCCGCCGGCCACCGTGGCGGCCGGCGATGCGAGCCTGATCGCCGCCGGACTGCTGGTGGGGCTGGGCACCCGTTACGGCGCCGGCTGCACCAGCGGGCATGGCGTCTGCGGCCTGTCGCGGCGCTCGCCCCGTTCGCTGGCCGCCACCGCGGCCTTCATGCTGGCCGGCTTCGCCACCGTCTTCGTGGCGCGCCACCTGTTCGCTTGAGACCGAAGGACAAGGCCATGAACATCTTGATTGCACTGTTGGTCGGACTGGTATTCGGTATCGGCCTGATCGTCTCCGGCATGACCGATCCCGCCAAGGTGACCGGCTTCCTCGACCTTGCCGGGAACTGGGACCCGTCGCTGGCCTTCGTCATGGGCGGCGCCATCCTGGTCGGCCTGGTCGCGTTCCACGTCGCCGCCGGGCGCGAACGCTCGCTGCTCGGCGAAGCGATGCGCCTGCCGACGGCGACCCGGATCGACCGGCGCCTGGTGCTCGGTTCGCTGGCCTTCGGCGCCGGCTGGGGCCTGGCGGGCTACTGCCCCGGCCCGGCCCTGGCCTCGCTGGCCACGGGCGACGCCAAGCCGCTGCTCTTCACAGTGGCGATGGTGGCCGGCATGAGCCTGTTCGAACTGCTCGAATGGTTCGGCGGCCGCGGCGCCCGCGCCGGCGCGAAGGCTTGAGCGATGGACGCGCTGCCGCTGGCCGCCCTGCCCGGCCTGGCCGTCAAGGCCTTGCCCGCTTGATGCACAAGCGCGATTTTTTTTGGAGAACGACATGAACATCAACCCTGTCCAGCTGTTCGATACCGAGTCTTCCACCTTCACCTACATCCTGGCGGCGCCGGGAGAGCAGGAAGCGGTCATCATCGACCCCGTGGAGCACCATTGGGAACGCGACCTCCAGCACCTCCGCCGACTGGGCTTGAGGCTGCGCTACGTGCTCGAGACCCATGCGCATGCCGATCACGTGACCTCGGCCGGCCGGCTGTGCGCCCTCACCGGCGCGCTTGCCGCCGTCCCGGGCGGCTGCGGCATCGCGCGCGCCGAACTGCAACTGAAGGATGGAGACCTCATCCGCTTCGGCGCCGCGGAAGCGATCCAGGTCCTGCATACGCCCGGTCACACCGCCGGCAGCATGAGCTATGTCTGGCGCGGCAACGTCTTCACGGGCGACACGCTGCTGATCGATGGATGCGGACGCACCGACTTCCAGAGCGGCAGCGCCGAGGCCCTCTACGACAGCGTCGAGGGCAAGCTGTTCACGCTGCCGGACGACACGCGCATGTGGCCGGGCCACGACTACAAGGGCCAGGCGGTGTCGACGATCGGCTGGGAAAAGCGGCACAATGCGCGCCTGGCCAACCGGACACGCGAGGACTTCGTGCGGCTCATGGGCGAGCTGAAGTTGCCCAAGCCGAAACTGATCGAGATGGCGGTGCCGGCGAACCAGAACCTGGGCCTGCCGCACAGCGCTTGAAGCGGACACAAGCCTGCGCCACAAGTTCAACGGGCCCTGAGAGGGCCCGTTTTTGCAAGATTCTGGAGGCGAGGACAGGAATCGAACCTGTCTCGGCGGCTTTGCAGGCCGCTGCATAACCTCTTTGCTACCTCGCCAGAACCGAGTGTAGGCCAAGGGCCGAGTTCCACTTTGTGGGGCCGCAATGGCACATCCGTTTGTTACTAACGTGACCGAGCGGAGAAGCTTGCTATAATTGTTTCTCTTAGGTGATGGGGCGAATCCCGCCTGTCCCATCCATCTGCCCCTGGCACACCGCAAGCCCAGTCCATGAGCGTCCTCTTCGACCACGAGATCATCGAATATGTGCACGAAAGTGCGCGCTCGCTGGTCTACCGTGCCCGCGCCGCCGATAGCGCCACGCTCATCGTCAAGCTGCCCAGGCAGGCGGCTCCCGGCTTGTCGCAACTGGCGCAGTTCAAGCGCGAATATGCGATCGCGCGCCGCTGCCGTCACCCGGGCGTGGTGCGTCCGCTTGCGCTGCAGTTGCACCGTGGACGCTGGACCATGGTGCACGAGGATATTGGCGGCCTGTCGCTCGACAAGCTGTTGCGTGCCCGGAAGGCAAGCGGGCATGCGCCCGTCCAGGCCGGCCTGGGGCTGGATGAATTCCTGGACATCGCCCTGCAACTGTGCGCGGCGCTCGAGGAAGTGCACCGGCAAGGGGTGATCCACAAGGACATCAACCCATCCAACCTGGTATGGAACGGCGAGCGGCGCCTGCTCCAGCTGATCGATTTCGGCATTGCCAGCGAGCTCCCGCACGAAAACCAGGGCATCGTCAATCCGGCGGCGCTGGAAGGCACGCTGCGCTACATGGCGCCGGAACAGACCGGACGGATGAACCGCCGGGTCGACTACCGGGCCGACTTCTATGCGCTTGGCGCGACCTTCTACGAACTGCTCGCCGGCCAGCCGCCTTTCAGCGCCGACGACGAGATGGAGCTGGTCCATTGCCACATCGCGCGCGAGCCCGATTGGTCGCATCCGGCACTGCGCGCCCTGCCCGGCCGGCTGCTGGCGATCGTCCAGCGCCTGCTCGCGAAAAATGCCGAGCTGCGCTACCAGAGCCTGTACGGGCTGCGCAGCGACCTCGATTCCTGTCGCGCGTCGTCTTCGATACCGGGGCTCGCGCTATCCGATCGCAACGGCCGCTTCATGGTCCCGCAAACGCTGCACGGGCGCGAGGATGCGATCGCCGCACTGCTGGAGGCATTCGAGCTGAGCGCCGCCGGGCAGCGCACGATGCTGTGGGTGACCGGTTATCCGGGCATCGGCAAGTCGGCGGTGGTCAACGAGGTGCACAAACCGATCCTTGCCCGGCGTGGTTGCTTCCTGGCCGGCAAATCCGACCAGTTCCGGCGCGACCTGCCCTACGCGTCGCTGATCCAGGCTTTCCAGGAACTGGTACGCCAGCTTCTTTGCGAGCCCGAGGCCTCGGTGCGGCAATGGGCGGAGCGGCTGCGTAGCGCCCTGGGGAACGGACTGGGCGTGATGGTCGACCTGATTCCCGAGCTCGCGCTGATCGTCGGCCCCACCGAGGCGGCCCCAGCGATGACGCCGGAGCAGGCACAGCGCCGCCTGCACCGTGTGTTTCCCCGTTTCGTCGACGTCTTCGCCGCCGCTGGCCGCCCGCTGGTACTGTTCCTCGACGACCTGCAATGGGCCGATACGGCCACCCTGCGGATGATCGAGCTGTTCATGGGCGCGCGCGACAAGGGCCACCTGCTGCTCATCGGCGCCTATCGCGACAACGAAGTCGACGCCCTCCATCCCTTGACCGCGCTGCGCGACCGGCTGCTGGCGGGCGGCCTGCACCTGCCCACGCTGGCGCTGGGCCCCTTGACCGAAGCGCAGGCAGGGCAAATCGTGGCGGCCGCCATGCGGGTGGCGCCGGCCGACTGCGCCGCGCTGACCCGGCTATGCTTCGCCAAGACCGGCGGCAACCCGTTTTTCCTCAACCAGTTCCTGGGCTCGATCCACGAGGCCGGCCACCTGCGCTACCGCAGCGACAAGGATTGCTGGGACTGGGATCTCGCTGCCATCGCGCAGGCCGGCCACACCGACAATGTCGTCGATCTGCTGGTCGACAAGATCCGCCGCCTGCCCGCCGCCACGCAGCGCCTGCTGCAACTTGCCGGGGCCGTCGGCAACCGTTTTACGCTCGACATGCTGGCGCTGCTCGTCGAATGCAGTCCCTGGGACGCGCAGCACGTCCTGTGGCCGGCGCTCGACGCGGGACTGGTCCAGCCGCTCGACGGCAGCTACAAGTACGTCGACGTCGACGCGCGCGACAGCGCAGTCGGCTACCGCTTCCTGCACGACCGCGTGCAGCAAGCCGCTTATCTGATCGTGGATGCCGGCACGCGCGCAAGCAATCACCTGCGCATCGGCCGGCTCCTGATGCGGCATACGCCGCAGGAACGCCAGGATGAGCGGCTGTTCGAGATCGTCGAGCAGCTCAACGCCGGCCGCGCGCTGATCGTCGACGCGGTCGAGCGCGTGCAGCTGGCGGACATGAACCGGCGCGCCGGCCTCAAGGCGCGCCGCTCGGCAGCCTTCATGGCCACCCTGGAGCACATGCGCATCGGTCTCGAGCTGTTGCCGGCGGATGCCTGGCACAGTCACGCCGGACTCTGGCACGCGCTGCAGCTCGGCATGGCCGAGGCGGCCTACCTGTGCGGTCAATTCGACGCCGCCGAGGCGATCTATCCGTTGGTACGGGCGCGCTGCCCGGCTCCGTTGCAGCAGGTGCGATGCATCGCCGTCCAGGCGCATCAGTACCAGCTGCAGGGCCGCTTGGGGGAAGCCATCGCCGTGCTGCGCGAGGGACTGGCGCTGCTGGGCTTCGAGATTGCGCACGATGTCACGCAACAGAAGGCGCGTTTCGACGAGCTCCTGGCCGACATCGCGCGCCTGCAAGGCACGCGCGCGCCCGAGCTGGTCGCCGGCGAGCTGCTGGCGGCCGGCGAGATGGACGATCCGGTCGCGGCGGCGGCGCTGCCGATGTTGCATGCGCTGTGGATGGCCGCCTACTATGCCGGCCAACAGGAGCTGTGCCAGCTGATGGTGCTGTTGATGACGCGCCTGTCCGCGCAGCATGGCAGCAGCGATTTCAGCGCCGTGGCGTATGTGGCCTACGCCTCGATTCTGGCGCTCCGGGACGGCGACCACGCGCGCAGCCACCGATTCGGCGCGATGGCGATGGCGCTGGCCAGGCGCCGCGCCAACCTGCAGGCGCGCACCCAGACCGCCCTGATGTTCGCGGCGCTGGTCAACCACTGGACGCGGCCGCTGCGCAGCTCGGACGCGCTGTACGAGGAAGCATTCGGCTGGGCGCTGGAAATCGGCGACTTCGTGCAGGTCGGCGTGGTGGCGGCCGTGCGCGCGACCGAGCGGATCATCCTGGGCGACTACCTGCCCGACCTGCTGCACGCCATCGAGCGCGACCTGGCGCTGATGCGCGCCAACGGGCAGCAGGCGATGGCCGATTGCTGCGCCGGCGCGGCGCTCCAGCCGGTCAAGTGCCTGATGGGCCTGGCCCCACGCAGCGACAGCTACGACGACGCAGGCTTCAGCGAGGCCGCCTTCCTCGAGCAATATGGCGGCTCGAACCTGTTTCTCGCCTATTACCTGCAGGGGAAGATCCGCAACGCCTATCTGTTCGACAGCGCCGATGCGCAAGCGCTGGCCGGCCAGGTCGGCATCGTGACCCGGATGATGCGTGGCCAGGCCAAAGTGCCCGAGACGAGTTTTTACGCGGCGCTGATCTGGATCCGCGCCTTGCGGCGCGATCCCGCACGCGCCGATGCGGCCCAAGTGCTGAACCGGATCGACGCCTTGCAGGCCGATCTCGCCGGGTGGGCCGAACTGGGACCGGAGGAACTGCGCGCCAGATACGCGCTGGTACAGGCGGAAATGGCACGCTACCGCCAGGACCTCGCATTGGCGACGCGCTCTTACCAGCGGGCGGTCGACGCCGCCGGCCGGGCCGCGTACGTCAATTTGCAGGCGCTGGCAAACGAGCTGTGCGGCGAATGCTGGATCGATCAGGACCTGCCGCGGGTGGCGGCGCTGTTCATCAAGGACGCCATTGCCTGCTACGCGCAGTGGGGGGCCGAGGGCAAGGTGACGCACATGCGCGAGCGCCACGGCGCCTTGCTGGCGAAGGTGGACGAAGAGGGAATGCAGTCGCATGCCGGCACGCTGACGCGCGGCGCCGCCGCGCTCGACCTGGCATCGCTGCTCAAGGCGACGCAGGCGGTGGCGAATGAAGTGGGCCTGCGCAAGGTACTGCAACGCCTGATTGCCGTCGCGCGCGAAAACGCCGGGGCACAGGTGGCGCGCCTGCTGCTGTCCGACGGGGTGTACAGGCTGGAAGCCGATATCGATGGCGATGCCGTCACGGTGCTGCAATCCCGCGAGATCGACCTGGATGCCGCGAGCGACCCGCAATTGCCGCTGTCGCTGCTGCGCTACGTGATCCGTACCGGCGCCGCGCTCATCGAAGACGATATCGCGCAGGGCTCGCGCTTCGCCGCCGATCCCTATGTGCGGCAGCACCAGCCGCGTTCCGTCATGTGCCTGCCGGTGCGGCACGCCGGCAATATCGACGGCATCCTCTATTTCGAGAACCGGCTCGCCGAAGCCTCGTTCACCGACGAGCGTGTCGAGTTCCTGCGCATGCTCGGCGCACAGTCGATGATCTCGATCGCCAGCGCGAAGTTGCACGACAGCCTGGAGCAGCGCGTGGCGGAACGCACCGCCCAACTGGAAGAGGCCAACCGCAAGCTGGCCACCTTGTCCATCACCGACGGCCTGACGGGCCTGGCCAACCGGCGCCGCTTCGACGAGTATCTGCGCAGCGAGTCGGCGCGCGCCGCCCGCGCCGGACAGCCGCTCGCCGTCATCATGCTCGACGTCGACTACTTCAAGAAGTTCAACGATCGCTATGGCCATCAGGCCGGCGACGCATGCCTGATCCGCGTCGCGGATGCGCTGGCGGCCGGCACCCGCCGCAGCGGCGACCTGGCGGCGCGTTACGGCGGCGAGGAGTTCTCGATCGTGCTGCCCGATACCGGCGCCCGGGAGGCGCACGCCATCGGCGAAGCCTTGCGCGGCGCGATCGAAGCGCTCGACATCGCCCATGCCGGCGCAGTCACGGGACGTGTGACGATCAGCGTCGGCGTCGCGATCCGGGCCCCACGGGAGGCCGGCGATCCGGACACGCTGATGCGTCGGGCCGACCTCGCCTTGTACCGCGCCAAGGAGGCGGGACGCAATCGCGTCGTGCTGGGCGGGGATGAGGCATGAAACCCGGTTGCCGGAATGGCAGCGGGAGCGCCGCCTGAAATAAAAGCCCTGGCAGCGCCGCGCCATACGCGCCTTGCCGATTTCGTATACAGTCCGCCCTCCGCACAAAAGAGAGGAACCATGGAACTGACGAATGAGGTGACACTCGACGGCAATCTGTACTGCTTCGAGGACGCGGCACGGGTGGCCGCAGCGCGCGCCTGGATCGATGCGAACGGCAAGGACAGCACGCGCTTGCGCAATGCCTTTCCCGATGCGCGCCCGGTCAGCACGCATCCATACGACTCGGGTAGCCAGCGCCGTGATGAGCACGACAGGACTCCCCGGGCCTAGCGCCGCAACTCCGACATGATGTTCTCGGCCATGAAGTCGCACGGCGGGCGGCGCGACTTGCTGCTGCGCGCGAGGATGACCTCCAGCGCATCGGGTTCCGGCAGGCCCTGTGCCTGGCCGAGCTGGCTCAGGTGCGCCGGCACCGCGCAGCGCGCCAGCGGTGCGATGGCCAGGCCTGCTTCGACCATGCTGAGCAGCCCCATCAGGCTCGGGCTTTCATACGACGTCCGGTAGGGAATCCTGGCCCGTTCCAGGCTGCGGATCGCGTTCTCGCGCGCCACGCTGCCGGGCAGGAAAACGGCGATCGGCAGCGGCCGCTCGCGCCAGATCTCGTGCGCGCCGGGCGAGGCGGCCCAGACCATTGGCTCGAAGCGCACGAACTCTCCCGACAGGCCCTTGACGCGTGTGGCGCACACCAGGTCGACCGTGCCGTCCTTCACCATGGGCGCGAGCGCCACGCTGGGCAGGCCGACCACCTGGATCTCCACCTTCGGATACGTGGCGGAAAACTTCTTGAGGATCGGCGGCAGCAAGGACGAGGCATAGTCGTCGGGCACGCCGAGCACTACCCGGCCGGTGACGTCGGGCCGGACCACCGCGGCCCAGGCTTCGTCGCGCAGGGCCAGCATGCGCCGCGCGTAGGTGAGCAGGACCTCGCCGTCCTGCGTCGGCGTGACGCTGCGCGGCCTGCGCACGAACAGCGGCTTGCCGAGCGCGGTCTCGAGCGTCTTGATCTGCATGCTCACCGCCGACTGCGATCGGTGGACGACTTCCGCCGCGCGGCTGATGTTGCCGGTATCGGCCACCGCCACGATCATGGCCAGGACGTCCAGGTCGAGTGCTTTCACAGATATCAGAAAAACAGATAGATGCCTTCAATATTATGCGATTTTCTTAAGCAATGCCATCGTGCATAGTATTGGAAAGGAGCCAGACATGAACGCAGCCACCGATCCACGCATCTTCGCAGTCCCCGAGCTTTGCTTTGCCACCGTCCCGTCCGGGGTACGCATCCCCTACGTGGCATCCGGGTCCGGCGAGCCGCTGCTCTTCGTGCATGGCTCGCTGTGCGACTACCGCTACTGGAACAGCCAGTCGGACGCCTTGTCACAGCACTTCCGCTGCTACTCGGTCAGCCTCAGCCACTATTGGCCGGCCGACGAGGGCGAGGCATCGGGCGCTTTCAGCTGGCGGCTGCACGTCGCGGAGCTGGCGCAGTTCATCCGGGCGATGAACCTGGGCCCGGTGCATCTGGTGGGCCATTCGCGGGGCGCATGTGTCGCCTTCAACCTGGCGCGCGAAGTTCCCGAGCTGGTGAAAACCTTGAGCCTGGCGGACCCCGCCGGCCCGCTGCAAACCGGCGCGATGCCGCCAGCGCCGCTGCCACCGTCTGCCGAGGCGGTCCGCACGCGCGTTGCCGACCTGATCGCGCATGGCGAACTCGAGGCCGGCCTGGAGCTGTTCGTCGACTCGGTGAGCATGCCCGGCATCTGGCGCAAGAGCCCGGCCTCGTTCCGCGCGATGGCGCTTGCCAATGCGGGAACGCTGCCGAAGCAGTTCCGCGACCCCTTGCCGGCCTACACCCGCGCCGGGGCGGCGCAGGTGCGCTGCAGGACCCTGCTCGTCGCAGGGGAACGCAGCCCGCGCACGTACCGCGATAACGTCGAACACCTGGCAGGCTGGATCGGACACGTGGACAAGCGCACCATGGCGGGCGCGTCGCATGGGATGAACGTGACGCACGCGGCGGCGTTCAACCGCCTGCTGCAGTCTTTTCTGGGGAAACAGGCGGCATGAGCGTTCGGGCCGGATCGTGTGGCGCCGATCGTCGAAGCCGGTTTCGACTAGCGATTGCATCGGGCTGCTGAGGGCTGGATCCAAAAGCAAACGGGCCCGATCGGGGCCCGTGCTTGGAAATTTCTGGAGGCGAGGACGGGAGTCGAACCCGTCTAGACGGCTTTGCAGGCCGCTGCATAACCGCTTTGCTACCTCGCCCGAGGTAATCTTGGGATAGCTGACCCGGCCGGTTATCTGCCGTATCAACCGAGAAGCAATGTCTTCTCTGAATCTGGAGCGGGAGAAGAGTCTCGAACTCTCGACCTCAACCTTGGCAAGGTTGCGCTCTACCAACTGAGCTACTCCCGCATTGGAGTACTACTTTTCGTAAAACCTTTGGAGCGGGAGAAGAGTCTCGAACTCTCGACCTCAACCTTGGCAAGGTTGCGCTCTACCAACTGAGCTACTCCCGCATTGGAGTCTTACATTACCTGTCGCGCCAAGCTATCCGAAGATAACTGGAGCGGGAGAAGAGTCTCGAACTCTCGACCTCAACCTTGGCAAGGTTGCGCTCTACCAACTGAGCTACTCCCGCGTACAGAACAACGATTATCGCAGAACTTTGACATTTTCTCAAGTTTCTCAATCGTGCATCCGATCGTGTCACCTGAAAAACTGGAGCGGGAGAAGAGTCTCGAACTCTCGACCTCAACCTTGGCAAGGTTGCGCTCTACCAACTGAGCTACTCCCGCTTTGTCTTTCATTCTGCTGCGTTGTCGTCGCAACAGGCAGGCATTATAGAGATTCTATTCCGTACGTCAAGGATGAGACAGAACATTTATTACAACTCAGATGATCCCGGATTTTTCCTTGATCAAGGGCCAGGCCCGGCGCAGGTAGTAGAACATCGACCAGACCGTCAGTGCGCCGGCGATCCACAAGAGGTACTCGCCCCAGTAGAGGGTGTCGATGCCGAACAGGACGTCATGAAACAGCAGCATCGGAATCGCCGTCATCTGGGCGGCGGTCTTGATCTTGCCGAGCGAGCTCACCGCCACCGACTTGGTGGCGCCGATCTGGGCCATCCATTCGCGCAGCGCCGAGATGGTGATCTCGCGGCCGATGATGATGAAGGCGATGATGGCGTTCACGCGGTCCAGCTGCACCAGCACCAGCAAGGCGCCGGCCACCATCAGCTTGTCCGCGACCGGGTCGAGGAAGGCGCCGAAGGCCGAGGTCTGGTTCCAGCGGCGCGCCAGGAAGCCGTCGAACCAATCGGTGACGGCGGCGATGATGAACACCAGGGTCGCGGCCAGGTTGCGGTCGGCCAGCGGCAGCCAGTGGGTCGGGAGATAGAAGACGCCTACAACCAGGGGAATCAGCGCTACACGTAGCCAGGTCAGGAGAATCGGGATGTTGAAAGGCATAGAAAAAGCACTGATATCGGGAATGAAAAGTTTCGGCGACAGTCTACATGGGTATTGCAAATCGGACTAGTTGACTCGTCTGTATGCGCTCCAAAAACAAAACCGGGGCGCAGGCCCCGGTCCGGTAAGTCAATGCAGCTGGCGGTAAATCTCCTCCGCCAGCGTACTCGAGATGCCCTCCACCGACATCAGGTCTTCCACGCTGGCGTCGATCACGCCGCGCAGGCCGCCGAAGCGCGCCAGCAGGCGCTGGCGGCGCTTGGCGCCGATGCCTTCGATCTCCTCCAGGCGCGAGGCTTGTCTTGCCTTGGCGCGCTTGGCGCGCATGCCGGTGATCGCGAAGCGGTGCGCCTCGTCGCGGATCATGGCCACCAGCATCAGCGCGGCCGATTCCTTGCCCAGCTCCTGCGGCGCGCGGCCGTCGGCGAAGATCAGGGTTTCCAGGCCCACGCGGCGCCCTTCCCCCTTGGCCACGCCGACGATCATCGAGGTGCTCAAGCCCAGCTCCTCGAATACCTGGCGCGCCATCTCGACCTGGCCCTTGCCGCCGTCGACCAGCACGATGTCGGGCATGACGCCTTCGCCGCCCGCCACCTTTTCGTAGCGGCGCTGCAGCACCTGGCGCATCGCGGCGTAGTCGTCGCCCGGCGTGATGCCGTTGATGTTGAAGCGGCGGTACTCGCCGTTCTGCATCTGGTGGTGGTGGAACACCACGCAGGACGCCTGGGTCGCTTCGCCCGCCGTGTGGCTGATGTCGAAGCATTCGATGCGCAGCTCGTCGAGGGTGTCGCTGTCCAGCGCCAGCACCTCGGCCAGCGCGCGCGTGCGCGCCTGCTGCGAACCCTGCTCGGACAGCAGGCGCGCCAGCGCGATCTCGGCGTTCTTACAGGCCAGCTCCAGCCACTGGCGGCGCTGCCCCTGCGGCTGGAAGATCAGGTTGATGCGATGGCCGCACTGTTCGGACAGGGCCACGATCAGCTCCGGCTGGTCGAACTCGATGTTCAGGATCAGGGTGCCCGGGATGAACTGGCCCGCGTAGTGCTGGGCCAGGAAGGCGCACAGCACCTCGACCTCGATCGGGCATTCGCCGAGCGACTCGCCGACGTGGGTCGGGAAGTAGGCGCGGTCGCCCAGGTGGCGTCCGCCGCGCACCATCGCCAGGTTGACGCAGGCGCGGCCGCCCTGCACCACCACGGCAATCACGTCGACGTCGGCGTCGCCCACGGTTTCCATGCTCTGCGCGTGCAGCACTTTCGACAGGGCCTGGATCTGGTTGCGCACGCTGGCGGCCTGCTCGAACTTCAGCTCCATCGCGTAGGACTGCATCTTCTGCTCCAGGTCCTCCAGCACCTCGCTCTGGCGCCCGCGCAGGAAACGCGCGGCGTTGTCGACGTCGCGCTTGTAGTCTTCCGGCGTGATCAGGTCGACGCAGGGCGCGCTGCAGCGGCCGATCTGGTGCAGCAGGCAGGGACGGGTGCGGTTGCTGTAGACGCTGTCCTCGCAGGTGCGCAGCAGGAACACCCGCTGCAGCAGCTGGATCGATTCCTTGGCCGCCCAGGCGGAAGGAAACGGCCCGAAGTACTGGTTCTTCTTGTCCAGCGCGCCGCGGTAGTAGCCCAGGCGCGGCGCCTCGCCGCCCGTGATCCGGATGTAGGGGTAGCTTTTGTCGTCGCGGAACAGGATGTTGTAGCGCGGCTTGAGCGACTTGATCAGGTTGTTTTCCAGGATCAGCGCCTCGGCCTCGCTGCTCGTCACCGTGGTTTCCAGGTGCGCGATCTGCGACACCATCATCGCGATGCGCGGGCTCGACAAGTTCTTCTGGAAGTAGCTCGACACCCGGCTCTTGAGGTTGCGCGCCTTGCCGACGTAGAGCACGTTCTGGTTGGCGTCGAAATAGCGGTACACGCCTGGCAGCCCGGGCAGTTTTGCCACAGTCGCCAGCACCTGCTCGCGCGCCGCCTCGCCCGGCTGCACCGGTTGTGCCGCGTCGCCCTTCAAAGTCGCTTTCAGTTCTTCTTTCATGGCCTGCCAACTGTCCGGCCGCACGCGTGGCGCGACGGCCTCAATCTTCCTGATCCTGGGTCTGGCGGCGCCGATGCGCGCCGGCTTGGGGGACGGAACCGGCATCGCGGCACCACAGCTCGCCACATAGGCGACATCCCGCTCGTCTTCCTTGCTCATTTCCGACCTACATCCTGCCTACTCTTGCTTTATACGGCCACGTCCTTGGTCACGATCACGAAGGCCACCGCATAATCGGCCTCGTCGCTGACTGTCACCTGCGCGCTCAAACCATTGGCGCGCATGAAGTCCTCCAGCGCCCCGCTGCAGACGATGACCGGCTTGCCGCTGGGCGCGTTGAGCATCTGGGCCGAGCGCCAGGTCATGGGCATGCGCATGCCCAGCCCGATCGCTTTCGAGAACGCTTCCTTGGCCGAAAAGCGGGTGGCCAGGAAGCGCAGTCCGCGCACTGCGTTCTTGCTGCTGCGCGCATGGTACTTCGCCAGCTCCTCGGGGCCGAGGATCTTCTCGGCGAAGCGCGGGCCGCTGCGCGCGAGGGCCGCCTCGACACGCGAGATCTGGACGATGTCGGTGCCGATGCCGTAGATCATCTCAGGCCCCTGCCCCGTATTGCACGGCGAGGCGCGCCGCCACCATGATGGCCTTCATTTCGCGCACCGCGTTCTCCCAGCCCGCGAACAGGGCGTGGGCGACGATCGCGTGGCCGATGTTGAGCTCGTGGATGTCGCTAATGGCCGCGATCGGCTGCACGTTGGTGTAGTGCAGGCCGTGACCCGCGTTCACGCGCAGGCCGCGCGAGGCGCCCGCATGCACGCCGAGCTTGATGCGCTCGATCTCGCGCAGCGCTTCATCCCCTTCCGCTTCGGCATAGCGGCCGGTATGCAGTTCGATGACGGTGGCGCCAACGGCGCTTGCCGCCTCGATCTGCTGTTCGTCGGCGTCGATGAACAGCGAAACGCGGATGCCTTCGCTTTTGAGCTGCTGCACCGCCGCCTCGACTTCCTTGTAGTAGCGGATCACGTCCAAACCGCCCTCGGTGGTGACTTCCTCGCGCCGTTCCGGCACCAGGCACACGTCCTGCGGCTTGACCTGGCAGGCGAAGTCGATCATCTCGCGGGTCACCGCCGCTTCCAGGTTCATGCGGGTGCCCAAGAGCGGGCGCAGCGCGACCACGTCGGCATCCTTGATGTGGCGGCGGTCTTCGCGCAGGTGCAGGGTGATCAGGTCGGCGCCGGCCTGCTCGGCCAGCAGGGCCGCGCGGATCGGGTCCGGATACGTGGTGCCGCGGGCATTGCGCACGGTGGCGATGTGGTCGATGTTGACGCCGAGGTCGATGACGGAGCCAAGGGGTTGCAGGAAGCTCATGTGTGGTCTTTATAGTTGCATCAGGTCGATCAAAATCTGGCGCGTATTCAGCGGCGCGCCGCCCAGGTGGTGCGCCAGCAGGAAGCGCATCAGCTGCTTGCTCTGCGCCTGCGTGACCGGATCGCGGTAATCCTCGCGCTCCATGTCGAGCAGGGTCTTGCCGAGCACTACCGGCCAGACGTCGGCGGGCACGGCTTCGCGCGCGCCCTTTTCCGGGTCGACCACGTAGTCGCGCCCGGGCTCGACCGCGGCGCGCGTGGTGGTCGAGCGCGCGAGGTCGGCGGCGACGCCTGTTTCCTTAAGTAAGGCCCGTTCGAACTTTCGCAAGACGATGGGCGGCGGTTCGCCGTGGGCCAGCTGGTTCAGGGTCGAGACATAGTGGTCGAACAAGGCCGGATGCTTGTCGTCGCGCGCCAGCAGCTTGACCAGCAGTTCGTTCAGATAAAAGCCGCACAGCAGCGCGGTCTTCTCCAGCGGCAGCATGCCGCCCACCCATTCGGCATCGATCAGGGTGCGCAGTTCGAGCTTGCCGCTGAAGGACACCGACAGCGGCTGGAAGGTCTGCAGCACCCCGCGCAGCTTGGACAGCGGGCGCTTGGCGCCTTTCGCCACCACGCCCACGCGGCCGAAGTCGCGCGTGAACATGTCGACGATCAGGCTGGTTTCCTTGTAGGGATAGCTGTGCAGGACGAAGCCGGGCTGGCCGGTCACGCGGGTGTCCTTTGTCGCGGGGCGCACGGGCGGCCGGCTGCGCTTGGCCGCTACCGGAACGCCGGGCTCCCGAGCTTCGATGAGGTCGTCTGATTTTGCTTGGTCTGGCATGCGGTCGGGACGGCCTCCAAATGCTTACTCGTAGCCGTAGGCGCGCAGGCCCGCTTCGTTGTCGGCCCAGCCGGATTTGACCTTGACCCAGATTTCCAGGTACACGGGGCCGTCGAACAGCTTTTCCATGTCCAGGCGCGACTGGGTCGAGATTTCTTTCAGGCGCGCCCCCTTGTTACCGATGATCATGGACTTGTGCGTGTCGCGCTCGACCAGGATGGCACAGAAGATGCGGCGCAGGTTGCCCTCCTGCTGGAACTGCTCGATGATCACGGTGCTCGTGTAGGGCAGCTCGTCGCCCAGCAGGCGGAACACCTTTTCACGCACGATCTCGGCGGCCAGGAACTTCTCGCTGCGGTCGGTGATGTCGTCCGGCCCGAAGATCGGGGCGTTTTCCGGCAGGTGGCGCTTGATCTCGTTTTCCAGCGCGTCGACCTGGAAGCGCAGCTTGGCCGAGACCGGCACGATGGCGGTGAAGTCGCGCAGCGCGGCGATTTTTTGCGCGAACGGCATCAGGACCGCCTTGTCCTTCACGCGGTCCGATTTATTGATGACCAGCACGACCGGAACATTCTTCGGCAGCAGGTCGAGCACCTGCTGGTCGGCCGGGCCGAAGGTGCCGGCTTCGACCAGGAACAGGATCACGTCCGAGGACGTGAGCGTGTTGGAGACGGTCTTGTTCAGCGTTTTATTCAGGGCATTCGCATGGCGGGTCTGGAAGCCCGGCGTGTCGACGTAGATGAACTGGGCATCAATGCGGGTCTGGATGCCGGTGATGCGGTGGCGCGTGGTCTGGGCCTTACGCGAGGTGATCGACACCTTGGCGCCGATCAGCACGTTCATCAGGGTCGACTTGCCGACGTTCGGACGGCCGACGATGGCGATATAGCCGCAGCGGAAGTTGTCAAGGGTGCCTGCGGTGTCGGTCGTGTCGGTATTCATATTCTTGCTCATGCGGATTTGCTGCCTGTTTGTTCTGCGCCTGCGGCGCCGTCGGTCTGGACCGTGCCGATGCCTGCCAGCTTCAGCTGGGCGGCGCGCGGTTTGCTCTTGCGGGCCGCCGGCGCCTTGGCCAGCGCCCCTTGTGCCGCTTCCAGCGCCAGCCGGGCGGCGGCCTGTTCGCCGGCGCGGCGGCTGCCGCCGCGTCCGAAGACCTGCACGTTCAGCTTCGGCACCAGGCACTCGACCTCGAATTCCTGGCTGTGGGCGGAGCCGTGCGTGGCCACCACGTTATAGGTGGGCAGCGAAATTTTCTTGCTCTGCAGGAATTCCTGCAGCAGGGTCTTGGCATCCTTGCCCAGTGTACGCGGATCGACCGAGTCGAGCAGCGGAATGTAGAAGGCGCGGATCACGTCGCGCGCGGCATCGAAGCCGGTGTCGAGGAAGATCGCGCCCAGCAAGGCTTCCAGGGTGTCGGCCAGGATCGACGGCCGGCGGAAACCGCCCGACTTCAGCTCGCCCTCGCCCAGGCGCAGGAACTGCGACAGCTCGAGCTTCTGGGCGATCTCGAACAGCGACTGCTGCTTGACCAGGTTGGCGCGCAGGCGCGACAGATCGCCTTCGTCGAGGTTGGTGAAGCGCTCGTACAGGATCGAGGCCACGACGCAGTTCAGGATCGAGTCGCCGAGGAACTCCAGGCGTTCGTTATGCAGCGCGCTATGGCTACGGTGGGTCAGGGCTTGCTGGAGCAGGCCGGTGTCCCGGAACGTGTAAGCCAAGCGTGTTTGCAATAACTGTAGATTCATTGTGCTGTCGTGGTTGCACCAGGCACCCGGTGCCCGGCGTGTTGCCTGTTACCGGGCCGCGGTCGCGGCCCCATCTGCTTCTTTTGCCGCATTCGCACCGCTCGGATCGGTCGTGCCCGCATAGTCGATCACGATGCTGACATTGCCCACCAGCGGCACCCGTTTCTCGTAGGCGAAGCTGACCTGGGTCTCGCCGCCGTCGCGGGTGATGGCCAGGTCGCGGCCGTTGATGGCGGTGACGTTGTTCATGCCGGCGTTCTTGTCGAAGGCTACCTGTATTTCGCGTGGCGTGCCGCCAGCTTCCTTGGCGCGCACAATCGCCTCCTTGATCGCGCTGTACTCGAAGTACGTGGGCAGCAGCTTGAGCGCGAACACGGCGGCCACGCCGAGGACGGCCAGGACGAGGATCAGGCCGGTCAGGGACATGCCGGCTTGCTTGCTGGGTGCTTGGTGACGCATCGTGGATCTCCCGGATTACTGGATGCCGCCAATCCGTTTCGGATTGCTGAAGTTCATCCAGACGACGATCGCCTTGCCAACAATGTTTTTATCCGGCACGAAGCCCCAATAGCGGCTGTCGGCACTGTTGTCGCGGTTATCGCCCATCATGAAATAGTTGCCTGGAGGTACGATACAGGTAAATTTATCGTACGAATAGTCGCAGGCTTCACGATTTGGGAAATTGTCCACAGCGCCGAGGTCGAGCGTGCGCTTGCCCTCGGTGTTCAGGATGCGGTGCGCCACCCCGCTTTCCTTGCCGGGCAGCTGCTCGATGAACTGCTTGTGGTAGATCGGGTGCTGGTCGTCCAGGTAGTCGTCCATCGGGGTGTACTGGACCGGCTTGCCGTTCACGGTCAGGCGCTTGTCTTCGTAGGTGATGGTGTCGCCGGGCACGCCGATGACGCGCTTGATGTAGTCCTGGCCCATATCCTTCGGATACTTGAACACCATGACGTCGCCGCGCTGCGGGTCGCCCACTTCGATCACCTTCTTGTTGACGATCGGCAGGCGCACGCCGTAGGCGTACTTGTTCACGAGGATGAAGTCACCCACCAGCAAGGTCGGCACCATCGACGAGGACGGGATCTTGAACGGTTCCCACAGGAAGGAGCGTAGGATGAAGACCAGCGCGATCACCGGGAAGAAGCTGCCCGAGTACTCGATCCAGGTCGGCTGGCGCAGGTGCGCCTGCTCGATGGCGGCGCGCCCGTTGCCGCTGTCGACCTTGATGCCCTCGGCGGTCAGCTTCCGGGTGCGGGCGTCGTATTCGGCCAGGGCGGCGTCGGCCTTGCGGCGGCGCGCCTTGGCCAGCACGAACACGTCCAGGCACCAGATCACTCCGGTCACCACCATCAGGACGAACAGGATCAGAGCAAAATTGCTCAGGATGGGTTGCATATCCATTTATTTTTCTTCCACCTGGAGGATGGCCAGGAAGGCTTCCTGCGGGATCTCCACCGAGCCGACCTGCTTCATGCGCTTCTTGCCGGCCTTTTGCTTTTCCAACAGCTTCTTCTTGCGCGAGATGTCGCCGCCATAGCACTTGGCCAGCACGTTCTTGCGCAACGCCTTGACGTTCTCGCGCGAGATGATGGTGGCGCCGATCGCCGCCTGGATCGCCACGTCGAACATCTGGCGCGGGATCAGTTCGCGCATCTTGGCCGCCACCTGGCGCCCGCGATAGGGGGCGTTGGCGCGGTGCACGATGATGGCGAGGGCGTCGACCTTCTCGCTGTTGATCAGCATGTCGACCTTCACCACGTCGGAGGCGCGGTTTTCCTTGAACTCGTAGTCCATCGAGGCATAGCCGCGCGAGGTCGACTTCAGGCGGTCGAAGAAGTCCAGCACGATCTCGGCCATCGGGATCTCGTACACCAGCTTGACCTGGCGGCCGTGGTAGGCCATGTCCATCTGCACGCCGCGCTTGCCGTTACACAGGGTCATGACGGCGCCGACGTACTCTTGCGGCATGTACAGGTTGACGGTGACGATCGGCTCGCGGATCTCGGCGATCTTCGACGGTTCCGGCATCTTGGACGGGTTGTCGACGCGCAGCTGGGTGCCGTCGCGCATCTCGACCTCGTACACCACGGTCGGCGCCGTGGTGATCAGGTCCATGTCGAATTCGCGCTCCAGGCGTTCCTGCACGATCTCCATGTGCAGCAGGCCCAGGAAGCCGCAGCGGAAGCCGAAGCCCAGCGCCTGCGACACTTCCGGCTCGTACTGCAGCGCGGCGTCGTTCAGCTTCAGTTTTTCCAGCGAGTCGCGCAGGGCGTCGTACTGGTTGGCTTCCACCGGGAACAGGCCGGCGAAGACCTGCGGCTGGACTTCCTTGAAGCCCGGCAGCGGGCTCGGTGCCGGCTTGTTGGCCAAGGTGACGGTGTCGCCCACCTTGGCGGCGGTCAGTTCCTTGATGCCGGCGATGATGAAGCCCACCTGCCCCGCCGACAGTTCCGGCAGCGAGACCGAGCGCGGGGTGAACACGCCGATGTTCTCGACCAGCTGCTGCGAGCCGGTCGCCATCAGGAGGATCTTGTCCTTCGGACGCAGGGTGCCGTTGACCACGCGCACCAGCATCACGACGCCCACGTAGGGGTCGTACCAGGAGTCGATGATCAGGGCCTGCAGCGGCGCGTCCTTGTCGCCCTTGGGCGGCGGGACCCTGGCGACCAGGGTTTCCAGCACGTCTTCCACGCCCAGGCCGGTCTTGGCCGAGCAGGTGGTGGCGTCGGAGGCGTCGAGGCCGATCACGTCCTCGATTTCCTTCTTGGCGTTGTCCGGATCGGCGTGCGGCAGGTCGATCTTGTTCAGGATCGGGATGACTTCCACGCCCAGGTCGAGCGCGGTGTAGCAGTTCGCCACGGTCTGGGCTTCCACGCCCTGGCTGGCGTCGACCACCAGCAGCGCGCCTTCGCAGGCCGACAGCGAGCGCGAGACTTCGTAGGAGAAGTCGACGTGGCCCGGGGTGTCGATCAGGTTCAGGTTGTAGATCTGGCCGTCGCGCGCCTTGTACTGCAGCGCCGCGGTCTGGGCCTTGATGGTGATGCCGCGCTCGCGTTCCAGGTCCATCGAATCGAGCACCTGCGCGTCCATCTCGCGCTCGGACAAGCCGCCGCACAGCTGAATGATGCGATCGGCCAGGGTCGATTTGCCGTGGTCGATGTGGGCGATGATGGAGAAGTTACGTATGTTGTTCATTAACAAAGCTCAAAACCAAAAAGGCCGCGGGCAGCGCGGCAGGCGACGACAACGAATAGGTGCAATGCAAAAAAGCGCTTCCAGAAGGGCATGCCGGCCCCCGGTCGAAGCGCTCGATGAAGCGAATGAAAAGCGTGGCGACAGGCGTGCAGGCGGCCGGCGCTTTTCCGACCCCGGCATTTTACCGGATTCCGCGCTGGAAAGCCCGGTTTTGCGGCTGGCGAGGGGGAGAAAGGCTGGTTTTTGTTGAAGCGGAGGGTGGCAGAGGCGTTTGGTAGGGTGGACGGCTTCGCCGTCCGCGCGTTCAGCCAACCGGAGAACAGCCGCGCAGGCCGCACAAGCTTGATTTGAACGCGCGGACGGCAGAGCCGTCCACCCTACGCGGCAGCCCTGGCGCAGGCATCCGCCCAGCCGCGGGCCGCCACCGGATCGAGGAAGTAATGGCACAGCTCCTCGCCCTCCGGAGCGCCGTACAGCACCGGCACCAGCTCGTCGAAACGCGCCACCAGCGCCGGATCGGCGTCAACATCGACCACGGCGACCTCGAAGCGCTCCCCGGGCTGCTGCAGGGCCAGCAAGGCCTGCAGCATGTCTTCGCACAGGTGGCAGTAGCTGCGCGAGTACAGCGTGAACGGGACCAATCGCATCATTGGCGCGGCTTGACGACGACGTACTGGGTGACGTCGTCACGGCGCACCAGGAGGGCCACCGGTTTTTTCGGGTCCAGCTTGGCGACCAGGCCGTTGAACTGGGCGACGCTGCTCACCGGGGTATTGCCCACCTGCGAGACGATGTCGCCCGGGCGGATGCCGGCGGTGGCGGCACTGCCTTCGGCGTTCTCGACCAGCACGCCGCCGTCGATGCCGGCTTCGGCGCGCGCAGCCGCCGGGATGTCCGAGACCACCAGGCCGAGCGCGTTGGGCGCGGCGCCGGGAGTCGGCTTCTTGGGCGTCGGACGGGCGGTCGGGGAACGCTCTTCCTGCAGTTCGACGATGGTCACCGGCAGCTCGAGCTGGGTGCCGCGGCGCCATACGGTGACGGTGGCGCGGCTGCCGACCTTGGTGGCGCCGACCAGGCGCGGCAGGTCGCGGGTGGTCTCGATCGGCTGGCCGTTGAACTTCAGGATGATGTCGCCGACCTTGATGCCGCCCTTCTCGGCCGGGCCGCCGGCTTCCACCATCGACACTTCCGCCCCGCGCGCCTTGCCCAGGCCGAGCGACTCGGCGACGTCGCGCGTGACTTCGCCGATCTGCACGCCCAGGCGGCCGCGCGTGACCTTGCCGGTGGTTTTCAGCTGCTCGGACACGCGCATGACCTCGTCGATCGGCACGGCGAAGGAAATGCCGTTGTAGGCGCCCGAGAGCGTGGCGATCTGCGAGTTGATGCCGATCACCTCGCCGCGCACGTTGATCAGCGGGCCGCCCGAGTTGCCCGGATTGACTGCGACGTCGGACTGGATCAGCGGCAGGTATTCGCCGGTGTCGCGCGACTTGGCCGAGATGATGCCGGCGGTGACGGTGTTGTCGAGGCCGAAGGGCGAGCCGATCGCCACCACCCATTCGCCGACCCGGATCTTGCTGGAGTCGCCGGTGCGCAGGTAAGGCAGGTTGCTGGCCGAGAGCTTGAGCAGGGCCACGTCGGAACGGCGGTCGGCGCCCAGCACCTTGGCCTTGAATTCGCGGCGGTCGGTGAGCGTGACGGTGACTTCGTCGGCGCCTTCGACCACGTGGGCATTGGTGAGCACGAAGCCGTCGGCGGAAATGATGAAGCCGGAACCGACGCCGCGCGTGACCTGCTCCTCGGCGCCGCCCTGCCCGCCCGGACGGCCCTGGCCGCGCCCGCCCCCGCGGGGAATCTGGCCGCCGAAGAAGCGGCGCAGGAATTCCTGCATCTCCTCTTCGCCCGGCATGCCCTGGCCGCGCGTGACGCGCTCGGTGGTGCGGATGTTGACCACGGCGGGTCCGACCTTGTCGATCAGGTCGGAGAAATCGGGCAGGCCGGTGACGACCGGGGTCTGCACCGGCGCCGCGGCCATGGCGCTGTCGGGAAGGAAGGCACAGCTCGCTGCGACCAGCAGGGCCGGCAGGTACATGCGGAGTGGACGATGCTTGGATTCACGGGTCATGGGCTTGGCGTAGGATGGCTGAGATTGACTTTATGGTAAGCCAAAATACGCGCTTTGTCGCGCCGTACGCGGGGGCATGCCGCAGCCATCGACGCCGGATACCGGACGGGAAAAAGTGTTGGAAGACTTATATACAGAATGAATCAGATGAGCCGTGTGATATGCCGCGCATATCAGGGGTGCCGCGTCGGCGTCGCGCACGACACGGCCGCGCCGCCAGCCTACAGGCGCTTGACGGCGGCCGCGGCGGTATCGGGGAGAGGTCCGTCGCGCGGCGTGACGCCGGGCCCGGCCATCTTGCCGCCACCCAGCGATTCGGGGCCCGCCGTGACCGCCGGCGCGATCGCCGCCAGCGCATCGGCCGCCGTCGCCGGGCGCGTCGGCGGGCGCCGCAGCGGCGTGGCTTCGGCGGCCAGCCGGTCCGCCAGGCGCAGCGCGAAGCCGGGCGAGAGTTCCGCCTCCAGGGGCTCGGCGCGCAGGGCGTCGCCGATGCGGTGGTAGAGATCCCAGGTCTGCCGCCCATCGGCCTCGCGCAGGGCCGCCAGCGCGAGCTCGAGGTCGGCATCCGGCAGTTCGCCATCCGCAAAGGCTGATATGTATTCGCGTATCTTCTTGTTCGTTTCCATCTGATAACCCGTCGGCGTCGGTCTGTTCAATTTGTCGCGTCTCTGTACGATCCTGCTACCTACCGACGTTTGTCAACCGGGAAATCGAGCAATGGGCGCAATTTCTCAGCAATGACTTCGCGTGCACGGAAAATCCGGCTGCGTACGGTTCCTATCGGACACGCCATGACCTCGGAGATTTCTTCGTAGCTCAATCCTTCTATTTCTCGCAAAACAATTGCCGTTCGCAATTCCAGCGGCAGTGCTTCCATCGCCGCATTGACTGTGTGGGCAATCTGCTTGCTCGCCAACACCGATTCGGGTGTGTTGATGTCACGCAGGCTGTCCGCGTCGTCGAACCCCTCGGCCCGCTCGGCGTCGGCGTCGGTCGAGGTCGGCGCGCGGCGGCCCTGTGTCACCAGGAAGTTCTTGGCCGTGTTGATTCCGATGCGATACAGCCAGGTGTAGAAGGCGGAATCGCCGCGGAAGTGGCGCAGGGCGCGGAAAGCCTTGATGAAGGTCTCTTGCACGACGTCTTCGGCTTCGGCCGGATCGTGCACGAGGCGCGACACCAGGCGCATCAGGCGGCGCTGGTATTTGGCCACGAGCAGGTCGAACGCGGCCCGGTCGCCAGCCTGGACGCGCTCCACCAACACCTGATCTCCCTCGCGTTCTGTCGTCACGGACCCTGCCCCATCGGCTGCAGCGGCCCTCCTGCGTAAGAGTTGGCCCGCTGCAATAAGTTCAAAGTATTTTGTGCTCCGCCGGCGACCCGCCCGAGGTCTGGACGCCGGCGCCGAGCGCCACCGCCAGGGCGCGGAATGCCTCCGGCGACAGGCTGTCCGGCAGCACGGCCACGGAAGGACGCGCCGGGGCGCGCAAGACCAGCCGGCAGCGCCGCATCCAGCCGTGCGCACACCCGTTCGCCCCTGCGACACCCGCGTCGTCGCCGATTTCCAGGCACAGCAGCAACATGCGCGGCCACAGCGTGGAGCCGGCCGACAGCCTTGCCGGCAAGCCCGCGCGTTTGTCCTGCCGCACACCCTGTTGTACCGTCAGGCGTAGCTGGCCGGGTCCAGAAATATCAATGCGATGCACCGTTGCAGCACGCAGCGCGGCACGCAGCACGCATGCCGCGGCGAACAGCAGCGCAGCCGCCACACAGGGCGCTCCGGCAAAGCGCGCAGGCGTGGCCAGGCCCACGGCGCACGCGGCCGCGAACAGGGAAGCGCCGAAGCCGGCCAGCAGGCAACGCAGGCGGCGTGACGGCGCAACGACGACGCTCAGCGCGATCGACATGGTTCTTCAGCGAGGAGAGGAAGGGGCGCCGCAGCCCGGAGGCGGACGGAGGAGATACAGGGGGATGTACTGCTTGATGCGCAGGACCGAACGACACAGCCTGCAGGCGCCCATCCCGGTTAGACCGGAATGGGCGTGGTCTGGTTCAGACCGACGGTCAAACTTTTGCGAAGACGAGGGTACCGTTGGTACCGCCGAAGCCGAAGGAGTTCTTGACCGCGTAATCGATCTTCATGTCGCGCGCCGTGTTGGCCACGAAGTCCAGGTCGCATTCCGGATCCTGGTTGAAGATGTTGATCGTCGGCGGCGACACCTGGTTGTGGATCGCCAGCACGGTGAACACCGACTCCAGGCCGCCCGCGCCACCCAGCAGGTGGCCGGTCATCGACTTGGTCGAGTTCACGACGAGGCCGGTCTTGGCGTGGTCGCCGAAGACGCGCTTGATGCCGCGCACCTCCGCGACGTCGCCCAGCGGCGTCGAGGTGCCGTGCGCATTGACGTACTGGACTTCACCGGCGTTCAGGCCGGCGTTCTTCAGTGCCGCGACCATGCAGCGCGCCGCGCCACTGCCATCCTCGACCGGCGAGGTGATGTGGTTGGCGTCCGCGCTCATGCCGAAGCCGATGACTTCCGCATAGATCTTGGCGCCGCGTGCGACCGCGTGTTCGTACTCTTCGAGCACCATCACGCCGGCACCCTCGCCCAGCACGAAGCCGTCGCGGTCCTTGTCCCACGGACGCGAGGCGGTGGCCGGATCGTCGTTGCGGGTCGACAGCGCGCGCGCCGAGGCGAAGCCGCCCAGGCCCAGCGGCGACACGGTCGATTCCGCGCCGCCGGCGATCATCACGTCGGCATCGCCGTACTCGATCAGGCGAGCGGCGGCGCCGATGCAGTGCAGGCCGGTGGTGCAGGCGGTGACGATCGCCAGGTTCGGGCCGCGCAGGCCGAATTTGATCGAGAGATCGCCCGAGATCATGTTGATGATCGAGGCCGGCACGAAGAAGGGCGAGATGCGGCGCGGGCCGCGATTCATGTACTCTTCCTTGGTGGCTTCGATCATCGGCAGGCCGCCGATGCCCGAACCGATGGTCACACCGATGCGGTCCGCGTTTTCCTCGGTCACGACCAGGCCCGAATCCTGCAGGGCCTGGATGCCGGCTGCCATGCCGAAATGGATAAAGCTATCCATGTTGCGGCCTTCCTTGCCCGGCAGGTAGTCTTCCACCTTGAAGTTCTTCACTTCTCCGGCGAAATGCGTCGTGAACGGCGTCGCGTCGAACTTGGTAATGTTGGCAATGCCCGACTTACCGGCCAGCGCCGCGTCCCACGCCTCGGCAATGGTGTTGCCGATTGGTGAAATGCAGCCCAGGCCGGTAACGACGACACGGCGGTTGCGTGAACGGCTCAAGCGATTCTCCCAAAAACTTTTAAAGCGCGATCTACTACTTAGGCCTTGACGTGCGCGGTGGCGTAGTCGATGGCTTGCTTGACGGTGGTGATCTTCTCAGCCTGCTCGTCAGGGATTTCCATTTCGAACTCGTCTTCCAGTGCCATCACCAGTTCCACGGTGTCCAGCGAGTCAGCGCCGAGGTCGTCAACGAACGAGGATTCGATTTTGATGTCTGCTTCTGCAACGCCCAGTTGCTCAGCGACGATTTTTTTAACGCGTTGTTCGATATCCGACATGTTATGGCTCCATTAAGGTGTGTGTTGCGGAAAGTGCGCGCATTTTATCAGGTTTGCGCGATGAAAAACTACTTTCGGCGATTACGCTTATATCCACCGAAATTGCTGCTAAAAGTGGCGTACACGCCGGATTTTTTTCGCAATCGATTCAATCCGGCATTCTAGCGCCTTAATTCATGTACATGCCGCCATTCACGTGCAGCTCGGTGCCCGTGATATAGGCCGCGGTCGGGCCTGCCAGGAAGGCCACGGCGTGGGCGATGTCTTCCGGCTGGCCCAGGCGGCCCAGCGGGATCTGCTGCATCAGCGCGCTGTGCTGGTCTTCGCCCAGAGCCTTGGTCATGTCGGTATCGATGAAGCCCGGCGCGACGCAGTTGACGGTGATGTTGCGGCTGCCGATCTCGCGCGCCAGCGCGCGGGTCATGCCGGCCACGCCGGCCTTGGCGGCGGCGTAGTTCATCTGGCCCGGGTTGCCCGAGGCGCCGACCACCGAGGTGATGTTGATGATGCGGCCGTGCTTGGCCTTCATCATCCCGCGCAGCACCAGGCGCGACAGGCGGCCGACGGCGGTCAGGTTGGTGGAAATCACGCTGTCCCACTCCTCGTCCTTCATGCGCATGGCCAGGTTGTCCTGGGTAATGCCGGCATTGTTGACCAGGATCGACAGGCTGCCGAAGCCCTTCTGCACCTCGTCAACGACGGCGCCGCACTGGGCGGCGTCGGTCACGTTCAGGACCACGCCCTTGCCGCCGAATTCAGCCAGGTAGGCGCCGATCGCCTCGGCGCCGGCCGCGCTGGTGGCGGTGCCGACGACCTTTGCGCCCTGGCGCGCCAGTTCGAGCGCAATGGCCTTGCCGATACCGCGCGATGCGCCGGTGACGAGGGCAACTTGGTTCTGCAGATTCATGCTATTCCTTTTCTTTGGTGTTGATCTCAAGCCGCGTTGATCGAGGCCAGCACGCGCTCCAGCGCAGCCTGGTCGACCAGGGCCTCGCCGACCAGGGCGGCGTCGATGCGCTTGGCCATGCCGATCAGGGTCTTGCTCGGGGCGCATTCGATGACCTGGGTCACACCTTCAAGCGCCATCTTCTGCATGGTCTCGACCCAGCGCACCGGACCGGCGGCCTGGCGCACCAGGGCGTCCTTGATCGCGGCAGGATCGTGCAGGATAGCGACGTCGACGTTGTTGATCAAGTCGATCTGCGGCGCCGAGAACGGGATGTTCTCCATGTAGTCGCGCAGGCGATCCGAAGCAGGCTTGAGCAGCGAGGAGTGGAACGGCGCCGACACCGCCAGCTTCATGGCGCGCTTGGCGCCCTTCGCCTTGGCGATCTCGCAGGCGCGGTCGATCGCGGCGGCGTGGCCGGCGATGACGATCTGGGTCGGCTCGTTGAAGTTGACGGCTTCGACCACTTCGCCTTGCGCGGCCTCGAGGCACACGGCGCGCACCTCGTCGGCCCCCAGGCCCAGCACGACGGCCATGCCGCCCTGCCCGACCGGCACCGCGTCCTGCATGGACTGGGCGCGGAAGCGCACCAGCGGCACCGCATCCTTGAACGCGATCACGCCGGCAGCGACCAGGGCCGAGTATTCGCCCAGGCTGTGGCCGGCAACGATGGAGGGCACCGGGCCGCCGGCGGCGATCCAGGCGCGGTACACGGCGACCGCGGCGGTCAGCATGACAGGCTGGGTGTTGGTGGTGAGGTCGAGGTCTTCCTTCGGGCCTTCGGCGATCAGCTTGCCGATGTCGAAGCCCAGGGCCGCCGAGGCTTCAAGCACGGTCTGCTCGACCACCGGGTTGCCGGCGAAGCCGTTCAGCATGCCGACGGCCTGGGCGCCCTGGCCCGTAAACAGGAATGCGAATTTGCTCATTATTGTTCTCTCTTCGGATATCTCGGTTTTCGTAGGGTGGTGGGCTCTGCCGACCGCGCGCTCAAACTTCGTACGCACTGTGGCAACGCATTCTCTTGCTGAACGCGCGGACGGCGAAGCCGTCCACCCTACGGATCGCCGCGGCGCATACGCCGCGGCACGAAACGAATTACATGCGGGCGAGCACCGCGCCCCAGGTGAAGCCGCCGCCCACGCCTTCCATCAGCACATTGTCGCCCTTCTTGATGCGGCCGTCGCGCACCGCGGCGTCGAGCGCCAGCGGGATCGAGGCGGCCGAGGTGTTGCCGTGCTGATCGACGGTGACGACCATCTTTTCCATCGGCAGGCCGAGCTTCTTGGCGGTGCCCTTCATGATGCGCAGGTTGGCCTGGTGCGGGATCAGCCAGTCGATGTCGGAGGCCTGCATCTTGGCGTGCTCGAGCGCTTCCTTGGCGACTTCTTCCAGCACGGTGACGGCCAGCTTGAACACCGCCGGGCCGTCCATGTACAGGAAGCCGCTGCCGGCCACCGCGCCGCCGGCCAGGTTGCCCGGGATCGACAGGATGTGCGACTGGCTGCCGTCGGCGTGCAGCTTGGTGGCCAGCACGCCCGGCTCTTCCGAGGCTTCCAGCACCACGGCGCCGGCGCCGTCGCCGAACAGCACGCAGGTGGTGCGGTCGGTGAAATCGAGGATGCGCGAGAACACTTCGGCGCCGATCACCAGCACGCGCCGGTACACGCCGGCGCGGATGAAGGCATCGGCGGTCGAGACCGCATACACGAAGCCGCTGCACACGGCCTGCACGTCGAAGGCGGCGCTGTTGTTGGCCATGCCGAGCTTTTGCTGCACGATGCAGGCGGTGCTCGGGAAGCTGCCGTGGAAGTCGGGGGTCGAGCTGGCGACGATCACCAGGTCGATGTCGGCGGGCAGGCAGCCGGCCGCTTCCAATGCATTGCGCGCGGCCTTCACGGCCAGGTCGGAGGCATTCTCGTCGCTCGCCGCGTAGTGGCGGCTCGAAATGCCGCTGCGGGTCACGATCCACTCGTCGGAGGTCTCGATCCCCTGCTCGGCCAGCTGGGCCGCGAGTTGGTCGTTGGTGACGCGCTTGGCCGGCAGGTAGCTGCCGGTACCGGTGATCTTGCTGTAGACAGTCATCTTCTGCACCATCCTGCTGGTTTTGGTCAAGCCTGGCGCTGCTGGGCGTCGGGCGGGGTCGGCATCAGTTCGGCGATCAGGGCCGACAGCTGCTCTTGTACATCGTATTTGGCGGCGTCGTAGGCGCGCTTGATCGCCCATTCGAAGGCGAAGGCATTGGCGCCGCCGTGGCTCTTGAAGACCAGGCCTTTCAGGCCGAGCAGGCTGGCGCCGTTGTAGCGCTCCGGATTGAGCTTCTTGAGCGACTTGCGGGCCAGCAGCGCGCCGGCCATCGAGAAGATATTTTCCGTGAACACCGATTTGACGAAGCGCGACAGGCCTTCGACCGCCTTGAGCGTGACGTTGCCGACGAAACCGTCGCACACCACCACATCCACGGTGCCCTTGAAGATGTCGTTGCCTTCGACGTTGCCGAAGAAATTCAGCTTGCCACGCGCGTGGTCGGCCTTGAGCAGCACGCCGGTGGCCTTGACCACCTCGTTGCCCTTGATCTCCTCGGTGCCCACGTTCAGCAGGCCGATGCTCGGGCGCGGATTGTTCTCCATGGCCGAGCACAGCACCGAGCCCATGATGGCGAACTGGTGCAGGTGGTGCGGTTCGCAGTCCACGTTGGCGCCCAGGTCGAGCATGTAGGTCGGCCCGCCCTTCTGGTTCGGCATGATCGAGCAGATCGCCGGACGGTCGACGCCGGCCATGGTCTTGAGCACGTAGCGCGAGACGGCCATCAGGGCGCCGGTATTGCCGGCCGAGACGCTGGCATTGGCGCTGCCGTCCTTGACCAGCTCGACCGCCACGCGCATGGACGAATCCTTCTTCTTGCGCAGGGCGATCTCGAGCGGGTCGTCCATGGTGACGACCTCGGTGGCGTTCTTGACGGTGATGCGGGGATTCGATTCGGCGCCCTGCTTCTTGAGCTCGGCGCGCAGGACGTCTTCGAGCCCCACCAGGATGAGGTGGACGTCAGCTTGTTTTTTTAGAAACGAGACGGCTGCCGGAATGGTAACTGAGGGGCCGTGATCGCCGCCCATGCAGTCAATGGAAATAGTGATTGTCATTTGTTTGGAGATGCCGGCTCATGCGAAGTGGCAGAGCGTGCGGGCGGCAAGATGGGAGCGGGCCTGGCGCGCAGCCAGCCGCTGTCCGCGCAATTCAAAATGACGGAGTGCAAAGTTGTTGCAGCCGCTGAAAACGGAAAAGAAAAAGCGGCGCCACGCAGACATACGTTGCACCGCTTTCATGGTACTAAAGGACAAGACGTCGATTACTCGTCGTTCTTGGTCTTCAGGACTTTACGGCCACGGTAGAAACCGTTCGGGCTGATGTGGTGACGCAGGTGGGTTTCGCCGGTGGTCGGCTCGACTGCCAGGTTCGGTGCGGTCAGGAAATCGTGCGAACGGTGCATGCCGCGCTTCGACGGGGACTTCTTATTCTGCTGAACTGCCATGATGACTCCTAATACATAAGTTCTAAAATTCTAACACATTCGATTTGCAAAAACTTGCAGATCGAGTATCCCAGCGGCAATTTCTTATTCATCCATCGCCGACATGTTTTAACGCTGCTACATCAACTGCCTACTGCCATACTCGACTACTGCACGCGTTTGACACGTTCTTTCAGTCGTACTGCTCGGTACTGCGGTACTACTCATTCTGTGATGCTTACTCGGGCTTGAGATTTTTCAGTGCCGCGAACGGCGAGACCTTCTCGGTCTTCAGGGCGTCCAGGAGCTGAGTGTCCGGACATACCTCGTGTTTCGGTGCCTGCGGCAGGGCCAGCAGGGCTTCGTCTTCCAGCAACTGGCGGATATCGCACTCACGGCTGCCGACGATCACGTCGATGCTCTCGTCGTCGAGGACTTCCTCGATCCCGTCCGCATCCTCGTCGTCCTTGCCGAGCACCAGCATGGTGGACGAGTCGATCTCGTAGTCCATCGGCGTCAGGCAACGCTGGCACACCAGCTTCACGGGACCGGCAACCGCCAGGGTCATCGATGGGTAACCCTGCTTGGTCAGGCCGCCGTCGATCGACCAGCGCATCGCGCCGGATGATTCGCCGGACTTGTCGGCGCACTCGGCCGCCAGGCGGCTCATCTCGGCGACAGGGGTCGTGCCCTCGCGGTGTCCGTTATTCCGGCAAAACTCGAAGGCGTCAATGACAAAAGCGCTCATTTGGAAAACTTCCCCGGAAAACCTGCGATAATAGCAGGCTTCTCCCCGCAGAGTCAAAGACTTACGTCGTTTTTGAGCAGCGTGCGTTGTGCCCGATATGATTTATCGGGTTTACTTGTTGGAGATATATTGTCTATAAGCTTAGCTTATAGTTTTCCTTATTCGCCAGACCGCAATGATACCAAGTTCGGCACCTTCGCGCCTCATTCTCGCCTCCAGTTCCGCTTATCGCCGCGAGCTGCTGTCGCGCCTCCAGCTGCCCTTCGAGGCCATCGCCCCCGACATCGACGAAACGCCCCATGCAGGCGAGGCGCCACAGGACACCGCCCTGCGCCTGGCGCGCGAAAAAGCGGCTGCGGTCGCCGCCCTGGCGCCGGGAGCGCTGGTGATCGGCTCCGACCAGGTGGCGACGCTTGACGGCATGCAGATCGGCAAACCAGGCGACCATGCGCGCGCGCTGGCGCAATTGCAGCTGATGCGCGGACGCCGCGTCGTGTTCCATACCGCCCTGTGCCTGTGGGACAGCCGCGTGACCGACCCGCACAGCGCCGCCCAGGTCGAGAATGTGCAGGTCTTCGTCGACTTCCGCGACCTGCCCGATGCCGAGCTGGACGCCTACCTACGCATCGAGCAGCCCTACGACTGCGCCGGCAGCGCCAAGAACGAGGGCCTGGGCATCGCCCTGCTCGAACGCATCGAGTCGAGCGACCCGACCGCCCTCACCGGCCTGCCCCTGATCGCCTTGACCGGCATGCTGCGCCGCGCCGGCGTTTCCTTCTTCGGCGTGTAACACCTCTTATTTTTTCTGAACGATGCCCGGCACCCTCTACCTGATCCCGAACACCCTTGGCCCCACCGACGCGTCCTCCGGCGCCCTGGCCGCCCTGCTGCCGACCCAGGTGCAGGCCCTGACCTCCAGGCTCGACTACTTCGTCGCCGAAAACGCCAAGACCGCGCGCGCCTTCCTGAAACTGATTGCCATCGACCATCCGCTGGCCAAGCCCTTGCAGGAAATCGAGATCGCCGAACTGAACGTGAACACGCCGCCGGCCGCGCTCGCGCAACTGTTGCAGCCGCTGCTGGCGGGGCGCGACGCGGGCCTGGTGTCGGAAGCGGGGGTGCCGGCGGTGGCCGACCCCGGCGCCGACCTGGTGCGCCTGGCCCACCAGCACGGGATTGCCGTGCGCCCGCTGGTGGGACCGTCCTCGCTGCTGCTGGCGGTGATGGCGAGCGGCCTGAACGGCCAGAGCTTCGCCTTCAATGGCTATCTGCCAACCGACGCCTCCCAGCGCAGCAAGCGCATCGGGCAACTGGAGGGGCGCTCGCGCAGCGAGAAGCAGACCCAGCTCCTGATCGAGACGCCGTACCGGAATGGACAGATGCTGGAAGCCCTGGTAAGCGCGTGCCAGCCGGGCACCCTGATTTGCGTGGCAACCGACCTGTCGCTGGCCACCGAGTCGGTCCGCACGCTGACGGCCGCGAAGTGGAAGGCGGCGCTGGCGGCTGGCAAGGGGCCGGATTTTCACAAGAAGCCGACTGTGTTCCTGTTTCTGGCGCAGTAGGGTGGACGGCTTTGCCGTCCGCGCGTGCAACGCCGACGTGCGCTGTGGCGACGTCGGCAACGCTACGAATCAGTGCACCTCGTGGGTCAGCTCGCGCACCCAGTCGAACGCCTGCAGCTCGATCTCGCGGATCTGCGCCACCGACAGGCCCAGCCTGCGCAGCGCGTTGTACAGCTTGCACCCGCCCTCGGCCGCCTCGAGCAGCTCGGCCACCCGCAGCATGGTGCCGAACTCCCCTTCGCGGTCGAGCAGCGCCACGCGCACGTCGTCCGCCACCTCGACATTGTCGAGGATGTCGCGCATCTGGATCGAGAACAGCGCATCGGCCAGCGACATGATCCCCACCGTGAAGGCACGGTCGGCCCTGGCCGCGTCGTTCGGATAGCGGGCCAGGGTCATCAGCTCGAGCAGCTTGCCGCGCGTGGTGGCCAGCTGCAGCAGCGGCGAGGCCAGCTCGACCCCGCCCGCGGTGGTGTACAGCAGGATCTGCAGCCAGCGCTGCAGCTGGCGCCGCCCGAGCTGGTGCAAGGCCTGCGACAGCGATTCGATCTGCGGCCCCGGCGCGGCGCGGCTGTTCACCAGGCGCAGCAGGTTCAGGCTGATCAGGGCGTCGCGCTTGACTGCGGTTTCGATCACCTGGGCGTCCGCATCCGAGCTCACCAGCTCGAGCAGGCGCAGGATGGTCATTTCCGAAGGCGTGATCTTCTTGCCCGACAGGATCACGGGGCGGGCAAAGTAATAGCCCTGGAAGTATTCGAAACCGAGCTCCATGCACAGCCTGAATTCGTCCAGCGTCTCGACTTTTTCAGCCAATAATTTTTTGCCGGTGGACTTGAGCGAGCGCACCAGGTCCTTCAGCTCTTCCGGCGGCACCAGCTTGACGTCGACCTTGATGACGTCGACCAGGCCGACCAGGCGATCGAGCTCGGGCGAATGCTCGACCACGTCGTCGACCGCGAACTTGAAACCGAGTTCTTTCAATTCGGCAACACGCGCCAACAGCTGCTGGGTCGGCTTGACGGTTTCCAGGATTTCGAGGATAACCTTATGCGGAGGCAGGAAGCGTACGAAGTCGCTCATCAGGACGACCTCGTCCACATTGACGAAGGCAAGCTGCTCGCCGACCACCTGCTCCATGCCCAGTTGCGAGGCGTGCGAAATCACCGCCGCCGTCGCCGCAGCGTTGTCGGTCAGTTTCGCATCGTCGTCCTCGCCGGCGGCACGGAACAGCAGCTCGAATGCCACGAGATGCTGGTCACGGCCGAGGATAGGCTGACGTGCGAGAAAAAAATCGTTGGACGGCACGGATGCCGCTGCCGTTGCTTCGGCATGCATCGAACAAACTCCTGGAAACTGTTGCGGCGCGGATAAACGCACCGGACAGGCGCGCAGGCCTGTCTCGGCGACTATACTACAAATCCGACACTATTAGCATTTTTATATCGAATTTGCGGCTCAGCGCTTGCCGCCGCCCTTGCCGCCACCAGTGCGCGCACCAGTCGGCCTCGGGCCGGCAGTGCGCGCGCCATCCGCCCGCGGCGCTCCCAAGCGTGCACCCGTGACGCCTGGCGCGGCGGCCGGGCGCTTGCCTGGCGCCCGCCCCTCGCCGGGCCCGCCCGCCTGCGGCTTGCCCTGGACGTTGGCGTCCGGGCGCCAGGCGCGGCGCGCGCCGGCTTTCGGTGCGGCCGGCGCCGGTGCTTCCCCTTCGCGCACCATCTTCTCGCCCGGCAGGCGCAGGCTGCCCTTGCCGGACAGCGGGCTGGCGCGGCGCGCATTGCCGACAGGCAGGCGTGGCCCTTCGCCGGCCAGGCGGCCAGACGCCGCACCGGTCAGCTGGGTGCCGGTTTCGATGGTGAAGCGTGCGCCGGCATCCTTGCCCAGCGCCTGCACCAGCCAGGGCATGGTCTCGCGCAGCATCGGCTCCAGGGTGTAGGGCGGGTTCAGGATGAACATGCCGCTGCTGTGCAGTCCGATGCCGTCCGGGCCCGGGGTCGACACGGTGAGGGTCACGTTGAGCCATTCCTTGGCCGGCAAACGCTTGAGCCGGTCGGGGAACTGGCGCGACTCCATGCGCTGCAGGACCGGATACCAGACCGCGTACATGCCGCTCGGGAAGCGGCCCAGGGCTTCTTCCAGCGCGTCGCGCACCTTCTTGTAGTCGTCCTTGACTTCATAGGGCGGGTCGACCAGCACCAGCGCCCGGCGCGAAGGCGGCGGCAGCAGTTTCTTCAGGCTCTGGAAGCCGTCGCCGTGCTCGATGAGGACGCGCTTGCCGCGCGCGCGCTCGCCCTGCTCGGCCTTGTGCGCCTCGGCCTTGCGGAAGTTCTCGTTCAGGATCTTGACGTCGGCCGGGTGCAGCTCGAACAGGCGCAGGCGGTCGTCGAGGCGCGACATCTGGTCGGCCACGTAGGGCGAACCCGGGTAGTAGCGCATCTTGCCGCTCGGGTTCATGCCCTTGACCAGGTCGAGATAGGGCTTGAGCGCCTCGGGGACATCGGTCGCGTTCCACAAGGGGCCGATGCCGGTGTCGTACTCGCCGGTCTTGGTGGCCTGGAAGCTGTCGAGCGCATACACGCCGGCGCCGGAGTGGGTATCGATATAGGTGTAGGCGACGTCCTTCTGGTTCATGTACAGGTGCAGCTGCACCTGTACGAAGTGTTTGAGGACATCGGCGTGATTACCCGCGTGGAAGGCGTGGCGGTAGCTCAACATAAGCTGGAATTCCTGAGAAGTGTTTTACAACGGTGCAATGGCCGCCATTATCCACTACAACGCTCTTTCTTGGGCCCACGAAAAAAAACCGCAGGCCCTTGCGGGCGCTGCGGCAAAGTCTTAGAGGTAAGTGGTGCAGGAAGCGTTCAAGCGACCTTTTTTTCGTCGAAGAACTGCTCGTCCTCGGTCGAACCGTGCAGCGCGGTGGTCGAGCTCTGGTTCTGCTGGATGGTCTGGGTCACGGCGTCGAAGTAGCCAGTGCCGACTTCGCGCTGATGCTTGACGGCGGTGAAGCCCTTCTCGGCGGCGGCGAACTCGTTTTCCTGCAGCTCCACGAAGGCCGACATGCCGCGCCGGGCATAACCGTGCGCCAGGTTGAACATGCTGTAGTTCAGGGCATGGAAGCCGGCCAGGGTGATGAACTGGAACTTGTAGCCCATCGCGCCCAGCTCTTTCTGGAACTTGGCGATGGTGGCGTCGTCCAGGTTCTTCTTCCAGTTGAACGAAGGCGAGCAGTTATAGGCCAGCATCTTGCCCGGGAATTTCGCATGGATGGCTTCGGCGAACTGCTTGGCGAAGTTCAGGTCCGGCTTGCCGGTCTCGCACCACACGAGGTCAGCGAAGGGCGCGTAGGCCAGGCCGCGCGAGATGGCCTGCTCGATGCCCGGCTTGACCTTGAAGAAGCCTTCCACGGTGCGCTCGCCGGTGCAGAAGGGCTTGTCGTTGTCGTCCACGTCCGAGGTGAGCAGGTCGGCGGCCTCGGCGTCGGTGCGGGCGATCACCAGGGTCGGGGTGCCCATCACGTCGGCGGCCAGGCGCGCGGCGTTGAGCTTCTCGACGGCTTCACGGGTGGGCACCAGCACCTTGCCGCCCATGTGGCCGCATTTCTTGACCGAGGCCAGCTGGTCCTCGAAGTGCACGCCGGCGGCGCCGGCATCGATCATGGACTTCATCAGCTCGAAGGCGTTCAGCACGCCGCCGAAACCGGCTTCGGCATCGGCCACGATCGGCGCGAAATAATCGATGTCGTCCTTGCCCTCGGACCACTGGATCTGGTCGGCGCGCTGGAAGGTGTTGTTAATGCGGCGCACCACCAGCGGCACCGAGTTGGCCGGATACAGCGATTGATCCGGATACATTTCGCCGGCAACGTTGGCGTCGCCCGCCACCTGCCAGCCCGACAGGTAGATGGCCTTCAGGCCCGCCTTCACCTGCTGCATGGCCTGGTTGCCGGTCAGGGCGCCCAGTGCGTTCACATAGGGTTCGTCGTTGACCAGGTTCCACAGCTTTTCGGCGCCGCGCTTGGCCAGGGTGTGCTCGACCTGGATCGAACCGCGCAGGCGGACCACATCGGCAGCCGTGTAGTTGCGCGTCACGCCTTTCCAGCGCGGATTGGTTTCCCAGTCTTGCTGGAGTTCACTGATCTGTTGTTCACGAGTTGCCATGCTGTTTCTCCTGATTGAGGACTAAGTTGCGAAGGAATCCGTTGGGTAAATCATAGATCAGTTTGTGCGTAGCACAACAACTCTTATATAAGACATCAAAAGATTTTTTTATCTATATATTTCAGCCACTTACATATTTATTTTCATGATACGAAATAAAATTTCTCAGAATGGGAATGGACGACCTGAGCCGGTTTGCTGCGTATTTCGTCAGGCGCAATGTGTATTTCACGATGTGAAATACGGGTGAACATCCTACCGTGTTGCATCGATGCATTTAATGATTAATTCGAGCAAGTATTTATTGACTAGATGAATTAGTAATGACGTCATGCAATTCATCAGATTCGTCAAAAAATTTAACAAACTATCGAAAGTGATTGTGCGTCCCCTCATCCGCTCCGTTCTCAGCAGCCTCCTCGTGATTGCCGCCAGCAATGCATCCGCCGGCGTGATCAAGCAAGATGGCGTCGTGTTCACGACCAGCTATACCGGTAATGTGCTGACACTGCAGATCGACGCGGCCGGACGCAGCGGCGGCTGGGCCGGCGCCACCGCCATCGATGCCCTGGGGATCAAGACGGTCGGCAGTTTCGGCAGCGTGAAGATGAGCAGCCCGACCGGCGCCGAATGGAACCTGTCGAGCGCGGAGTTGAATGCCTCCGGCTGCGCCGGCAAGGGCAAGGGGAAAGCGGAAGGCAGCCGCCTGTGCTACAGCGGCGGCGCGATCGGTCTCGCCGACAACATGTTGTTCACCTTTACTTTCGAGGGCACACCCAACCTGGCCGCGCCGCACCTGAAGGTCCATTTCGTCAACGCCAGCGGCACCAAGGTCGGCAGCCTGCTGTCGATGGATTTCCCATGGCAGGCCGAGACCATGCCGGTCGCGGCGCCCGCACCCGCTCCGGCGCCGGCTCCCGTGCCGACGCCACCGCCCGCGATCGATCCGGTACTGATGCCGCCGCCGCCCATCGCCATGCAGGAAGGCGGCGCCGCCGACACTGGCAACACGCCGGTCGTCATGCCGACCGACGAGCAGTCGGGCGAGGTGCCCGAGCCGCAATCGCTCGCCATCATCGGCGCCGGTCTGGCCGTGATGGGCCTGGTGCGCCGTCGCCGCCGCAAGGCCTGATCCCCTCCCCCAGCTTCCTCCAGGGACCGCTTCCCGCGGTCCGCTGCGCTAACTCAGCCATTGGTTAGTCGCCTAATAGAAAGGTCAATACGAGCGGCATAGTCTGGACCCGCGTGCTCATCCGTACGCGGGTCCGGGCCGTTCGCTTGACGCGAAGGTCCGGTCATTCAATATCATCGAGGAGATTGAATTGAAGACCTTCATTACCAAGGCCGCGGCCATCCTGGCCCTCGGCGCCGGCGTTGCCGCCTCCAGCCAGGCCGCTTCCCTCACCTACCAGGGCGTGACCTTCACGTCGACCTGGAGCGGCAAGCTGCTGACCCTGGAAATCGACGCCGCCAACCGCACCGGCGACTGGCTCGAGGCCAGCTCGATCGGCGCCCTCCAGCTCAAGAACCTGGGCAGCTTCTCCGACGTGAGCCTGGTGTCGGCGCCCGGCATGGCGGCCAACTGGACCCTGTCGTCGAACGAGCTGAACGCGAACGGCTGCGCCGGCGGCTCCCATGCGGGACGCAGCCTGTGCCTGTCCGGCGAGCGCGTGGCGCTGGCCGACAACATGGTGTTCCAGTTCAGCTTCAACGGCGGCGCGCCCGACCTGGAAGCGCCGCACCTGAAGGTGAATTTCTTCGGCGAGGGCGAGCGCAAGGTGGGCAGCCTGCTGTCGCAGGCCATCGCGCCGGTACCGGAGGCGCAGACCTACGCGATGATGCTGGGCGGGCTGGGCCTGGTGGGCTGGATGGCGCGCAGGAAGCGCAAGGGGGCTTGCCCCCCCGGTTCAAGCGATAAAAAACGGCGCGTGCCTTGCGGGACGCGCCGTTGTTGCCGGGGGCGGCAGGCCAAGCCTTACTTGGCCAGCTCCACCTGTTCGCCGAACACGAGGTTTCCGCCGCGCACCCGCACCGGGATCGTGTCCTTCGGCCCGAAGCGCCCCGACAGGATCGCCTTCGACAGCGGATTCTCGATCTGCTGCTGGATCGCGCGCTTCAGGGGCCGGGCGCCATAGATCGGGTCGAAGCCGGCTTCCGCGATCTTCTGCAGGGCTTCGTCGTCGATGTCCAGCTGCATCTCCATCTTGGCCAGGCGCTGCTCCAGGGCCTGCAGCTGGATCTTGGCGATCGCGCCGATGTTCTTCTCGTCGAGCGCGTGGAACACCACGATCTCGTCGATGCGGTTGATGAACTCGGGGCGGAAGTGGCCGCGCACCTCGGCCATCACGGCCAGCTTCACCACGCCCGGCTCATCGGTGTCCATCGACTGGATCTTGTTCGACCCCAGGTTCGAGGTCATGACGATGACGGTGTTCTTGAAGTCCACCGTGCGGCCCTGGCCGTCGGTCATGCGGCCGTCGTCGAGCGCCTGCAGCAACACGTTGAACACGTCCGGATGGGCCTTCTCGATCTCGTCCAGCAGGATCACGCTGTAGGGCTTGCGGCGCACCGCTTCGGTGAGATAACCGCCCTCTTCATACCCGACGTAGCCCGGCGGCGCGCCGATCAGGCGGGCGACCGAGTGCTTCTCCATGAATTCGCTCATGTCGATGCGGATCAGGGAGTCCTCGGTATCGAACAGGAAGGCCGCCAGCGCCTTGCACAGCTCGGTCTTGCCGACGCCGGTCGGGCCCAGGAACATGAAGGAGCCGTACGGGCGGTTCGGGTCGGACAGGCCGGCGCGCGAGCGGCGGATCGCATCCGACACCGCGACGATTGCCTCGTCCTGGCCCACCACGCGCTTGTGCAGCTCGTCCTCGATGTGCAGCAGTTTTTCGCGCTCGCCCTGCATCATGCGCGACACCGGGATGCCGGTCGCGCGCGCCACCACCTCGGCGATTTCCTCGGCGCCGACCTGGGTGCGCAGCAGCTTGGGTTTGTCGGCGTCGCCGTCGGCGCCGGCGGCGGCTTCCTCGGCCTTCTTGAGCTGGGCTTCGAGTTCCGGCAGGCGGCCATACGACAGCTCGGACATGCGGCTGTAGTCGCTCTGGCGCCTGGCTTCCTCGATCTGGTGGCGGACCCGCTCGATCTCTTCCTTGATGTGCGCCGTGCCCTGCACCGCCGCTTTCTCCGACTTGAGGATCTCTTCATAGTCGTTGTACTCGCGTTCCAGGCGCGCGATCTCCTCGCCGATCAGCTCGAGACGGCGCATCGAGGCTTCGTCGGTTTCCTTGCGCACCGCTTCGCGCTCGATCTTCAGCTGGATCAGGCGGCGCTCGAGCTTGTCCATGACTTCCGGCTTGGAGTCGATCTCGATCTTGATCTTGGAGGCCGCCTCGTCGATCAGGTCGATCGCCTTGTCCGGCAGGAAGCGGTCGCTGATGTAGCGGTGCGAGAGCTCGGCAGCGGCGATGATGGCCGGGTCGGTGATCTCGACCTTGTGGTGCAGCTCGTATTTTTCCTGCAGGCCGCGCAGGATGGCGATGGTCGCCTCCACGCTCGGCTCGTCGACCATGATCTTCTGGAAGCGGCGCTCCAGCGCGGCATCCTTCTCGACGTACTTGCGGTACTCATCCAGGGTGGTGGCGCCGACGCAGTGCAATTCGCCGCGCGCCAGCGCGGGTTTCAGCATGTTGCCGGCGTCCATCGCGCCTTCGGCCTTGCCGGCGCCGACCATGGTGTGGATCTCGTCGATGAAGACGATGGTCTGGCCCTCGTCCTGGGCCAGCTCCTTCAGCACGGATTTCAGGCGTTCCTCGAACTCGCCGCGGTACTTGGCGCCGGCCAGCAGCGCCGCCATGTCGAGCGAGAGCACGCGCTTGCCCTTGAGCGAATCGGGCACTTCGCCATTGACGATGCGCTGCGCCAGGCCTTCGACGATGGCGGTCTTGCCGACGCCCGGCTCGCCGATCAGGACCGGGTTGTTCTTGGAACGGCGCTGCAGCACCTGGATCGCGCGCCGGATCTCGTCGTCGCGGCCGATCACGGGGTCCAGTTTGCCCATGCGGGCGCGCTCGGTGAGGTCGAGCGTGTATTTCTTCAGCGCTTCGCGCTGGCCTTCGGCATCCTGCGAATTCACCGATTCGCCGCCGCGCACGGCAAGGATGGCCGATTCCAGGGCCTTGCGCGCCAGGCCGTGCTCGCGCGCCAGGCGGCCGGCCTCGGACTTGTCTTCGGTGAGCGCCAGCAGGACCATCTCGGACGCCAGGAACTGGTCGCCGCGCTTCTGCGATTCACGGTCGGCCAGGTTCAGCAGCGCCACCAGCTCGCGCGAGACCTGGACGTCGCCGCCGGTGCCCGAGACCTGGGGCAGGCGTTCGAGCGCCGACTTCAGCGCATTACCCAGGCCGCCGACGTTGACGCCGGCGCGCTGCAGCAGTGAACGGGCGCCGCCGTCGTCCTGGTTCAGCAGGGCGACCAGCAGGTGGACCGGATCGATGTATTGGTTATCGTTGCCGACCGCCAGGCTCTGGGCATCCGCCAGCGCTTCCTGGAGCTTGGTCGTCAGTTTGTCTTGCCGCATGATATTGCTCCCTAGTGGTGTTCTTAACTGAGGAGCAAGATAGGGGCCACTGTCCGCTTTTCAAGATGTGCAATGGACGCGCCATGCAAGAGAACGGCGCTAGCCGCGCAGGGCGCGCCATGTGGCGAAGCCGGCCACGCAGAACAGGATCGAGCCGAGCAGGTGCAGCAGCGTGTGAAGCAGTGCCCAGCCGTACTCGCCGCGCTGCAGCAGCAGCACCGATTCACCCGAGAAACTGGAGAAGGTGGTCAGGCCGCCGAGGAAACCGGTGATGGCGAACAGGCGCCATTCCGGCGCCAGGGCGGGGTAGGCCGTGAAACAGCCCAGCGCCAGCCCGACCAGGTAGCCGCCTACGAGGTTGGCGGCCAGGGTACCGATCTGGACGTAGGCATGCAGGCTGCCCAGCCAGAGGCCCAGTCCCCAGCGCAGCCAGGCGCCGACCGCCGCACCAAGACCGACCGCCAGCCAGCTCAAGCTTCAGCCCACTTGCGCTTGGCGGAATCGTCGCTGGCGCGGGCGTCGACCCAGCGCGCGCCTTCCGGCGTCTGCTCCTTCTTCCAGAACGGCGCGTCGGTCTTCAGGTAGTCCATGATGAACTCGCAGGCGGCGAAGGCCTCGCCCCGGTGCGCCGCGCCGCACGCCACCAGCACGATCTGGTCGAGCGGTTTCAAGGGACCCACGCGGTGGATGACCAGCACGCCCAGCAGCGGCCAGCGCGCCCTGGCCTGGGCCACGATGTCGCCAAGCGCCTTTTCCGTCATGCCAGGATAGTGCTCGAGCTCCATCTCCGCTACCTCCGCGCCCTCGTTCAGGTCGCGTACGGTGCCGACAAAACTCACCACGGCGCCCACGCGGCCGTCGCCGGCGCGCAGGGCGGCGAGTTCGCGCGACAGGTCGAAATCCGCTTCCTGCACGCGGATGTCGGTCAGGTGGCCGGAATCGGGCGTGCGCATCGGCACATTCATCGGCCGTCCTTCGCGTAGCGCGTCAACAATTGTTCGATGCGCAGCTCGGTGCGGGCGTCGAGCAGGGCCGGCAGGGCCAGCAGCTCGTGCAAGCCCTTGGCGCTAGCGCCCTGCCCCGCGCCGTGTCCGGTCCTGTGGCCGGACTTGAGCGAGCTTTGCAGCACCTCGACCTGCAGCTTGAGGCGCTCGCGCGCGAACTCGGCGCCGCTGTCGATGCCGGCCGCGATCTCCAGGCGCAGCAGCTCGTGCAGCAGCTGTTCGCGGTTGGCTTCGAGCTGGCGCGCGTAGCCGCTGCGCTCGCCTTCCAGGGCGCCCAGGGCGGCCTCGAAGCGGGCATGCAGCACCGCTTCGTATCCGCCTTCGAGCGGCAGCAGCGCGTCCCAGCGCGCGCGCCAGTCGGAAGGATTGGTGTGGGCGTCGGGATTGACGATGGCGTTTTCCAGCGCCTGGATCAGGCGCAGCTTGTCGCGCACGGCGCCGGCCAGCGCCAGCCCGGCGGCGCGGCGCGCCACGTCGGCATGGTGCTGCACCGCGGCCAGGGCGGCGTGGTAGCGCTTCTCGATGCGCGCCTCGTGGGCGCGCGGCACCGGTCCGATCGCGGCCCATTCGGCCGCCGCCTCGCGCAGCAGCTTGCTGGCGGTGGCCGGGGTGGCATCCGGCGCGGCGGCTTCGAGGCGCGCGCACAATGCGTCCTTGGCCGCTTCGTGGGCGCGCCGTTCGGCGTCCGCCGCATGGGCATGTTCCTTGCGCTTGGCGAACAGCGCGTCGCAGGCGGCGCGGAAGCGCTGCCACAGCGCCTGCTCGGCCTTGCGCTCGAGCGGCAGCGCGCGCGCATGCTCCTGCCAGCGCGCCTGCAGATCGCGCAGGGCGTCGACGGCGTGGCGGTCGTGCGGATCGAGCGCCAGCGCTTCGTCGATCAGCTGCTCGCGCACGCTCATCTCGCCCTTGCGCTGTTCTTCCAGCGGGCGCTGGAGCGTATTGAGCGCCTCGGAAAACAGCCCGTCGAGGCGCTTCTTGTCCTTGCGGTCGATCGCGCCCAGGTGGCTCCAGGCGGTGCGCAGGCGCTGCACCGTGCCGGACACGTGTTTCCAGTCGGCCTCGCCGGATTCCAGGCGTGCGATCTCGGCCTGGGCCTCGTCGACCAGGGCCTGGGCGCGCGCGGCGTTGGCGTGGCGCTCGTCGGCCAGGTGGCGGAAGTGGGCGGCGGCCGGCGCATAGGCCGCCGTGCAGGCGGCGTCGAAGCGTTCCCACAGCGAGCGCGGCGCGGCGCCCGACAGGCTGTCGAGCGCCTTCCAGCGCTCGCGCATGCTGCCGACCTTCTTGGCCAGTTCGCCCATCGCCAGGTTCTGCGCGGACAAGGACTCGACCTGCTTGATGAGCTCTTCGCGCGAAACGTTGCCGCCCCAGCGCGCCCAGTCGGACAGGCGCTTGAGCTCGGCGCGCACGTGGTTCAGGCGCTCGGCCTGGGCAGGCGTGAGACGCATGCCCTTGTCCTTGCTTTCCTTGAGCGACTTGTCGAGCTCGGCGGCGGTGCCGAGGGAGCCTTGCTGCAGGGCTGCTTCCATCGCATCGAGCCGGTCCAGGAAGTGCTGGTCGGCGCCCTTGTTCTGGGCCTTGGGCGGCTTCGGCGCGGATGGCGCCGCCGCGGCCGGCCTGGCCGGCTCCGGCTTTGGCCTGGGCGCCTCTTGCGGCAGGCTGGCCAGCAGCGCATCGAAGCGTCCCTGCAGTTGTGCGCCCGGTGCGTTGGCGGGCAAGGCCGGCAGGCGCTGCCATTCCTTGCGCAGCAGCTCCGCCTTCAGTTCCGCGATCGGCTGGGCCTGCCACTGCGCGAGCGCGGCCTCGCGCGCGGCCAGCGCGGCGCGGTCCTGTTCCAGGGTGGCCAGGCTGGCGGCCAGGCGCGCCTGCTCGGTGACGACTTCCGCCACCAGCGAGCGCGGCAGCGACGCATGGCCCGGCGCCACCAGGGCGGCGGCCTGCTCGCGCGACAGCGCATCGAGGCGTTCGGCAAAGGCGGCGGGCTCGAGGCCGCCCGACTCGAGCTGGCGCAGCGCGGCCAGGCGGTCGATCATGGCACGCTGCAACTGCACCTGGTGTTCCAGGCGCTGGCCGAGTTCGCTCCGGACGGCATCGAACTCCGGCGCCAGTTCCGGCGCGCTGATGAGCGCCCATTTACGGTCGAGTTCGGCAACGTGGTTCGGCGTCAGGAGCGCGTCGTCGCGCAGTGCCCTGGCATGCGCCAGGGCTTCCTGGCCGCGGCGCAGCTCGGCGTCATGGTGGCGGATCGCGTCCAGGCGCGCCTGCATCAGCTTGGCGACGCGCCGATCCAGGTTACGCATCGCCGCATGCACGCGCTCGAGCTGCGGCCGGCTGTGGACCAGTTCGGCGGCAGCCAGGCGCAGTTCGGAAAATTCGGAGGAAAGGATGAAGGCGACCGCGGCTTGCTCGTCGCCGTTCAGTTGCTTGAGCTGTTCGGCCTGCTGCTCGCGCGGGCTCGGTGCACCGGCGGCCGATGGCCCACCCGGCGGCGCGGCTGGTCCGGCATCCCGGGCCACCGGCGCGCTGCCCGGCTTGTCACCAGTGGCGCCGGCCGGCTTGTCGCCACCCTGCCGCTTGAAAAGGAATTCGAACATGATGAAATCGCACTTCCAAAACCCCCATCATAGCAAACAACCATCGTGGCGCCCGCCACGCGCCCTTGTTTCATGCATTCAGTGCGCGGCGTAGCGCGGCAGGAACGATAGCGCGCCTTGCCTGGACGGATTGCCGTCGATGGCGCCGGCCATGACCTGGCCGGTGCCATAGCCGCGGTTCTCGTTCTGCCAGGCATCCTGGACCAGCATCTGGTTGGCGATTGCAAACCAGACTTCGCTCGGCACATGGACGCGCGCCAGCGGGAACAACTCGCGTTCCTCGCGCTCCAGGCGCTCGAGCAGCAGGCTGCAGCAGCGTTCCAGGGCGGCGCCGAAGCCGGGGTCGTGCACGGCCGCCGCCGCATGGGCGTCGGCGCGCGCCTCGATCGCGGCCAGGGTCAGGGCATCGAGCTCGCCCAGCAGTTCGGCGCCCGCGCCAGCGCGGCGCAGGGCCGGCACCACGAACTTGTCGAGCTTGCGCCAGTAGCAGTTGTCGAAGGCGACCCGCAAGGCATCGCAGGCCAGCTTGACCTCGCGTCGGGTCGGCATGGCATGCTGGCGGGTGCCCGGTTGCCAGCGTTCCAGCAGGGACTGCAGGCCGATGCGCGCGCTGGCTTGTTCGATGGACAGGGTCACCAGCGTGTAGGTCGAAGTCAGCATCTTGTCTCCTCTCAGGATGGCTTCGCCAGGGCGGGGCCGGGCGCGGGCCGCGGGTCTTGGCTGGGGAAGCGTTTTTGTCGGGGTGGACGGCAGCTTTTATTGTTATGGCCGGCCTCAGGGAACTCGTAGTGTAGAGAGATGCCCCTACTCGGGTTTGAGGTGGCGCAAGCGACGACCGGTGGACATTGGAGACTTTTTAGTTGTTGCGATGTCAAAGCACGATTACGGCAACGCGACGGTTCCGGAAGCGGCGAGCGCTGCAGTCAGCCGCATGCCGAAGCTTTCCGGTACGGCATGATTGAGCCGCACCCGGGCGCATCCGTGCCAGCGCGCGCAGCGCAGTATAGCGGCGGCCACGTCATCCACCAAGCGCTCGCTGACGCGCACGCCAGGCTCCAGGTGCACGCTGCGCAGTTCGAAGTCGCCGGCCTTGCGGTGGGCCTTGGCATCGATCCGCCCGACCAGCGCGCCGCGGCGCAGGATCGGCAGCGTGAAGTAACCGTAGCGCCGTTTGGGCGCCGGGGTATAGCATTCGAGCCGGTAGTCGAAGCCGAACAGCTCGAGCGCGCGGCGCCGGTCCCAGACGATCGGGTCGAACGGCGACAGCAGCGTGGTCAGGCGCGGCGCCAGCCGCCCTTCCATTGCCTGGCGCGCCAGCAGCGCATGCTCGGGGTGGATGTAGACCGGATCGTTCCATCCTTCGACCCGCCCGCGCAGCAGCAGGCCCTGCTCCGCCAGCGCCGCGGGGTCCGGGTGCGGACGCCGGGTGCGGTGGTAGTCGGGAATCCACGCGGCCCGGGCCAGTCCGAGCGCGCGCACCGCCTGCAGCACGAAGCCGCGGCGCACGTCCTCCAGCGCCGGCAGGTGGGCGTCGTGCCAGGTCGGGTGCACCCGTTCGGCCAGGTCGTAAATGCGCTGGAAATTGTGGCGGCGCGCGATCATCAGTTCGCCCGCCGTGAACAGTACTTCCAGGCTGCGCTTCTCGGGCTTCCATTCCCACCAGCCGCCGCCCTTGCCTTCGCTGCGTTCGAAGTCGGACGAGCGCACCGGCCCCTGTTCGCGCACGTGCGCCAGCAGCGCTGCGACCTGGTCGGCGCGTTCGCGCATCCAGTTGGCGGAGTACTTCCAGCCCATGGCCTCCGGGTCGAGCATGCGGTGGCGGTACAGGCCGTAATCTTCGATCGGCAGGAAGCAGGCCTCGTGCGCCCAGTATTCGAACAGATGGCCCTCGGCCAGCAATTCGTCGAGCCAGACCGGGTCATAGTCGCCCAGCCGGCTCCACAGCACCAGGTAGGGGCTGCGCGCGACCACGCTGATGGTATCGATCTGGAGCATGCCCATGCGCCGGATCGCCGCCAGCACGTCGCGCTTGCTGCGCGGCGGCGCCGCGGCGCCAGCATCTCCTGCGCCAGGTGCAGGGCCCGGGCGCCACTTAAGGAAAGTTCGAAATCCGGCTTGATCGCGCTCATGTCCTTATTTTAATAGCAAACCAATACTACTGTAAAAAAACACAGTCTTTCCTTGGGCGACACGTGAAGTCTGCGCTATAGTGAGCGCCGACCCGACTTTCCATTCCAACCATGCGGCTGCTCCATACTTCCGACTGGCACCTGGGCCAGACCCTGCACACCTTCGATCGCAGCTACGAGCATGCGTGCTTCCTCGACTGGTTGGTGGCGACGCTCGCGGCGCAGCAGATCGACGTGCTGCTCATTGCCGGCGACATCTTTGACAATGCCAACCCGTCGGCCGCCGCCCACCGCCAGCTGTACCGTTTCCTGCAGCAGGCAAGGAGGGAGGTGCCGCATCTGCAGGTGGTGGTCATCGCCGGCAACCACGATTCGCCCGGGCGGCTCGAAGCGCCCACGCCGCTGCTGGAAGCGCACGGCACCATCGTGGTGGGCAACGTCGCACGCAGCCCGGACGGCAGCGTCGATCTCGAGCGCCTCCTGGTGCCGCTGCGCCGGCGCGACGGGACGGTCGGTGCATGGTGCCTGGCGGTTCCCTTCCTGCGCCCGGGCGACGTGCCGCGGGTGGCGGCCGAAGACGAATCGGCGGCGCTGGACCCCTATCTGCAAGGCACCGCCCTGCTCTACCGCCAGGCCTTCGCGCTGGCCCGGTCGCGCTGCACCGGGAACGAGGCGATCGTCGCCATGGGGCACTGCCACATGGTCGACGGCCAGTCGTCCCAGGATTCCGAGCGCCGCATCGTGATCGGCGGCACCGAGGCCCTGCCGGCGTCGATGTTCGATCCGCAAGTGGCCTACGTGGCCCTGGGCCACCTCCATCTGGCGCAACGGGTCGGCGGCCATGAGCACCGCCGCTATTGCGGCAGCCCGCTGCCGCTGTCCTTCTCCGAAGTCGGCTACCAGCACCAGGTGCTGCTCGTCGAGCTCGACGGCGCGAGCACCCGGTCGGTGACGCCGCTGCCGGTACCGCGCGCGGTGCAATTGCTGCGCGTACCAAGCCAGCCGGCGCCGATCGACGAGGTGCTGGCCGCGCTGGAAGCGCTCGCCCTTCCCGACGCGCCACCGCAGCAGCAGCCCTTCCTCGAGGTGCGCGTGCTGCTCGAAGGTCCCGAGCCGGGCCTGCGCGCGCGCGTCGAAGCGGCCCTCGCCGGCAAGCCGGTGCGCCTGGCCAAGATCGAGCCGACGCGCCGCCACGCCAGCGTCGACCAGGCCGAGGAAGCCCTGAGCCTCGACCAGCTGGCCCAGCTGCAGCCGGACGACATCTTCCGGCGCCTGTGGGCGCAGCGCTACGGCGACGAGGCGCCGCCGGAGCAGCTGGCGGCTTTCGCCGAGCTCACCACGGCCCTGGGTGGAGACGCGGCATGAGGATCCTGCGCATCAGCGGCAAGAACCTGGCTTCGCTGGCCGGCGAATTCCTGGTCGACTTCGAAGCCGAACCGCTCGCCTCGAGCGGCCTGTTCGCCATCAGCGGCCCCACCGGCGCGGGAAAAAGCACCCTGCTCGACGCCCTGTGCCTGGCGCTGTACGACGCCACCCCGCGCCTGCTCAAGCGCGCCGGCAGCCAGTTGCCGGACGTCGGCGGCGACACCGTCTCGGCGCTCGACCCGCGCACCCTGCTGCGGCGCGGCGCCGCCGACGCCTGGGCCGAGGTCGACTTCGCCGGCAACGACGACATCCGCTACCGCGCGCGCTGGAGCGTGCGCCGCGCCTACGGCAAGCCGAGCGGCGCCCTGCAGCCCTCGAAGATGACCCTGCACCGGCTGCCCGAACTGGCGCCGCTGGGCGGCACCAAGACCGAAGTGACGCTGGAAATCGTGCAGCGCATCGGCCTGTCCTTCGAACAGTTCACGCGCGCCGTGCTGCTGGCGCAGAACGAGTTCTCGGCCTTCCTCAAGACCGACGAGAACGAACGCGGCGAGCTGCTGGAAACCCTCACCGGCACCACGATCTACAGCGACATTTCGCGGCGCGCTTTCGAGCGCTACCGGGCCGAGCAGGAGCGGACCCGGACCCTGTCCGCCAGGCTGGCCAACCAGGCGCCGATGCCGCCCGACGAACGCGACAAGCTCGAAGCCGAGCGCGTGAATGCCGAGCTGGCGCTGGAAGCGGTCGATGCGCGCCGCGCCGCCCTCGAAGGCGAATTGCGCTGGCACCAGGAAGCGGCCAAGCTCCAGCAGAGCGAAGCCCAGGCCCTGGCTGCCCTCGACAGGGCCCAGGCCGCGCAGCAGGAGGCGGCCGGACGGCGCCAGCGCCTGGCCACCCTCGACGCGGTACAGCCGGCCCGCCCGCTGGTCACGGACGTCCAGCGCCTGCAGGAAGAACACAAGGCGGCGCTCGAGTCGACCGGGAAGCTGGAAAGCGCGCTGGCGGCGGCGCTGGATGCGCGCCGCCAGGCGGCGCTCGAGGTCGATGCCGCCCTGTCCGCCCTCGATGCCGCCGAAAGCGCCTTGCGTGCCTCGGCGCCACAGCTCGACAGCGCCAAGGCGCTCGACGCCGCCATCGCCGCGCTCGCACCCGCGCACGGCCAGGCCGCGGCCGCACTGGAAGGCGCCCGCGCCGAGGCGCGCCAGGCGCGCGCCGTGCACACCGCCAAGGCGGCCGAACACGACAGCGCGAAAGGCCAGCGCGAGCGCGCCGGCGGCTGGCTGGCGCTGCACGCGCGGCTGGAACCGATGGCGACCCAGTGGCCGCGCTGGGACAAGCTGCTGACCCAGGCCGCGCAGTCGGTCGCGCTCGACGCCGGCGCCGCCAGCGCGCTGGCGGCGGTGACCGTCCAGGCGCAGCAGGCCGCCGCGCACGAGCAGGCCGCCGCCCTGGCGCTGAGCGGCGCCAGCGAGCGCCTCGAAGCCCTCGACACGGCGCGGCGCGAAGCGATGGCCGCCCTCGACGCGGTCGACCCGCAGGCGCTCGACAGCGAACGCCAGGCCCTGGACGCGCGCCGCGAGCGCCTGGGCGCCGCCGAGAAGGCCTGGACGGCGCTGGTCACGACACGCCAGGAGCATGCCGACACCGCTGCCGAACTCGACCGGGTGGACACGGCCCGCGCCGCCGCCGGCCGCCTGCTGGAGGAAGCACGCGGCGCAGCGCCGGCCCTCGCGGCGGCGCTGCGGCAGGCCGAGAAGTCGCTGGCCGCGGCGGAGCTGGCCTGCGCGTCAAACGTGGAGCAATTGCGCGCGACCTTGCACGATGAGACGCCCTGCCCGGTCTGCGGCTCGCACCAGCATCCCTACCGCGACGCTGGCCGCGAGGACATGCTGCACGCCATGCTGGCGAACCTGCGCGCCGAGGTCGGCGACTGCCGGGGCCGCCTGCGCGACAACGAGGCCGTGCAGGCGGCGCAGGCCGCCACCCTGGCCGCCACCGGCGACCGGCTCGCCGGACTGCAGCGCGAACGCGCCACCCTGCGCAAGCTGCTCGACGAACTCGAAGCGGAGTGGGCCGCGCAGCCGCTGGCGGCCGAGGTCCCGGCCGCCGACGGCCAGGACGATACGGTGCGCAAGGCCTGGTTCGCCGATGCCCGCGACGCGCTACGCGCCGCCGCGGCGGCGCTGGACGGCCGCGCCGCTGCCCTGCGCCGCGCGGCACTGGCGCGCGACGCCGCCCAGGCCGCCTACGACAAGGCGCAACAGGAGCATGCCGGCCTGCGCCAGGCCCGCGATAGCGCGCGCGAGGCCGGCGCCCGCCTGCAGGCCGAGTTGCGCGCCGCGACGGTCCAGCGCGATGCCGCCGCCGCCCAGCTGGCGCATTTGCTGGCCGAGCTCGACCCGGTCCTGTCGCATGCCTGCGGCGACGGCTGGCAGGATGCCTGGCGCCGCCAGGGCGACGCCTGGCATGAAGGCCGCGCCCAAGAGGCCGCGCAATGGCAACAGCAGACCGAGCTGCAGACGCGCAGCAGCGCCGCCCTTGCCACGCTCGAGGCCGAGGTGGCCGGCGCGCTCGATCGCATCGCCCAGGCCGATCGCCACGGCGCCGGCGTCGCCGCCGAGTTCAAGCGCATCGACGCCGAGCTGAAGGACAAGCGCGACCAGCGCCTCGCCCTGTGGCACGGCCGGCCGGTCGCCGAAGTGGAGCAGGCACTGCAGGCCGCCGTCGGTGCCGCCCGCAATCATCTGTCGGCCCGCCAGGCGGTGGCCACCGAGACCGCGCAGCGCGAAGCCAGCGCCCGCAGCGCACTGGCCCAGCTGACCGGGCACATCGCCCAGCTCGACGCCGCCGGCGCCAGGGCCGCCGCGGCGCTGGCCGACTGGCTGGAAGACTACCGCAAGTCGGCCTTCGTCAAGGGCCTCGATCCGGTCGAGGACTCTGCCGAACTCGGCCGCCTGCTGGCGGTCGGCGGCACCTGGCTGGCGCAGGAACGCAGCGCGCTGGGTGCGCTCGACGCCCAGTGCGCCAGCGCCACCGCGGTGCTGGCGGAGCGCCGCGCCCAGCGCGTGCTGCACGCCGAAGGCGCGCCCGAAAGCGGCCTGAGTCTCGAGACCGTGGCCGCCGCCGTCGACGCCCTCACCAGCGAGCGCCGTGCGGCCCACGACCTCGCCACCGAACTGCGCATGCGGCTCGGCCAGGACGACGCCCGGCGCGTGCAGGCCCAGACGACGCTGGCCGAGATCGAGCGCCAGCAGCTCGAAGAACAGCGCTGGGGCAAGCTGTCCGAGCTGATCGGCTCCAGCGACGGCAAGAAGTTCCGCAACTACGCGCAGCAGTTCACGCTCGACGTGCTGCTCGGCTATGCCAATGCCCACCTCGGGCAACTGGCGCGGCGCTACCGGCTCGAGCGCGTCAGCCACAACGGCGCGCCCTCGCTGGCCCTCATGGTGCGCGACCAGGACATGGGCGGCGAAGTCCGCTCGGTCAATTCCCTGTCCGGCGGCGAATCCTTCCTGGTGTCGCTGGCCCTGGCGCTCGGCCTGGCCTCACTGTCCTCGAACCGGGTGCGGGTCGAATCGCTGTTCATCGACGAGGGCTTCGGCAGCCTCGACACCGACACCCTGGGGGTGGCGATGGATGCCCTGGACGCGCTGCAATCGCTGGGCCGCAAGGTGGGCGTGATCTCGCACGTGCAGGAAATGACCGAGCGCATCGCCACCAAGGTGCTGGTGCGTCCGGCGGGCGGCGGCTCCAGCGCGGTCGTGGTCGAGTAGGCGATGCGGGTGTAGAATGCCGCTCTCTTCCCGCAACCCACATACGACACGCTTATGAAGCCAGCCCGCTTCCTCACTTTCAAATGCGCCAAGTGCGCCAAACCGGTCAAGGTCACCCTGCAGAAGGTCTCGGCCTGCTCGCACATCCAGCCTTACCTGGGCGTCTGCGAATGCGGCGAGCCCAAGCGCCACGCCACCGGCAGCCCGGACGCCGTCAAGTCCTATCTCGAATCCGCCGACGGCAACTGGCACCACCATCACTGATCGGCCATCGATGAGCGACACGATGGGGCAACTGAGTTGGCTGGAAGGCGGCGCCGAGCGCTCGGCGCAATGGCGCTCGGAAAGCGGCTGGCCGGCGCCGAAGAAGGTGGTCGTTGCCGACGACACCATGACCGCCGACACCGCCTACCGGTTGGCGCTCGAGGGCACCGCCCTGCTCTGGCGCGGCGACTTCCAGAACGCGCGCCAGCTGCTGAGCGCGCTGGTGCGCCGGGTCGAGCACAAGAGCGACCGGGCGCGCCGCGCCAAGGCCGGCAAGGCGCCGGCAAGTCCAAGCGAACTGTTCCACCGGCACCGCCTGCAGCAGTTGCAGCGCGCACGCACCCTCGCCATGCTCTTGATCCCCTTCGATGCCGGCCACGCGATTCCGCTGCGCCGCGCACCGGACGTGCGCGAGGCCTGCCTCGAGGCCTACGGGCCGGCCGACGCACCCTATGTGGCCTCGCTGCGCGAACTGCTGGGCGTGATCGGCGCCCACGAATGGCGCCGCAAGGGCGTGCGCATACCAAGCCTGGATGCGCACATCCACCCGTGGTACGGCGTGTTCTCGCCGGTGCGCGGCGAATACGTCGAGCTGGTGGCGCAGGCGCCGCTGCCGCAAGGCGCGGCAGGAACGAAGCTGGCCTTCGACATCGGCGCCGGCACCGGCGTGCTGTCGGCCGTGCTGGCGCGACGCGGCGTCCAGCGCGTGCTCGCCACCGACATGGATGCGCGCGCGCTCGGCTGCGCGCGCGAGAACATCGCACGCCTCGGCCTGGCCGCCCAGGTCGACATCGTCCAGACCGACCTGTTTCCCGAAGGCCGCGCTGCGCTGGTGGTGTGCAATCCGCCCTGGCTGCCGGGCAAGCCCAGCTCGGCGATCGAATACGCGATCTACGACCCCGACAGCCGCATGCTCAAGGGTTTCCTGGGCGGCCTGGCGCAGCACCTGGAACCGGGCGGCGAAGGCTGGCTGATCCTGTCGGACCTGGCCGAGCACCTCGGGCTGCGCACGCGCGAAAAATTGCTCGGTTGGATTGCCGATGCCGGTCTGCAAGTCATTGCCCGCCACGACGTGCGGCCGACCCATGGCAAAGCGAGCGACCCGGACGATCCCCTGCATGCGGCCCGCTCGCGCGAAGTGACCTCGCTGTGGCGCCTGCGTGCGCATCCGGTCGCAACAAGCGAATGATTGCGCAAGCCGCCGATCCGCGCTATAATCTTTTTCTCAGACGCGGGGTGGAGCAGTCTGGCAGCTCGTCGGGCTCATAACCCGAAGGTCACAGGTTCAAATCCTGTCCCCGCAACCAAATACCGATAAAAGCCCGACTCTTGTAGCCGGGCTTTTGTTTTCTGCGGCAGCAAAAACGACGCAGCGCAGCATCCAGGCAGATGAGAGACAAGAAAGACAACGCGACAATCGACCTGCCGGGCTTCGAGCCGGCTGCACCGCTTGACCCCGTTGTCGAACCCAAGCGCAGCGCTCCCCGCGCGCGCCGGGCCTCCCTGAAGCAGGAGCAGCTGGAACTGCTCGAAGAAACCGATACCACTGGCCTGCCCGTCTGGCGCCGCGACGAGAACCTCGACCTGACCGGCCTGCCGGTGTGGGCGCCGGCCTCGGCGTAGTCCGCCAAATTGGCTACACTGTTGGCCTTATCCCTGGCTGGACTACCATGAACACGCAACCCTTCACTTCGCTGGCGCTGGCGCCGCGCTTCCTCGCCAACCTCGCCACCCTGGGCTACCACGGAATGACGCCGATCCAGGCCGCTTCGCTGCCGGCGGTGCTCGAAGGACGCGACCTGATCGCCCAGGCCAAGACCGGCAGCGGCAAGACCGCCGCCTTCGGCATCGGCGTGCTGCACAAGCTCAACCCGGCATGGTTCGCGGTGCAGGGCCTGGTGCTGTGCCCGACGCGCGAACTGGCCGACCAGGTCGCCAATGAATTGCGCCGCCTGGCGCGCGGCGTGGGCAACGTCAAGATCCTGACCCTGACCGGCGGCGTCGCCATGCGTCCGCAGATCGCCTCGCTGGAGCACGGCGCCCACATCGTGGTCGGCACCCCGGGGCGCATCCGCGACCACCTCGGCCGCAACACGCTCGACCTGTCGAAGGTCCAGACCCTGGTGCTGGACGAGGCCGACCGCATGACCGACATGGGCTTCTACGACGAGATCGAAGGCATCGTATCAAGCTGCCCGCAGCGCCGCCAGACCCTGCTGTTCTCGGCCACCTACCCGGACGACATCCGCTTCGCCACCGCCGGCTTCCTGGCCGACCCGCTCGAAGTGGCGGTCGAAAGCCAGCACAGCGCCGAAAAGATCGAACAGCGCTTCTACGAGATCGGTTTCGAAGGCCGTGACGAAGCGGTGGCGCAGCTGCTCAAGCACTACCAGCCGGTCTCCACCCTCGCCTTCTGCAACACCAAGGCCCATTGCCGCGAGCTGGCCGATCACCTGCGCGAGCAGGGCTTCTCGGCGCTGGCGCTGTACGGCGAGCTGGAACAATGGGAGCGCGACGAGATTCTGGTGCTGTTCGCCAACCGCAGCTGCTCGGTGCTGGTGGCCACCGACGTCGCCGCGCGCGGCCTCGACATCGCCAACCTCGACACCGTGATCAACGCCGATGTCTCGAAGGACCCGGAAGTGCACGTGCACCGTATCGGCCGCACCGGCCGTGGCCAGGACGCCGGCCTGGCGCTCACCCTGTGCGCACCGAACGAAAAGAAATGGGTGCGCCTGATCGAGGAATACCAGGACGCCCCGGCCGAATGGCACCGGCTCGACGAACTGGGCGCGCACCCTGAAGCCGCGGCGCCGGCCCCGATGCTGACCCTGCACATCGCCGGTGGCAAGAAGGCCAAGCTGCGTCCGGGGGACATCCTCGGCGCCCTCACCGGCGATGCCGGATTGACCAAGGAACAGGTGGGCAAGATCAACGTCGGCGAGTTCGCCAGCTACGTGGCCCTCGACCGCCACGCCGCGCACGCGGCGGTCGCCAAGCTGAGCGACCGCCAGGCTCCGGGTCCGGAATTCGGCGCCATCAAGGGCCGCTACTTCAAGATGCGCTTCCTGGAGGCCTGAGGCTGCACGGCTATCGGTAACGATTTGTAACAGCCGCGCACGGTTGGCTCAGCAGCGCCACCGCCGCGGCAAATCTGGCATTATTTGTCAAAATACAAATACCGCGCCGGGACACATTCCGGACAGCTTCCTGTGTGTCAGGGCGCGGCTCGACGCCATGATGACCAGCACTCCCGTAACCCAGCAACAGCAGACCGACGGCCGGACCGTGCGCGAAGTCGTCGAGTTCAATCACGAACTCGTCAACGAAGTCTGGTGCCGGCGCATTTTCCGCCAGATCCTGCAATCGCTCGAACTGCAGTACGCGATGCAGATGCCGCACCGCCCCATCAGCCCCGACACGGTGCTGGTGCTCGACTCGGGCGATCCGATGCTCCTGCCCTCGCCGGACGTGGGCAGCGCCTGGTCGGAAGCGGGCGACATGCACGACCTGGCGGCGGTGGTCCACTACGCCATCACCAGGGAGTATCCGCCCGCGGCGCCGCTGCAGGGACGCTTCCCCGCCAACGGCGGGGATCAGTACAGCGACAGCTTCGTGACCGCCGTCGACCGCTGCCTGTCGCCCGATCCGCAGCAGCGCCCCCATACCATCGAACAATTGCGCAACCTGCTTGGCATCGTGCCGCTCGGCCCGCCCGTACCCGCGCAGCCGCGGTCTTCCGCTCCGCCCGAACCGGCGGTGTCGTTTCTGAGCGAACCGCCCGCCCCCGTGAGCGACACCGGCGGAATGAAACGCTGGCTGCTCCTGATTGCGGCGGCGACCGTGCTGCTGGCCGCCCTCGGCGCCCTGTTCGCCCTGCTGCACGGGGCCGACTCGCGCGATACCGTCACGCTGGCGCTGCCGGGCGAGCCCGACCCCGGCGCCACCGCGTCCGCGGCGCCCGCCCCGGCCGCGACCGATCCATCCCTGCTTGCCGGAATGCCGCCCGCGGGCGGCATGCCGCTCGAGCAGCCGGCCGCCGCCCCGCCGGCCCTGGATGCCACCCTCCCCGTGCATGGCCAGGCCGCCACCGTGCGCCCGCTGCCAGCCGCGGCCGGCACCACCTACAAGCTCCTGATCAAGCCCTGGGGCATGGTGCAGGTCGACGGCGTCGACCACGGCGCCAGCCCGCCGCTCAAGCGCCTGACCCTGGCGCCGGGCCAGCACACGATCCGCATCGTCAACCCGAATTTCCCCGAGCACACCGTCACGGTCAACGCCGTCAAGGGCGCGTCCGCGACCATCGAGATGGATTTTACTGAAGAGGAGGTGGAGTGAACCCACGCATGAGGACCCATGGCCTGCGTGCCTGCCTGCTCGGCGCCGTGCTGCTGCTCGGCGGCTGCGCCGAACTGAATTCGCAGCTCAATTCCATCATGGGCAAGAATGAAGCGCCGCGTCCCCGCGCGCGCGTGGACGATCGCTCGCATCCGCGCGCCGAGCGTACCGAGCGCAACGAGCGCCCCGCCCCGCGCCCGGAACGCCCGGCCGCGAACCGCGACGAAACCGCCCTGCGCGAAGGCATTGCCCTGTACCACGACGGCGACTTCAATGGCGCGATCAAGCGCTTGAGCTCGAACGACATGAACAGCGGCTCGGTGCGCAACCGCGTCAGCGCGCTCAAGTACACCGCCTTCAGCTACTGCGTCACCAACCGCCCCACCCCATGCCGCCAGGCCTTCGAGCGGGCGATGCGCCTGGACGCGTCCTTCGACCTGAGTCCCGGCGAACAGGGCCACCCGCTGTGGGGGCCGCAGTTCGCCAAGGCCAGGCAGAACGTGCGCTGATCAGAGCTTGACGTTGATGGTGGCGGGGTACACCGGTGCGCGGCGACGCTTCGATGCCTGTTCGTAGGCATAGGCCATGCCGACCAGGGACGCCTCGCTCCACGCCCCGCCGACAAACGAGATCCCCACCGGCAGGCCGCGCGTAAAGCCGGCCGGCACCGTGATGTGCGGATAGCCCGCCACCGCGGCCGGGCTCGAGAAGCTGCCGCCGTAGTGGTCGCCGTTGACGTAGTCGGTGAGCCAGGCCGGCCCGCCGGTCGGCGCCACCAGGGCATCCAGCTTGTGCTCCTTCATCACCTGGTCGATGCCCTCGTCACGCGAATAGCGCAGGTCGTTGGCCAGGGCTTCGCGGTACTCGCGCGCATCCAGCCCCGGCTTGGCCTGGGCCGCCACCAGGTGTTCCTGCTTGAAGTAAGGCATCTCGCGCGCCGCGTTCTTTTCATTGAACGCGATCACGTCCGCCATGTTCTTGACCGGGGCGTGTGGCGCATAGTTCTTGAGCCAAGCCTCCAGGCCCGGCGCGAACTCGTACAGCAGCACCTGCAGCTCGCTCTCGTTGTACTTGTCGACGTTCGGCAGCTTGACGTCGACCAGGATCGCGCCTTGCGCGCGCAAGACCGCCAGTTCCTTCTCGATGATCGCGTCGACCGCATCATTGCTGCCGAAGAAGTTGCGCGCCACGCCAATGCGCTTGCCCTTCAGGCCGTCGAGGCGCAGGGCCGCCGCGTAGTCGGCCACGTGGCTGCGGCTGTCGGCGGTCGCCTTGTCGTCCGGATCGGGGCCTGCCATCGCGGCCAGCATCAAGGCCGCGTCCGCCACGCTGCGCGTCATCGGGCCGGCCGTGTCCTGCGAGTGGGCGATCGGGATGATGCCGCTGCGGCTGAGCAGGCCCAGGGTCGGCTTGATGCCGACGATGCCGCAGGAGGAAGAGGGCGAGACGATCGAGCCATCGGTCTCGGTGCCGACGGTCAGGGTCGCCAGGCTGGCCGCCGCGGCGGCGCCCGAGCCCGAGCTCGATCCGCTGGTATTGCGGTCGAGCGCGTAGGGGTTCTTGGTCTGCCCGCCGCGGCCGCTCCAGCCGCTCACCGACTTGGTGGAACGCATATTGGCCCATTCGGACAGGTTGGTCTTGCCGATGATGACGGCGCCGGCGTTGCGCAGCAGGGTCACGATGTGCGCATCCTTGACCGCGCGCACGCCGTCGAGGGCGAGCGAACCGGCGCTGGTGCTCATGCGGTCGGCGGTGGCGATGTTGTCCTTCAGTAGCACCGGGATGCCGTGCAGCGGACCGCGCAGCTTGCCCGCCGCGCGTTCGCGGTCCATCCCGGCCGCGATGGTCAGCGCATCCGGATTGGTCTCGATGACCGCGTTCAGGCGCGGGCCGGCCTTGTCGATGGCGGCGATGCGCGCCAGGTATTGCTGCACCAGGGAGTGTGAGCTGAGCGTGCCGGCCGCCATCTGGGCCTGCTGCTCGCGCACACCGGCATCCAGGATGCCCGCCGCGGCACCGCCCGGCGCCCTGGGTGCGGCTTGTGCCTGTGTCACTGCAGCGGTGGCGCCCGCCGCCACCCCTGCGCTTACTCCGAGCCGAACGAAATCCCTGCGCTTCATACCCGTCTCCATGTCGAATGATGCATCAGCATAGCAGTAAAAGTTACTCATGTGACACATCATGGATGACGACCCGGTACGCCGCACAGGCGAAAAAAAACGCTGCCGAGGCAGCGTTCTTTTTTTTGAACGTCGACGCTTAGTTGCGGACGACTTTCTTGTACTCGTTGGTACGGGTGTCGATTTCGATGACGTCGTCGGTGCTGACGAACAGCGGCACCATCACGGTGTGCTGCTTGGCTTCGATGGCGTTCTCGATCTTGGCTTCCTTCAGGACGTTGCCCGAGGTGTTGCCCTTGACGGCCGGCTCCGAGTACACGACCAGGCGGGCGATGGTGGTCGGCAGTTCGACCGAGATAGCCTTGCCGTCATAGAACACGGCTTCGCATTCCATACCGTCTTTCAGGTAGTTGATGGCGTCGCCCATGTTTTCTTCTTCGATTTCGTACTGGTTGTACTCTTCATCCATGAAGACGTACAGCGGGTCGGCGAAGTACGAGTAGGTCACCGGCTTCTTGTCCAGCACGACCACGTCGAACTTGTCGTCGCCGCGGAACACGTTTTCCAGCGGGGCGTTGGTCAGAAGATTCTTCATCTTCCACTTGTAGGTGAAGCCCGTGCGGCTGGAACCGTTCACGTCCGAGCGCAGCACGATGAACGGCTTGTCTTCGACCATAATGATGTTGCCAACACGGATTTCTTTAGCGAATTTCATAGTAGTTTTACGTAAAAAGTAAGTTGCATTAAATCAGCGGTGGCCATGAGCGAAGAAAGCCTGGGAGCCTACGTTTGATCCTGTGTATTTCGTTAGAGACTAACCGCGCATTATACCGGATTTTGCGCAGCGCCTCTGAGTTCGCGGGCGAATTCGAGCAGCTTCGTGGTCAAATCGCCATGGGCCAGCACCTCCCCCCGCCATTCCTCCGCACGCATGGCAATGCGCGGCAATTCACCTTGCAAGTCCTGCCATGCGGCCGCGATCGGATCGATATCGATCGCGCCATTCCATCCGAGCGAGAAACGCTCGAGCGCCGGCAAGCCGGGCGCATAACGGCCGAGAAAAGCGCGCAGTTTTTTATGGTGCAGGTTCTCGTCCTGCGGATAGATGTGCCAGACAAAAGGCCGCCCCGCCCATTGGGCGCGGACAAAAGAATCCTCGCCGCGCACGAGATTCAGGTCGCAGGCCCACAGCAGCCGGTCGTAGTCGGGCTGCGGCACGAACGACAGCACGCGCACAGTGAGCGCGCCAACCGTCGCGCTGTCGCCGGCACGGGCGCCGCCTCCCATCCATGCCCGGACCGCTTCGGCGGCCACCCCTTCCGGCACCAGGCAGGTCACGGGCCGTCCCCCTTCCGACCAGGCACGCAGCAGTGCGGCGACCGGCGCATGCGGATAGCAGAACAGCGAGACTTTCAGGCCTTGCATCTCGGCAGTACTCAGGCCGAGGCCGCCCAGGAAGGCAGCCATCGCGCGCGGGTCGGCCTGGAAGGCCAGGCGCTCCTCGTCCAGTCCGGCTTCATGCAGCACGCCGCCGGTCTTCGCGGTAAATCCGGGGAAGAAAAAGTGCTTGGTGAGTTTCAGGCGCGGATGCATGGACGGCAGGCGGTGGCAGCCCTCGACCCACTCTTCGGCCGTCAAGCCTTCGAGGTTGAACCAGACCGGGCGCGGCGTGCGCTGCGCCATGGCGGCGACGTAGCCGGGCGGGATGTCGACCGCGAAGAATTCGATCACGATGTCGGCGACGTCTTCCGGCACGAAAGCGCCTTCCTGGTCGCGCCAGTGGTGCACAAGCACGCCCTGCACCGTCTGCACGGCGGCGCCGGCGTCGACTTCCGGACAGATCCGGCGGAAACTGTGGAGATCGTCCACCCACAGGCTGACGTGGACGCCATGCTCGCGCCACAGCTGGCGCGCCAGGCGCCAGCAGATGCCGATGTCGCCGTAATTGTCGACGACCTTGCAGAACAGTGCGAGGGTAAGGGCTGAATCGGATGGCATGTCGATACGCAATTGCGTTGGACAAAATGAAAAACCGGAGCACCTCTCCGCGCATGCGCGTTGGTCTACTCCGGTTTTATGCTGGCGTCCCCACGGGGATTCGAACCCCGGTACTCACCGTGAAAGGGTGATGTCCTAGGCCTCTAGACGATGGGGACCTTGAACTGTACTTGCTGCTGTTTACTACGATTGCACCGCACCGCGGTGTCAATCATGCTGCCAAATTCTTGGCGTCCCCACGGGGATTCGAACCCCGGTACTCACCGTGAAAGGGTGATGTCCTAGGCCTCTAGACGATGGGGACCCGGACTGTCAGAACTGTTGTTTTTCCTACGTGGTGGAGGTAAGCGGGATCGAACCGCTGACCTCTTGCATGCCATGCAAGCGCTCTCCCAGCTGAGCTATACCCCCTACGGGAAAACAACATTCTAACATACTGCAACTACTTCTACTACTGCGTGCCGCTGGTTGCACGCTGGCGTCCCCACGGGGATTCGAACCCCGGTACTCACCGTGAAAGGGTGATGTCCTAGGCCTCTAGACGATGGGGACCTCGGAACTACCGTACTACTTTACTACCACGACCTCGATGTTGCCACATCGCTGCCGCACTCCAGAATGGTGGAGGTAAGCGGGATCGAACCGCTGACCTCTTGCATGCCATGCAAGCGCTCTCCCAGCTGAGCTATACCCCCTCTTTTCACACTGTCGCAAACTACTTCGACCTGCTTGTTTGCTACCGTGTGCTGCTGAAGTGCGAGCATTATAGCGGAGCGCCTTGCATTTCGCAAATACCCATTTTGAGAAAATGCGCGCTCCGCAAAAAAAGAATCTAGAGGTACTTTGCGATGCGCGTTAACACCACTTCGCGGCCGAACAATTCCAGCACCGCATCGATGGCCGGCGTCTGCAGCTGGCCGGTGACGATCAGGCGCAGCGGCATGGCGATCTGCGGCATCTTCAGGCCGTGCGCGCCCAGCACTTCCTTGAACATGGCGGCGATCGCGGCCTTGTTCCACTCGACCGTCTTGCAGCGCTCCGCGAACGCGCCCAGCGCCGGGCGCACCGCGTCGGTCAGGTGCTGGGCCAGCAGCGCGGCATCGGGCTGCGGCTCGCGGTAGAACAGCATGGCGGTATCGGCCAGCTCGTTGATGGTATTGGCGCGGTCCTTCACCAGCGCGATCACGGTCGGCAGGGCCGGCGCGTTCTCGAATTGCGCGCCCTCACGCTCCAGCACCGGACGGGCCAGGCCGGCCAGGCGCTCGTTGTCGGCCTGCTTGATGTAATGGTTGTTCAGCCAGGCCAGCTTCTCCGGGTTGAACTGGGCCGCCGACGCGGTCAGGTGCTCCAGGTTGAACCACTCGGTGAACTGCTCCATCGAGAAGATCTCATCGTCGCCGTGGCTCCAGCCCAGGCGCGCCAGGTAGTTCAGCATGGCTTCCGGCAGGTAGCCCTGCTCCGGATACTGCATGACGCTGACCGCGCCGTGGCGCTTGGACAGCTTCTGGCCGTCGGCGCCCAGGATCATCGGCAAGTGGCCGTACTGCGGCAGCTCGGCGCCGAGCGCGCGCAGGATGTTGATCTGGCGCGGGGTGTTGTTCACGTGGTCATCGCCGCGCAGCACGTGGGTGATCTTCATGTCCCAGTCATCCACCGAGACGCAGAAGTTATAGGTCGGGGTGCCGTCCAGGCGCGCGATGATCAGGTCGTCGAGCTCCTTGTTGGCGATGGTGATCGGGCCCTTGACCACGTCGTGCCAGGTCACTTCGCCGTCGAGTGGATTCTTGAAGCGCACCACCGGCTTGACGCCGGCCGGCACTGGCGGCAGGGTCTTGCCCGGCTCCGGACGCCAGGTGCCGTCGTAGCGCGGCTTTTCGCCGCTTGCCCTCATGCGCTCGCGCATCGCCTCGACTTCTTCCGGCGAGCAGTAGCACAGGTAGGCAGTGCCCTGCTCCAGCATCGAGGCGACCACCTCGCGGTAGCGGTCCATGCGCTGCATCTGGTAGAACGGGCCTTCGTCGTGCGACAGGCCGAGCCACTGCATGCCGTCCAGGATCGCCTGCACCGCTTCCGGCGTCGAGCGTTCCAGGTCGGTGTCTTCGATGCGCAGGATGAAGCTGCCGCCGAAGTGGCGTGCGTAGGCCCAGGAATACAGCGCGGTGCGGGCGCCGCCCAGGTGGAGGTAGCCGGTCGGGCTGGGTGCAAAACGGGTGCGGACGGTCATGTCTGGATGCAAGAAAGGTAAAGGAGTTATTTTACCCCGCCGTCCCTGGCTCACGCACCCATGCGCGCACCCGCCCTGCTTCAGGCCGGCGTGGACGGCTGCAGCAGCGGACGCGGCGCTGCCAGCGCGCGCCGCGCCGCCTCGGCCAGCTGACGCGCCGCACGCCGGATCTGGGCCGGCGTATGCTGGGCCATCAACTGCAGGCGCAGGCGCGCCGCGCCGAGGGGCACGCCGGGGAATTCCATCGGGTTGACGAATACCTGCCGGCGCGCCAGCAGCATGCCGGCGATCCGCGTGGCCGATTCGGGACCCAGCAACAGCGGAACGATCGGCGACGGCTTGCCCAGGCAGCGCAAGCCCTCCTCCTGCAGCAGCGCGCGCAGCTCGACCGCGTTGCGCATCAGGTCGGCGCGCAGGCGCTCGCCTTCCTCGCCGGTCGCGATGCGCAGACACTCCAGCACGGTGGCGGCCTGCACCGGCGACAGCGCGTTCGAGAACATGTGCGGCCCCGCAAACAGCTGCAACTGGCGCCGCACGCTGCGTTCCGAGCAGGCCACGAAGCCGCCGTTCGAGGCGAAGGTCTTGGAAAAGGCGCCCATCACGATGTCGATCTTGCCCAGCATCCCCTGGGCGCCGATCACGCCGGTACCGCCCGGCCCCACGGCCCCGAGGTCGTGCGCCACGTCCACCAGCAGGGTCGCGCGGTACTCGCGGCACAGGTACTGCATCAGCGGCAGGTCGGGACTGTCCGCATCCATGCTGAACAGGCCTTCGGTGATGACCAGGATCGCACCGTTGGCATCCACCGCGCGCAGCCCGGCCAGCAGTTCGCGCAGGTGGTCGCAGTCGTTGTGGCGGAAGGCTGCGACGTTGCGGGTGGCCGCGTGCGCGCCCTGGCGCAGCGAGGCATGGGCCAGGGCGTCGATCACCACATGGTCGCTGCCGTGCACCAGGGCGGTCACGGCGCCGAAGGCCGCGCCCCAGCCGGTCGGAAACAACACCACGTGGCCGCAGTCCAGCAGTTGGCCGATCGCCTCCTCCAGCGCGCCCGAATAGCGGCTGTTGCCGAGCAGGACGGCCGAGCCGGCGCTGTGCGGCCCGCATTCGGCCATCACGCGCATGGCCGCGTCGATGACGGCCGGGTGGGCGGCCAGCGACAGGTAATCCTGGGAGGCGAAGTTGATGCCCTGGCGGCGCTCGACGGTGGCCAGCGGCGCCGGCGGGCCGTCCAGGGTGCGGCCATAGGGCCAGACGCCATGGCGGGCGCGCAGCGCGCACCACGCGTCGAGCGGCGCGGCGCGGCGCAGCAGGTCGCGTCCGCGCGGCTGGCGGAACAGGGCGACGTTGCCGCCCAGCGCGCCCGAAGCGGCCAGCGCGTCGAGGTCGTGGGCGGGATCAAAGGGAATCGGTTCATTCAGCACGGCATCCTCCGGTACAAGAGATGAGCGGACAAGCATTACGGGCGGGAATTCAAGCCGGCAGGGGGAGCGCGTCCTCGACCTGGCGTGCCAGCATCGCCGCCACCTCGGCGGGCGGCAGCGGGCGGGCAAAGTAATACCCCTGGGCGCAATCGCAACCCATCGCGCACAGGTCGGCCAGCTGCTCGGGCGTCTCGACCGCCTCGGCGATCACGCTCAGGCCGAGCCGGTGCGCCATCGACACGATGGCCTCGGCGATCGCGTACGAGCGGGCGCCGGGCTTGCCGGCGCCGGCGGCGCCCAGCCGGCGCACGAACAGGCCGTCCATCTTGAGGATGTCGATCGGCAGTTCGGACAGGTAGTTCAGGCTCGAGTAGCCGGTGCCGAAGTCGTCGATCGACACCACCACCCCGGCCTGGCGCAGCCCGCTCATCAAGGCGCAGTTCCCGGCCAGGTCCTCGATCAGCATGCCCTCGGTGATCTCCAGGTCGAGGCAGCGCGCCGGCATCCCGGTTTCACACAGGATCGCCAGCACCCGCGCCGCCAGCCCGGGCTCCTTGAGCTGGCGCGCGGACAGGTTGACCGCGGTCTTGATCTCCGGGAGGCCGCTGGCGCGCCAGGCGCGGTTCTGCAGACAGGCGGTGCGCAGCGCCCAGTCGCCGATCGGGACGATCATGCCGGTCTCCTCGGCCAGCGGAATGAAACGGCTGGGCGCGACCCGTCCATAGACCGGATGCTGCCAGCGCAGCAGGGCCTCGACGCCGACCACGCGGCGCGTGGCCAGGTCGATCTGCGGCTGGTATTCCAGGAACAACTGGCCCTGCGCGAGGGCGTCGCGCAGGCCGTTCTTGAGGGCCAGGCGCTCGCTCTGCGGCTGCACCGTGTCGCCGGAGTAGACCTGGACGCTGTTCTCGCCCCAGTGCTTGGCGCCGCGCATGGCGATGTCGGCGCGCTTGAGCAGGGCGTCGAGGTCGCAGTCGGCCGCCGGATACAGGGCCACGCCCACCGCCAGCGTGACGAAGCACTCGCGCCCCGCCACGCTCAGCGGCAGGCCGAAGCGGTCGAGGATTTTCTCGGCCACCACCTGGGCGTCGGATTCGAAGCTCAGGTCTTCCAGCAGCGCGATGAATTCGTCGCCGCCCCAGCGCGCCACCGTGTCGGAATCGCGCAGGCAGCGCCGGATCGCGGCGCCGGCCTGGGCCAGGAGCTCGTCGCCGGCTTCGTAGCCGAATTCGTCGTTGATCTCCTTGAAGCCGTTGATGTTCAGGAGCAGCAGGGCCACCGGGCGGCGGTTGCGGTTGGCGCGGTCCATGGCGTGGCGCAGGCGGTCGCGCAGCAGGTTCCGGTTGAGCAGGCCGGTGAGCTGGTCGCACTGGGCGCCCGGTCCGGCATCGCGCAAGCGCGCGGCGCCCGGCCTCGCGCCAAGTCCGTGCGCCGCGCCCTGCTCCGGCGCCGGCTTGGGCAGCACCGGCAGGCGCTCGTCCTCGTCGTGGCAATGGACCCGGTTGCGCCCCAGCGACTTGGCCACGTACAGCGCCTCGTCGGCGCGCGCGATGGCCTGGGCCACGGCCTCGCCGAGCCGGTATTCGACCACGCCGACCGATACCGTGAGGCTGATCCCGCTGCCGCCCGTCTCGGCGCCGCGCAAGCTGAGGCCGGCGATCACGCGCCGCACCCGCTCGGCCAGCACCAGCGCGTCCGGCACCGGGGTCTCGGGCAGCATCAAGAGGAATTCCTCGCCGCCGTAGCGCCCGAATGCATCGGTGCCGCGCACCTGCCCCTGCACCGCCTCGGCGAAGCGGCGCAGCACCAGGTCGCCGGCTGCGTGCCCATAGGTGTCGTTGATGCGCTTGAAGACGTCGATGTCGAACAGGCACAGGCAGAACGGGCGGCCATTGCGGTCGGCGCGCTCCTTTTCGCGGTCGATCAGGCGGAGCAGGAAGCGGCGGTTGTGGCTGCCGGTGAGCTCATCGCGGATCGCCAGTTCGTTGATGGTGGCCAGGGCGCGCTGCAGCTTGACGAAGCCCTCGGTCTTGGTCAGTTCGAACAGCAGCACGAACACCAGCACCACGACATACAGGCCGAGGTTGCAGATCAGGTGCAGCAAGGGCATGTCGAGGCTCGGGGCGGGCGCCGCCGCCAGGCCGAAGGCGCTCACGCCCCAGATCGCGGCGGCGGCGGCGCAGCTCACCGCCAGCCAGAACACGCCGCTGGCCACGCCGCCGAGGAACATCGCCACCACCGGCGCGGTGATCAGCCAGCTGGCCGTGGGGGCATGGATGCCGCCCAGGTGCCAGGTCAGCCAGGTGAAATTGAAGAACAGCGCGCACAGGAACAGTTCGCGCGCCAGGGCGATGCTGCCGGTCAGTCGCAGCAGCGGGGGCGCCATCAGCATGAGCAGGCAGCAGGCCAGGATCTCGGCGGCCGCCAGCGGCAGGCCCAGCTTCCAGTAGGCCAGCGCGTACAGCGGGCCGGCGGTGGCCGCCATCAGGGCCGCGCCCACCACGTTCTCGGCACGCGCCAGCACGGTCGCATCCTGGCGCAGCCTGGCCGGCACGAACAGGTGAGCCGCGTCCAGGTAACGCCTGCGCCACCGCTGTCTGCTGTTATCGCTCATCAAGCATCCCATGCACCACGCTCCAAACTCCGAGTGTAGGCAGGAAGATTCCTGTGAACTTTATTTTCGAACAGAAAGTTGCTGGAAATCCGCGCGGCAGCGCCGTATTAGACGAGCAAGGACGTGTGAATGAACGGCGCTCAAGCCCGGCGCAGGGCGATCGTGCGCCCGGCCCGCGCGCGCAGCTGGCCGCAGCCGCCGTCGACGTTCTGCCCGGCCGAATCGCGCAGCTTGGTCAGCACGCCGCGAGCGTGCAGGCTGGCGGCGATCGCGCGGGCGCGCTCCCAGCTCGGCCGGCGAAATGCCAGGTCGGGCACGGCGTTATAGGGAATCATGTTGAGGATGGCGTACTTGCCGCGCAGGAGCGCCACGATGCCGTCCAGTTCGTCGGGGCCGTCGTTCACGCCCTCCAACAGCGTCCACTGGTACTGGACCGGATAGCCGGTCAGGCGCGCATAGCGCTCGCCGTGCTCGACCAGCGCTGAGGGCGCCAGGCGCGGCGCGCGCGGCAGCAGCTCGGCGCGCAACGGCGCCTTGGTGGTGTGCAGTGACAGCGCCAGCGCCGGTTTCACGCGCGCGTCCAGCAAGCGCTCGAAGGCGCGCAGGTCGCCGACGGTCGAAAACACCAGGTTCTTGTGCGCGATGCCGGCCTCGATGCCGAGCAGCTCGATCGCTTCCAGCACGTTGTCGAGGTTGTGGGCCGGCTCGCCCATGCCCATGAAGACCACCTTCTTCACCGGCCGGCGCGAGCGCGCCAGCACCACCTGGGCCACGATCTCGCCGCTGGTCACCTGGCGCAACAGGCCGTCGCGGCCGGTCATGCAGAACTGGCAGCCGACCGCGCAGCCGACCTGGCTCGAGACGCACACGCCGTCGCGCGGCAGCAGCACCGATTCGACCATCTGGCCATCGCTCAAGCCCACCAGCAGGCGTTCGGAGCCGTCCTCGCCCGGGTGGCTGGAGACCAGCCGCACCAGGCCGGCCAGTTTGGCGTCCAGCCCGGGCAAGGCTGCACGCACCGGTTTGGGGAGGAAATCGGAGGCCGGACGGCGCCCGCGCTCGTGGGCGGCGCCCTGCACCCAGTCGCGCAGCACGCGCTCCTGGTGCAGCGGCAGCGCGCCCAGCAGGGCCAGGCGCTCGCGGATGCTGGACACGCGCATGTTTTTTTACCAGTTGGTAAAAAATCAGTCGTTCTTGACGACGATGCTCGGGAACTTGCTGCTCATGTCCTTGGCCTTTTCGGCGACCTTGACGGCGACCTTGCGTGCGATCTCCTTGTACACGCTCGCGACCGGACCGTCCGGATCGGCCACCACGGTGGGGCGGCCGGAATCGGTCTGCTCGCGGATCGACAGGTTCAGCGGCAGCTTGCCGAGGAACTCGACGCCGAAGTCGCGGCACATCTTCTCGCCGCCGCCGGCCCCGAAGATCTCCTCGTGGTGGCCGCAGTTGGAGCAGATGTGGGTGCTCATGTTCTCGACCACGCCGATGATCGGGATGCCGACCTTCTCGAACATCTTGAGCCCCTTGCGCGCGTCCAGCAGGGCGATGTCCTGCGGGGTGGTGACGATGACGGCGCCGGTGACCGGCACCTTCTGCGACAGGGTCAGCTGGATGTCGCCGGTACCCGGCGGCATGTCGACGATCAGGTAGTCGAGGTCGCGCCAGTTGGTCTGCTCCAGCAGCTGCTGCAGCGCGCCGGTGACCATCGGGCCGCGCCAGACCATCGGCTCGTCCGGGTCGATCATGAAGCCGATCGAGGACACCTGCACGCCGTGGTTCTCGAGCGGTTCCATGGTCTTGCCGTCGCGGCTCTCGGGACGGGCGTTAATCCCCAACATCATCGGCTGCGAAGGGCCGTAAATATCCGCGTCCAGGATGCCGACGCTGGCGCCCTCAAGCGACAGGGCCAACGCCAGGTTGACGGCGGTGGTCGACTTGCCCACGCCGCCCTTGCCCGAGGCGACCGCGATGATGTTCTTCACGTTCGGCATAACCTTCAGGCCGCGCTGGACCGCGTGCGACAGGATCCTGGTGGTCACCTTGGCCGTCACGCTGCCCACGCCGGGCAGCGCCTTGACGCCGGCCACAACGCTGTCGCGGATGCTTGCCAGCTGGCTGGCCGCCGGATAGCCCAGCTCGACGTCGAAGGCGACGTCATTACCGCTGAGCTTGATGTTCTTGATGGATCTGGAAGAAACGAAGTCCTTCCCGGTATTCGGATCGATGACCGCCGACAATGCTGCTTTGACATCGTTCTCAGTGATGCTCATGTGTTTCTCCAATGTGATGGGGCGAAGTGTAGCGCAAAACGGCGGCGGCTTCTTGTTGCTTTGGCAAATGCGGGCCGTCGCTGCTGCGCATGCACAGGCTTCCGCTGTTAAAATGCTTCTTTCCCAAAACCTAAAGCGCTTCGACCACCATGACCCGCAAGCTGTTCGTCACCACCGCCCTGCCCTACGCCAACGCTGCCTTCCATATCGGCCACATGATGGAATACATCCAGGCCGACATCTGGGTGAGGTTCCAGCGAATGCAGCGCGACAATGGTAACCAGCGCCAGGTGCACTTCGTCTGCGCCGACGACACCCACGGCACCCCGATCATGATCGCGGCCGAGAAGGAAGGCATCACGCCCCAGGAATTCGTGGCCAAGATCGCCGCCGGCCGCCCGCAGTACCTGGACGGCTTCCACATCGCTTTCGATAACTGGTATTCCACCGACTCGCCGGAGAACGTCGAACTGTCGCAGGGCATCTACCGCAAGCTGGTTGACGCCGGCCTGATCTATACCAAGACCGTCGACCGCTTCTACGATCCGGTCAAGGGCATGTTCCTGGCCGACCGCAACATCAAGGGCGAATGCCCGACCTGCCACGCCAAGGACCAGTACGGCGACAACTGCGAAGTCTGCGGCGCCGCCTACCAGCCGACCGAGCTGATCAACCCGTTCTCGGTCTTCACCGGCTCGACCCCGATCCTCAAGCCGTCGGAACAGTACTTCTTCAAGCTGTCCGACCCGCGCTGCTTCGCGTTCCTGAAGGAATGGCTGAACACCCCGGGCCGCCTGCAGCCGGAAATGGTGAACAAGGTCTCGGAATGGCTGGGCGAGTCCGGCGAGAAGCTGGCCGACTGGGACATCTCGCGTGACGCGCCCTATTTCGGCATCCCGATTCCTGATGCGCCGGGCAAGTTCTTCTATGTGTGGCTGGACGCGCCGGTCGGCTACCTGGCCTCGCTGAAGAACTACTTCAGCAAACAGGGCATCGACTACGAAGCCTTCCTGAACGACCCGGCAGCCGAGCAGGTCCACTTCATCGGCAAAGACATCGTGTCCTTCCACCTGCTGTTCTGGCCGGCGATGCTGAACTTCTCGCAACACCCGATCATCGACAAGCTGAAGGTCGCGGTGCACGGCCACCTGACGGTCAACAACGAAAAGATGTCGAAGTCGCGCGGCACCGGCATCTCGCCGCTGCGCTACCTCGAGCTGGGCATGAACCCGGAGTGGCTGCGCTACTACCTGGCCTTCAAGCTCAACGCCAAGGTGGAAGACCTGGACTTCAACGGCGAAGACTTCGTGGCCCGCGTGAACAGCGACCTGATCGGCAAGTACATCAACATCGCCAGCCGCTGCGCCGGCTTCATCGCCAAGAAATTCGACGGCAAGCTGGCCGACAGCCTGTCCGACCAGGCCAAGGGCTGGATTTGCAAGGCCCTGATGAACGAGGGCGCCGAGCGCCAGGCCAGCATCGCAGCCGCTTTTGAGGCGCGCGAGTACGGCCGCGCGATGCGCGAGATCATGGAGATCACCGACATCGTCAACCAGTACGTGGACGAGAACAAGCCCTGGCTGCTGGCCAAGGACGAGTCCAAGCTTGCTGAACTGCACGACGTCTGCACCACCGCGCTGATCCTGTTCCGCCAGCTGACCATCATGCTGTCGCCAGTGCTGCCGCAGGTGGCCGCGCGCGTCACCGAGTTCCTAGGCGACGGCGAGCTGAGCTGGCTTGATACCCATGGCGCGGCCGTCTACGAGACCATGCTGGGCCGCACGATCGGCGCCTACAGCCACCTGATGCAGCGCGTCGATGCGAAGACGGTCGAGAACCTGTTCGACAAGCCGGCAGGCGTCCCTGCGGCCGCTCCCGCAGTGGCTGCACCTGCACCGGCTGCCGCCGCGACTGCGGCACCCGTGGCCGAGGCTGCGCCGGCGGACGACATCGAGGAACTGGCGCCGGAAATCTCGATCGACGATTTCCTCAAGGTCGACCTGCGCGTGGCGAGGATCGTCAACTGCGAGCACGTCGAAGGCGCCGGCAAGCTGCTGCGCCTGACCCTGGACGTGGGCGAAGGCCGCTACCGCAACGTATTCTCGGGCATCAAGTCGGCCTACAAGCCGGAAGACCTGGTCGGCAAGCTGACCGTCATGGTCGCCAACCTGGCGCCGCGCAAGATGAAGTTCGGCGTGTCCGAAGGCATGGTGCTGTGCGCATCGAGCGCCGACGAGAAAGCCAATCCAGGCCTGTACCTGCTGGATCCGACGCCGGGCGCGCAGCCGGGCATGCGTATCCGCTGAGCCAGACCCGCGCCGGGCTCGCCACAGCAGGGAGCCCGGCATTCCCGCCTCTTCCCCACCGCCAAAATCAACGCCACGCCCATCCGCGGCGTTATAATGACGTGTTATTTTTCTGAAACTCGTGCTTCCACCGGCCCTTGCCGGCAGCCTTCTTCAGACCATACAAGATAGGTAGATAATAAGATGACCGAATTCACTCCTCTCCGCCATATTCCGCAGGCCAACGTGTTCCGCAAGGGCGACGTGTTCGTCCTGTTCGGCGAGCTGTTCGGCCGCGGCTATGTGAACGGCCTGATCGACGAGGCGCGCGCCGCCGGCATGCGCATCGTCGGCATCACGGTCGGCCGCCGCGACGAGTCCGGCGCCCTGCGCGCCCTCACCGCGGAAGAACACCTTGAAGCGGAAGAGAAGCTCGGCGGCAAGATCGTCAACGTGCCGCTGATGGCCGGTTTCGACATGGACGCGCCGGAAGGCGAGCAGAATCCGACCGAACTGCTGGCGGACGTCAAGCTCAAGACCTGGCAGGACGACAAGCTGGACTGGGAAAAGATCGAGCGCTGCCGCGAAGCCGGCGTGCGCCGCTTCACCAGCTCGGCGGCCCAGGCGATGGCCGAGATCGACAAGCTGATCCCGGAAGGCGCCAACGTCTTCTTCGCCCACACCATGGCCGGCGGCATCCCGAAGATCAAGGCCTTCCTGGCCATCGCCAACCGCATCTACAAAGGCCGCGGCGAGCGCTTCGAATCCTCGCGCGCCCTGCTCGACAGCGACCTGGGCAAGCTGATCCTGATGAACTTCGACGAAGTCACCGCCAATACCCTCAAGTACCTGATCGATGCGTCCAGCACGATCCGCGAGCGCGTGACCCGCGCCGGCGGCGAAGTGCGCTACACCGCCTATGGCTACCACGGTACCGAAATCCTGATCGGCGGCGAGTACACCTGGCAGACCTACACCAACTACACCCAGGGCTACGCCAAGATGCGCCTGGAGTCGATCGCCCAGGCCGCCTGGAACCAGGGCATCGCCGCGACCGTGTTCAACTGCCCGGAAATCCGCACCAATTCCTCGGACATCTTCGTCGGCGTCGAGCTGTCGCTGTTCCCGCTGCTGCTCGCGCTGAAGAAGGAAGGCGGCGGCGCATGGGCAGACCAGCAATGGGCAATCTGCCAGGACCTGCTGGGCGAAGACATTTCGCTGCAGTCCCTGCTCGACACCATCGAGCACTACAATAATGACGCGACCAGCGCCCACTTCCGCAACTTCGCAGCCTGGCCGATGGACAATACCCCGGAGCTGGCCGAAGTCATGATCGGCACCTCGGAAGCCATCACCAACCTGCACAAGGACAAGAAGGCACTCATCACCGACCACCTGTCCAGCCTCGTATTGGAAGGCGCCGGTCCGCTGATGTTCCATGGCGCGTCGGAAAAGATCGCCCCGGTGCTGTGGCTCAACCACGACATCATCGCCCGCCAGCTGAACGAACTGCACAAGTAAACTTGACGCGCACGGCCCGGGGCAGAAGAATCTGCCCCGGGCAACGTTTGTCCGGATGTTCCTCACTTCTCTCTGGAAATCATGTTTTTCAAGAAACAACACTCGCTGTACGAATCCGAGCACACCAAGTTCATCAAGGAACTGAAGTCCAAGACCCCAGGCATGGAAGAGCGCCAGCTGGAAGGCCGCGCCCTGCTGTGGGACAAGGCCCCGCTGTCGCTGGACGAACAGGAGCGCATCAACGCGTCGCGCCTGCGCCAGCAAGCCTACCCGTACCAGTCCAAGGTCTGAGGCCGAGGTAAGCCCCATGCTGCCCGAGCAGGCCGCGCCCGGCGCGGCCGATCCCCCGCAGGATGGGGCCAACCCGCCAATCCACGACGAGCACCTGAACGCAGCGGCCGATGCGGCCGAGGCGGCCATCGCGCGCCTGTACGGCGAGCCCCTGACGCGCCTGCCCAACGACTTGTACATCCCGCCCGATGCGCTCGAGGTCTTCCTCGATGCCTTCGAAGGTCCGCTCGACCTGCTGCTGTACCTGATCCGCAAGCAGAACTTCAACATCCTCGACATCCCGATGGCGCAGGTGACCCTGCAATACCTGGAATACGTCGAGCAGATCCGCCAGCGCAACCTGGAGCTGGCCGCCGAGTACCTCTTGATGGCCGCGATGCTGATCGAGATCAAGTCGCGGATGTTGCTCCCCAAGCGGCATGAAGACCTGGTCGAGGACGTCGGCGACCCGCGCGCGGAACTGGTGCGCCGCCTGCTGGACTACGAGCAGATCAAGGCGGCGGCGGTGGCGCTCGGCGCCCTGCCCCAGGAAGGCCGCGACTTCGTGCGCCCGCAGCTGTTCGTCGAACAGGGCCTGGCGCCGGTGCTCCCGGACGTCGACCCCTGGGACCTGCAGCGCGCCTGGCTGGATGTGATGCGCCGCGCCAAGCTGACCCAGCACCACCGGATCAGCCGCCAGGAACTGTCCGTGCGCGAGCACATGTCGGCCATCCTGCGCACCCTGCAGTCGCAGCGCTTCGTCGAATTTTCCGACCTGTTCGCGGGCCAGCACACGATTCCTATCGTGGTTGTACACTTTGTCGCCATGCTCGAACTGGCGAAGGAAACCTTGATCGAGATCACGCAGGCCGAGCCCTTTGCGCCGATCTATGTGCGCCTGGCCTATTCCCCGGCTTGAAGAGCCGGTTACCTTACTCCTATTCTGTTACTCCCATGAAAATCATTTCCTCCATCGACGAACTGCGCGACCAGCTGCGCGGCCAGCTGCGCACCGCCTTCGTGCCGACGATGGGCAACCTGCATGAAGGCCATCTGTCGCTGATGCGCCTGGCGCGCCGCCATGGCGACCCGGTGGTGGCGTCCATCTTCGTCAATCGTTTGCAGTTCGGCCCGAACGAGGATTTCGACAAGTACCCGCGCACCTTCCAGGACGACGTGGCCAAGCTGGAGAAGGAAGGCGTCTACGTGCTGTTCGCGCCCACCGAGAAGGACATGTATCCGGAGCCGCAGGAATACCGCGTGCGCCCGCCCGAAGGTCTGGGCAACACCCTGGAAGGCGAGTTCCGCCCCGGCTTCTTCGACGGCGTCTGCACCGTGGTGACCAAGCTGTTCTCCTGCGTGCAGCCGCGCGTGGCCGTGTTCGGCAAGAAGGATTACCAGCAGCTGATGATTGTCCGTAACATGGCGCGCCAGTTCGCCCTGCCGACCGAGATCATCGGCGCCGAGACCTTCCGCGCCGAAGACGGCCTGGCCCTGTCCTCGCGCAACGGCTACCTCTCGAACGAGGAGCGCCTCGAAGCGCCCACGCTGTACCGGCAGCTGGGCGCCGTGGCCGAAGCGATGCGCGCGGGCAGCCGCGACGTCGCCGCCGTCGAGCGCCAGGCCATGGACGTCCTGGCCGCGCGCGGCTGGCAGCCGGATTATGTGTCGATCCGCAAGCGCATCGACCTGCAGGCGCCGGGCGCGGCCGACCTGGAAGCGGGCACCCCGCTGGTCGTGCTGGCCGCCGCCAAGCTCGGCAACACGCGCCTGATCGACAACCTGGAAATCTGAGTAACAAATCGCTATCGTTGCTTGCTAAATTGCAATATCAGCTGGACTGGCCTTATACTTGACGCGCGCGCACTCCCAGGGGTGTACGCGCACCATGAAGGAATCCTGCAAGGAAAGTCGCCGTGAACGAAACCGCCGCTCCCATCGACCGCAAGGGCCCGCCGAGGCAATCGGACGCGCTCAGCCGCATCGGCAGGACCGCCGAGCCGCATGAAATGCGCGATCCCTCGACATCGGCGAAGCCTTGAGCGCGCTGTCCCTGTCCGGCGAGCCGGTCACGGTGTTCCCGGCCGGCTGGATCGAGCCGCTGCTGGCGCGCATCGAGTCGGTCGACCCCGCGCTGCCGCACTTCGTGATCGACTTCACCGGCAGCGAGCGCCCTCCCGCCGGCAAGGCCACCCTGGTCGCTTCGCTGGGCGGCAACGCCAAGCTGCAGTTCGAGCTCGACCAGTCCTGGAAGCCGCTGCCGTCCAACAAGCTGCACGTCGCCGCCGAATTCCCGCCCGCCTGCCTGGTGCTGAACCGCCGCGCCGGGCGCCGGGTCGAGACGCCGGTGGGTCTGCACTACCTGGCCACCTTCCGCATCAAGGGAAGCGAGATGGAATTGCCCCTGTACGACTTCTCGCAAGGCGGGGTGGGACTGCGCGCGACGCCCGAACAGTGCTTCGGGCTGCATGTGGGAAAGAAGCTGGAGGGCGTGCGCCTGCAGCTGGGGCCGAACCTGGTGATCACGGCCGACCTCGAAGTGCGCCTGCTGCGGCCCTTCCGCACCTTCCTGCTGGGCGAGCAGGTGCAGGTGGGATGCAGCTTTGCCAGCATCTCGATGCAGATGCAGCAGACGCTGGAGCGCTTCGTGACCACCGGGACGCCCGAGCGGCGCGCGGCGCCGCGCTGAATCGGGTTGCGGCCTTCAGGCGGCGATCGACTGGGCCCAGGCCAGCGCCGACAGGTGCGCCTTGTTGAGCTCCAGCGGCGCGATGCCGAGCGACTGCGCCAGCGAGGCCACCAGGTTCGAATTGAGCTCGCAGGCCTCGGCCAGGGCCAGGTAAGGCCCATATCTACCTTCGCGCGACACCAGCGCCCTGACCACTTCCTCCGGCAGCGGCACCGTCTCCAGCACTTCCTGCATCGGCAGGCCCAGCACGCGGTCCAGCAGCGAGAACATGCCGGCCACGAACAGGTGCTCGCCCTCGCCGCGCAGCGTCGCCTGGCCGAGCAGCTCGGCCAGGCGGCCGCGCACCACCGCGGTTTCCATCAGCACCGGCGAATAGCCGCTCGAACTGGCCGTGGCCAGCAGCAGCACCAGCCAGCGGTACAGCGGCGCATAGCCCATCAGGGCGATCGCCTGGCGCAGCGACTCGACCCTGCGCGCGGCCCCGAAACCGGCCGAATTGATGTAGCTGAGCAGCTTGTAGGTGAGCGCCGGATCGCGCTTGAGGATGTTCTCGAGCTTGGGCAGGTCCTCGTTGTTCTGCACCAGCTGCATCAGCTGCAGGATGGTGCTCTGGGTCGGGTTCATGCCCTTGACCGGATTGCCCGGACGCGGGGTCAGGTGCAGCTTGCCGACAAAGGCGTCCAGGCCAAGCGCCGCGCAGGCGTCGAAGTCGGCCCAGGTCGCCACCGGGCGCCCCACCATGCGCACCGCGGCGTGCCTGGCGGCGGCGTAGGTGCGGGCCTGGGTGGCGACGTCGCTGCCCGCGAACTGCACCTCGACGTAGGAGGCGTAGGGCGCTAGGTTCCGGCCCAGCAGCCGGAGGTCGGCGCCGCGGATCGACACCCCGACTCCGCCCACGCGCACGGCCTGCACGGCGGCGCGCACGTCGGGGTCGGTCAGCTTGCGGATGTTCAGGGTGAGGACGGTGCGCTCCGGCGGCAGTGCGTGCAGCGCGTCGAGCGAGAGCATCTTGGGCACGGCGTCGAGGAACAGGAGCTTGTCGCGCAGCATCCAGCCGTGCTCGGCGTGGTTGACGTGCCCGGCGACGAAGCCGACCAGGTCTTCCAGCTCCTGGTCGGTGGGAGTCTGGCCGTCGTGGTGCTGCCACGACAGCTCGTAGCCGATGACGCGCTGCCTGGGATCGAGCAGCGGTTCGCGGACGATGAAGTTAGTTTGATGCATGGGGCGCGTGAGTGAAACGTGTTGCGGTACGCGGGGCGGCGCCGTGGCCCGGCGCGTTCAGAAGCCGAGGCTGTCGAGCAGGTCGTCGACCTGGCCCTGGTCGGCCACCACTTCGCTCTTGCCCTCCGGGTTGATCTGCGGGCCGTTCAGCAGGCCATTGTCGATCTCGCGCCGGATCTCGCTCGGTGCGAAGTCGATCAGCACCTGCACCAGCTGCTTCTCGAGGTTCTGGGCGATGCCCGTGATGCGGCCGATCACCTGGCCGGTCAGGTCCTGGAAGTCCTGGGCCATCATGATGTCCATCAGCTGGGCGCGCGTCGCGCAAGCGCCGGCGCGCGACTCGTCCAGGCCGGCGATGGTGCGCTGGGCCAGCGCACGCCACTCGGCTTCCGACGCGCCCTGCTCCAGCAAGGCCTGCCAGGCGCCGGACAGCTCGCCCGAGCGGGTCTCGATCGCATCCTGCACCGGGCCGGCGGCGTCGGTGGCGTCCAGCACGCGCTTGGCAGCCTGCTCGGACAGGCGTGCCACGTAGTCGAGACGGTCGCGCGCATCGGGGATGTCGCTCGCCGCTTTTTCGATCAGCTTGTCGAGGCCGAGGCCGCGCAGGCTTTCGTGCAGCGCGCGCGTCATGTGTCCGATCCGGCTCAGGACCTCCTCGTGGGAGGTCTCGACCTGCGCCACGGTCTGCTCCGTCATGTCAGCCCGCCTTGTCCATCTTTTCGAAGATCTTGTTGAGCTTCTCGTCCAGCGTGGCGGCCGTGAACGGCTTGACCACGTAGCCGCTGGCGCCCGCCTGCGCCGCCGCGATGATGTTTTCCTTCTTGGCTTCGGCGGTCACCATCAGCACCGGCAGCTTGGCCAGCGCGGGATCGGCACGGATGTTCTGCAGCATGGTCAGGCCGTCCATGTTCGGCATGTTCCAGTCCGACACCACGAAGTCGAAGGGTTCGCTGCGCAGCTTGGCCAGCGCCATCACGCCGTCTTCTGCCTCGTCGACATTGGCATAACCCAGTTCCTTCAACAGATTCCGGACGATGCGGCGCATCGTCGAGAAATCGTCAACAACCAGAAAACGCAACTTTGGATCAGCCATGAATTACTCCGTTTTGAATCTTTTGCTTTGGTTTAGTGGGCAGGCGCTGAACAAAATCGCGCGACCGTGGAATCAGCCTCAAGAATAGCATTTTTGTTGCCGTACGGCGATAAAATGGCATCAACACAAGGCCAGCTGGATCAAACACGCAACGCCCGGCCGCCCTGCGCAGCCAGGTGGTCGAGCACCATGCCCGGCAAGGCCTGCAAACTGCCCACTTCGTGGGCGGCGCCGAGCGCGATCGCTTCGCGCGGCATGCCGAACACGACGCAGCTGGCTTCGTCCTGGGCAAAATTGTGTGCGCCGGCATTGCGCATGTCCAGCATGCCGGCGGCCCCGTCCTTGCCCATGCCGGTCAGGATCACGCCGACCGCGTTCTTGCCCGCCGCCTGGGCCGCGCTGCGAAACAGCACGTCCACCGAGGGACGGTGCCGGTTGACCGGCGGGCTCTGCTCGATGCTGGTCATGTAGTTGGCGCCGGAACGGGTGAGCAGCAGGTGCGAGTGCCCCGGCGCGATGTAGGCGTGGCCGGGGAGCACCCGCTCGTTGCCCTGCGATTCGACCACGCTGATCTTGCACAGCGAGTCGAGGCGCTTGGCGAAGGAACTGGTGAAGCCTTCCGGCATGTGCTGGGCGATCAGGATGCCCGGGCAGTCCGAGGGCATCTGCATCAGGAATTCGCGGATCGCCTCGGTGCCGCCGGTGGAGGCGCCGATGATGATCAGCTTTTCCGACGAGATCAGGGGGCTGCGCAGGGCCGACAGCTGCGGCACGGGCGTGCCGCTCGGGACCATGCGCTTGATGCGGGCGCGGCTCGCTGCGCGGATCTTGTCGGCGATGAGTTCGGTGTATTCGCGCATCCCGGTCTGGATCGAGATCTTCGGCTTGGTCACGAAGTCGACCGCGCCGAGTTCCAGCGCGCACATCGTGATCTCCGAGCCGCGCTCGGTCAGCGAGGACACCATCAGCACCGGCATCGGGCGCAGGCGCATCAGTTTTTCCAGGAAATCGAGGCCGTCCATCTTCGGCATCTCGACGTCGAGGGTCAGCACGTCCGGGTTGTGGCGCTTGATCAGCTCGCGCGCGACCAGGGGGTCGGGGGCGGTGGCCACGACTTCCATGTCGGGCTGGGAGTTCACGATTTCGCTCATCACGCTGCGGATCAGCGCGGAGTCGTCGACGATCAGAACCTTGATTGTCATGCGTCGTCCTTTCAGGTCTTGTTCTTCGCCGGTCAAAACAGGTCGATGTCGCCGCCGACCGGCTCGACCTTGAGCCGCCTGGCGTAATCGAGCTCGCGTTTTGCCAGCGTATCGTTCTGGGTCTGCATCAGCTTCTTCACCAGCACCTTGCCGGTCTTGGGGAAGAAGTACACCTTGCGCGGATAGATGTCGTTCAGGTCCGAGGCCAGCACCGGGATGCGCTCGGTCTTCAGGAAGTCCACCACGAAGGCGGCATTGCGTTCGCCCACGTTCATGGCCGTGAAGCCGCGCAGCACCGCCCCGCCGCCGAACACCTTGGCTTCCAGGTGCTCGCGGCGCGCGCCGGCCTTGAGCAGGTCGTTGATCAGGATCTCCATGGCGAAGCTCCCGTAGCGCATCGAGGCCGACACCGGGCTGCCGCCATCGCCGCCGTCGGGCAGCATGAAGTGGTTCATGCCGCCCAGGCCGGTCAGGCGGTCGCGGATGCAGGCCGATACGCAGGAACCGAGCACGGTCACGATCAGCATGTTCTTGCCGGTGTAGTAGTACTCGCCCGGCAGGATCTTGGCGGCGTCGCAATCGAAAGTGCGGTCGTAGTAGACGTTGGTGGCGAACTGGTTGTTCATGTTCCGGTCTCAGAACGGGTGGCGGCGCGCGGCCTGATCGAGTTCGTACACCGTCTTGCCGCGCAGGCGCAGCGAATCCGACACGTACAGGAAGTTTTCGGAATGCCCGGCGAACAGCAGGGCATGGGGCTTCATCAGGGGCACGAAGCGCGCCAGGATCTTGCGCTGGGTGTCCTTGTCGAAGTAGATCATCACGTTGCGGCAGAAGATGGCGTCGAACTGCCCTTCCACCGGCCATTCGTTCGCCAGCAGGTTCAGCTGGCGGAAATTCACCAGCTGGCGCAGCTCCGGACGCACCCGCGCCATGCCCTCGTTGGCGCCCTTCCCCTTCAGGAAGAAGCGTTTCAGCCGCGCCTGGCCCACCTTGTCGACGCGCTCCATCGGATAGACCCCGCCGGCAGCCACCGCCAGTACGTTGGTGTCGATGTCGGTGGCGACGATCTGTACCGGCGGCGTGAGGGTATCGAAAGCCTCGCAGGCGGTCATCGCGATCGAATACGGCTCTTCGCCGGTGGACGCGGCCGAACACCAGATGGTGAGCGGCTTGCCGTCGCGGCGCTGCAGGCCGGCCAGGTGCTCGGCCAGCAGCGGGAAGTGGTGGGCTTCGCGGAAGAACGAGGTCAGGTTGGTGGTCAGCGCATTGGTGAAGGCTTCCCATTCGGCCCCCATCCGCCCCGCTTCCAGGTCGTCGAGGTAGCGCACGAAGGAGTGGATGCCGGTGGCGCGCAGGCGCCGCGCGAGGCGGCTGTAGACCATCTCCTGCTTGCTGTCGGCCAGGGATATCCCGGCGCGCTGGTAGATCAGCGCGCGGACCCGCTCGAAATCACTGCGCGTGAAATCGAATTCCTTGGCCGTATCGGTTCGTTGCTGCGGCACGTCGTTGCCTCTTGGTTGCTATCAGTGTTGCTTGTGCCGGCTATCTGTCGGACGGACGGCGATGCCGTCCATCCGACAAGGTCATGCTGCCAGCTTGTCCATCAGGCCCATCTCGCTGGACGACATCAGCTTGTCGATGTCGACCAGGATCAGCATGCGCTCGTCCACCGTGCCCAGGCCGATCATGTAGTCCGAATTGAAGGCGGTGCCCATTTCCGGCGCCGGCTTGATCTGGTCCGGGGTGAGCGTGGTCACGTCCGACACGCTGTCCACCACCATGCCCATGATGCGTCCGGCGATGTTCAGGATGATCACCACGGTGAACTGGTCGTACACCGGGGTGCCCAGCTTGAACTTGATGCGCATGTCGACCACCGGGATGATGATGCCACGCAGGTTGATCACGCCCTTGATGAATTCCGGTGCATTGGCGATGCGCGTCACCGCTTCGTAGCCGCGGATCTCCTGGACCTTGAGGATATCGATGCCGTATTCCTCGGAGCCCAGGGTGAAGGCGAGGAATTCGCTGCCGGCGCCTTCGACGGCGCCGTCGGCAGGCTTGTTGTTCTGTACAGTAGACATGTTCGCGTCCTCTTGGGGTTGATGTTTTGTAAAAAGCTTCATGAAACGACGGTGTCGCCCAGCAGCTGGCGCGAGGAGCGCACCAGCGCGGCCACGTCGAGGATCAGGGCGACGCCGCCGTCGCCCAGGATGGTGGCGCCCGAGATGCCCGCCACCTTGCGGTAATTCGCCTCCAGGTTCTTCACCACCACCTGCTGCTGGCCCACCAGTTCGTCGACGAACAGCGCGGCCTTCTTGCCCTCGGTCTCGAGGATCACCACGATGCCCTCCGACGGGTCGGTGATGCGCGGCGCGATCTCGAACATCTGGTACAGCGGAATCAGGGGGAGGTATTCGCCGCGCACCTTCAGCACCCGGCCGCGTCCCGCGATCTCGCGGATGTCGGCGGGCTCCGGCTGCAGCGACTCGACCACAAAGGAAAGCGGCAGGATGTAGACCTCTTCGCCGCTCCTGATCGACATGCCGTCCAGGATCGCCAGCGTCAGGGGCAGCGAGATCGAGATCGTGGTGCCGAAGCCGCGCGCCGAGCGGATCTCGACGCTGCCCCCCATCGAGGCGATGTTGCGCTTGACGACGTCCATGCCCACGCCGCGGCCGGACACGTCGGTCACCTGCTCGGCGGTCGAGAAGCCCGGCGCGAAGATCAGCTGCCAGACCTCCTCGTCGCTCATGTTCTCGCTCACCGGGAGGCCGTTCTGGCTGGCTTTGGCCAGGATGCGTTCGCGGTTCAGGCCGGCGCCGTCGTCCGAGACTTCGATGACGATGTTGCCGCCCTGGTGGCCGGCCGACAGGAACAGACGCCCCGCCTCGGACTTGCCGGAAGCCAGGCGCGCGGCCGGCATCTCGATGCCGTGGTCGATCGAGTTGCGCACCAGGTGGGTCAGCGGATCGACGATGCGTTCGATCAGGCCCTTGTCGAGTTCCGTGGCGGCGCCGTTGGTGATGAAGTCGACCTTCTTGCCGAGCTTGCCGGCCAGGTCGCGCACCATGCGCGGGAAGCGCGAGAACACGAAGTCCATCGGCATCATGCGGATCGACATCACCGCTTCCTGCAGCTCGCGGGTATTGCGGCCCAGCTGGCTGATGGAATTGAGCAGGCGCTCGTGCGTCATGGGGTCCAGGCCGCCGCTGCGCTGTTCGAGCATGGCGTTGGTGATCACCAGTTCGCCGATCAGGTTGATCAGCTGGTCGACCTTCTCGACCGACACCCGGATCGAGGACGACTCCGCGTGCGCGTCCTTCTTGGCGGCGGCTTTCTTTTCAAGCGCCAGCTCGCCCGCCGCTTCGGTGAGCTCGAGCGCGTCCTGCCCCTTCGGCGCGGACGCCGGCGCCGGCTCGCCCGTGATGCCGGCCGCGGCGCGGATTTGTTCGATCGGCTGGAAGAAGCCGTAGCCGCGCTCGTCGTCCGACAGGTCGTCGTCGCCGCTCGCCGCGGCCGCGCCCTCGTCGTCGGCGTCGAAGAAGCCGTAGCCCTGCTGGTCCTCGATGCGCTTGCGCTCGGCGGCCTCGATGGCGCGCTGTTCTGGCGTCAAGGCCGGCGCCTCGAAGATCTTCAGGTCTTCCGGGTTCAGCACGAAGGAGCAGATCGCGATGATGTCGTCCAGGCTCTCGTGCGTGGTGATGATGATGGCGCTGCGTCCGCCCTCCAGGGGCGTCACCTTGGCGCGGCCCATCAGGCCCAGCTCGTCGACCAGGGCGCTGATGTCGCGCTGCTCGACCGGCGGCAGCTCGATCTTGTAGCGGTGCGCGTTCTCGAGCCGGTGGTGGGCGCCGGCATCCGCGGTCAGGTAGGACGGCGCTACCAGCGGCGCCTGCGGCACCAGGCCTTCGGCCAGGTCGTGCAGCACCATGCGCACGTTGGCGATCGCTTCCTGGTCGACGCTTGCCCCGTGGCGGTGGCCGTCGAGCTGCATCTTGAGGCCGTCCTTGGCCGCCAGGAAGGCGTCCACGTGGTTCGAGGTCAGCGCCATCTCGCCCTTGCGGATGCGGTCCAGCAGCGACTCGAGCACGTGGGTGACCTCGCTCATGTCGGACAGGCCGAAGGTCGAGGCGCCGCCCTTGACCGAGTGGGCGGTGCGGAAGATGGCGTTCAGGTCTTCCGGGTCGGGCGCCGCCACGTCGACCGCCAGCAGCAGCCGCTCCATTTCGGCGAGCAGTTCCTCTGCTTCGTCGAAAAAGACCTGGTAGAACTGGCTGATGTCGATCGTCATGATGCTATTCCCTGGATTGCCTGGCGCATCATCGGTTCAACCGATGACTTTCTTGACCACCTCGATGAGGCGCTGCGGATCGAAAGGCTTGACCAGCCAGCCGTTGGCGCCGGCGGCGCGGCCCTTGGCCTTCATCTCGTCGGACGACTCGGTGGTCAGCATCAGGATCGGGGTCTTGGCGTAGGCCGGCAGCGTGCGCAGGGTCTTGATCAGCGCCAGGCCGTCCATGCGCGGCATGTTCTGGTCGGTCAGGACCAGGTCCACGCTCTGCAGCTTTGCCTTGTCGAGGCCATCCTGGCCGTCCACGGCTTCCACCACGTTGTAGCCAGCCGCCTTCAGGCTGAAGGCCACCATCTGGCGCAGCGAACTGGAATCGTCGACCGCGAGAATCGTTTTTGCCATGTTTTGCTCCTGCTGTTTTGTCCGGTATGTTCCGGTTGAATGTTAAGTGGCGAAGTGTCGTGTAATTCGGTGCCGGCGGCGCGCTCAGAAGAGTTCGATGTCGCCGCTCTCCAGGTGCTGCTGGTCGACCGACTTGCGCAGCATGCTGCGCAGCTCGAGCGACTGGATCGCCAGCGCCATGCTGACCTTGCCCAGGCGTTCGACGATCTCGTCGCTGTCGGTTTCCGGCGCGATCTCGGCGCCATGCTCGCTGAGCGTGCCGAGGAAGTCGCGCAGGCCGGCCACGCGCCGCAGCGTGCGGTCGATCAGCTGGCTGGTCATGTCCTGGAACTGCATGCTGGTGATGGCCGAGTTCACGTGCTGGCCGATCTCGCCCGACATGTCGGACAAGCGCGCGCTGTCCTCCGCGCTGGGCGTCTCGCCGGCCAGCAGGCGGTTGATCGCTTCCTGGCGCGCCCCGACCGCCGTGTGGATGGCCATGAAGCTGATGGTCAGCTTGTCGATGGCTTCTTCCAGCAGCAGCTCGGTCTGCAGCAGGTCGGTCTCGACCTCGGTCAGGTGGCGGCGTCCGTGGATGGCCACCCCCGACAGCAGGCGCTTGACGTGCGATCCGAGAATCTTTTTTCTTTTCATTCGAGTCTCCTGCTGGACTACTTGCCCGGCGGCGTTGCGCCCGCCGTTGCGACCGCTTCGGCGGCAGCAAGCGCTTGCTGCGCCGGCACCTCGAGCGAGGCGGCGTCGCGCTGCACGGCTTCCTCGGTCTTCTTGTTCATGACGATGATGCTGATGCGCCGGTTGATCGGGTTGAACGGGTCCTTCCGGTCCAGGTTGGCGGCCGAGGCCAGGCCGACCACGCGCAGCACCTTGTCGTCGCCCAGGCCGCCGCGCACCAGTTCGCGGCGCGAGGCGTTGGCGCGGTCGGCCGACAATTCCCAGTTGCTGTAGCCGGCGTCGCTGACGTACGGGGTGGCGTCGGTATGGCCCGACAGGCCGATCTTGTTCGGGACTTCGTTGAGCACCATGCCGATGATGTTCAGGATTTCCTTGGTATACGGCTGCAGCTCGGCCTTGGCCAGCTCGAACATCGGACGGTTCTGCTCGTCGACGATCTGGATGCGCAGGCCTTCGCTGGTGAGGTCGAGCAGCAGCTGGTTCTTGTACTTCTTGAGCAGCGGGTTGACCTCGATGACCGACTCGATCTTCAGTTTCAGCGACTGCAGGCGCTCGGCCTCGGCGCGCGCGATCTGGGCCTTGGCCGCTTCCAGATTGTAGGTCTTCGAGGTGGGGTCGATGTCGCCCTTCTTGACCTGGCCGTTGCGGCGCGTCAGGTCGGTGCCGCCGCCCTTGATCACCGACGAGGAGTCGCCCGCGCCCGAGCCGCCCGCCATCGCCACCTTGAGCGGGGTCTTGAAGTATTCCGAGATGCCTTCCAGGTCGCCCTTGGCGGTCGAGCCGAGCAGCCACATGAGCAGGAAGAAGGCCATCATCGCGGTCACGAAGTCGGCGTACGCGATCTTCCAGGCGCCGCCATGGTGGCCGCCCTGCACCTTCTTGATGCGCTTGACGACGATGGGACGCATGCTGTCGTCAGCCATGGCGCCCTCCCCGCTTCGATTCCCGCAGTTGATCCGGAAGCAGCATCACGCCTTACTTCTTCCTCTTGATGTGCTCTTCGAGCTCGGCGAAGCTCGGGCGCTCGGTCGAGTACAGCACCTTGCGGCCGAATTCGACGGCCAGCGCCGGCGCATAGCCGTTCAGGCTCGCCAGCAGCGTCACCTTCACGCACTGGAACATCTTGGTCGACTCCTCCAGCTTCTGCTCCAGCACGCTGGCCAGCGGGGTCACGAAGGCATAGGCCAGCAGGATGCCGAGGAAGGTGCCGACCAGCGCCTTGGCGATCAGGATGCCCAGCTCGGCCGGCGGCAGGCCCACCGATTCCATGGTGTGGACCACGCCCATCACCGCCGCCACGATACCGAAGGCCGGCAGGCCGTCGCCGACCTTGGCGATCACGTGGGCCGGGATCGCGCCCTCGTGGTGGTGGGTCTCGATCTCGTTGTCCATCAGGTTTTCGATCTGCATCGCGTCCATGTTCCCCGACACCATCAGGCGCAGGTAGTCGGTCATGAATTCGACGATGTGGTGGTCGGCCAGGACCGCCGGGTATTTCGAGAACAGGGGCGAGGCTTCCGGCGCCTCGATGTCGCCTTCGATCGACATCAGGCCTTCCTTGCGCACCTTCGACAGCACGTCGAACTGCAGCGCCATCAGCTCCATGTACATGTCCTTGGTGTACTGCGAGCCCTTGAGCACGGACGGCAGCGCCTTCATGGTGGCCTTGACCGACTTCATGGTATTACCGACGAAGAAAGCACCCAGCGCGGCGCCGCCGATCATCAAGAGTTCGATCGGCTGCCACAGCGAGGCCAGGTGGCCGCCGGCCAGGGCGAAGCCGCCGAACACGCAGGCGCAGACGACGAGGTAACCAAGAATGACTAACAAGGGAATTCCGCTCCAGAAATGCCGGGGATATTCCTCCGGCCGGCTCAATAATAGTGATCTCAGGCAAAGTTGACGCAGGGAACCACTCTAGCGGGAGAATGACTTACCGGCAAGCGGAAAGGCCGGTTTTGTCGTCTAAAAGTGCCAGATATGAAGGGCTGGACCACCCTCTGTGGGATAGACGATACGGTCCGGCGAACGATCATCGATGATGAATTCGTAACTGAGTAGCAGCGAACCGGGCCGCATTTCACGCGCCGCCTTGCGCCACAGGGCGCCCATCGCGGCCGGCGACAGGTAGGCGAACACCAGGTCGAATTCGCCGAAATTGAGGGCATTGTAGTCGCCGCGGATGAAGCGCGCGGGGCTGCGGGCCAGGCGCGCGCGCAAGCGGCTCACCAGCCAGGGCAGCGGCGCCAGCTCGATGCCGATAGCCTCGATGGCGGGGCCGCGGCGCGCCAGGTCCAGCACCAGGCCGCCCAGGCCGCTGCCGATGTCGATCACGCGCGCCGCTTGTTTATGTGGTAAAAGCTCGGCCACCGCCTCCCGGACGCGCCGGCCGGACGGATAGTACGGCACCTGGGTACGGTAGGTGGACCAGTACAGCAGGAGCAGGAACAGGAAGACGGCCAGGAAGACCAGCGGCGGGATCGCCAGTTGCACGGCGCCGAACAGCGCGACCGGGAACAGCAGCGCTATTGCGCGCCACCAGCTCGCCAGGCCGCGCCACCAAGTCAGGGCGGCGGCGACCAGCCCTTGGATCAGGGCCACGGACAGGTAGGACATCGGGATGCCGGCGGTGGCCAGCAGCCAGGTCAGCGCCAGGGTCAGCGGGAATGCGGCAAGCTGCAGGAGCAGCGCCGCAACTGCCGGTTTCATGTAGGGTGGACGGCTTCGCCGTCCGCGCGTTCCACTACGGGGTGAATAGAGGCAGCGCGCCTGAGCATGCACGGTTTGAACGCGCGGACGGCAGAGCCGTCCACCCTACGCACATCCGTGTTCACTCGCCCTGCTTCGCGGCGGCGTTGGCCGCGTCCCTGGCATCCTTGGCCTTGCGCGTCTTGCCGGCGCGCGAAGGCATGTGGCACAGGCCGCACAGGTAGCCGGCGTTCAGGTCGAGGGCGTTGACGATGAACTTGCCCTGGCATTTCTGGCACGGGGCCAGCACCAGCATGCCGCTCTGGAAGAAGCGCACCAGGGTCCAGGCGCGCGTCAGCGACAGCAGCGGCTCTTCGCCCGGTTCGGGCGGCATCTGTTCGAGGTAGAGTTGATAGGCCTTCATCACGGCCTGGATGCCGCTCGCGCCGGCATGTTCGACCAGGAAGTGATGGATGTTGATGAACAGCGAAGAATGGATGTTGGGCTGCCAGGTCAGGAACCAGTCGGTCGAGAACGGCAACATGCCCTTGGGCGGAGAGACGCCCTTCAATTCCTTGTACAGCTTGAGCAGGCGCTCGCGCGACAGCGAGACTTCGGTTTCGAGCAGCTGGAGGCGCGCCCCCAGGTTGATCAGTTCGATCGCAAGCTGGATTTCCTGCGCTTCCGATACGACACTCTTCTTGCTCATTGCTACTCCCGCCCGTATTGCTTGCCGTGCAGCCCCGACGGGGCCGCCTCAAGTGGGATTTTATACGATCTCTTCAACAGGCTGGCCGGCCATCAGGATGGCGGCGTGCGACTGGGCCAGGCTGCGCTCCTTGGTGTGGCTGGTCAGCATCGACAGGATGGCGGTGTCGTCGAAGCGGAAACGGGCCAGCATCATGTTGCCGCTTGCCAGCTTCAGGATCTGGGCGTTGCTCATGCCTTCGATCAGCTCGGCGATGTCGGCAGAGATGCCGAGACGGAAAATGGCGGTGACTTTGTCGGCGCGGATCATCTGCTGAGCCAGCATCAGGTAGCTCAGGTTAGCGTCGCGGATTTCAGCCATCATGTCGTTGATCGTCATTTTCTTCTCTCCGTATCCGTTGAATCGGCTACCCAGTCGTTACTGAGTGTTGCCGTTGAGATAGATTCTGACCGTGAGGAAACTTTTTCGGTATTGGACGAAGTCTGTATTTTTCGTCCGCGAAATGACGACATGACCCGTAGGAGTTTGTCTGACAAACCCTGCCGGATCACTCTGGCGCCCCTATGAAAACGGGGCTGGAGGAGTTGCGGAAAATCCGCCGAATTGTGGACGCCTGACGCTGCTTCTGTCGTGCGCTTGATACGGTTTACGTCAAGCTTTTGGAGAACTTTAGGGTTTTCGCAAAATATTTTTTCACTTTGCTGCCCCTCTCCACCCCATTAACGGCGTGCCTGGCGAGAACTTGAGGGTTTGTCGAAAATATTTTTTCAAGACCCTTTACCGCGCTTCTGGTACGGGTAACGGCAGCGCTTTGGGGAACTTGAGGGTTCTCGAGAAAAAATGTCGAAAATTTTTTCGGGGCGCGAAAACAGTTATCTTCAAACCAACAAAAGCGGACGGCCGGCACGGGAACTTGCTACACTGCGAAGCTGGCAAAAGCTTCAAGCCTCAACCATTCAAAGGCGCCGCATGGACTCTTTACGCATCTGGGATATCAGCCCGACGATCTCGATCGACATTCCGGTCTGGCCGGGCGACACGCCTTTCGATGCCGCGCCGACCTGGCAGATCCAGGATGGCTGTCCGGTACGGGTCAGCCGCATGACCATGACGACCCACCTCGGCGCCCATACCGATGCACCCAGCCACTACGACCCGGCCGGCAAGTCGATCGACCAGGTCGACCTGCGGCCCTACATCGGCGCCTGCCGCGTGATCCATTGCGTGGGTGTACCCCGGGTGGAGGCCGCCCACCTGGAGGGCAAGCTCGACGGCGTCCCGCCGCGCGTGCTGCTGCGTACCTACGCGTATGCGCCCCAGCATGCCTGGGATCCGGCCTTTCGCGCCATCAGCCCGGCCGCGATCGACCTGCTGGCCAGCCGCGGCGCGATCCTGGTCGGCACCGACGCCCCCTCGCTCGACCCGCAGGACTCCAAGACCCTGGACGCCCACCATGCGGTGCGCGCCGCCGGCATGGCGATCCTGGAAGGCATCGTGCTGGACGAGGTTCCCGAGGGCGACTATGAACTGGTCGCCCTGCCCCTGAAATTCGCCGGCATGGACGCCAGCCCGGTGCGCGCCATCCTGCGCCAACTACCAACGAAGGAAGCTGCATGACCGCTGTAATGACACGCGCCGACTGCGTCGCGCGCGACCAACGCGACCCGCTGCGCGCCCTGCGCGCGCGCTTCGACCTGCCCGACGGGATCATCTACCTCGACGGCAATTCGCTCGGCGCCCGGCCCAGGGCCGCCCTCGCCCGCGCCCAGGAAGTCGTCAGCCGCGAATGGGGCCAGGACCTGATCAAGAGCTGGAACACGGCCGGCTGGTTCGACCTGCCCAAGCGCCTCGGCGACCGCCTGGCGCCGCTGATCGGCGCCAAAGCGGGCGAAGTCGTGGTCACCGACACCACCTCGCTCAACCTGTTCAAGGCGCTGGCCGCGGCGCTGCAGCTGCAGGCCGAAGGCGCGGGAGCCGCGCGCCGCACCATCGTCACCGAGCGCAGCAACTTCCCCACCGATATCTACATGGCCGAGGGCCTGACCCGCTGGCTGGATCGCGGCTACCGGGTGCGCCTGGTCGATTCGATCGAGGAGATCCCGGCCGCGGTCGACGACGACTGCGCGGTCCTGATGCTCACCCACGTCAACTACCGCACCGGCTACCAGCATGACATGGCGGCCTTGAGCCGCCATGCGCACGCCGCCGGCGCCCTGGCGGTGTGGGACCTGGCCCACTCGGCCGGCGCGGTGCCGGTCGACCTGCATGCGGCAGGGGCCGACTTCGCGGTCGGCTGCACCTACAAATACCTCAACGGCGGCCCCGGCGCCCCGGCCTTCATCTGGGTGCCGCAGCGCCACCAGGCGGCGTTTTCCCATCCGCTCACGGGCTGGTGGAGCCATGCCCAACCCTTCGCGATGTCGCACGGCTTCGCCGCTGCCGATGGCATCGGCCGCGCGCTGTGCGGGACCCAGCCGGTGCTGTCGCTGGCGCTGGTCGAGTGCGGACTGGAGGTATTCGAGGAGACCACCATGGCCGCCATCCGCGAGAAGTCCCTGGCCTTGACCGACCTGTTCATCGAGCTGGTCGAATCGACCTGCCGCAAGCATCCGCTCGGCCTGGTGACGCCGCGCGACCATGCGCGCCGCGGCAGCCAGGCCAGCTTCACCCACCCGCATGGCTACGCGGTGATGGCGGCCCTGATTCGGCGCGGCGTGATCGGCGACTACCGCGAGCCGGAGATCATGCGCTTCGGCTTCACGCCGCTGTATACCAGCTTCGCCGACGTCTGGGATGCGGTGGCGATCCTGAAGGACATCCTCGACCGCGAAGCCTACGACACCCGGGCCGAGCGCAGCGCCGTGACCTGAGGCCGACATGGACGACCAAGCCAACCCCAAACCGGCCGAATGGCACGGCGCCAAGCTCGATTTCAAGGAATCGATGAGCTACGGCGACTACCTGGGCCTGGACCGGATCCTGTCGGCCCAGCATCCGCTCTCGCCCAACCACAACGAGATGCTGTTCATCATCCAGCACCAGACCAGCGAGCTGTGGATCAAGCTGATGCTGCACGAGCTGCAGGCGGTGCGCCGCCACATCAAGGATAGCAACCTGCCGCCGGCCTTCAAGATGCTGGCGCGCGTGGCCCGCATCATGGACCAGCTGGTGCATGCCTGGGACGTGCTGGCGACCATGACGCCGCCCGAATACACGGCGATCCGCCCCTACCTGGGCGCGTCCTCGGGCTTCCAGTCCTTCCAGTACCGCGAGCTCGAGTTCATCCTCGGGAACAAGAACGCGAACCTCCTGGCCGTGCACGAGAAGTCGCCCGAGGCGCACGCCATCCTGGAACGCGAACTGCATGCGCCTTCCGTCTACGACGAGGCGGTGATGCTGCTGGCGCGCAGCGGCCTGGCCGTCGCCCCGGAACGCCTGAACGCCGACTGGACCCGGCCGACGGTTGCCGACGAGAGCGTCAAGGCAGCCTGGCTGCAGGTCTACCAGGATACCGAGCACCACTGGGCCTTGTACGAACTGGCCGAGAAGCTGGTCGACCTGGAGACCGCCTTCCGCTTCTGGCGCTTCCGCCACGTGAGCACGGTGGAGCGCATCATCGGCTTCAAAACGGGTACCGGCGGCACCACCGGCGCCAGCTATCTGCGCAAGATGCTCGACGTGGTGCTGTTCCCTGAATTGTTCGCTCTTCGAACCGCGTTGTGAGTGGAGCAAGCCAGGCGGTGTATGATCGCATTGTTCCCATGACATGAGGAAACAATGCAATCCGCACCGCCTGCGCTCGCGCAGCCCTTCTCCATCTATCTCGACCTGACCCGCTTCCTCGCGGCAGTCATGGTGGTGCTCGCCCATTTCGAGTACTTCGGCGCCATTCCCAAGGGCGCCTGGGGCCTGGTGCCGGAGATGGGGCGCGAGGCGGTGATCGTGTTCTTCGTGCTGTCCGGCTTCGTGATCGCATCGACCGTGGCGCAGCAACGGCCCTCCGCGCGCGCCTACGCGGTGGCGCGCCTGTCGCGCCTGTATTCGGTGGCGCTGCCGGTCCTGCTGCTGGGCCTGGCCTGCGCGCTCGCCGTGCGCAGCTTCACCGATCTGGTTCCGCCGCACAGCTATGTGCTCGACAAACTGTACGTGTACGTACCTTTGCACCTGCTCTTCCTCGGCCAGCACTGGACCCTGGCCGAAGTCCCGCCGTACATGGAGCCCTACTGGTCGCTCAGCTACGAAGCCTGGTACTACCTGCTGTTCGGCCTGGCCTGGTACCTGGAGGGGCGGCGCCGCATCCTGCTGGTGGCGCTGGCCCTGGCCCTGATGGGCTACAAGCTATGGCTGCTGCTGCCGGTGTGGCTGGCCGGCGCCTGGCTGTGCCGGCGCAGCCACGGCCCCTGGCTCGCCCCCAGGGCGGCCCGGGCCGGATGGCTGGCCAGCCTGGTGCTGCTCGCAGCCTGGGTCGGCCTGCGCCTGGAAGACCCGCTGCGCATGGCTGCCATCGCCTGGTGGCCCTTCCCCGCACTGCACCTGGGCAGCGCCGACCGCTTCCTCGGCGACTACGTGGTCTGCGCCATCGTGCTGCTCAATTTCGCCTGCGCCCGCGACGCCGGCTTCACCGCGCTCGAGCGCATCGGGCCGGCGATACGCCTGCTGGCCTCGTACACCTTTACGCTCTACCTGTCGCATGCGATCGTGATCGCGCTGTGGCTGGGCTTCTATCCGCAGGCGCGCGGCGCGGGCGCCGGCCTGGTGGGTCTGGGCGCCGCGATCGCCGCGACCACCTTCGCCATCGGCACCCTTACCGAACACCGCCGCCACCTGTTCCGGGCCCTGTTCGCGCGCCTGCTGGCGCCGCGCACGCCCATGGTTGCGGCCGAAAAATCCGGCGCCTGACGTCCGCCTGCCGCTTTCGACGTACAATCGCCGTTACTATTTTTTTAAGGGCGGAGGCGCGATGAAGTGCGACGTACTGATCCTGGCAGGCCTGTGGAATTCCGGCCCCGAGCATTGGCAGAGCCAGTGGCAGGCACGCTATCCCGCCTGGACCAAGGCCCGGCACCGCGACTGGAACTGCCCGGAGCGCGACGAGTGGGTGGCCGAACTGGACGCGGCCATCGGCGCCTGCAAGGGAGCGCCGATCCTGGTCGCGCACAGCCTCGGCTGCATGCTGGTGGCGCACTGGGCCGCCAGCCGCTCGCCCTTGAAGGTGGCCGGCGCCTTCCTGGTGGCCCCGAGCGACGTCGAAGCGCCTAGCTATCCGGCGCCGAGCAACGGATTCGCGCCGGTCCCGCTCGCGCCCCTGCCCTTCCCCAGCATGGTGCTCGCGAGCAGCGACGATCCCTACCTCAGCTTGACACGCGCCGGCGCATTCGCCCAGGCCTGGGGCAGCCGCCTGGTGCACATCGGCGAGGCCGGCCACGTGAATGCGGAGTCCGGCCACGGCCCCTGGCCCGAGGGCGAGCGCCTGCTGCAGGAATTCTGCGACCAGATCGGGCACACCACGTGACGGTCCTGACCACCGCGCGCCTGCGCCTGGAACCGATCTCCCCCGCGCACTACGCGGGCCTGCGGGTGCTGAACGCCGATCCGGCGGTGCAGCGCTACATCGCGGGCCGTCCCGAGACGCCGCAGGAAACCGCGGCCATGATCGCGCGCGTGCGGGGCCGCTGGCAGCAGTTCGGCCATTCGTGGTGGAGCTTCATCGAGCAGGACACGGGAAACCTGGTCGGCGCCGGCTGCATCCAGCACCTCGGGCACGATCCTGCCAACGAACACGAGGTCGGCTGGCGCCTGCTGCCCAGCCGCTGGGGCCGCGGCTATGCCACGGAAGCGGCGCGCCGCATGGCGGCCTTCGCCTTCGACGATCTGCAGGCGCCCTCGCTGGCGGCGATCTGCCACCCGGAGAATGCCGATTCGGCCAAGGTGATGCGGCGCCTGGGCATGCGTTACCGGGGCGAAGAGACCTGGCATGCGCAGGTCGTGTCGGTGTACGACATCAGCGCGCCAGCCTTCGCGGCGCTGCGCACATGAAGACCTACCGCGGCAGCTGCCATTGCGGCAGCGTGCGCTTCGAAGCCGACATCGACCTGGGCGCCGGCACCATCAAGTGCAACTGCACGATCTGCACCAAGATGCGCTTCTGGGCGGCGCTGGGACCGTTCCATGCGGTGGTGCTGGCCAGTCTGGACGACTTGCCGGTCGAGGAACTCCTGGCAGCGCCGGTACGCTACCTGGACGGGCGCAACGATCATTGGGTGACGCCGCCCCTCGAAACCCGCCACCTTTGAAGGACTCGCGAACCGTACGGTGGGCGGCTTCACCGTGGCATTCAATCAGCCAGTAGCACCAGCGCCGCCCACGCGTTCAAGCGACGGTCGTGACCCATCTAGGCATCCGGGTACGCGAACACGGATTGAACGCGTGGGCGGCAAAAGAGCCGCAGGGGTGAATGTATGTTCGGGTGGAGCCGCCCACCCTACGAAAAACCGGGGCACCAGGCCCCGGTTCGGTGCAGACTGATAAAGACGCTTACTTCGCCGTCGCCAGCAGCATCTCGTTCAGGCGTTTCACGAACGAGGCCGGATCGCTCAGGCTGCCGCCCTCGGCCAGCATGGCCTGGTCGAACAGGATGTGCGACCAGTCGGCAAAGCGCGGGCCGCTCGCGTCCTCGTACTTCAGGCGCGTCACCAGGGGGTGGTTCGGGTTGATCTCGAGGATCGGCTTCGATTCCGGCGCGTTCTGGCCGGCCGCCTTCAGCATGCGCAGCAGGTTACCCGACAGCTCGTTCTCGTCCGCGACCAGGCAGGCCGGGGAATCGGTCAGGCGGAAGCTCACGCGCACGTCCTTGGCCTTGTCGCCCAGCGCGGCCTTCATCTGCTCGACCAGTTCCTTGTAGCCGGCTTCGACCTCCTGGTGCTCCTTCTTCTCGGCTTCGTCTTCCAGGCCGCCCAGGTCCAGGCCGCCCTTGGCGACCGACACCAGTTCCTTACCGTCGAACTCGCTCAGGAAGGACAGCATCCACTCGTCGACGCGGTCGGTCATCAGGAGCACTTCGACGCCCTTCTTGCGGAAGATCTCCAGGTGCGGGCTGTTCTTCGCGGCGCCGTAGTTGTCGGCGGTGACGTAGTAGATCTTGTCCTGGCCTTCCTTCATGCGCCCGACGTAGTCCGCAAACGAGACGGTCTGCTCGTCCGACTCGCCGGCGGTGGAGGCGAAGCGCAGCAGCTTGGCGATGCGGTCCTTGTTGGTCGCGTCCTCGCCGATGCCTTCCTTGAGCACCTGGCCGAATTCCTTCCAGAAGGTGGCGTACTTGTCCTTGCCGGCCTGCTCTTCCGAGTTGGCCATCTCTTCCAGCATGCCCAGCACGCGCTTGGTCGAGCCTTCGCGGATCACGCGCACGTCGCGCGACTCCTGCAGGATCTCGCGCGAGACGTTCAGCGGCAGGTCGCTTGAATCGATCACGCCCTTGATGAAGCGCAGGTAGGTCGGCATCAGCTGCTCGGCGTCGTCCATGATGAACACGCGCTTGACGTACAGCTTGATGCCGCCGCGCTTGTTGCGGTCCCACAGGTCGAACGGGGCGTGGCCCGGGACGTACAGCAGCTGGGTGTACTCGCTGCGGCCTTCCACCCGGTTGTGGGTGTAGGTCAGCGGGTCCTGGAAGTCGTGCGAGACGTGCTTGTAGAACTCGTTGTACTGTTCTTCGGTGATCTCGCTCTTCGAGCGCGCCCACAGCGCGCTGGCCTGGTTGACGGTCTCGAATTCGTCCTTCAGGACGGTGGCTTTCTTTTCCTCGTCCCACTCTTCCTTCTGCATCACGATCGGCAGCGAGATGTGGTCCGAGTACTTGCGGATGATCGACTTCAGCTGCCAAGCGGAGAGCAGCTCTTCCTCGCCGGCGCGCAGGTGCAGGATCACGTCGGTGCCGCGGCTCGGCTTCTCGATCTGCTCGACGCTGTAGTCGCCTTCGCCGGTCGACTCCCAGCGCACGCCGTCGGAGGCGAACGCGCCGGCGCGGCGGGTGTTGACGATGACGCGGTCGGCCACGATGAAGGCCGAATAGAAGCCGACGCCGAACTGGCCGATCAGGGCCGCGTCCTGCTGCTGGTCGCCCGACAGCTTGCTGAAGAATTCCTTGGTGCCCGACTTGGCGATGGTGCCCAGGTGCGAGATGACTTCATCGCGGCTCATGCCGATGCCGTTGTCCGAAATCGTGATGGTGCGCGCATCCTTGTCGAAGCTGACCTTGATTCTCAGTTCATGGTCGTTGCTGTACAGGGCGTCGTTGTTGATCGCCTCGAAGCGCAGCTTGTCGGCGGCGTCGGAGGCGTTCGAGATCAGCTCGCGCAGGAAGATCTCCTTGTTCGAGTACAAGGAGTGAATCATGAGCTGCAACAGCTGTTTTACTTCTGCCTGGAAGCCAAGGGTTTCTTTTTCGGCAACTGCCATCTTGTTCCTCGTGGTGAGTCAGGTTAAGGGTTAAACATAGCGGATTGCAGCAATATAGGGATGCCGATAACAATTTCAAGGCCTGTCCGTTCACGCTGGCAATATTGCAATAATTTTAACCTATCCCGGCTCAGCGCTTGGCGGCGGCCAGCGGTCTGACCTGGATATTCCGATAGAACACTTCCGCACCTTCCGACTGCAGCGAAAACTTCCCGCGCGTATGCGGCAGCATCCGGCCGCCCAGGTTCTGGCGCGGGTTTTCGACGCGCAGCACTTCGTGGCCGTTGACGATGTGGACCAGGGTCTTGCCGTCGGCGATCACCTCCATCGTGTTCCACTCGCCGGTCGGCTTCTCGAAGTTGCCCTTCTTGAGGATGCGCGCCTTCAGGCCGGTGCGCAGCGGCAGGCTCGGCTCGTAGCGGTAGAACTTCCAGTCGCCCTCGTTGGCGTCGCCCACGCGCGCATCGACCGTCACGCCGTCCAGGCTGTGGTAGTCGCCAGTATCGCCTTCCTGGATCTGCGCTTCGTGGCTGCGCATCCAGTGCCCGCTCTCGGCGCCTTCCAGGCCGACCGCGTAGTACAGCAGCCCGCTGTCGCGCGGCAGGTCGAGGCGCGGGGCCCATTTCCTGCTGCCCCACTTGAATTCGAGCTTGAGGTGGAAATGCTCGTACTCGCCGACCGTGCTGACGGCGCCCCACTCTTCGCCCGACACGCGCAGCATGCTGTCGACCACCGAGAACACCTTGCGCGGATCCTGGTTCAGGCCGCGACTCGAGGTCGGGATCTTCATGTTCAGCGAGGTCGGCTGCATGCTGATCCAGGTCGTCCAGCCGGACAGGTCGCGGCCGTTGAACAGCGGGGTCCATCCGGCCTCGGCCGCCTGCAGCGGCGTGCACAGGGCCAGGGCGGCGGCCAACAGGCTGGCTCCAGCCAAGCAATAGCGGGGCATCACGGGTCTCCTTCTCTTATAAATATGCGCTGCGCCTGAACAAGCCCGGCAGCGCCGCGGGCAGCCCTTCGGTACAGGCGAAGTCAATCTAGCACGGCCGATTGTGTTAGCGCTATCACAAACAGCCATCTTGCCGAATTCTTTGTAAATTTTTCCGATTTATTGACACTCTTAAACATTTCGGAATGCTAGTATTTCCCTCATAAACAGCCGGGCGCGCCAAAAGTGTTAGCGCGCACATGACTGAACACAAAAGCGGAGACAGGCAAGATGAGCACAATTGTCGTTGGCATGGGCATGGTCATTGCCATGGGCTCGGACAGCGAGCACGAGGAGCGCAAGGAGCGTCAGCGCCCGCGCCGTGCGCCATCCGCGGCCAGACCCTGCGCCAACGCGGCGCGGGAGGAATGCGCCGGCTTCTTCGCCGCGCATGGCATCTCGCCCCCGAGCACCCTGTTCGACACGCTCTCGGACGCCTATTACTTCGCCAAGAACCGGGCCGGCCAGTTCGTCTGGGGCAACCGCCTGCTGCAAGAGCAGCACCGGCTCGCCGACGTCAAGGACATCCTCGGCAAGACCGACCACGACTTTTTCCGGCGCGACATCGCCGACCGCATCCGCGCCGACGACCTGGCCGTGATGGAGACCGGCGTCACCGTCAAGAACAAGCTGGAAGTGATCGACGGCGGCAACGGCGTGCTGACCTGGCTGTTCACCACCAAGGTCCCGATCCGCAACCGCGAGGGGGCGATCGTCGGCATCGAAGGCTTCTCGCGCGACGCCCGCCGTTCGCAGGACACGATCGCGCCCTTCCACGAATTCAAGGCCTGCATCGAATATGTGCAGGAACACCTGACCGAGAACATCAGCATCGACCACCTGGCCAGGCTGTCCTGCATGTCGCTGTCGACCTTCGAGCGCAAGTTCAAGGAGCACTTCTCGCTCACGCCCAAGCAGTACGTGCTGCACATGAAGGTCCACGAAGCCTGCCGCCTGCTGCCCGGCGCCGCCAGCATCGCGCGGGTGGCGCTGGCCACCGGCTTCGGCGGGCAGAGCTACTTCACCAAGCAGTTCCGCAGCATCGTCGGGATCACGCCCAAGCAATACCAGCTGGCGCTGGCGGCCGGACGGCCGGCAATGCGCCATCTTTTCACCGAAAAGGAAACCATGTCGAAGCCACTTGATCCCTGCGCCCGGCAACGGCGCTCGGCCCTGCTGCGCCTGGGCGCCCTGTGCGGCGTGGGCGGATTGTCCGCCCTGGCCTCAAGCAGCGAGGTGCTTGCCGCCGTGGCGGCGGCGAACAAGGGCGCCGCCTACGAGCCGGTGCTGCTCACCCGCGACGAGCTGCTGCTGACCGGCGTGCTGGCCGAACTGATCATCCCCAGGACCGACACGCCGGGGGCGCTGGCGGTCGGCGCGCACCGCACCATCGACCACCTGCTCAAGGTGTGCGCGCTGGCGGCGGAGCAAGCGCGCTTCAAGGCTGGGCTGGCCCGCATCGATGCGGCCGCGCAGGCGCAGGGCGGCAAGCCTTTCCGGGCCCTGCCGGCGGCGCGCCAGGTGGCGCTGCTGCACGCGCTCGACGCCGGCAGCGTCCCTTTCAATGGCGACGACCAGGGCTTTTTCCGCCAGCTGAAGGGCTATGTGGCCTTCGCCTACTACACCTCGGAAGCCGGCGCCACGCGCGAGCTGGCCTACCTGCCCATTCCCGGCGGCTTCCAGGGCAACTACAAGCTCACCCGGTCCAGCCGCGGCTGGGCGATCCAATAACAGCCGACACCAGGCCCCATGGAACCCGTCTCCTCCTTCTATATCAAAAGCAGCCCGGAACAGTTCGACGCGATCGTCGTCGGCTCGGGCATCACCGGCGGCTGGGCCGCCAAGGAACTGACCGATACCCGCGTGGCCGACCTGATCGTCGCCGAAAAGCAGCTGGTGGAGATCGCCAAGGCCCTGTCGCGCAAGGCGCGCCTCTTGATCATGGACGAGCCCACCGCCAGCCTGTCGGCCGGGGAAACGAAAAAACTCTTCGCCTGATGGCGCGGCTGAAGGCGGAAGGCGTCACCATCGTCTACATCTCCCACAAGCTCGACGAGATGGAGGCGCATACCAACGAAGTGGTCGTCATGCGCGACGGCAAATTCGTTACCCGCGCCGCTACCTGTGACGTGAACCGCCGGCAGATGGCCAACCTGATGGTCGGACGCGACGTCTCGGACATGTTCCCGCCCAAGCAGCCTGCGCCTGACGACGCCCCAGTTCTGCTGCGGGTAGCGAGCCTGGAGGTCCCGGGCTGGGTACGAAACCTGGACTTCGAGGTGCGCGCCGGCGAGATCCTGGGCTTTGCCGGCCTGGTCGGCGCCGGCCGCACCGAAGCCTTCGAAGCCATCCTCGGCCTGCGTGAGCGCCACGGCGGCAGCATCGAGATCGGGGGTCGGGCGGTCGACATCCGCAGCCCGCGCGAGGCCATGCAGCATGGCCTGACCTACCTGAGCGAAGACCGCAAGGGCAAGGGCCTGCACCTCGACCTGGGCCTGCGCGAAAACCTCACCATGATGACCCTCGAGCGCGACGGCCGCCCCTGGGTCGACCTGAAGGCCGGGCGCGCGGCGCTCGAGCGGGCCATCCTCGATTTCGGCATCCGCCTGCGCGACCCGGACTGCGTGGCGCGCTCGCTCTCGGGCGGCAACCAGCAGAAGCTGGCGCTGGCCAAGTACCTGCATTCGAACCCGCGCGTGATCGTGCTCGACGAACCCACCCGCGGCGTGGACGTGGGCGCCAAGCGCGACATCTATGCGCTGATCCATCGCCTCGCCGGCGAGGGCCGCGCGGTGATCGTCATCTCCTCCGAACTGATCGAGCTGATCGGCCTTCGAGTGCTCTCGATCAGAACCGGGGCATGCTGCTCGGCCTGCTCGGCGTGGCCATGTTCAGCCTGACCATGCCCTTCACCCGCATGGCCGTTGTTCAGCTCGCTCCGGTGTTCGTCGCGCTCGGCCGCGCATTGGGCGCCGCCCTGCTGGCGGCGGCATGGCTGCTCTGGCGCCGCGCCCCGCTGCCGCCGCGCGCGGCCCTGCTGCCCCTGGCGCTGGTGGCGGGCGGCTGCATCGTCGGCTTTCCGCTCCTGACCTCGATCGCGCTGCGCACCCTGCCGGCCGCCCACGGCGCTCTGCTGGTGGGCGTGCTGCCCCTGATGACGGCGCTGTACGCCGCACTGCGCGGCCATCGACCGGCTTCTGGGGCATGGCCGTGCTCGGCTCCGGCCTGGTGGTGGCCTATACCCTGGCCCAGGGCGGCGGCAGCCTGCATCCGGCCGACCTGCTGGTGTTCGGCGCCGTGGCCGCGGCGGCGGTCGGCTACGCGGAAGGCGGGCGCCTGGCGCGCAGCCTGGGCGGACCGGAAACCATCTGCTGGGCCCTGGTGCTGGCGGCCCCGGTCCTGCTCCCGGTGCTGCTGTGGCATGGGATTCCCGACCTGGGCGGCGTGGGAACGGCGTCCTGGCTCGGCTTTGCCTACGTCACCGCGGTCTCGATGTTCATCGGTTTCTTCTTCTGGTACCGCGGACTGGCGCTGGGCGGGGTGGCGCGGGTCGGCCAGGTACAGCTGCTGCAGCCATTCATGAGCCTGCTCGGAGCCGCACTGCTGCTGGGCGAAACGCTGAGCCTGGCCAACTGCGCGTTCGCGCTGGCGGTGGCCGCCGTCGTATTCGCGGGACGCCGGATGGCGGTGCGTCAGCAGTAAAACATGCTTACCGGCGCCGGGTGGACGTACAATATCGGCTTCTTTCACTGCAACGTCACAAAAACCATGTCCGTCTACGATAAACTCAAAGAACTGAACATCACCCTGGCCGCGCCGGCCACCCCGGCCGCCGCCTACGTCATGTACGTGCAGACCGGCAACCTCGTGTTCATCTCGGGCCACATCGCCAAGAACGCCGACGGCTCGCCGAACGCGGGCATTCTGGGCCGCGACAAGACCACCGCGGATGGCCAGCTTGCTGCGCGTTCGGTTGCCATCGACCTGATCGGCACCCTGCAGGAAGCCGTGGGCGGCGACCTGAACCGCGTCAAGCGCATCGTCAAGGTGATGAGCCTGGTTGCCTCGACCCCGGAATACAACGAGCAGCACCTGGTCACCAACGGCTGCTCGGAACTGATCGGCGAGATCTTCGGCGAAGCCGGCAAGCACGCCCGTTCGGCCTTCGGCGTCGCTTCGCTGCCGCGCGGCACCTGCGTCGAGATCGAGATGATCGCTGAAGTTGCCTGATTTTTTCGCCCAAACATTTGTTTGGGAATTGTTGCATTTTTTTAAATAGTACCGATCGCGGGCTGGGCCTACCCGGCCCGGTCCATCCCGAGGCTGCCTACCGGCCTGCCTTATAATGGTCCGGCACTACCCGTGCGGTCCCTTCCTGAGAGTCCTGAGAACAGCATGAAAATCGAGAATCCAAACCCCATCCAGTGGCAGTTTTCGGAGCGCGCCCAGCAGCTGCAAAGCTCGTTCATCCGCGAAATCCTGAAGATCACCCAGCGTCCTGAGATCATCTCCTTCGCGGGCGGCCTGCCGTCGCCGGCCACCTTCCCGGTCGAGCGCATGAAAGCGGCCTACGACAAGGTCCTGCTTGACGCCGGCAAGGTCGCGCTGCAGTACGGCCCGACCGATGGCTACGCGCCGCTGCGGGAATGGATCGCCAATTCTCTCTCCACGGAAGGCAGCCGCATCCTGCCGGAACAGATCCTGATGACCTCGGGCTCGCAGCAGGCCCTCGACCTGCTGGGCAAGGTCCTGATCGACGAAGGCAGCCGCGTGCTGGTCGAAACCCCGAGCTACCTGGGCGCCCTGCAGGCCTTCTCGGTCTACCGTCCCGAATTCAAATCCGTCGAAACCGACGAACACGGCCTGGTGCCGTCGTCGATCGACGCGATCGCGCAAGGCGCGCGCCTGCTGTACGCGCTGCCGAACTTCCAGAATCCGACCGGCCGTTCGCTGTCGGTCGAGCGCCGCCAGGAGCTCGTGGAAACCTGTGCCCGCCTCGGCCTGCCGCTGATCGAGGACGACCCGTACGGCACCCTGTCCTACCGCGGCGAGCCGTCGCCGAAGATGGTCGCGATGAACCCGGACGGCGTCATCTACATGGGTTCCTTCTCCAAGGTGCTGACCCCGGGCATCCGCCTGGGCTACGTCTGCGCACCGCTGCCGCTGGTGCGCCGCCTTGAGCTGGCCAAGCAGGCGGCCGACCTGCACACCGCCCAGCTGACCCAGATGGTGGTGCACGAGGTGGTGAAGGACGGCTTCCTGGACCAGCACATCCCGACCATCCGCAAGCTGTACGGCGACCAGTGCCAGGTGATGCTGGACGCGATGCTTGAACACTTCCCGGCAGGCGTGAGCTGGACCAAGCCCGAAGGCGGCATGTTCATCTGGGTGACCCTGCCGCAGAGCATCGACGCAATGAAACTGCTCGAGCAGTCGCTGGCCGCGCGCGTGGCCTTCGTGCCGGGCGCGCCCTTCTATGCCAACGATCCGGCCACCAACACCCTGCGCCTGTCCTTCGTGACCGTGCCGCCGGAACGCATCCGCGAAGGCATCGCCATCCTCGGCAAGCTGATCAAGGACATGCTGTAAACACCAGAAAGCATGCAGCGCGCGCAACCGCCAGTATGTATTGGCGCTTGCGCAACTGGTCGTAGCGGTACAACACCGGGACAGCCTTTCAAGCTTGTTTGTGTTCTTGTGGCAAGAAAACTTGCCGCGAGTGACGGCGGACGGGGTATGATTTTCCTAGAGAAAATTCTGCTTTACCCCGCAACCGTATGAACCATCCTGCTTTCGAGCCCGTAGTGCCCGCGCGCCAGGCCGCGATCCTGATCGTCGACGACGCGCCAGCCAGCCTGGCCTGCTGCAGGAGATGCTGCGCGGCCAGGGTTACCGCACCTTCGTCGCCATTTCCGGCGAACGCGCCCTCGATCTCGCCCAACGGGTCCAGCCCGACCTGATCCTGCTGGACGTCATGTTGCCGGCCTGGACGGCCTGGAAACCTGCCGCCGCCTGAAAGCCAACCCGGCCACCGGCGACATTCCCGTCATTTTCGTCAGCGCCTGCTCCGACACCAACGACATCGTGGCCGGTTTCGACCAGGGTGCGGACGTCGAGCGCCTGCGCGTGCCCAACCCGCGCTCCTCGACCTCCGACTTCGTCACCGTCAGCATCGGCGTCGCCACCTTCGTGCCGACCCAGTTCGACGACATGCGCGCGCTGTTCCTGGCCGCCGACCGCGCCATGTACGAGGCCAAGGCGGCAGGGCGCAACCGGGTGGTGGCCGTGGGCGGCGGCTATGCCTGGGAAGCGATGCAGACGGCGCTGGCGCGCTAGCCTCCAGGTCCGGGTTCAGGCCTGGCGCGGATAACCGGTGATGCGCGCGATGTCGCGGTACATCGGCTGCAGCTGGCGATACATCTTCAGGTAGACCTCGCGGTACAGCCGCTCGTAGATCGCCTGGTTGCCCGCCACCGGCTCGAACACCCTGCCCACCCGCGTCATGGCCTCGATGGCGGCCGCGAAGTCCGGGTACAGGCCCAGCCCGACGGCGGCATCGATCGCCGCGCCCAGCCCCGAGGTCTCGTACACGTGCGGGCGCGCGACCGGCAGGCCGAAGATGTCGGCGGTGAGCTGCATCGCCGCGTCGCTCTGCGAGCCGCCGCCCGAGACGCGCAGTTCGGTGATGCGGGTCCCGGCGCGCCGCTCGATGCGCTCCTTCCCTTCGCGCAGCGCATACGCCAGCCCTTCCAGGATGGCGCGGTAGACGTGGGCGCGGGTATGCACGTCGCCGAAACCGATGATGGCGCCCTTGGCCTCGCGCCCCGGCACCCGGATGCCGGGCGTCCAGTAGGGCTGCAGCATCAGGCCCATCGAGCCGGGCGGCACGGCCTCGGCCAGCTCGTCAAACAGGTGTTCGGGCGCCACGTCTTCCAGCAGCGCGCGCATCTGTTCGTGGTGGCCGAACTGCTCCTTGAACCAGTTGACCATCCAGTAGCCGCGGAACACCTGCACCTCGAGGCTGTAGGCGCCCGGAATCGCCGCCGGATACGGCGGCACAAAGGGCGACACCTCGACGTAGCGGGTGGTGGTGGTGTTGATGGTGGCCGTGGTGCCGTAGCTCAGGCAGCCGACGTGGGGCGCGCTGCAGCCGGCCCCGATCACCTCGCAGGCCTTGTCGGCGGCCGCCGCCAGCAGCGGCAGGCCTTGCGGAATACCGGTGTCGCGGGCCGCCTGCGCGCTGATGCTGCCCAATTGCGTGCCCGGCGCCTGCAGCTCGGGCAGCATGCGCGGCTCCAGCGCCAGCGCCTGCCATTTCCAGTCGCGCCGGCCGGCCCACTTGAGGCGCCGGTAGTCGAACGGCAGGTAGGCCACCTGCGACCCGGCGGAATCGGCGAAGCGCCCGCACAGGCGCCAGTTCAGGTAGCCCGACAGCAGCAGGAACTTGTGGGTCGCCTGCCAGACCTCGGGCTGGTGCGCGTGGATCCAGTTGATTTCGGCTTCGCCGCGCAGGTAGTCGACCGTCTCGTGGACCCGCGCCAGCCTGAAGGCGGTGCGCCACAGCGGCCCGATGGGCGGCACCGCGCTTGTGCTGCGCTGGTCGAGCCAGGTGATGGCCGGGCGCAGCGGCCTGCCCTCGCGGTCGACGTTGATGACGGTGCCGCGCTGGGTCGTCACCGCCACGCCGGCGATGCGGGCACGGTCGGCGCCCGGCTGGGTCCAGAGCTGGCCACAAGCCTGACACAGCGCCTGCCAGAAGCCCTCCGGGTCGTGCTCGGCCCAGCCCGGATGTTCGCTGCGGTAGTCCAGCAAGGGCACCTGCGACCTGGCGACGATCTCGCCCTTCAGGTCGAACAGCAGGGCGCGCACGCTCTGGGTGCCGTTGTCGATGGCGAGGATCAGCGGGTCATGCATCGCACAAGCGCCGGCTCATGCCGCGCAGGTGCGCAGGCCGACGAAGATATCGTCGCGCTGCGGCTGGTAGAAATTGCGGAAATGCGGGGAGCGCAGGCGCCCTGGTGTCGCGAACGATGCGCCGCGCAAGACCTGGCGGCTGCCGAAGTACGGCGCCGAATATTCCCGGTAGCGGTCCGCAGTGAAGCCGGGATACGGCAGGAAGGGCGAGGCCGTCCACTCCCACAATCCGCCCCAGTGAAAATCCGGGTGGCCTGATGCGGCCGCGAACTCCCACTCCTGCTCGGTCGGCAGGCGCCGCCCGGCCCAGCGGCAATAGGCTTCGGCTTCGTGCAGGCTCACATGCCGCAGCGGCGCGCGCGGGTCGAGCGGGACCCGCGCCCCGAAGCGCTGCTCCAGCCAGCCTCCCGCGCCATCCGGGCGCCAGTAGCGCGGCGCCACGCGCCCCGTCTGCGCCAGCCAGTCCGATCCGGCCTGGCTCCAGCATGCGGCGCGCCGGTAGCCGTCATCGCGCATGAAGGCGAGGTAGTCGGCGTTGGAGACCAGGCCGGCGTCGATCACGAAGGGCGCGACCTGGCAAGGGAAGGCTTGCCGTTCATTGTCGAACACGAAGCCGCGCTGCTGCTCTCCGCCGAGCAGCAGCGCGCCGCCGGCAAAGGCGATCTCGCCTGGCGCGGGCGCAGGCAGGCCCTCGTCCGGCGCGCCGGCAAGCATCGCGGGCGCGGCCACGCCGAGCGTCTGCAGCGTATAGGCCAGCGCTTCGCCGTGCATGTCCTCGTGCGCCAGCACCAGGCGGTAGGGAAAGAGGGCGGCATCGTCGCCGGGCGCGCTCGCCAGCCGCGCGCAGATCCCGTCGAGCACGGCATCGCAATACTCCTTGAGCCTGCCCAGCGTGGGCAGCGCCAGCGCCCAGCGCGCGTCGTGCGCCACCGTGTTCGAGTTGAACCAGGCATCGGCCTGCGCCAGCAGCGAAGGCCCGCGCGCCGCGCCGGTCGCGCTGCTGGGCGCCGCGCGCAGCACGAACCATTCGGCGAACCAGGCCAGGTGGCCCAGCTCCCACAGCGGCGGATTCAGGATCGCCAGGCGCGGCACCCGCGCGCTCTCGTGGTAACCGGCGCCGGCCAGCGCATCGAAGCAGGCAAGCGTGCGCCGGCGCGCATCGCGCAGGGCCCCGTCCAGGCCGCGCGGATCCATGCTGCGGAAGGATGCGTGCACGTCGTTCATGCAGGCATTGTACGGGCCTTATCGGCGCAAGACCATCACCCCGTCTGCGCATCGGCCGGCATGCGCCGGGTCCGGGTCGCGCCGGCATCCGCACCGCGCCTGCGGGCCAACACCGTGTCCATCGCCCAGCTTCCGGCCTCGTGCAGCTCCCAGGCGCCCTCGCCCTTCAGGCACAGCACATGGGTGTGATGGCGCAGCACCGCGGCGCGGTGGGCGATGCTCACCAGAGTCGCGCCGCTGCTGCGCAGGCGCGCGTACAGGGAAGCTTCGTTGGCGGCATCGAGGGCGCTGGTGGCCTCGTCCAGGATGACGATTTTCGGCCGGTGCACCAGCACCCGGGCGAAGGCCAGGCGCTGCTGCTCGCCGACCGACAGCAGCTTTTCCCAGTCGTGCACGGCGTCCAGGCCGCCCACCCGCTCGGCCAGGCGCGGCAGCTGGACCTCGCGCAGGATGTCCAGCAACTGAGCGTCGCTCAGGTCCGCGTGCGCGCTGGGATAGAGGAGCTGGCTGCGCAGCGTGCCCGACTGCAGGTAGGGCTGCTGCGGCAGGAAGAAGAACTGGTCCAGCGCCGGCCGCTGGATCGTCCCGCTGCCGTCGTGCCACAGGCCGGCGATCGCGCGCAGCAGCGAGCTCTTGCCGCAGCCGCTCTCGCCGGTGATGAACAGCGCCTCGCCGGCTTGCAGGGACAGCGACAAATCCTTGATGAGCACCCGTTCCGATTGCGGCGGGCGCAGGGTCAGCGCGTCGAGCGCCAGGTGCGCGCCCTGGCGCGTTTCGATGCGCGCCGTCCCGGATGCCGCCGCGGCGCCGGCCTCCGGCAGCACCAGGCTGGACAGGGCCTGCAGGCGCCCGATGCCGGCCACGAAGCGGCTCAGGCTCTCGAAGTTGTCGACGATGACGCCCACCGCGGCAAGCACCGCGGTGAAGGCGCCGGCCGCCTGCACCGCGCGCCCCACTTCCAGCTCGCCCGACAGCACGCCGTTGGCCAGGATCATGAAGGGCAGCACCAGGGTGAGCTGGCTGAAGCTGCGCTGGAACAGGTTGAGCGAGCATTGCTTGCGGATCAGGCGCGCGAAATTGTCGATCACCTGCTGGAACTTGCTCTCGATATGGGCGCGCTCCTGCGCCTCGCCGCGGTAGAAGGCGATCGACTCGGCGTTCTCGCGCAGGCGCATCAGGCTGAAGCGGAAGTCGGCTTCGCGCCGCAGCTGCCAGAAGTTCAGGTGGATCAGCGGGGCGCCGAACACGTACAGGGCGAGCACGGTGCCGGTCAGCGCATACAACGCCAGCACCCCGACCAGCACCTGCGAGATCGACCACAGCACCGTGCTGAAGGCCACCAGCTGCATGAGCGAGCCCAGGAAGATCAGCAGGAAGTGGATCGAACGGCCGGTGAAGCTGTTGATGTCTTCGCTGATGCGCTGGTCCGGGTTGTCGATGTCGCCGGCGGCGCCCAGCCGGTAGTAGGTGCGCCCTTCTAGGTAGCCGTCCAGGAAGCGCCCGGTGAGCCAGCGCCGCCACTGGTTGGCGAAGCGGTCGCGCATGTAGTAATAGAAGGCGTAGACCGGCACCGCGAACGCCAGCGTCATCAGGCAGGCGCGCACCGCGGTCCAGAAGCGGCCGCCGTCCTTGCCGGCCAGCGCCGAGGTCATCTCGCCGGCCTGTTCGTTGAGCATCACGGCCAGCTTGGTCTCAACCAGCATCAGCACGATCAGGAGCGCCAGCAGGGTCCAGGCCTGCCTGCGCTTCTCGCCCAGCCAGTAGGGCTTGGCCACGCTGAGGAACTCCTTCCACGCCGCGAGCGACAGGGGCGCGGCGCGCCGTCCCTCGTCGGCGCCCGCCGGCGCTTCCTGCGCTGCTGGGCCCTGGGCTGCTATGGTCGGCGTCTTCATGCTCGGTGGAATGCGGTTGATGTCTTGAGACCAGCATAGCGCCGCCTGTCACCCGCTTCCGTGCGAAAACGGACATAGTCCGTGCTGCGCAGTTAGGCCTTCGACGCCCCCGGGACAGGCTCGGGACAGCGCGCCTCCGCGGCGCCGGGCTGCAACAGCGCCAGCTGCTCGGGCGCAAACACCACGGTCTGGGCCTGGAAGCCCAGCGCGATCCCGGCCTCTTCGAGCCGCTTGACGATCTCCAGCAGCAGCGCTTCGCGCATCCGCACGCTGGCCTCGAAATCCGCCACCTCCATGTAGGCGAACACTTCGATATTGAAAGAACGCTCGCCGATCCGGCCCAGGTGCGCGCGCGAACCTTCGGCGACCTCGTCGCGATCGAGCAGGACCTGGCGCACGATGGCGGCGGCTTCGGCCAGCCCGGCGGCCGGGGTGCGGTGGTCGAGCGCGATCACCGGATTGAACAGGAAGCGGTCGCGCGCGGCGTAGTTCTCGATCTGGCGCGCCGAGAAATCGCCGTTCGGGATGGTGACCAGGGTGCGGTCCAGGGTGCGGATGCGGGTCGAGCGGATCCCGATGTCTTCCACCGTGCCGATCACGTCGCCGACCTTGACGAAGTCGCCCACCTGGGCCGGCCGGTCGGCGATCACGGTGACGCTGCCGACCAGGTTCTCCACGGTCTTCTGCGCGCCCAGGGCCAGCGCGATGCCGCCGATGCCGAGCGCCGCGATGCCGGTGGTGACGTCGATGCCGAAGGTGTCGAGCAGGCCGATCGCGAAGAACAGCAGCAGCACGACCTTGGCGGTGCGCCGCGCCAGCACGATCACCGAGACCACCTGGCGCCGCCCGCGCCGCTGCATGCGCGTGATGGCGAGCTGGGCGACGGCGTCGAGCAGGCGCAGGCCGAACCAGACGAAGGCGATCAAGAGCAGGATGCCGGTGTAGCGCAGCAGGGTCTGGCGCGCCACGATGGCGACCGGCAGCCGCTCGGCCCATTCGAAGAACACGAACACCGCAATCAGGAGGCCGAGCGGCGGCAGGGCCGCCTCGAAGAAGCGGTAGGCGCCGTTGGCGGCCGGGTCGCGCACCAGCCGGCGCATGATGGCAACCAGCAGCGTGGCGACGATCCACAGCCCGCCGAAGACCAGCGCGCCCAGGCCCACCAGCATGCCCCAGTCCTCCAGCGGCGCGCCGGCCACGGTGAACTGCGGGCGCTGGGCGCCGGAGATGGCCGGCGCTTTCTCGGCCACGGCGGCGATTGCCGCCGCGGTCTCGCGCGAGACCCGCCAGATCTGCAGGCCGTCTTCTTCGCCGCGGCTGAGCAGGACCGGGATCGTCCGGCCCTTGGCGCGGATCTCGCCGACGCGCTCCTGGTCCACGGGCAGTTCGTCGCCGATCTTGCCGGGGCCGTCGTTCGACAGCGCCGCATACGGCTGCAGCGAGCCGCCGCTGTCGAGCAGGGCCTGGAACTCGCGCGCCCTGGCGGCCGCGGCCGCGCGCTGCCGGCTGCTGTTGGCGGGGAGGTCGAAATACTGGGCGGCGCGGTCATGGTCCTGCTCGGCCAGGGCCCGGATCAGCCCGGAGACCGTCGAGCGCGGCGTTTCGCGGCCGAGCAGGTCAGCCTGGGTGGGCGCGGCCGCGGCCTCGGGCTCGGACGCGAACAGGGGACCGGCCGCCGCGGCCGGCAGGATGAAGGCGAGCAGCAGCCAGGCCAGGGCCAGCGGCATCAAAAATTTCGGGAAAGAAATCAGGACGGGAAGACGCATTCTCAAAAACAACTCCTTCGCTCAGGGCCAAGGCGAAGTCTAGCATCCGCCCCGCCCCCCACGAACTGCTGTCCCCGCCATCGTATCCGCAGGCAAGGGCTATAATTGTCCGAATAGCCAACGCACCCAGACCGCTCACTGACGGTAATCGACGTGAATCCACATCTCGACCAGCTCCACCCCTACCCTTTCGAACAGCTGCGCCAGCTGTTCAGCGGCGTGACGCCGAATCCCGCCCACAGCCCGATCAGCCTCGGCATCGGCGAGCCGAAACACCCGACGCCTGCCTTCATCGAGAAAGCCCTGCTGCATGCGATGGCCGGCCTGTCGGTCTATCCCTCGACCCACGGCACCGAGCCGCTGCGCGTGGCCATCGCCGGCTGGCTGGAGCGCCGCTACGGCATCCCGGCGGTCGATCCGGGCACGATGGTGCTGCCGGTGAACGGTTCGCGCGAAGCGCTGTTCGCCTTTGCCCAGGCCGTCGTCGACCCCGCCCGTGGCGATGCGCTGGTGATGAGCCCGAACCCCTTCTATCAGATCTACGAAGGCGCGGCCTACCTGAGCGGCGCCACGCCCTATTACGTCAATTCCGAGCCCGGCCGCAACTTCGCGCCCGACTACGGCAGCGTGCCGGATGAGGTGTGGGCGCGCGTGCAGCTGCTCTACGTCTGCTCGCCGGGCAATCCGACCGGCGCCGTGCTCTCGCTGGAGGACTGGCGCCAGCTGTTCGAACTCTCCGAGCGCCACGGTTTCGCGATTGCCGCCGACGAATGCTATTCCGAGATCTATTTCGGCGCCACGCCACCGCTGGGCGCCCTGGAAGCGGCCCACCAGCTCGGCCGCAGCGGCGGCGCACGCCCGTATGCCAACCTGGTCGTGTTCTCCAGCCTGTCGAAGCGCTCGAACGTGCCGGGCATGCGCTCGGGTTTCGTGGCGGGCGACCCGCAGCTCCTGAAGAAATTCCTGCTCTACCGCACCTACAGCGGCGGCGCCATGTCGCCGCCGATCCAGGCGGCCTCGATCGCGGCCTGGAACGACGAGCACCACGTGCAGGACAACCGCGCGCTGTACCGCGAGAAGTTCAGGCTGATCACCCCGCTGCTGAAGGAGGTGATGGACGTCGAACTGCCGGACGCCGGCTTCTACCTGTGGGCCGACGTGCGCCGCACCGGTCTGTCGGACACCGACTTCGCACGCCGCCTGTACGCCGAATATAATGTGACGGTTTTGCCAGGCAGTTATCTTGCACGCGAAGCGCACGGCCTCAACCCGGGCCGCGGGCGCATCCGCATGGCGCTGGTCGCCAGCGTCGACGAAGGACTCGACGCCGCCAACCGCATCAATGAGTTCTGCAAGGGCCTGTGACAGGCAGCACCAACATATACCTCAACTAGAGAATCATCATGACCCAACAACTCCAGAACATCATCGACACCGCGTGGGAACAGCGCGCCGAGTTCAGCCCGTCCAACGCCCCAGCCGAACTGCGCGACGCGGTCGCCCACGTGCTCGCAGGCCTGGATGCCGGCACCCTGCGCGTGGCAGAGAAAAGCAGCGGCGACTGGGTCGTGAACCAGTGGATCAAGAAGGCCGTCCTGCTGTCCTTCCGCCTCGAGAACAACGTACAAATGCCGGCGGCGGGCCTCGGCGGCAGCCTGCAGTTCTACGACAAGGTCCCGACCAAATTCGCCGACTACACGCCGGAAGATTTCGCCAAGGGCGGTTTCCGCGTGGTGCCGCCGGCCGTCGCCCGCCGCGGCAGCTTCATCGGCAAGAACGTGGTCCTGATGCCGTCCTACGTCAACATCGGCGCCTACGTCGACGAAGGCGCGATGGTCGACACCTGGGCCACCGTCGGCTCCTGCGCCCAGATCGGCAAGAACGTGCACCTGTCGGGCGGCGTCGGCATCGGCGGCGTGCTCGAACCGATGCAGGCCAACCCGACCATCATCGAAGACAACTGCTTCATCGGCGCCCGTTCGGAGATCGTCGAAGGCGTGATCGTCGAAGAGAACTCGGTGATCTCGATGGGCGTCTACATCGGCCAGTCGACCAAGATCTACAACCGCGAAACCGGCGAAGTCAGCTACGGCCGCATCCCGTCGGGTTCGGTGGTGGTGTCGGGCAGCCTGCCGTCCGCCGACGGCAAGTACAGCCTGTACTGCGCCGTGATCGTCAAGCGCGTAGACGCCAAGACCCGCGCCAAGACCGGCATCAACGAGCTGCTGCGCGGCGACTGATGCGCTTGCTGACCGCGTGGGCGGGAAACCCGCCCACCCTACGTACAGCGATCCGGTTTCGTAGGGTGGGCAGGTCCCCTGCCCACGCGGTCAAGCGGCAATAGAGCACCACTATATTAGGAGACGATGCCATGGCCATGGACCGCCTGTTCCAGCTGATGAAGGAGAAGAACGCTTCCGACATGTTCTTCGCCGCGAACTCGCCGGTGCACATCAAGATCAACGGGAACCTCATCCCGATCAACCAGCATCGTCTCGAGCCCGACAACATCATCTCGCTGCTGTCCGAGATCGCATCAAACGAGCAGATGCAGGAGCTCGAGCGCGAGAACGAACTGAACATGGGCGTGTCGGTCGCCAACCTGGGGCGCTTCCGCCTGTCGGCCTTCCGCCAGCGCGGCTCGATCTCGGCGGTGCTGCGCTTCGTGCCGGCCAACATCCCGCCGCTTGGCGAACTGGGCCTGCCGCCCGTGCTATCCGAGCTGATCATGGAAAAGCGCGGCCTGCTGCTGGTCGTGGGCGCCACCGGTTCCGGCAAGTCGACCACCATCGCCTCGATGCTGGACCACCGCAACGAACAGCGCACCGGCCACATCCTGACCCTGGAAGACCCGATCGAATACCTGTTCAAGAACAAGAAGTCGATCGTCAACCAGCGCGAAATCGGCAGCGACGCCACCAGCTTCGCCACGGCGCTACGCAACTCGATGCGCCAGGCGCCCGACTGCATCCTTATCGGCGAGATCCGCGACAAGGAAACCATGGCGGCGGCGCTGGCCTACGCCCAGTCCGGCCACCTGGTGCTGGCCACCCTGCACGCCAACAACAGCTACAACGCGCTCAACCGCATCATCAGCTTCTACCCGATCGAGAACCGCGCCGCCCTGTTGCAGGACCTGGCCTCGAGCGTGAAGGCGATCGTCTCGCAGCGCCTCGTCAAGGCAGCCGCCGGCGGCCAGCGCCAGCCTGCGGTCGAAGTGATGCTCAATACCCGCTACATCGCCGACCTGATCGAAAAGGGCGAGATCGGCCAGATCAAGGAAGCGATGGACAAGAGCCTGTCGCCGGGCTCGCAATCGTTCGAAACCGCGCTGCTCAAGCTGGTCAAGGATGGGCTGGTGACGCAGGACGAAGCGCTGGCCAATGCCGATTCGGCCACCAACCTGCTCTGGCTGCTCAACAATGGGCCGGATAGCCAGGCGCAGCCGGAGGAAGAGAACAAGCCGGGCAAGGAAGCGCCGGGGGCGTCCTTCACGGAATTCACGCTCAACAACTGAGCCATTTCTTCCGTCCGCTGCGGAACAACGCCCCTGTGTAGAATCCTCGCAGGGGGCGTGCTGTGCTATCCTTGCCGCCTTTCCAAAATACCATCTCCCTGCTCATTCGCGCAGGCGCAAGGATTGACGCATCATGACCACGACCCTCTACGGCATCCCCAACTGCGACACCGTCAAGAAAGCCCGCACCTGGCTGCTTGATAACGGCCACGATTTCACCTTCCATGACTTCAAGAAGCAAGGCTTGACGCGCGAACTGGTGGCAGACTGGCTCGAACAGCTGGACTGGGAAACCCTGGTCAACCGCAAGGGCATGACCTGGCGCAATTTGCCGGACGAGCGCAAGGCGCAGATCACCGACAAGGCCAGCGCCCTGGAACTGATGCTGGAAAACCCCTCCGTCATCAAGCGCCCGGTCCTTGCCGGCGTCGGCCCGGTCTCGGTCGGCTTCTCGGCCGACGCCTATGCCGCGAAATTCAAGGACGCTGCATGAAACCCTCGCGCACCCTGCTGCTCACCGAAGAGCTGATCGCCCTCGATTCGATCACGCCGCACGACAAGGGCTGCCAGGAGCGCCTGAAGGAACTACTGGCGCCGCTGGGTTTCCACTGCGAGACCATCGAATCGAACGGCGTCACCAACCTGTGGGCGCGCAAGGGGACGACCTCGCCGGTGTTCGTGTTCGCCGGCCACACCGACGTGGTGCCGTCCGGCCCCGAACACCAATGGGTGTCGAGCCCCTTCGTGCCGACCCGCCGCGACGGCAAGCTGTATGGCCGCGGCGCCTCCGACATGAAGACCTCGATCGCGGCCATGGTGGTCGCCTGCGAGGAATTCATCGCCGCCCACCCTGACCACAAGGGCTCGATCGCATTTCTCATCACCAGCGACGAGGAAGGACCGGCCGTCGACGGCACCGTGGTCGTCTGCGAGCGCCTGGAAGAACGCGGCGAGACCCTGGACTATTGCGTGGTGGGCGAACCGACCTCGAACCACGTGCTGGGCGACACCATCAAGAACGGCCGCCGCGGCTCGCTCTCGGGCCACCTGGTGATCAAGGGCATCCAGGGCCACATCGCCTACCCGCACCTGGCGCGCAACCCGATCCACCAGGCCGCGCCGGCGCTGGCGGAACTGGCGGCGGAAGTCTGGGACGAAGGCAACGAGTACTACGCCCCGACCAGCTGGCAGATCTCGAACATCCAGTCCGGCACCGGCGCCACCAACGTGATCCCGGGACACGTGACGATCGACTTCAACTTCCGCTTTTCCACCGCCAGCACCGCCGACGGCCTGGAAGCGCGCGTGCACGCCATCCTCGATCGGCACGGTCTCGACTACGACCTGCAGTGGACCCTGTCCGGGCAGCCCTTCCTGACTCCCAAAGGCCTGCTTTCCGACACGCTGTGCGACGCCATCCGCGAGGAGCTGGGCGTGCAGACCGAACTGTCGACCACCGGCGGCACCTCGGATGGCCGCTTCATCGCCCGCATCTGCCCGCAGGTGATAGAATTCGGGCCTCCGAACGCCAGCATCCACAAGATCGACGAACACATCGAGCTGCGCTACATCGATCCCCTCAAGAACATCTACCGCCGCACGCTGGAACAGCTGCTGGCGCAGTAATAGAACAACCCTCGGGAGAAGGCCATGACCAACACCACTTTCAGCACGCCGCGCGACCTGCTGCGCTATGCGATCACCCGCTTCAATGGCGCGAAGCTGTTCTTCGGCCACGGCAGCGCCGAGGCCTTCGACGAAGCCGCCTACCTGATCCTGCACACCCTCAAGCTGCCGCTGGACCGGCTCGACCCCTTCCTGGACGCCAGGTTGCTGCCGGACGAAGTAATCCAGGTGATGGAAGTGATCGAGCGCCGCGTGGTCGAACGCGTGCCGGCCGCCTACATCACCAAGGAGGCCTGGCTGGGCGAGTACCACTTCTACGTGGACGAGCGCGTGCTGGTGCCGCGTTCCTTCATCGCCGAACTGATTCCGCAGACCTTCAGCCCCTGGGTGCAGGATCCGGACAGCGTGGAAAACGTGCTGGAACTGTGCACCGGCAGCGGCTGCCTGGCGATCATGATGGCCGAGGCCTTCCCGAACGCCGTGGTCGACGCGGTCGACATCTCGAAGGACGCCCTGGCCGTCGCCGAGCACAACATCCGCGAATACAAGCTCGAAGGCCGCGTCAACCCGATCGAATCGGACCTGTACGAGCACGTGCCCTTCAAGCGCTACGACCTGATCGTCACCAACCCGCCCTACGTGAACAGCGTCTCGATGGGCAAGCTGCCGCCGGAATACCTGCGCGAACCGCAGATCGCGCTGGCGGGCGGCGAGGACGGCATGGACCTGGTGCGCAAGATCGTCGAAGGCGCTGCCGAGCGCCTGACGCCGGAAGGTATCCTGGTGGTCGAGATCGGCAACGAGCGCGGCTATGCCGAAGCGGCTTTCGGGCACCTGGGCCTGACCTGGCTGAGCACCAGCGCCGGTGACGATGCCGTGTTCCTGCTGACGGCCGAACAACTGCAGGCAAAATAAGACCGTTTAACGCTTTTCGTAGGGTGGACGGCTTCGCCGTCCGCGCATCCAGCCAGAGACTGCGTCGTCACAGCGCATCCGAGCGTTGAACGCGCGGACGGCAGAGCCGTCCACCCTACATAAACCCAGAAATTCCCTCATGATCCGCTTCCAGAACGTCAGCCTGATGCGCGGCACCAAGCCGCTGCTAGAAAGCGCCGACCTGACCCTCAACCCGGGCGACAAGATCGGCCTGATCGGCGCCAACGGCGCCGGCAAATCGAGCCTGTTCGCCATGCTGCGCGGCGAGCTGCACCCGGACCAGGGCGCCATCGACTTCCCCGCCAAGTGGCGCATGGCCTACGTGGCCCAGGAGACTCCGGCCCTGGACCGTCCGGCGCTGGAATACGCGATCGACGGCGACGTCAACCTGCGCAAATTGCAGGCCGAACTCGCCGAACTGGAAGCGCATCCGGATGCCGATGCGCACGGCATGCGCCTCGGCGAGCTGCACAGCGCCCTGCTTGATGCCGATGCCTACACGGTGCAGTCGCGCGCCGAGCAGCTGCTGCTGGGCCTGGGCTTCTCGCTGGAGCAGATGACGCAGCCGGTGGCGAGCTTCTCGGGCGGCTGGCGCATGCGCCTGAACCTGGCGCAAGCCCTGATGTGTCCTTCCGACCTGCTGCTGCTGGACGAGCCGACCAACCACCTGGACCTGGACGCGATCATCTGGCTGGAAGACTGGCTCAAGCGCTATCCGGGCACCCTGATCATCATCTCGCACGACCGCGACTTCCTCGACGAAATCGTGAACGTCATCGTGCACATCGACCAGCGCAGCTTGACGCGCTATTCGGGCAACTATTCCAGCTTCGAGCGCCAGCGCGCGGCAAGCCTGGTGCTGGCCGCTGCTGCCTTCGAGAAGCAGCAGCGCACCCGCGCCCACCTGCAGTCCTTCGTCGACCGTTTCAAGGCCAAGGCCACCAAGGCGCGCCAGGCCCAGAGCCGCATGAAGGCGCTGGCCAAGATGGAGGAACTGGCGCCGCTGCGCGCCGCCGCCGAATTCTCCTTCGAATTCCGCGAGCCGCTGTCCGCCCCCAATCCGCTCCTGGTGCTGGAAGACGTCGATGCCGGCTATCCGGTCCTCGACGCGCACGGCGACAAGGTCGGCGGCAAGGCGATCGTCAAGCGCGTGAACTTCTCGCTGCAGATCGGCCAGCGCATCGGCCTGCTGGGCGTGAACGGCGCCGGCAAGTCGACGCTCATCAAGACGGTCGCCGGCGAGCTGATGCCGCTCGAAGGCAAGGCCACGCTCGGCAAGGGCCTGTCGATCGGCTACTTTGCCCAGCACCAGGTCGAGATGCTGCGCCACGACGAGTCGCCGCTGTGGCACCTGGCGAAAATCGCGCCGACCGTGCGCGAGCAGGAGCTGCGCAACTTCCTCGGCAGCTTCAACTTCCCGGGCGATATGGTGACCAGCAAGATCGCGCCCTTCTCGGGCGGCGAAAAGGCGCGCCTGGCGCTGGCCCTGATCGTGTGGCAGCGCCCGAACCTGCTGCTGCTGGACGAACCGACCAACCACCTCGACCTGGAAACGCGCGAGGCCCTGACCATGGCGCTGGCGCAGTTCGAGGGCACCCTGGTGCTGGTCTCGCACGACCGCCACCTGCTGCGCGCCACCACCGACCAGTTCATCATCGTGGCCGACGGCAAGCTGCAGCCCTTCGACGGCGACCTCGACGACTACAAGGAGTGGCTGTTCCAGACCAAGCTCGGCAAGGGCACCGACACCCTGCCGGCGCCCGTCCCTGCGAAGGACGGCAAGCTGGAAGCCCCGCTGTCGGCCCCGGTCGACCGCAAGGAGCAAAAGAAGCTGGAGGCGGAAGCGCGCCAGCGCCTGGCCGCGCTCAGGAAACCGATCGAGAACCGCGTCAAGCGCCTGGAAGAGCAGATGGCCAAGCTGAACGCGAAGAAGGCCGAGATCGACGCCCAGCTGCTCGAGCCGAGCATCTACGAGGCCGAGAACAAGGAAAAGCTCAAGCTTCTCGTGGCCGACCAGGCGTTTGCATCGCGCGACCTGGAGCAGCTCGAATCCGAATGGCTGGAGCTGCAGGAGCAGCTCGAAGGCCTGGTCGCCTGAGTTTCACGCCACACCTCCCCGTTTGACCCCTCCGCATCGCCCCGAACCGGGGTGATGCGCGACCTGCTGCGCCTTCCCTCCCCCTCCCTGTCCGTCCTCCCACCCGGAGGCCTCGGCACGCCGTCTCGCCCGGTCTCGAAAAAACTTGGATTATGAATAGGAATCATTCTCATTATCATTTATAATGTTTCCATTCTGCATATCTCGACGTCTTTTTCGACCACTCACACGGATACCGTATGCCTGAGCCACGCTTTGCCCTGCCGCTGTTTCGCCGCTCCCTCATCGGCACCGCCGCCGCCCTGCTGCCCTTCGCCGCCAGCGCCAACCCGCTGCCCGAGAACATGGCGACGGTCGTCGTCACCGCCTCCGGTTTCGAGCAGAGCATCCGCGAAGCGCCGGCCTCGATCACCGTCCTGAGCCGCGGCCAGCTCGAGAAGGAACGCTTCGGCAACCTGGCGCAGGCACTGGAGAGCGTGGAAGGGATCGACGTCGGCGCGGCCGGCGACAAGACCGGCGGCCTGAACATCAGCATCCGCGGCATGCCCAGCGACTACACCCTGGTCCTGATCGACGGCCGCCGCCAGAACGCCGCCGGCAGCGTCACCCCGAACGGCTTCGGCGGCACCTCGACCAGCTTCATGCCGCCGATCGGCGCGATCGAGCGCATCGAGATCATCCGCGGCCCGATGTCGACCCTGTACGGCTCGGACGCGATGGGCGGCGTGATCAACATCATCACGCGCAAGGTCGGCAAGCGCTGGCACGGCAACCTGGCGGCCGACTATACGGTGCAGGAAGAGTCGAGCTTCGGCGACGTCAAGGGCGCCAAGTTCTACCTCAGCGGCCCGCTCGCCGCCGAGGTGCTGGGCCTGTCGCTGCGCGGCAGCACCCAGCACCGCGCTGGCGCCGATATCCGCTACCGGAACCAGAATGGCGAGGTGGCCCCGACCATGGGCGCCAACCCGGTCGAATCAAGCATCCACAACCTCGGCGCGCGCCTGGCCTGGACGCCCAGCCGCATGCACGAATTCACGCTGGACGCGGACAGCACCCGCCAGAGCTACGACAACACGCGCGGCCAGCTCGGGCCCCTGGGGGTCCAGGGCGGCTATGCTCCCAAGCAGAAGTACAACCGCGACCAGGGCAGCCTGTCCTACCGCGCACGCCTCGGCTTCGGCACCCTGGACAGCAGCTACATGGTGAACCGCACCGAAACCATCGGCCGCACCATCCCGCCGGGCACCCCGGGCGCCGTGGCCGGCAGCGCGCGCACGCTGGAAGTGGAGAGCCGCGTGTTCGATACCAAGCTGGTGGCGCCCTGGGGCAATCACCTGACCACCATCGGCGCCCAGCACTGGGATGCCGAGATGGTCGACGGCGTCGCGCCGCAGGCCTTCGCCTTCACCCAGCAGGCCCTGTTCCTGGAAGACGAATGGCGCATCGCGCAGCCGCTGCTCCTGACGCTGGGCGCGCGCTACGACGAGCACAGCATCTTCGGCGGCCAGCTCAGCCCGCGCGCCTACCTGGTGTGGAACGCGTCGCCGCGCTGGACCGTCAAGGGCGGCGCCAGCCGCGGCTACAAGACCCCGCGCGTCGAGCAGCTCGCGCCCGGCATCAACGGCTTCGGCGGCCAGGGCACGATTCCCCTGGTGGGCAGCCCCGGCCTGAAGCCCGAGACCAGCGTGACGACCGAACTGGGCGTCTATTTCGACAATGGCGCCGGCTGGAGCGCGCATGCCGCTCTGTTCAACAACACGTTCAAGGACAAGATCACCGCCGGCACGGGCCTGCTGAACTGCTCCTACCGGCTGGCGCCCGGCCGTCCGGGCTGCGTCAGCTTCGGCAACTGGCCGAACGTCGATGCCTTCGGCCAGTCCACCAACGTCGACGAGGCGGTGACCCGCGGCCTGGAGCTCGCGACCCGCTTCCCGCTCGCCCCCGGCTGGGCCCTGAGCGCCAACTACACCTACACCGACAGCGAGCAGAAAAGCGGCCCGAACGCCGGCAAGCCGCTCGGCGACACGCCGGAACATGCGCTCAATGCGCGCCTTGCCTGGGACATCGCGGCGCAATGGCATGCCTGGCTGCGCCTGGAAGCGCGCAGCGAGCGCTTCCGCGATCCGGGCAGCTCGGCGGCGACGCGCGCCGCCAGGGCGGCCCTGGGCAACTACAAGGGCTACGGGATGCTGCACCTCGGCGGCAGCTACCGGCTGAACAAGCGGGTGACGGTGACTGCGGCGCTCTACAACCTGGCCAACAAGGACTTCATCGACTACCGCCCTTACCAGGCGCCCGGCGCGGCCGCGCCGGCCTGGGGCAGCGTCTACGTCAACAACATGGACGGGCGCCGCCTGTGGCTGTCCGTGAGCGCGGACTTCTGACGCGCCTCAGGTCTAGGCCACCTGGCGCGGCTCCACCGGCGCCACCGACATCAGGCGCGCGATGTCGATCAGGATCATGCGCCGTCCCCGGGCCAGGCCGAGGCCGATCAGGTAGTCGGCATCGCGCTGGGCGCCCGGCAGCGGAACCACCTGCTCCGGGCGCAGGCGCACAACGCCGGTGACGCGCTCCACCACCACCCCCACCCGGCCCGCCGCCACACGCACGATCACCACGTCGGTCTCCGGCTCGGGCAGCGAAAACACCGGGGCGAAGGCGGCCCGCAAGTCCATCACCGGCATGATCACCCCACGCGACAGGGCCACGCCGCCGATGATCTCGCCGTCGCTGCAGAAACGCTCGAGCGAGCGGTAGGCCTTGAGTTCCTGCACCGCGGAATAGTCGAGCCCGTAATCGAGCCCGCCCAGGGTAAACCCAAGGAACTGCTGGGGTGCGGCGAGGATGTGGTGCGACATGGTGGTTCCTTTCATCGGCACCACCTATCCTAAGGGGCAGGTCCATGGAAATTGTTGACTGCAGTCAACCTCTGCAGCATGCCGGGGCGCGGCGCATCAGGATTGTCCCAGCTATTGCGCCGTGCTGACCGCGAGCAAAGCCCGTTTGACCCGCCGGCGCGTCCGGATGTCCCGAAAACCGGTCGTTCCAGATTCAAGGGGCGACATACCGCTCTCCCAGCGCGGCCCTGGCGGCCCGCTGCTCGATGTGCTTGAAATAGGGCCGGCCCCTGCCCTCGGAGATGAAAAAAAAGTATTCGCCATGGGCATTGCGCGCGTAGCGGGTCACGCTGAGGACGCGGATGCCGTACTTGTCCTCGTAGGCCACGCCCTCGGCCACGATCTCGGCGCTGCGCCCGTCGAAGCACAGCTCCGGCGGCGCTTCCGTGATACGTAGCTGCCGGAACTCCTCGTTCGCCATGCCGACGACATCGCGCGCGCCGCGTATATACCGGTAGTTGCTGTACACGATGAGCGCAAGCACCACGATCCAGACGACCACCGCAATGGGTTCCATGGCGTCTCCCGTTCAGGCCTGCAGCCAGGCCACCAGTGGCGCATCGTTCGGATTGAGCAGCACCCGGTCCAACTGGGCGCGAGGCAGCAGCGACACCGCCTGGCTCTCCCAGCCCATGTCGGACGGGCAGCCGCCGACGCGCCGGCCCAGGTAATAGCGGGTGCGGCTGCGGCTGCGCGTCAGGTCCATCAGGAAGCCGGTCAACACCACGTGCAGGCCGCTTTCCTCATGGGCTTCGCGGATCGCCGCGGCGCGCAGCAGCATGCCCGGGTCGAGCGTGCCTTTCGGGAAGGTGGCCGGGTAGCCGCCGAAGCCGTTCGACGGGTGCACCACCCAGACCCGCCCATCGTCCTCGAGGATGACGACGCCCGCCGCCACGCGCCGGCCGGGCGCCGGCGCGAAGGGTGGCTCGTCGAAGGCATCCTCGCGCCCGGCAAGCGCGATCCAGCCGGCATCGCTGCGCGGGGCCTCGCGCCACAGCGCGAACGGGATGGCGTTCAGGGCCGGCGGCACCGCACCGCCCGGGATCACGGTGGCGCCAAGCCGCGGGTCGAGCCAGTGCTCCAGCGGCGTCGGGGCGGTGGGCGCGGCGATGGCGACCGGCTTGCCCCATTCGTCGGGTTTCGGGTGGATCGATATCGGCATGGCTGGCGCGGGAGTCGGTGACGCTCCATTCTAATACCGCAACATCGGCGCAGCGAAGCATTGATTCGCCATCCCTTCTGTGACAACATCGGTCGACCCCGTCTGCCTCCATCCGCGACCCGACAACAATGAACAAGACGCCCGGCTCCGCCCCCCTCACCCTGGCCCTCGACAACGTCCTGCTCGACACCCGCCCGCGCCGGCTCGGCGGCTGGCGCCGCGCCAGCGCCGAGTTCCTGTATTTCGGCTTCAAGAACGCGCGCGCCTGCCTGTTCGTGGGCCTGTTCTTCGCCGCCATGATGCTCACCCCGCGCACCGGCATCCTCGGCATCCCGCGCTACGACGTGCTGCTGCTGGTGGCGCTGGCCATCCAGCTGTGGATGGTGAGGTTGGGCCTGGAAACGATGGACGAACTGAAGGCGATCTGCCTGTTCCACGCGGTCGGCTTCGCGCTCGAGGCCTTCAAGGTGTCCGGCGCCATCCAGTCCTGGGCCTACCCGGACTTCGCCTACACCAAGCTGCTGGAGGTGCCGCTGTTCTCGGGCTTCATGTACGCCGCCATCGGCAGCTACATCGTGCAGGCCTGGCGCCTGTTCGACCTGCGCATCCGCCACCATCCGCCGCACTGGATGGCCTGGACCATCGCGATCCTGATCTACCTGAACTTCTTCACCCACCATTACATCGGCGACTACCGCTGGTACCTGGCGGCTTGCGCGCTCGGCCTGTACTCGCGCACCATGGTGGTGTTCCGGCCACTCGACCGCGACCGCAAGATGCCGCTGCTGCTGTCCTTCGTGCTGATCGGCTTCTTCATCTGGCTGGCCGAGAACATCGGCACCTTCTGGGGCGTGTGGCGCTACCCGAACCAGTTGGGCGCCTGGTCGGTGGTCCACGTAAGCAAGTGGAGCTCGTGGTCGCTGCTGGTGATCATGACGTTCACCATCGTGGCCAACCTCAAGCACATCAAGGAAAAGATCCACGTCGCGCGGGCATAGCCGGGCGCGGCGCGGGTATCATGGGCGTGTCGCGCCCGTGTCCGCTTCTGCCAAGGAACCACCATGAAACCGCCGACCAGCCTCGTTGCGCTTGCCCTGCTAGCGGTGCTGTCCGCCGCCCTGGCGATGCCGGGAGACGTGCGCGCGGCCGGCTTCCAGAGCCAGCGCGCCATCGCCGCCGGCGAAGTCGACCTCACTGCCCTGCTGGCCGGGCTGGAACGGCAGCGCGCCAAGGCCATCGTGCAGAACGACATCGCCGCCCTGCGCTACCTGATGGACCGCGAGTACTACCACGTCGACAGCCGCGGGCGGGTGCGCAGCAAGACCGAGCTGCTCATTGCGCTCGAACGCAAGGACTTCCGCTTCCGGCTCTACGAGATCGACAGCACCGAGGTGCATATGCTGGAGGGCGGCAACGCCGCCCTGGTCACCGGCACCTACCGGGCGCTGATGGCGGGCGACGCCGCCAAGCCGCCGCGCTTTCGCTATGCGCACCTGTGGATACGCCAGCCGGACGGCTGGAAGAACAGCTTCCACCAGAGTACCGCCATCCGCCCCGCGCAGGGCAACTGAAGCTCAGGCGACGCCTTGCGCCGTGCTCCAGCTGACGCTTCCGCTGTTTCCCGCGAAGAGCACCTCGGCGCCGCTGGCCTCGCGCAGGCGCGCCTTGATCTCGCGCGGCGCCAGGCGGTAGTGATGGCCGCGCTCCGCCTCCGCGCTGTCCGGCTCCACGTCGAGCGCACGCACCGTGAGTTCGCCCGCCACCTGCCCGATGGCGACGCTGACCGTGCCGCTGTGCTGCGCGCGCTGGGCCTGCAGCCTTTCCAGCAGCGCCACGCCTGACTGCCGCTCGGCCTCGACCTCCTTGACCTCCTGCGACAGCGCGGCCATCTGCTTGAGCGCGGGCGCCGCCGCGGCGGCCAGCTTCCTGAAGGCCGGCTGCTGTTCCGGGGTAAGCACCAGTTCGCCCTTGCGCACGCGCCCCGCCAGCCTGACGTAGCTGGCCACTTCAAGCTGGGCCGCCACCGCTTCCATCGCGGCGCGGCGCCGGCCGGCCAGCTCGCCGAACTGGCCCACGCGCTCGCGGATCATGCCGATCGCCGCATCGATGCGCGCGCAGTCCGGGCGCAGCACGAAGACCCGCATCTCGCTGTATCCGCGCGGCGCGGCGCGCTCGATGGCGATGCGCCTGGCGGCGATGGCGCAGCCCTCGGCCTGCCCGATCTCCACCTCGTCGGCCACGATCTCGCAATTGAGCGCTTCGGCCACCACGACCCGGCTGCCGGAGATGATGCAGTTCTCGGCGCGCTGCAGGCTGACCTCGCCGTTGGCGCTCTGGATGGTGGCGCCGGATGCGACGCCGGCCACGAGGATCGGGCCGTCGCCGTTCCTGGCGCTGCCGCCCATCAGGTTGCGGTTCAGGCGCACCGCGCCGCCGCGCGAGACCACGTGGCCGTACACGTCGGCGTGCACCGTGATGCTCTCGCCCTCGACCACTCGGTTTTCCTGGACCTCGCCGAATTCCTCGTAGTCGCCCTCCAGCTGCAGGTTGCCGGTGGTCCTGGCGCTGACCCCGTCGCGGCTGACGATCTTGTCGCCCACCGAAAGCCGGTTGCCTTCCACGTTCAGGAAGCCGTCCTGCAGCGCGACCACGAACTCGCCTTCGGCGATGCGGTCGACCGTCGTGCCGGGGCCGCTCCAGTCGCCCAGATCGAGATCGAGCGGCAGTTCCGGGGCGAGGGCGATGCCGGACAGCTCGAAGCCCGGCTCGCCCTGCACGCCCGGCAGCTTGCGCAGCAGGCGCGTGCCGCGCTGGACCTGGGGAAAGCGGTTCTGGAAGCTCATCAGGTCAAGCTTGCCGTTGGCGAGCTGGCGCGGGGCGTCGCTGCGGTGCAGCTCGTTCGAGACCTCGACCACGCGCGCATCCTCGCCCGCGCGCGCGGGCAGCCGGCGCGCCACCACGAAACGGCCGGCCGCCGCGGCATCGATGAGGCCCTTGAGCGCCCCGACATCGATGCCGAAGCGGATGCCCTTGAGCCACATGTCGGCGATGAATTCGTCGATGTCGAGCCGGGCCGGCTGCTCGACGCCCTCGGGGTCCGGCAGGAACACGGGCTCGAAGTAGTATTCGGCCTGGCCGTCGGCGATCTTGACGGCGCGGTAGAGCTGGCGGCGCGCCGGATCGAAAGGCAGGATGTCGTCGGCCAGGCGCACCAGGGGCTCGCCGCGCGCCCCGCTGACCGCGGGCGGCAATGCGGGGCCGTGGCCGAACAAGGCCTTGATCAGGACCGGGTAGTCGAGGCCGGCAAAATACCGGTTCCCGAGCAGGATGCCGTCGACCGCCGCCAGCAGGCCCGGGCCGAGCGCGGCCATGTCGCAGTAGATGCCGTCGGCCTGGCGGACAATGCAGGCGTCTGCGGCTGCTGGGTTGGACACGGCGCGTTCTCCCGATCGGCTAAGGTGCCGATACGATAGCATGTTGCGATATGTAAATAAACATATAGCAACAATATTTCACCAAGGAAATTCAACGCACGGGGACGCGGCGCGTAATCGGGATAGGGGCGGCCAAATCTGGCCAGCCCCTCCCACACCACCCGGCATGCGGGTCCGCACCGGGCGGTTGGAACGGTTGAGGTCATAGTGCCGAAACCCGGCGCACCATGCCTGCTCTCACCTGTGTTCAACCCGGTCGAGTCGGTTCTTCGCTGTCGGAGAAAGCGTCGGCTTCACCTTGGCTCCCATTAACGAGCCCCGTTGCCGGCATCTGAAGCATTCCTTCTCGAATGGTCGAGCAGATTCCAACTCCCATTCCTTCGGTCCTTCAGTACCAGTCTTTAGCCTCGCCGGCCATACCAGCACCTACTACGACCTCTGCTGACTTCTCGCTCCGGCTTTCACGTTCCGGTTGCCATTGGCAACCGTCACCCCTTTCAGGCACCAGGCGAGATCTCCCGGTAAGAACGCACTCCTTCCCTGCACAACCGCCGAATTTACGCCGCCTCGCTTTGACCACAAGAGCTTCGCGGAATGTTGCCCGCTCGCCCTGCTCGGCAGCGCCTTCTATTCGGTTCTTGTCCATCGGCTCGCAGTTTCGCTCCACGCTTCCTCTCCACGCTCGGTCGCCCTTACGCAGTTGCGCTTCACTTCGCTCGCTGTGGTCAGCTTACGGCGGGACTTGCACCCGCAAGAGTGCGCCCATGCTGGGCGCTCAACGACGACGGCGCCCGCAGGCGCCGTCAAGGAGGGGTCGCGGCCCGGCCGCAGGCCGGCTCAGCGGCGCCGCGCGTTCGGATACAGGTCGCGGTTGGCTTCGTTGATCTGGCGCTTCAGTTCGCTGCGCTCGTCCGGCGTCATGCGGCCGCGGCGGCCACCTTCTTCGCGCATGGACTCGCGCATCGCCTGTTCCTGGCGCATGCGGGCCTCGACGCGCATTTCCTCGGCCCGCGGGTCGTAGCGCGGATCCTGGGCGCGCATCTCGTAACGGTCGCGCATGGCCTGCTGCTGCATTTCCTCGCGGCGCTGGCCACGGTCCTGGCCTTCCGCCATGGCGCCGGCGGCGGTGCAAGCCAGGGCGAAAGCGAGGACGCCGTGCCTGACGCAACGCGCCAGCCGACCCTCGTTTGCTGCCTCGATTTTGGTATGCACGTTGTTCATGGTGTTCCTCTTCCGCGATGCCCTATAAACAGATAAGCTGTGATTTCCACTTGTCGCCAGTGTAGGTGCATACCGTTCGAGGAGTAAGCCTGATTGGGTAAAGTTTGTAACACAATGTAATGGCTGAGCCACATGGACGAGATGTCCAAGCGATAAGACGTTACCATAGCGACATGCTTCTGACAATTCTGGATTCCATATGAACGCGACCACGAACAATACGGGTGCTACCCCGACCAATAGCGCTAGCGGCAACCAGGGCGGCCATTCCGCCAAGATCATGGTGGTCGACGACGACGTGCGTCTGCGCGACCTGCTGCGCCGCTATCTCACCGAGCAGGGCTTCCAGGTCGTCACCGCGGAGAGCGCGCCGGCCATGAACAAGCTGTGGCTGCGCGAGCGCTACGACCTCCTGGTGCTGGACCTGATGCTTCCGGGCGAAGACGGCCTGTCGATCTGCCGCCGCCTGCGCGGCGACGGCGACCAGACCCCGATCATCATGCTGACCGCCAAGGGCGAGGACGTCGACCGCATCGTCGGCCTCGAGATGGGCGCCGACGACTACCTGCCCAAGCCCTTCAACCCGCGCGAGCTGGTGGCCCGCATCGGCGCGGTCCTGCGCCGCAAGGGTCCGGACGAAATCCCGGGCGCCCCGAGCGAAACCCCGCAGACCTTCGAGTTCGGCGACTTCGTGCTCGACCTGGGCACGCGCACGCTCAAGAAAAACGGCGAGACGGTTCCCCTGACCACCGGCGAGTTCTCGGTGCTCAAGGTGTTCGCGCGCCATGCGCGCCAGCCGCTCTCGCGCGAGAAGCTGATGGAGCTCGCCCGCGGCCGCGAATACGAGGTGTTCGACCGCTCGCTGGACGTGCAGATCTCGCGCCTGCGCAAGCTGATCGAGCCCGATCCTTCCAGCCCGCTGTACATCCAGACCGTCTGGGGCCTGGGCTACGTGTTCATCCCTGAAGGACAGCCGCGCTAGTGTTCGCCCCACTCTCGGCGGCGCGCCGCGCCGCCCGCTTTGCCTGGTACCGGAGCGGCCTGTTCTGGCGGACCTTCCTCCTGATGTCGGCGCTGACCGCCGCCTCGATGGGGTCGTGGATCGGCATGATCAGCGTATTCCAGCGCGGCCCGCAGATCCAGCAGACCGCCGAGCTGGTGGTGTCGGCGGTGACCATCACCAGGGCCGCCCTGATCCACTCGGCGCCCGCGCAGCGCCTCGAGCTGCTGCTCGAACTGGTGTCGAACGAAGGCATCCGCGTCCTCACGCTCAACGAGGACGACATCGTCGAGCCGCCGCCGAACAATCCCCTGATGCCGGAGATCGCCGCCATCGTGCGCGAACGCCTGGGCAAGCAGACCCGCTTTTCGAGCGGCGTGAACGGCGTGCCCGGCTTCTACATCAGCTTCAATATCGACGGCGACGAATACTGGCTGATGCTCGAGCGCGAGCGCCTGGCCGGCCTGAGCCGCGTGCAGTGGCTCGGCTGGGCCACGCTGGTGGGCCTGCTGTCGCTGATCGGCGCCGCCTTCATCTCTTCGCTGGTCAACCGGCCGCTGGCCCGGCTGACGGCGGCCGCGCGCGCCATCGCCAAGGGCGAGAGGCCGGCGCCGCTGCCCGAGAAGGGCTCGCAGGAGATCATCGAGGCCAACCGCAGCTTCAACCAGATGGTCGAAGACCTGGCCCAGGTCGAGAAGGACCGCGCCGTGATCCTGGCCGGCATCTCGCACGACCTGCGCACGCCGCTGGCGCGCATGCAGCTCGAGGTCGAGATGGCCAACCTGCCGCAGGATGCGCGCGAAGGCATGCAGTCGGACATCGAGCAGATGGACGCGATCATCGGCCAGTTCCTCGACTACGCCAAGCCGACCGATGCCGCCACCTTCATCGCGGTGAACCTGTCCGAGATGCTGGCCGAGGTCGGCCGCGAGGCGGGCCGCATCCGCGACCTGCGGGTGCAGGTCGACCTGATGCCGGGCGTGCACGTGATGGGCAACGCCACCGACCTGCGGCGGGTGGTCAACAACATCATCGAGAACGCGCGCAAGTACGGCAAGACGCCGGGCCAGGACTACACCGAGATCGCGATCGTCCTGCGGGTAAAGGCAACCGGCCACGGGCGGCGCGCCGTGATCGAGATCTGCGACCACGGGGTGGGCGTCCCGCAGGACCAGATCAACCAGCTGCTCAAGCCCTTCACGCGCCTGGACAGCGCGCGCGGCCAGGCCAACGGCGCCGGCCTGGGCCTGGCCATCGTGGAGCGCGTGCTCTCGCGCCACAATGCCGAGCTCACGGTGAGCAACCGCGAAGGCGGCGGGCTGTTGCTGCAGCTGGCCTTGCCGCTGGCGGGATAAGCAGCGCGTGGCTCAGCTGCTGGCCGCCCTGCTCCGTGGCCTCGGCCGCAACCTGCTGGTCTTCGCGGCCATCGTGCTGGTTCTCGCATCAAGCCACTGGTTGCGGGGCGAGTGGACCAACATCCAGCACATCGTCGGCGAGCTCCTTGCCCTGCGCCAGGCGCAAGCCGGCTTCGACGCACGCCGCGCCGCGCTGGCGCGCAGCACCGAGCAAGCGCTGCGCAGTTTGTCCGGCGCCGGCATCGCGCAGCTCGACGGACACATCGCCGAAGTCGACAGGGAGATCGCACGCCTGCGCCGCGAGGGCGAAGGCGCGCCGGTGCTGGGCGCCGCGCTCGCCGGCCGCGAGGCCCTGGCGCAGCAGCTCGCCCGCTCGGCCATGCGCGACATGGAAATCGAACTGCGGCGCCAGGAAAAGACCCACCTGCTGGCCCTGCGCGCACGCGTCGACGCGCTCGCCAACCGGCAGGCCGCGCTGGCCACCCTGGAGCGGCTGCGGCGCGAACACGTGGCGGTCTACGCGGCGCTGCAGGACACGATGAACAAGCGCACCGAGGCGGCACGGGCCGCGGGCACCTGGGGCAAGCTGTTCTTCACCGACGACTACCGCCAGCTGCGGGCACTGGACGCGCAAGCGGCCCGGCTGCGCGCCAGGAACAGCGCCGCGCACCGCGCCTTCCAGGCCCAGCGCACGCTGGTCGATACGCTGCCCGCGATCGGCGCGCCGGCCGCGTTCCGGCTCAATGAAGAAGCGCTGGCGGCGGCGGCCGCGCCGCTGCGCGAACGGCTGCGCGAAGTCGAGCAGCTGGCGGGAACCAGCGCCGTGTGGCAAGCCTATGGCGTGGTGCAGCCGCTGTTGCTGCCGGCGCTCGTGCTGCTGGCCGGATGGTGGCTGCTGCCCGCAAGCATCCGCGCCCTGTTCTATTTCGTGCTGGCGCCGCTTGCGGCAAGAAGGCCGCCGATCGTCTTGGGCGACGCGCCGGCCGTCCCCGGCGTGCCGGCCCGGATGGCCGCGCGCATCTCCGCCGTCTCGCACAACCTGGCGCTGGCGCCGGGCGAGGAACTGCTGATCCGCCCCGACTACTGCCAGAGCCAGCCCGCGGGCGTGGCCGTCTCGACCCGGCTGCTGTTCAACTGGCGGCGCCCGCTGAGCAGCCTGGCGGCGCGCCTGTGGATGCTCAAGCGCCTGCGCGCCACGGCGCCGGCCGAGGTGGTGGTGTCGGCCACCAGCGACCCGCTGGACGAGCTCGCGCTGCTGGAACTGCGTGCCGGCGAGACCTTCGTGCTGCAGCCGCGCGGCCTGGCCGGGATGGTCTACCGGAGCGGCCGCCGGCCCGCCATCCGCAGCCACTGGCGCCTGGGAACCCTGCACGCCTGGCTCACGCTGCAGCTGCGCTACCTGGCCTTCGAGGGCCCGGCGACCCTGGTCCTGAAAGGCTGCCGCGGCGTGCGGCAGGAAGTGGCTGGCGCCGGGCGTACGATCAGCCAGGATGCGACCCTTGGCTTCAGCGCGCATGCCCGCTACGGCACCGTGCGCGCCGAGCCCTTCCTGCCTTACCTGGCTGGCCGGCAGCCCCTGTTCCACGACAGCTTCGCCGGGCAGGACGCCTGCTTCCTGTACGAGGAAGTGCCGCGCTCGGCCCAGGCCGGCGGGCGCCGCAACAACCCGTTCGAGGTGCTGTTCGACGCCGCCCTGAAGGCCTTCGGGATCTAGGTTCTACCCTTCCTGCCGGAACACCGGCGGCAGCACCGGTTTGCCCAGCCCCGCCCTGCCGCCGAAGGTGGACGCCATGTCGTAGCGCAGGCCGGCCGCTTCCCAGCGGCGCAGGAATTCCTCGATCACGTCCGGATGGCTGCCCAGGTGCAGGCGCACGTAGGGCACCGGCGCGGTCTGGTTGAACAGCGAGGCCGACACCAGGGTGCCGGTGGCGAAGAACAGGTCGTCGCGGAAGCGGTCGATGCCGCCGTCCGTCGTCTGGTAAACCTTCGGGATCTCGATCAGCATGTACGAGGTCGACGGGCCGATGCACAGGGCCGCGTCGTTCCAGCCCATGCGCTCCTTCAGGCGCGCACGCACCAGCTCCTTCTGGCGGGTGTAGAACAGGCCGGTCTCGATGGTCCAGTCGGCCGCTTCCGGGGTGGCCAGCCAGGCGCACATCAGTTCCGCGTTGTGGGTGTTGGTGTGGTAGCGGTTGATCCAGGACTCGCGGCTCAGCTGGCGCAGCATCGTCGGCGAGGTGGTGATGGCCGCCACGCCCATGGTGTTGCAGGAGAACTGCTTGCCGAAGGGACGGGTCGCGACCCAGCGCTCGAACATGCCGGAGCGCACCAGTTCGTTGTCGCCGCCCTCGCGGTCGAAAGCGTCGAGCAGCGCCTTCAGGTGGTTGACCACCGGCGCGCGCGGGTCGTGGACGCAGTAATAAGCGTCGTCGAGCAGCAGGAAGCCGTCCTGGGCAGCGCACAAGTCGAGCAGCCAGCCGGTCACGTCGACCGGCCACTGCATGCCGGTCGGGTTGTGCTGGGGATTGGTCACCGCCATGGCGATGTGGCGGCTGCCATCGGCGAGCGTGTCGCGCACGATCGCATCCCATGCCTGCAGGTCCGGCAGCCAGCCGTTCTTCGGTCCCAGGGGCAGGAACACGATCTCGAAGCCGACGTCCTTGAAAATGCCGCGGTAGTCCCAGCTCGGGGTCGGCACCAGCGCCACCGGGGTCTTGCCCGGATGACGTTCGCGCGCGTGGCGCATGGCGACCTTCGCCATGTCGTACATCGCCATCCGGGTCGTCATCGCCAGGCAGCCGACGTCGATGTCGAGCCTGGCCGCGGGCCGGCGCGCCTCCAGGTGGTGCTCGCTGACGATCAGGCGGCGCATGAAGTTGCGGTGGCGCTGGATGCCATAACCGGATTCGGCATAGCCCATGTCGCCGCGCCTGAACTGGAAGGCGTTGATGAACTCCAGGAATTTGGGGCTGACGCCGTTCCAGTGTTCGCCCTTGACGGCGTACAGGGCCGGTCCGTGCGGCGCCCCGGCCTGCATGTAGTCGTGGTACAGCACCTGCTCGGGCGAGCATTGGCGCATCTCTTCCGAGTCGTTCTGGAGGTGTTCGGCGGCGGCCTGGATGTGGCTGCGCAGGTGCGGCGTCCAGGTCGGGACCGTGGGACGCTCGAGGGCTTGATTCAGCTGGGTCATCGGGATGTCTCTCACTATAAACGTGGCGGATACTTGCAGTTTTGCCATGTGGCAACATCACAAGTTCCGCGCAGTCTAATGAGTTGGCGTGGAGACGGTCGCACGATTGGCGCCCCCATGCAGGCGACATGAAATGCGCGTTATCCGGCGCGTTTCAGGCGCGTTTCAGGCTCGCCAGGGCCTGTGCGATGTCGGGATAGCGGAACCCGAAACCCTCGCGCAGCAGCCGGCGCGGCGCGACGCGCTGCCCTTCGAGCAGCAGGTCGGACTGCTCGCCCAGCACCAGGCGCAGCGGCCATCCCGGCGTGGGCATGAAGCACGGCCGGCGCCAGATGCGTGCGGCCGCCTCGCTGAATTGCGCCTGCGTGACGCATTCGGGCGCGGTGAAGTTGCTGGCCCCGACGGCGCCCCGGGCCGGATGCGCGATCGCATCGCGCCAGCGGTGCGCGATGCCGCCCACCACGTCATCCACATGGATCCAGGACAGCCACTGCCGCCCGCTGCCGAGCCTGCCGCCCAGGCCGAGCAGGATCGGCAGCAGCATCATCGGCACCGCCCCGCCCCTGCCGACGACCAGGCCGAAGCGCATGCATTCCACCTGCACGCCGTACTGCGCGGCCCCGCCGGCCGCTTGTTCCCATTCGCGGCACAGGTCCGACATGAAGACCGGCTGCGGCGGAGACGATTCGTCCAGCTCCGCGGTGTCGCCGATGCGCTGGGTGCCGTAGTAGCCGATGGCGGACGCGTTCAGCAGCAGGAAGGGCTTGTGTTCGGCGCGTGCGATCCAGTCCACCAGCTGCCGCGTCAGCCCGACGCGGCTGCGGCGCAGCGCCTCCTTGCGCGCCGCGGACCAGCGCGCACCCAAGATGCGCGCGCCGGCCAGGTTGACGACCACGTCGATGCGGGTCTGCGGCGGCAGCGCCTGCATCGATCCGACGCATGTGATCTTGTCTTCGAACAGCCGCGCCGCCGCTTCCGGCTGCCGGCTCAGGGCGAACACCGTATGGCCGTCTTGCAGCAAGGCGCCCACCAGATGCCGGCCGACGAAGCCGGTGGCGCCGGTAACGAGGACGCTGCGCTTGTGGGTGTCGAAGGACACGGCGGGGGCAGCAACGCCGCCCTGTCCGCGCGCCGCCGCGATCACGTCGCGCAGTCCGGCCAGGTGTCGTACGGTGGAAGTCATGGCTGCTCCTTGCTGTTCGGTCCGAGGAAGCGGGCGACCTTGCCGCCCATCTTGAGGAAGCGCTGCAGCGTCTGCGGCGGCAGGTGCCGGTAATCCTCGAAGCCGGCGCTGAGCATTTCGAGGAACTCGAGCACGACCTGCATGCGCGCCAGCGTGGCCGCGTCCAGGCCCGCGTCTTGCTCGCCTTCGATGGCGCATTCGCGCAGCAGGCTCAGGGTCGGGTCGATCTCGCGGCGCTTGCGCTCTTCCAGGATGACCCGGAAGATTTCCCACACGTCCTGCAAGGCCTGAAAATGGTCGCGCCGGTCGCCCAGCACGTGCGAGACGCGCACCAGCTTCCAGCTCTGCAATTCCTTGAGGCTGTTGCTGACGTTGGAGCGCGCCACGCCTAGGGTCTCGACGATGTCGTCGGCGGTCAAGGGCCGCTCCGACAGGTAGAGCAGCGCATGGATCTGGGCGACGGTGCGGTTGACGCCCCAGCGGGTGCCCATCTCTCCCCAGTGCAGGACGAATTTCTGTGCGGTCGGGCTGAGGCTCATGGCTTTCCTTTATTTCTGCTATTACAGAAATTAAAGAACAAGCCGAAGAAAATAGCAAGGGTATTCGACGTGCAGTGTTGTTCGTTCGGCTCATGCTGCTCGCCTTCCCAGGGTGGCCGGCATTTTTTGTGCTTGTCTGGCTCGCCTGAAACGACTATTTCCTACCGGGATAGGTTCCCGGTGCGCGCTGATCGCGCAAGCTCTTCTGGCAATACGTTTGGGCACCTCGAATAACCCTTGATTTTGCCGCCATCAGCGGGCCGAGCGTTTGAGTGTGGCCGGAAATGCGCGAGCGGCGCCGTTTCTGGGCCTGTTTTTCAGGCTGCGGTGCTCGATTTCAGTGGTCCGGACGGACCCTGGGCGTCAGAACGCCTCGATCCGGGCCTCCTTCAAATAGACGAGGCGCTGTAAGTTGTATACAGCTACCTTCCAGCTCAGGTGCAGCGTGGCGCGCGCCAGGCCGATCGAACGCAAGGCCTTGCCACCCATCTGCGCCAGGGCGGCGAAGACATGCTCGACGCGGGCGCGGGTCTTGGCGATGCGGCGGTTGCGGCGCTCCTGGGTCTCCGAGATCGGCTTGTCTTTGCTGCCCTTGCGCTGAATCTGCATGCGCCAGCCTTGCTTGCTCAGCCTCGCTTCACGCTCGCCATCGACATAGCCCTTGTCGGCCAGGATGTTCCGATTTGTGTTGGCAGGGTCGAGCACTTCCTCGAAATGCGTGGTGTCGTGTTCGCTGGCCGTGCTCACTTTGATCTTGCGTACCAGCTTGTAGCGCTTGTCGGCGTTGGCCGAGACCTTGTAGCCGAAATAGGACTTGCCGTGCTTTTTCGTCCAGCGCGCGTCCGTATCTTTCTGGCGCCGTTTGGCTGGCTTCCAGTCGGCCGGCATCGCGCCTTCGCTGACCAGGGCTTTCTCTTCCTTGCTCAGCGACTGCCTGGGCGCCTGCACGATGCTCGCGTCGATCATTTGGCCGCCGCGAGCAATGTAGCCGTGCATGGACAACTGGCGATTGACCGCATCGAAAATGCTCTCGCTGGCGCCGGCTTGGATCAGGCGCTCCTTGAAAGTCCAGATCGTCGTTCGGTCCGGGATCTGGCTGCTGGCGCGCAGTCCGACGAAACGCTGAAAGCTCAGGCGATCAAGCAGCTGGAATTCCATCTGCTCATCGCTCAAGTTGAACAACTGCTGGATCGACAGCACGCGCACCATCAGTTCGGTGGGGAACGGTGGACGGCCGCCGCGTTCGCGGCTGGGACGCGGTGCCGCACGATCGACTTCGGCGGCAAGGGCAACGAAGTCGACATGCTGCTCCAACACCCGCAGCGCATCGCCAAGCTTGTTCAGCTTGGCTTCGCGCTCCTGGTCGGCAAACAAACTGGTCTTGATCATGAAAATTTACGTCAGGTTCGAGGCGACAGCATCATGACAGATTCGGGAGGGTTTTTCGAGGTGCCCGTTTGCGTTGAACGACAAAGCCCCGGTCTGCCGGAGCTTTCTTTCTGCTATGCAATCGCTCACGCAACTTTATTTGCTACCAAGTCCCAGCCGCCAACTGTCGAGCCGCCACCACCGCCGCCGATTTTCTGCTGGGTGTATTTCCATTTCACCTTGGAGAATTTCAGGCTTACTTGCTCATGCAGAATCGAACCAGCCTCGATGCCGGGCGAAATTGCGCCGATTAACACGTTTTCCAATTCGATTTCGAAATACTTGATTGGACTTCCGTTACCGTCAGCGCGCATGAATTCAAATTTTGCTTTCGGTATTGTTTTCCCCATCGCACAGGTCTGCATAAGAATTGGCGAGGACAAGTCTGCCATTTTGGAGAACGTAACCTCTTCCAGCTCGACTCTCTCTGCCGTATGTCCCCCGCCAGTTGAAGCGGTTGCGCTGCGGGGTTGAATGAGACCCCAATTCACCGATGCGCATTCGATCCAGTCTTTATGCTTGTCGTCCTGCGACTCGCCTTTAATCCCGTCGATTTGCAAATAGACGTCGATTGCCATGATTCCTCCGGTATTTGTTGAGCTTGCTATGTTGCCGCAACCAATGCAGAGTCCGCTTGTGTCAAGTCAATAAGCCTGTCTTCCTTCATGATAGCGTGAATGTTTATCTCGACTATGGAGCCATGTATGGCTAGTAACAATCCTAAGCCCACAAATCCCAATGTCACAATGAAAATGTCGCCGGAGGGGCGAGCGCGTTTACGGGCGACGGAAAAAGCGATTTATCGGTATTACAATGATATGGGAAAGAACAAGGGACACTGTACCTGGGGCGTAGGCATCCTCGCTCATAAAGGGGTTTGCACCAAAGAGGAGTTGGGAAGGAAAGTATCGGTAGAGATGGTTGACCAGGAATTCGAGCGCAAAATCGTCGAGACGGAGGGGATCGTTCGCCGCAATATCACGGTCGCGCTTAACCAAGCCCAGTTCGATGCACTATGCAGCTTGGCTTATAATGCCGGCGCAAAAGGTTCCCGCACCACTTTTACATATGTGAACCAAGGTGACTTTACTGGAGCAGCCGCAAATATGGCTTTAATGATCAAGGTCCAGGTGGTCGAGAAGGGGAAAAAGAAATACGTTATCGCACCCGGCCTTATCAAGCGACGCGCCGAGGAGAGCGAACCATTCCTTACCAAAGACGCGGCGAGCGCCGCTAGCAAATGAGGAGAATTGAAAAATGTTCTTTCTTCACCCTCTCTTCTTGATCCAGCGCGCTAACATTCTGTCGCTTATCGTCGCAGCGACCATGACAATGTTGCCTTCCGCTCATGCCTCAGACTCGATTGAGCGAAGAGTTACTGGGGAATGGAAATTCACTGCTGCGCTCGACGGTGCGGAGATAAGCTCCCTCGATGAGCGCGAGGCACAGCGACTTCTCGGCCAAGTTTTCACGATAAGGAAAGACAAGGTCAGATTTGGAAAGATGGACTGCGGAGAAACACAATTCGAAGCGCAAAAGGTCGAGCCAAGGCTTCATTTGCGCGAAGAATTCCACGCAAGCTCAAAAGAGCTTCGTCTGCCTGATCCTGTTACGGTGGTTGACCTGAGCTGTACGTCCGTCTTTATTACAAAGCCAAATCACCTGGTAATTTTCTGGCAAGGGTGGTTCTTCGATGCTGTCCGGGTCAAGAAATAATCAGCAACTTGTATCACGCTCGAAGCTCAGTTCCTCTCTAGGCAATGTGACCCACGACCTTCTTTTCGCTGACGTGGAGCACGATGATCAAGACTTCGTACGCTATTACAACGCCGCCATGAAAACGCTGCTGATCGAGCCCGACAGGCCCGGCAAATAAGGGCCGCGCCTCCGGTATACTGGCGTCTTTCGACCTTCGCGAGCCCGCCATGACCGCTACCCCCGCCCTCTCCTACCGTGACGTCGAACTGGCCGCCGAGCGCCTGCTTGGGGCCGCGCACCGCACCCCGGTGCTGAGCTCGCGCACGGCCAACAGCATGTGCGGCGGCACGCTGTTCTTCAAGTGCGAGAACTACCAGCGCATGGGCGCCTTCAAGTTCCGCGGCGCCTACAACGCGATCGCCAGGTTCGACGATGCCCAGCGCGCTGCCGGCGTGCTGACCTTTTCGTCGGGCAACCACGCCCAGGCCATCGCTCTGTCGGCCAAGCTCGCCGGCATCACATCGACCATCATCATGCCGCAGGACGCGCCGGCGCTGAAAGTGAAGGCCACCAGGGAATACGGCGGCGAAGTCATCACCTACGACCGCTATACCGAAAACCGCGAGGAGATCGGCCGGCGCCTGTCGGAAGAGCGCGGCATGACCCTGATTCCGCCCTACGACCACCCGGACGTGATCGCCGGCCAGGGCACGGCGGCCAAGGAACTGTTCGAGGAAGTCGGCGAGCTCGACATCCTGCTGGTGTGCCTGGGCGGCGGCGGCCTGCTGGCCGGCTGCGCGCTGGCGGCGCGCGCGCTGTCGCCCAATTGCAAGGTGATCGGGGTCGAGCCGGAAGCCGGCAACGATGGCCAGCAGTCGCTGCGCAAGGGAGAGATCGTGCACATCGCCGTGCCCAAGACCATCGCCGACGGCGCCATGGTGACCCACATCGGCGAGCACAATTTCGAGGTGATCCGGCGCGCGGTGGACGACATCGTCACGGTCAGCGACGCTCAGCTGGTGCAGACCATGGCCTTCTTTGCCGAGCGCATGAAGATGATTGTCGAGCCGACCGGCTGCCTGGCGGCGGCCGCGGCCCTGCACGGCGTGGTCGACGTCAAGGACAAGCGCGTGGGCATCCTGATCAGCGGCGGCAACGTCGACCTGTCGCGCTTTGCCGAGCTGATGCAGACCCTGGAAGGCTGAGACGCCATACGGATGAGAGATTCCCGTGCGCGGTGCGCGCACGGGTGAGACAGCGAACAGAGCGTTGTAAAAACGACACCGACAATGGAGGCTCGAACAAAGGAGCCGACCATGAAGCGTCATCTCTGTCTCAGTATCCTTGTCGCGGCACTGGCCGCGCCCGGCGCCCAGGCGGGCGCCAACATCGTCAAGTGCGTGGATGGCGCCGGACGCGTCACCCTGACCGACCAGCCCTGCGAGCAGGGCGCGACCATGGTGCGCCTGGCGAATATGCCTGCCGACGAAGGCGTCACCCGCGCCGAGCCCTATCCCTTGATCACCGAGCGCGGCGTGCTGCCGCCACCGCCGGCGGTGCAGCGGCGCCAGCCGAGCCAGCGCGTGAAGGCCAAGCCGATGCTGCGCGACGTGGTCACGCTTAAGGCGGCGCGGGCGCAGTTCCTGTTGATGGATGCGGCGGGAGCCTCGAAACACACCCTGGCGACGCTGGACTGAGGCGGTCCGCTGTCCGGCCGGCCGCGCCGCTCAGTGCAGGTCGTGCAGCCGCGTCACGCTCGCCAGGTGCGGCGGTGACGGCGACTCCAGCAGGCGCAGCACGTCCAGCACTTCCGGATGGGTGATGAAATCCGCGGCCGACCTGGCCTGCAGCAGGCGCTCCGGCGGCTGCGAGCGCGCGACCGCCCAGCCCTGCACGTAATCCACGCCGATCTCCGCCAGCGTCTGCACGGTGGCCGCGTCTTCCGCCCATTCCGCGATCGTCTTCATGCCCAGGTTACCGGCCAGGCTGACGATCGCCTCGACGATCGCCACGTTGGCCGGGTGGGCGTTGATGTTGACGATGAAGTTGCCGTCGATTTTCAGCACGTCGGCCGGCAGTTCCTTCAGGTAGGAGAAGGAGGTGTAGCCGGCGCCGAAATCGTCCAGCGCCACCTTCACCCCGAAGCTGCGCACCTGGTCGATGAAGCGGCGCGTGTTGTCGAGGTCGTGCAGGGCGACGCTTTCCGTGATCTCCAGGCACAGGCGGCTGGCCACATGCACGTAGCGTCCCAGGATGTCGAAGGTGTCCTGCACGAAGCGCTCGTCGTTGAGCGAGGCGCCCGACAGGTTCATGCAGACGAAACGGGTATTGCCCAGCTCCTCGGCATGCTCGGCGATCCAGGCCAGGGTGGTGTTCAGCACCCAGCGGTCGATGATGCTGGCGCGGCCGCTCTTCTCGGCCGCCGAGATCACCGCGCCAGCCGGCACCACGCGGCCGTCCGGCTCGCGCATGCGCAGCAGCACTTCGAAATTCAGCGATTCGCGCGGGCTGCGCAAGGACATGATCGGCTGCATCTCGAGCAGCAGGTCTTCGGTGGCCTGCGGGCCGGACAGGCGCGCTACCATGTCCAGCTCGGCGGCGCGCTGGCGGAAGGCTTTGGCGCCGCGCTCGTACACCACCAGGCCCTCACCCTGCCCCGTCTTGGCTTCGCGGCAGGCGCGGTCGGCGGTCGAGACCGCGTCCTTCATGGCGATGCCGGGCGCCACCTCGATCAGGCCGACCGAGCCGCGCACGTGGAAGGCCTTGTCGCCCACCCGGTAAGGCGTGTTGCCGAGGCGGTCGACGATGCCGCGGCAGATGATCGAGGCCAGCGGGATGGCCGTCTCCGGCATCAGGATCACGAATTCATCGCCGCCCACGCGGCCGATCTGCTGGCCGCCGGCCAGCATGGTGGCCATGCGCTCGCACACCTGCTTGAGCACCTCGTCGCCGGCGGCATGGCCGAACAGGTCGTTGATCAGCTTGAAGCGGTCGAGGTCGACGTAGGCCAGGGCCATCGGCTTGCCGGCCGCCAGGCCGCCGGCGGCCAGGGCGAATTCGCGCTCGATGCCGCGGCGGTTGAAGACCTTGGTCAGCGGATCGTTGTTGGCCATGAACTGCAGCTGCTCGGTGGCCTTGTGCTTTTCGGTGGTGTCCTGCAGCACGCCCTCGATGCGCGAACGCGCCAGCGTGGCGCTCACCAGGAAGCGCTGGGCGCCGTCGCGGCTGGTCAGCTCCATCTCCGCCTCGGCCTCCCTGTGCACGCCCTCGTGCAGCTCGGTCCAGGTGCTTTCGGTAAAGAACTGGCGCCATGCGGTGCGCCCCGGCACGAAGCTGGCGATGCCCAGCATCTTCTGCAGGGCCGGGTTGACGCTCAGGAAGTGGCCGTACATGTCGAGCGTGAACAGGCCCACCGGCATGGCCTGGTAGGCGTGTTCCAGTTCCTGCTGGGCCGCTTCGCGCTGCTCGGTCTCGATCCGCATCTGCTCGGCCACGGCCAGGGCGGCCAGCAGGCTCGAGGCCAGCGCGGCGGTGACGCTGTTGATGATGCCCAGCAGTTCGCGCATGCCGAGCGCGGCCGAGGCGACTTCGGCAATGGTGGCCAGGAAACTGACGGCAAAGGAAGCGGCGAACCAGGAGGCGACCCGGTTGCGCGATTCCGCGATGATCTTGAACAAGCCCACCGTCATCACCGAGAAGCAGCATACCGTGATGCCCCACAGCAGCGGCAGGTACATGCCATAAGGCAGGAACATGGCGGCGGCCAGCATCGGCATGCACAGCCACTGCATGATGCGGAACGGCAGCACATAGCGCAGCGCGGCGATGTTTTCCTTCAGCAGGGCCTGGTACAGGGTGAGCGTGGCGATGCCGTACAGGGTGATCGACACCGAGCGGCTGCGCAGCAGCCATTCCGACGGGATGGTCTGGCCCAGCCACTGGATGTCCCAGCCGGCCGATAGCGCGGCTACCCGCAGGTTGAGCACCAGCCAGCCGGCGAACAGCACGTACAGGGGCTGGCGGTTGATCAGGGCGGTAATCAGGATGAACAGGGCCAGCACGATCATGCCGCCGTCGAGCAGGCCCGACTTGCGGTGGTACTGCTCGACCGAGAGCTGGTATTGCTCGGCAGGCCACTGCAGGACCGACAGGCGCGCCGGGCCGGCGAAATCAGCGCGGCACAGCAGTTCCCGCGGAAGCGGGTCCAGCGCCAGCGCGAAGCCGGCTTTCGAGGCTTCGATGGCCCCTTGCCCGGCGCCGCGGGTGGCGCTGCCGAGCGGCGCCAGGCTGGCGGCATCCCAGCAGGCCACGTCGAGCGCATGACGCGAAGGGAATTCGACCACCTGGGCGCCAGCGCGCGGCATCGGTTCGAAAGCGAACCACACCGGGGCTTCGGACAAATGGGTGTCGTGGCCGGTCACCAGGCTGGAGGCGCGCGCACGCGCCAGCGCGGCGCCGGGCGCGAGGGCGGCTTCCTGCTGGACCGTGACATGCATCGACAGCGGCACGTCGCCGGAGCTGCGGTACTGGTCGTGCCAGAAAATCAGGGCGATGAGGGAAACCAGGCCGATTCCGAACGGAATCAGGTAATACGAGAACAATTTCAACACCCGCTCCACCACCGCATGCGCGGTGGCCAGGAGCGAAGAACGACGTTGGGGTGTTGGGATGAGCATAAGCTGGATCAGTGCGAATCAATGCTGCGCCGGCGCCGGCACCGCGTCAAGTCGCAAGGATACAGCTTTAGGGTAATGCCGTCATGCAATATATGCTCAGCAAATCGCGAATTGGCGTGCCTGCAACGTCAAATCCGTCACTTTTACTACCTTGGTCGTGGCCAGCGCCGGCGGCGTGGCGGGGCCGACGTCGATGTCCGGGTGCTGCGTATCGAAGAAGAATTTTGCCAGCGGATGGCGCGCATCGCGGTAACGCTGTTCGAAGCTGGCGATCTCGAAGGCCATCACACGGTGCGGGATATTGCCGACGTGGCGCAGCGGCACGGCGCCCTGTTCCGGGAACACATCGCTGAACAGCAGCTGCTCGTACTGGCGGTCCACCGGTGGACGGCCGGTTGCGACCGAATAGTCGATGGCGTTGTCTTCGCAATACATGAAGCAGGCCTTGATCAGTGCCATCTTGACCACGCGGCCAATCCGGCCCTCGTCGATGCCGAGGCGGGTCGCTTCGACCAGGCGGCGGCCCTGCAGCCAGGACGGCAGCTCGATCGATTCTTCGACGCCGAGCGGGCGGTACAGGTTGGTACGGATGCGGGTGCTGCCGATCGGCGAGCCGTCCAGCCTGGATTCGGCCAGCAGCACGATGGTGTCGTCCTCGTAGTCGGCGGCCTCAGGCTGGGCCAGCGCCCGTGCGAAGTCGGGCACGTGGCGGGCATAGGCGGCGTGGCGGATCTTCACGGCCTTGAGCAGGTCCGCCTCGGTTTCCACCCGGCGAATCGTGAATGGCAGGCGCTCGGTGGGACGGCCGGCTGCGCGCGCGGCACGCGCCACCTCGGCGGGGTGGGAAACGACTGGGTCGAACAGCGACATGACAACACTCCGGATTGAAATTATGAAACGAAACTTGCTTGATTCAAATTATCAATCCGCTCAGTAAATTTCTAATTGCTGAGCTGAAGCACTTTCTGCCTTCTGTTTGTCCTACATGCCTGCCGGATTACTCCGATTTATTTGCAAGATTTCTCCTACACGAAAGCACGAGCGTACTTAATAATCTCGCCACACTTACTGATAGTAGCTTGACATTCGTAAAGACACAGCAAGCGGGGCACCGTGTTTACATCATGCGCGCGGTGCCGGATACCCGGATCGATCCGCCCGGTTCCGGGCCGATCTCGGCCCACAGGCGCGAGCGCATGCCCATGTCCTCGCCCTGCACCACCTCGATGCGTCCGCCGTGCGGCCAGCCGATGTCGCGCAGGTAGCCGGCGAAAGCCGCGGTCCCGGCCCCGGTCGCGGGATCTTCGAGCACGCCGCCGGAGGCGAAAGGGTTGCGCGTATAAAACAGCTGCGGCGTTTCCGCCCAAGCGAACACGACCGTGACCAGGCCGTGTTCGTTCATCAGGCGGCGGCCGGCATCGAAGTCGTAGGCCATGCGGGCCAGCGCGGCGCGGCTGTTCAGCGCCAGCACCAGGTGGTCGGCGCCGCCGTGGGCCAGGGCCGGCGGGATGCGTTCGTCGAGATCGGCCCGGGTGTAGCCGAACAGCGCCAACGCGGCCTCGACCAGCGCATCCCCTGCCTGCCTGCTACTGGTCGGCGGCGACTGCAGGCTGGCCGCCACCCGCTCGCCGTCGACCCGTCCCTCGACCGAGATGGCGGCCGCGTTCAGCGCCAGCGCATAGCGCCCGTCGCCGAAGCGGCGCGTCAGCGCGGCGCCCAGGGCAATGGTGGCGTGGCCGCAGAACGGCACTTCGGACTCGGGCGAAAAGTAGCGCACGCGCCAGGCGGAACTGGCGCCCGGTTCCTGCGGCGCCGCGAAGACGGTTTCGGAAAAGCCGATGGCGTGCGCCAGCGACTGCATCTCGGACGCGGCCGGCAGCGCCGCGCCGATCCAGACGCCGGCAGGGTTGCCGCCTTCGTCGCCGTCGGAGAAGGCGGCAATGCGCAGCGTGTTGGACAACAGCGAGGATGCATGCATGGCGGTCCCTTTCTTGTGTTTGAGAACGCCATGATAATCCGTCACGGGCAGCCCTGCTGCATGGCCGCGGCCATCTCTTCGGGCGAGACGTCGCGGATGTGGGTGGCCATCGACCAGCGGTGCCCGAACGGGTCTTCGACCACGCCGTAGCGGTCGCCCCAGAACATGAGGCGCTCTACTTGCGCGCGACCGCGCCCGCCTCCACCGCGCGCTCGAAGCAGCGGTCGACGTCCGGCACCGCCAGGTGGATGGTGACCGGGGTGCCGCCCAGCGCCGCCGGACCGCTGGCGTCCCAGTCGGGGAATTCATCCATCAGCATGAGCATCGAATCGCCGATGCGCACGCTGGCGTGGGCCAGCTTGCCGCACGGTCCGGGCAGGCGCATGACTTCCTCGGCGCCGAAGGCGCGCGTGTAGAAGGCGATGGCGTCGGCGGCACCGGCGCAGACCAGGTGGGGCGTGATAGTGTGCATGCCGTCTTCGACGGGCTTGACGGTGTTCTCAAGCGTGCTCATGGCGGTCTCCTCGGTTGGGAACAAGCGTACAGACACTAGCGCCGGCAATAGGTTCTGGCCATCCCTGAAAAGCTTGACCCGGCACCCTGGCGGGCCCAGTATTTAGACATTCATCTAATTAGAGAGCGATCGAACATGGCAGGACCGCTGAACGAGGTGTTCAAGGCGATCGCCGATCCGACGCGGCGCGAGATCCTGCGTCTGCTGCGTCATGAAGAGATGAGCGCGGGCGAGGTGGCGGCGCGTTTCGACATGAGCAAGCCGACCATGTCGCATCATTTCGCAGTGCTCAAGGCGGCCGGCCTGATCACCAGCCGGCGTGAGGGGCAGACCATCTGGTATGCGCTCGACACCACGGTGCTCGAGGACGTGCTGGCCTGGTCGATGGACATGGCGCGCGGCGCCAGAGGAGAAAAATGATGAAGAAGCGTTTTATCCTGGTGTGCCTGGCGGCGCTGCTGCTGGTGCTGGGCATGGTTGCGGCGATCTATCCGGAACTGCCGGCACGGGTGCCGATGCACTGGAATGCCGGCGGCGAGATCGACGGCTGGGGCGAACGCCACATGCTGCTGATCCACTCCGCCTTCATGGTGGGTGTGGCTGCGCTCTGGCTGGTGCTGCCCAGAATATCGCCGCAGCACTTCGCGGTGGACGGTTTCGACCGCACCTGGTGGTTCAGCGGCATGCTCATGGTCTGCCTGATCGCCTACCTCCAGTGCGTCCACCTGTGGGCCGCCTACCGGCCCGGCTTTCCGATGGAGCGCGCGGTGCTGGGCGGGCTGGGGCTGCTGTTCGTCCTGCTCGGCAACGTGATGGGCAAGGTGCGCCGCAACTTCTGGCTCGGCATCCGTACGCCGTGGACGCTGGCGAACGAGCGGGTCTGGTACGCGACGCACCGGCTGGCGGCCAAGAGCATGGTGGCGGGCGGCCTGCCGCCCCTGCTGGCGGCCTTCGGTGTGCTGCCGGGGGTGGTGGCGGTCGTGGCAATGCTGGCGTCGGCGCTGGTGCCGGTGGTCTTCTCCCTGATCTACTACAAGCGGCTGGAGCGCGCCGGGACGCTCGAAGCCTAGCCCCTCAGCGTTCCAGCACCTCCTCCAGGCGCCGCGCCAGGAAGTCCACCAGGGCGGCCACGCGCGGCGCCAGCGAACCCTGTTTATAGAAGACCGCCCACACCGGCTGGGTCCACGGCAGCGTCGCCTCTTCCAGCACCGGCACCAATCTGCCGGCGGCGACATCGGCGCGCGTGAGGAAATCCGACAGCGAGGCCAGGCCCGCTCCGGCCAGCGCCAGGTGGCGCACCGTCTCGCCGCTCGATGCCGTCACGCCCGGTGCGACCGTCCAGCCTTCCCCGCCCGCGTGGCGCAGCGGCCAGGTGTTGAGCAGGGCCGGGGCCGTGAAGCCGAGCGTGCGGTGGTCCTTCAGCGCCGCGACGCTATGCGGCAGGCCATGCCGGTCGAGATACGCGGGCGCCGCCAGCACGCGCAGGCGCGAACTGCCCAGGCGACGCGCGTTCAGGGTCGAATCGGGCAGCGCGCCGATGCGAATCGCCAGGTCGGCGCGCTCCTCGATCAGGTCGACATAGGTCTCGCCGCTAACCAACTCCAGCTGCACCAGCGGATAGCGCTCCAGGAATTCCGGCAGCAGCGGCGCCAGCAGATGGTCGAGCGCCGGCGTGGCCGCGTTCACCCGCACCAGGCCCGAGGGCTGCGAACGCCGCGCGGCGGCTTCGAGCTCGGTATTGGCCAGGTCGGCCAGCAGGCTGCGCGCCCGCCCCAGCAGCCAGCTGCCCTCCTCCGTCAGCTGCAGGCGCCGCGTGGTGCGGCGCATCAGCGTCATGCCCAGGTAGTTTTCGAGGCGCGAGATGGTGCGCGACACCCCCGAGGGCGTCTGTCCGAGGCGCTCGGCGGCCTTCGAAAACGACCCGGAATCTATGACTGCGGCGAATGTAATCAAGGCATCCACATCGATCATTTGTGACTCCACGTCAAAAATGAATTGTACGTCAGGGCATTTTTCTGCGCAGCCCGAAGCGGCACACTGCGCGGCCTGGATCAATGGCATACAAGGAGAACCCATGCCGCTCGCCCTCTGGGCGCTCACGCTGAGCGCCTTCGCCATCGGCACGACCGAGTTCGTGATCGTCGGCCTCATTCCCACCATCGCCGCCAGCCTGAACGTGTCGGTGCCGTCCGCCGGTCTCCTGGTGAGCCTGTACGCGCTCGGCGTCGCCGTCGGCGCGCCGGTGCTCACCGCCCTCACGGGCCGGGTCCCGCGCAAGCGGCTGCTGCTCGGCCTCATGCTGCTGTTCACCGTCGGTAACCTGGTGGCCTGGATGGCGCCCGGCTATGGCGCCCTGATGGCCGCGCGCGTGCTGACCGGCCTCGCGCACGGCGTCTTCTTTTCGATCGGTTCCACCATCGCTACCAGCCTGGTGGCCAAGGACAAGGCGGCCAGCGCGATCGCGCTGATGTTCACCGGCCTGACCGTGGCACTGGTCACCGGCGTGCCGCTCGGGACCTTCATCGGCCAGCACTTCGGCTGGCAGGCGAGCTTCCTGGCCGTCTCGCTGCTGGGCATCGTCGCCATGGCCGGCAGCTGGATCCTGGTGCCATCCACGATCGCAGGCAGCAAACCGTCCAGCCTGGCAGCCCAACTGGCGGTGCTGAAGAAGCCGCGCCTGCTGCTGGTGTACGCCATCACCACGCTCGGCTACGGCGGTTCCTTCATCGCCTTTACCTACCTGGCGCCGATCCTGCAGGAAGTCTCGGGCTTCGCCGCCTCGAGCGTCAGCCTGGTGATGCTGGTGTACGGCGTCTCGGTCGCGGCCGGGAACATCTGGGGCGGCAAGCTGGCCGACCGCAAGGGCCCGCTGCCGGCGCTGCAGATCGTGTTCGCGCTGCTGGCACTGGTGCTCCTGGTGCTCGGCTTTACCGCGCCGCACAAGTGGCTGGTGCTCGCCACCGTGCTGGTCTGGGGCGCGGTCGCCTTCGGCAACGTGCCCGGCCTGCAGGTCTACGTGGTGCAGCGCGCCGAACGCGATGCACCGCATGCGGTGGATGTGGCTTCCGGCCTGAACATCGCCGCCTTCAACGTCGGCATCGCCTTCGGCGCCTGGGGCGGCGGCCTGATCGTCGCCAGATTCGGGCTGCTGGCCACGCCCTTGACCGGCGCCTTGATCGTCGCCGGCGCCTTCGTTCTCACCACGCTGGCGCGCTGGCTCGACCGCCGCGACGGCCTGCCTGCCAAGGCGGCCCCGCACGGCGCCGTCGCTACCCACTGATGATGTTGAAAGTGATTACTCGTCCAGCTCCGGATAGTGGCGGAAGATCCCGTTCTGGTTGAACGGGATGCGGCGCGGCGAGGCCAGGTAGGCCACGATGTTCGGCCGCGCCGCCACGCGCTCGCGCAGCGCGCCGAGGGCCGGATACTCGCCCTCCAGGCGTTTCATCGCGTTCGGGAAGGCGTAGCGCAGGTCCTCGATCACCTGGAACAGCGACAGGTCGGCATAGGTCAGCTTGTCGCCCACCAGCCAGTCGCGCGGCTCGGGATTGGTGAGCAGGCGCGAGAAATAGCCGAAGAACTTGGGCAGGCGCGTCTCGATCAGGTCGGCGGCGCGCCGCAGCGCTTCCGGCTTCTGGTCTTCGTAGTAGAGCGAAGTGGCGATCGGGTGGTGGGTGTCATGGATCTCGGTGACCAGGTCGGCAATGGTCAGCTGCAGCTGGTGGGTCCATAGCCGGCCCGGATCGGAACGGGGCGCCAGCGCATGCTGCTCGCCCAGGTAGAGCAGGATGTTGGCGACCTGGCCGATGGTCAGCTCGCCGGCACGCAGGAAAGGCGGCGCGAACGACGGCCGGGCTTCGGTCTCGAGCGCCGACAGCAGGAGGTCCATGCCGCCCTCGCGGCGCGCGACGTCCACGTATTCGGCTCCCGCCTCTTCCAGGGCAAGCCGGACGAACTCGCCACGCCCTTGTATACCCGGCCAGTAAAAAAGTTCATACGCCATCTCGCACCTCCGGTCTGCTTCGGTCTGGCGCAATTATCGATGATGAATTGGAAGCGTGTCGCCGCACAAACATGGTAATCTTGTAGTGCCTGTCAGGCGAAAACAAAAAGTCGCAAAAGAAGCAAAAAATAAGCAAGAATAAGCAAGACGAACCACGAGAGAGAGACAACATGAACGCAACCCGTCCCAGCGGTTTCATTCACATTCCCCAGCGTTCTCCGTATTACCACAGTACCAGTTAGCCTCCCGGTTAATTGCATGGCAGAATGTGATTTCTGCGATGCAAGTCCTTCACGTTCGAAGGGCATCGAAGATAAAGACAGTGGCGCCGTCGTGGCGCCCGCAACTTTACGCCGACTGGAGCGCTCACATGATTTTCGCTCACCTTACCAAGGGTTGGATCGCACGCCGCAGCCAGACCACGCCTGCCTCGTGGATGCTGAGCATCGCGCGCAGCCTGCGCGTGCTGCGCTACTGGCGCGAGCACCAGGCCCTGTGCCGCCTCGACCTGGTGCGCCGCTTCGTCGCGGCCGCTCCCAACGACGACCTGTTCCACCACCTGAGCCATCGCAGCTACCTGTCGCGCGACCTGAGCGCGCGCGAGCGCGTGCAGTGCGTGCTGTCGCACTACCGCTTCGAGGACGCCGCGTTCAGCAATGCCTACCACCAGGCCGTCTACGGCGGCGGCGGACTCACGCTGTGGCAGCACACGTCCCTGGGTGAAAGCGGCGAGCACAACTTCCTGCTGCGTCTCGAGATGGCGCCGCGCCACGACGCCGAGGGCGACCTCACCATCTCGCTGGTCGCCGACGGCAAGTACCTGCACCGCCTGTCCTATACCTGGATCGACGGCCAGCTGGCAGGCAGCGAGCTGCCGACCGTGCCCTTCGTCACCCGCAACCAGGGCCGCTGGACCGATTCCGGCGCCGCCTTCGACGCCTTCGAAGAAGTCTTCCCCAACAACTCGCCGAGCTTCTTCTGCTTCGCCGCGATGCAGGGCGTGGCGCAGGCCCTGGGCATCGACTAGGTGGTGGCCATCAAGTGCACCTCGCACATCGCCTACGATCCCCTCGACGTGAAGCACTTCGAGAATGCCTACGACGGCTTCTGGAAGATCCTTGGCGGGGTCGAGATGCCGGGCCGCAGCTACCTGATCCGCCTGCCCTTCTATCTCAAGCCGCTGGCCGACATGCCCTCCAAGCACCGCAAGCGCGCCGCCCAGCGCCGCGAATTCTGGCGCGCCATCGGCGACTCCACCCGCAGCACCATGCTGCGCCACATGGTGCCGGCGGTGGCAAGCCGGGACCGCACGGTCAACTCGCCGGCCGTGGCCGAGGCATAGCGCCCAGCCACGGATGCACGCGCCGGCGCAAGCCCGGCTTGCCACATTCGCCACACCCGCCCGGGTCCGTGGTACACTGCCGCCTCGCTAGGGGTCCTGGTGTGCGCAACAGCGCGCTGCCGGGTGAGAGATACCCTTCGTACCTGATCTGGATAATGCCAGCGAAGGAAAGCGCAACGCAGTTCCCATCCTTGTTTGCCCTTCCCCCACGTTGGCTCCGGCTTTTTTCATTGAAAGCAGCGCGCCATGTTCGACGTGGCGCGCGAAGACGAGCAAACCATGACATCCACGCTGAAGTATTCCCTGATTGCCTGCGCCATCCTGCAGGCCTTCTCCACCACCGCATCCGCCCAGGACACCGAAGGCATGGCCTCGGTGGTCGTCACCGGCAGCCGCTGGGTCGGCAGCGAGCGCGCCAGCATCGGCGGCTTTTCCGACGCGCCGCTGCTCGACACGCCGGCATCGATCACCGCCATCAACCGCACCCAGATGCTGGACCTGTCGATCCGCAACGTGACCGATGCCGCCCGCTACGACGCCGCGGTCGGCGACGCCTACAACGCGGTCGGCTATGCCGAGCAGTTCTCGATCCGCGGCTTCGCCCTCGACAACGCCACCAGCTACCGCAAGGACGGCATCGCGATCTCCGCCGATACCCAGATTCCGCTGGAGAACAAGGAACGCATCGAGGTGCTGCGCGGCCTGGCCGGGCTGCAGGCCGGCGTCGCGGCGCCGGGCGGCATGGTCAACTTCGTCACCAAGCGCCCCACCAACGCGCCACTGCGCTCGGCGCTGGTGGAAGTGAGCGAGCGCGGCACCCTGCACGGGTCGATCGACCTGGGCGGGCGCTTCGAGGATCGCCGCTTCGGCTATCGGCTCAATGCCGCCGCCGAAGACCTGAAGTCCTACGTGCGCGGCGCCGACGGCGAGCGCCAGTTCGTGTCCGCCGCTTTCGATTGGCAGATCAGCCCTGACGCCCTGCTTCAGCTGGACCTCGACCACCAGCACAAGGCGCAGATCACGGCGCCCGGCTACCAGCTGCTGCGCAACGAAGTCCTGCCGACCGGCGTCTCGGCCAAGACCCTGCTGAACGACCAACCCTGGACCAGGCCGGTGGAGACCGACAGCAGCAATCTGGGCCTGCGCTTCGAATACCGCCTCAGCCAGGACTGGAGCGCGACCGTCAACGCCAACAAGCACTGGTTCAAGCGCGACGACTACACCGCCTTCCCCTACGGCTGCAGCAACGAGGGCGACGGCTTCTATCCGGGCTACTGCTCGAACGGCGACTACGACGTGTATGACTACCAGAGCGTGGGCGAACGCAGGACGCCGTGGGGCCTGCAGGCCAAGCTGCAGGGCCGCTTCGCCACCGGCGCGGTGCGCCACCAGCTGACCGTGGGCGCTGCCCTGTCCGAGCGCCACGACAGCTTCGGCGAGTACGTCTACGACTACGCCGGCTACAGCAACATCTGGAACAACCGGGCGGTCGATCCGGCTCCCGGCAACCCGCGTACCGGCCCGGTGATGGAGCGCCGCAGCGACCGCGAGAGCGCGCTGTTCGTGCAGGACGTGGCGACGCTGTCCGACAAGCTCACGCTGCACACCGGCCTGCGCTGGGTGAAGCTCAAGCGTGACGAGCTGGCCGAGATCGAGCAGGGCTGGGTGCATGCCGACGATTCCTTCGTGCTGCCGAGCGTCGCCCTGGTCTACAAGCCGGCGCGCGACTGGAGCGTCTACGGTTCGCTGAGCCACGGCCTGCAGCATGGCGGCATCGCCGAGATGGGCACCGCCAACGAAGCCAGCGTGCTGCCGCCGAGCCGATCGAAGCAGGTCGAAGTGGGCGTCAAGGGCGTGGTGGGCAACGCGGTGATGCTGTCGGCCGCCGCCTTCGACATTCGCCAGGGCCTGGAGTACGTGAATGCCGCCAACCTGTTCGTGCGCGCCGGCCAGCAACGCCACCGCGGCGTCGAACTGGCGGCCCAGGGCAAGCTGAACGCTGACCTGAACTACAGCCTGTCCCTGATGGCGCTCGACGCCGAGCAGACCGGCACCGGGGACGTCGATGTCGAAGGCAAGCGCGTGACCAACGTGCCGGAGTTCCGTTCGACCGCCTGGGTGGAATACGCCGTGCCGGCGCTGCGCGGCCTGAAGCTGGACGCCACCTGGCAGTACTCGGGCAGCAAGGCCTTCGACCCGGCCAACCGCGCCATCGTGCCGGGCTACCACGTGGCCGCGCTGGGCGCCTCGTATGCGCTGCGCGTGGGCGGCATGCACACCGTTCTGCGCGCCCGCGTGGACAATGTGTTCGACAAGTTCTACTGGCGCGACGTGACGCAGTCGCTGGGCGGCTACCTGCTGCCGGGCGCGCCGCGCACGTTCAGGGTATCGGCGCAGTTCGAATTCTGATCGGGCTTTTGGTAGGGTGGACGGCTTTGCCGTCCGCGCGTTCAACCGGCGGGAAAACAGTCGCACGGGCAGCATCACCGTCGTTTGAACGCGCGCACGGCATAGCCGTGCACCCTACATTAATCCGCTAGTTCGGCCAGCTTGTTCAAGCAGCGCCGCTGGAACCCATCCAGCCCGGCGCTCACGAAACTGTCCTCCGGTGCGATCACCGCCGACAGCTGGCGGCTGGCCTCGAACAGTTCGATCCCGAAGGTCCCCGAACCGGGCACCTTGCCCTGGCAGATCCGGTCGGCCACCTGGAACGCGACCTGCAGGCCCACGTTCTGCATCAGGCCCGCCAGGTAGGATTCGAACACGCCGGCGCACAGCCCCGGGGCCATCACGCTGGCGGCAAGGCGCAGCGCTCGGAGTGGCGCCAGACGTTGGGCGCCACCTTGCGCGCGACGCCCTGCACTTTCACGCGGATGAGCGGGCGCATCGCGATGCGCGCCAGCAGCATGCGCAGGCCGTTCAGGCCGAGCATGGTCACCGCGCCGTCGAGGGTCTCGATCGGCTTGGCCGGCCGGTAATAGGCGCTGTTCGCCTCGCGGATCACTTCGGCCACCAGCACCACGTCGCGCCCCACCTCGGCCGACAGCGCCCCAGTGGAGATGTTCTCGTCCGACAGCGCGCCCAGCAACTGGGTCACGAGTTCCGGCACGCGCGGCACCAGGCCGGACGCGCTTTCGGGGTCGTCCGTCAGGGCGCGGACCTCGACCAGGATCTGCTGCTCGATCTCGGGACTGGCGTTGGTGCCGCTCGAGGCGGCCAGCCAGCGGTAGTAGGCGGCGTCCAAGTCGGACGCCATGTTCTCTTCGTTCGCCACCGCGGCCGCTTCAAGCGCGGCCGAGGCGGCGGTCTCCTTCTCGGCGCCGCCCAGCAGGCGGCCTATCCAGTTTTTCACAGCGCACCGCCGTCATGTCAAAGCTGAGAAGAGTATTTTAATACCATGCGGCAACAAAAAAGCAATGTCAGCGCTCGACTGTTGAATCCAGCTCAATCGGCACGGACAAACGCTCAGCGCGCCGGCCCCAGCAAGGCCTCCACCCGGCGCACCCGCTGTTCCAGGCTGCCTTCGAGCAGCACGTAGGGAATGGCGCGTGCCGCCAGGGTCTCGACCAGCATCCGGTGCACGCTCTGGCGCACTTCTTCCGACTCGCGCTGCAGGCCGTCCGGCTCCCAGGGGCTGTCGGGCGCCGTCACCAGGGTCCAGGCGTAGTCGTGGCGGCTTTCCAGGCGCGCCAGCTGCGGGTCGACCCGGTTCCAGTACTGGCGGCTGTACAGCGCCGTCATCAAGGGCGTCGTGTCGCAGAACAGGAAGCGAACCGCGCGCGCGGCCGCCTCGTCCTCGCGCGCAAGCTGGGTGCAGGCGATCGGGTACTGGTCGCCCTCGAAAGGCACGCGGCCGCGGGTGTCGACGAATTCGCGCAGGTATTCCGGCACCCACACGCTGCCGTAGTGCCGCGCCAGCGCCTCGCACAGGGTCGACTTGCCGGACGATTCGGCGCCGAGCACGGCGATCCGCTGGACTGGAGAACTCACGCGTCCCTCCGCGCGAGCTTCGACCAGGCGCGCCAGCCGGTCCAGGCCAGCACCACGAACACCGCATACAGGATGGCGGTCAGGTGCAGGTCCTTGTAGATGTACAGGCCGACGTAGAGCAGGTCCACGACGATCCACACCAGCCAGTTCTCGACCTTCTTGCGGCCCAGCAGGAGCTGACCCACCAGGCTGCCGGCGGTCAGGAAACCGTCCGCATGCGGCACGTCGGTGTCGGTGAGATGGTCGAGGAACTGGGACAGCAGCACGAAGCCAATGGCCCAGGCGGCGATGGACCAGCCACGCCCCGCGCGCGTCAGGCGCGAAACGACCAAGGGCTGGTCGCCGGCACCGTGCAGCCACTGGTACCAGCCCCATACGGAGGCGCCGATGAACACGAACTGCAGGCCCATGTCGCCATACAGCTTGGCCTCGAAGAAGACCACGGCGAAGGTCGCTGACGACGCGATCGAAAACAGCCAGGCCCAGTGCTTCTGGCGGATGTTCAGCAGCACGGTGGTCACCGCCAGCAGGAAGGAGATGAGTTCCAGCGGCGTGGTGCTGAAACCGAGGAAGGCGAGCGGTTCGTTCATTCGGATGCGGTTGGGAAGGCGGCGGCGCCGCCAGATCAGCAGGCGATTATGGCCACTCGCCGCCCAATGCGCAAGCCGGACCGTCCGGATCCGCACCCAGCCGTCGATGCTGCCTGTGGCGTGGTGAAGCGCTCTGTCGTCACGATGTCGTGACAATGCGAGATTTTCCAGTACACGACCCTCGCTATACTGGTCGCGCGCCATCCGCGGCGCCTTTCCGGAGAACTCATGCGACCAAGCGCCATCCTCCTTTGCGCGTCCCTGCTGGCGCTGCACCGTCCTTGCGTCGCCGCCCAGGGCGCGGAAGCTGCGGCCGGCGCCGCAGTACCGATCTCCGCTTTCGTCGACGAAGACAAATACAGGATCCCGCGCCTGTCGCCCGATGGCAAGCAGCTCGCAATCACGGTGCGCATTCCCTCGGGCGAGCGCACCGCGCCGGTCATCATGGTCTACTCGCTGCCCGACATGAAAGTCACCGGCGGCATCCGCCTGCCGGTGCACGAAGTCCCGCTGGATTACGACTGGGTCGGCAATGCGCGCCTGGTGATCGCACGCGGCTTCGAGCAGGGTTCGCGCACCACACTGCTGAATCACGGCGAACTGCTGGCCAGCGACATCGACGGCAAGAACCAGGTCTACCTGCACGGCTACCGCATGCCCACGACCATACTGCGAGGCGCGCGCCATCCCGACGATTACGCCACCGGCATCGTGGAAAGCGTGCCCCCGGAATACAACGACCGTGTGTTCGTCTCGTCCCAGCTATGGGAAGGCGACCGCACCCAGCTTTACGACATCAACACCCGGAACAATGCGCGCAAGCTGATCGCCGACCTGCCGATGAAGGAACTGAATTTCCTGATCCAGAACGACGGCATGCCGCGCTTCGCCTTCGGCTACGACGCCGAGCTTCACGCCGTCGTGTTCCGCAACAACCAGGCCAAGGGGGCCTGGGACAAGATCACCGGCATGGGCAGCCGGTACACGCCGCTGGCGTTTTCCCGCGACGACACCCGCTTCGCAGCGCTGTATTCGAAATCGGGCGAACCGGAGTCCCTGGTGGTGGAAGACGTGCGCAGCGGCGAGCGCAAGACACTGTACGCGGACCCGGTCGCTACGCCGCTGCGCCTGTACGGTGGACGTGGGGGCCTGCCCTTCGGCACCGTATCGAGCGTCGGCATTGCGCGCGCCAGTTATTTCGACGATGCAGACGAGGACACGCGCCTGCACAAGCTGCTGAGCCAGCAGTTCCCCGGCAACCTGGTCAACTTCGAGAGCGCCAGCAGGGATGGGCAGATCATGCTGTTCAGCGTGCGCAGCGACCGTGACCCCGGCTCCTATTACCTGTTCGACCGCAACACCGGCAAGGCCGACCTGCTGTTCGCATCCATGGAAGCGATCGAGCCGGACCAGATGGCCGAGCGCCGCCCCGTCAGCTACCGCGCGCGCGACGGCCTGGAAATCCATGGCTACCTCACCATACCGCGCCGCGCCGCAGGCGCGAAGCTGCCGCTGGTCCTGATCCCGCACGGCGGCCCGCACATCGTGTACGACAGCTGGTTCTTCGACACCGACGCCCAGTTCCTCGCCAGCCGCGGCTACGCCGTCCTGCAGCTCAACTTCCGCGGCTCGGGCGGACGCGGCCCGTCCTTCCAGCACGCCGGCTACCGCCAGTGGAGCGGCAAGATCCAGGACGACCTGGTCGACGGCGTCAAATGGGCGATCGCCCAGGGCGACATCGATCCCCAGCGCATGTGCGTCTATGGCGCCAGCTTTGGCGCCTACTCGGCCATGATGCTGGCGGCGCGCGAGCCCGGCCTGTTCCGCTGCGCGGTGGGTTACGCGGGCGCCTACGACCTGAGCCTGCTGGCCAAGACCGATGACGCCGTACTCGACAAGCGCCTGCGCGCCGCCATCGCCCGCTTCGTCGGCACCGACCAGGCGGAACTGGAACGCAATTCGCCCGTGTCGCGCGCGGCAGACATCAAGGTTCCGGTGCTGCTGGTGCACGGCGGCCAGGACAAGCGCACGCCCGCCGCGCACGCCGAGCGGATGCGCCAAGCCCTCAGTGCCGCCGGCCGGCCTCCGGAATGGTTCTATGTCTCCGACGAGGGCCACGGCTTCTACGACACCAAAAACCAGACCGAGTTCTACCGCCGGCTCGAAACCTTCCTCGCCAAGCACCTCGGCAAGTAAGCCGGGACCGCTGCCTTCTGGACGCCCATAAGCAAACCGCCGCGGGATTGCTCCACGCGGCGGTTGCCCAACCTTCCTCGCTTATTTCTTCGCTTACTTCTTCGGATACTTGATCGTCATTTCCTTCAGCAGGTTGTCGGCGTGGTCGACTTCCTTCATCACCCACAGCATGTAGCGGATGTCGACGTGGATCGCGCGCGTGATCGCGGTGTCGAAGTACCAGTCCTTGGTGATCGATTCATAGGTCGAATCGAAGTTCAGGCCCACCAGTTCGCCGCGCTTGTTCATCACGGCCGAACCCGAGTTGCCGCCGGTGGTATCGGCGCTCGACAGGAAGTTCACCGGCACGGTGCCCAGCACCGGGTCCTTGAACACGCCGTAGCGCTTGGCCTTGATGGCCTCGAGCAGCGCGTTCGGTGCGATGAACGGATCCTTGTTGGTGGCCTTCTCGACGATGCCTTCCACGGTCGTGAACGGGCCTTTCACCAGGCCGTCGCGCGGGGAGTACGGCGCCACGGTGCCGTAGGTCACGCGCAAGGTCGAGTTGGCGTCCGGGTAGACCGGCTTGCCCTGCGACTTCTTCCAGGCGATGACGGCCGCCATGTACTGCGGGATCACGCGTTCGAGGTTGCCGTCGATCTCGTTGCGGCGGTTCTCCAGCACCATGCCGGTCTCGTGCAGGCGCACGGCGAGCTGGATGAACGGGTCGTTGGACTTGCGGAAGGCATCGGCATCCTTGCCAATCCAGGCCAGGCGCTTGGCGGTATCGGCCAGCTCGGTCGCCTTGTACATGGCGTTGAGGGCGTTCGGCGCCGGCAGCAGCCCGTCCAGGCCCTGCGGGTGCATCTTCGCATCGATGCGGGCATAGCGCGCCAGCGCGGCGCCCCAGCGGGCTTCGTCGACCTGGGGCACGAAGGACTGCTCGAGGCGGGTCAGGCGCGCCTTGATGAAGGACAGGTCGCGCTCCTGGTAGCCCGATTCGCGCTGCGCGTCCGGCTTCTGGCGCTCCAGCGCCAGGCGATACAGGGTGCGCGCGCTCTTGAGCAGGTCGCTGTGGGTCGCCTCAAGCCAGGCGGCTTCCTGGCGCGAGGCCGCCATGTCCTGGGCGATCACACCATCGAGCTCGCCCAGCAGGCCCTTGGCGCCCTTGCCGTTCTGCTTGTGCCAGGCGCGGAATTCGGCGTCCTGCACGTCCTTGATCGCGGCGATGTCCTTGCGCGCGAAGCCGTCCAGCAGGCCCTGGGTCTTCTTGAGCACGTTGTTCAGGCTCTTGGCCACGCTCGCATAGCGCACGTCCCAGGCCGGGTTGCCCATGGTGGCGGCCGAGATCACCGACAGGTCGGCGGTAATGCTGCCCACCTTGGCGGGGAAGTCGACGTCGCGCGCGAAGCGGATCTCGCTCGGCAGCTTGTAGCGGCTGGTGCGGCCCGGGTAGCCCGCCAGCAGGATCGGGTCGCCGTTCTTCAGCCCTTCGCTTGATACCACCAGGAAGTCCTTGGACTTGTAGGGCACGTTGTCGGGAGAAGGATCGGCCGGGCGGCCGTCCTTGCCGACGTAGGCGCGCAGGAAGGCGAAGTCGCCGGTCTGGCGCGGCCATTCGTAATTGTCGATGTCGCCGCCGAAGTTGCCGATGCGGTCGGACGGCGCATACACCAGGCGCACGTCGCGGATCATCAGCTGCTTGATGCGGTAGTACTCGAGGCCGCGGTGGAAGGCCGGCACCGAGCAGCGCGCCGATTTGTCGGTCTCGCATTCGGCCACCAGCGCCTTGATGCGCGACTCCACCAGTTCATGGCGCTCGCGGCCCGACAGGCTCGGGCTCAGGCCCTTGAGCACGCGGTCGGTGACGTTCTCGACCTTCTCGGTCACGTACACCAGGGTGTTGGGACCGCCCGGCAGTTCCTCGGCGCGCGACTTGGCCAGGAAGCCATTGACGATGTAGTTCTTCTCCGGAGTCGAATTGCGCTGGACCGCGCCGTAGGCACAGTGGTGGTTGGTGACCACCAGGCCATCCGGCGACACGAACGAGGCCGAGCAGCCGCCCAGCGAGACGATGGCGCTCATCGGATGCCGGCTCAGGTCGGCCAGTTTCTCGGCCGGGATGGTGATGCCGATGCGCTTGAGTTCGGATTTGAGTTGCGGCAGCTGGTGCGGCTGCCATTGGCCTTCATCGGCGAGCGCGAAATTTGCGGCGCCCATCAAGGCGACAGGCAGAACGAACGATTTGAACAAGGTGGACCCCAGATGAATAAAAAAGCACCCGGCAGTATAGCCGTGTTGGATATGCATGCGGTCGTTTTTTGGCGTAATGACGGGCAGTTCAGCCCTGCTCCTGGCCCGCGCGCCAGCCGCCGCCCAGGGCCTGGATCAGCGCCACCGCCGCTGCCTGGCGGTCGGCCTGCACCTGCACCAGCTGGCGGCGCGCATTCAGCGCGGTGGCCTGGGCCTGCACCACTTCCGAATAGCTCACCTGCCCCGCGCGGTAGCGGTTCAGGATCTGCTGCTCGACCTTGTCGGCGGCTTCGGAAGCCACCCGGGTCAGCTCCTGCTGCTGCTCCAGGACGCGGGTCGCGGTGAGCTGGTTCTCGACATCGGCGAAGGCCGTGAGCACGGTCTGGCGATAACGTGCGACCGTCGCCTGGTGGCGCGCCTCGGCCCCCGCCACGCTCGCGCGCGTGGCGCCGGCGTTGAAGATCGCCTGCGCCGCCGACAGCCCGAAGGACCAGGCGGCATGCGATGCCGAGAACAGGTCCGACACGCGGCTGCCGCCCGTGCCCAGCGAGGCCGACAGGCCGATGTTCGGGAAGTAGGCCGAGCGCGCGATGCCGATCTCCGCATTCGCGGCGGCCACGTCGCGCTCGGCGGCGGCGATGTCGGGGCGGCGCTGCAGCAGCAGCGACGGCACGCCCACCGGCACCGCCGGCACCGTCACCCGCCATTCCGGCAGCGGAGCGAGGGTGAACTCGCTCGGGGCCTTCCCGACCAGCACCGCGATCGCGTGCTCGAACTGGGCGCGCTGGCGGCTGAGGCTCAACGCGTCGCTCTGCGCATTGGCCAGCTGGGTCTGGGCCTGCAGCACGTCGGTGCGGGCGACAATGCCGACGTTGTAGCGGTTGGTCGTGATCTGCAGCTCGCGCTCGTAGCCGGCGATGGTGCGCGCCAGCAGGCCGCGCTGGGCATCGAGGGCGCGCACCGCGAAGTAGTTCGCGGCCAGCTCGCCCTGGGCCGACAGGCGCGCGCTCGCCAGGTCCGCGGCAGTGGCCTCGGCATTGGCCTGGGCGCTGGTGACGCCGGCGCGCAGGCGGCCCCACACGTCCGGCTCCCAGCTGCCGCCGAGGTTCAGCCGGTAGGCATTGTCGGCGCCCTGCCCGCGCACGCCGGCGCGGTCTCCGGACAGATTCAGGTTCACGGTCGGAAACAGCGACGCGCGCTGCTGCGCCACCAGGGCGCGCGCCTGCGCATAGTTGGCGACCGCTACCGCCACGTTCTGGTTCGAGACCTCGATGCTGTCGGCCAGCGCGTTCAGCACCGGATCGCCGAACAGCTGCCACCAGGGACCGCGTTCGAGCGCATCGCTGGGCGCCGCCGGCACCCAGCCTTCGGCTTCCTTGTAGGCCGCCGGCTCGGGCGCGGTGGGGCGCTGGTAGGCGGGAGCGACGGCACAGCCGCCGGCGATGCCGGCGGCCAGGGCGACGAGGGAAAGGCGATACATGGCGTGGGTTCTCATCATGGATTCGTTATTTTGCCGGGATCGGCTGATCGAGGTCGGCGTGGCGGGTCAGCTCGTGCTCGTTCGGCTTCCTGGTGCGCAGCTTGTCGAGCAGGACGTAGACGACCGGCGTGGTGAGCAGGGTCAGGAGCTGGCTGGCGACCAGGCCGCCGATGATGGCGATGCCGAGCGGACGGCGCAGCTCCGAGCCTTCGCCGAAGCCGATCGCCAGCGGCAGCGCGCCCAGGGCGGCCGCCAGGGTGGTCATCAGGATCGGGCGGAAGCGCAGGATGCAGGCTTCGCGCACCGCTTCCACCGCGCTCAAGCCGCGCGCACGCTCGGCTTCGAGCGCGAAGTCGATGATCAGGATGGCGTTCTTCTTGACGATGCCGATCAGGAGGAAGACCCCGATCAGGGCGATGATCGAGAACTCCATCCGGAACAGCAGCAGCGCCAGCACGGCGCCCACGCCCGCCGAAGGCAGCGTGGACAGCACCGTCACCGGGTGCACCAGGCTCTCGTACAGGATGCCGAGCACGATGTAGATCACGACGATGGCCGCCAGGATCAGCATCGGCTGCTCCTTGCTGGACTCCTGGGCGGCGCGCGCCGTACCCTGGAAGCTGCCGCGCACGTTGGACGGCATCGCGATGTCGGCTTCGGCCTGCTTCAGCGCGGCCTGGCCGTCCTCGAGGTTGTAGCCCTGGGCCAGGTTGAACGAGACGGTGGTCGACAGTTCACCGTCCTGGTGGTTGACCGAGGTCGGGGTCGAGCTTTCCGCGTAGCTGGCGATCGCGCTCAGGGGCACCATGGTGGTGGCGCCGGTAGAGAGCGCCGCTCCGCTGGCCGGGTCGCGCGCGGCCGTCAGGTTGGTGGACGAGCCTGCCGTGCCGGAGGTGGACTGCGCGCCGCCGCCGCTCCCCCCGCCACGGGCCGGCACGTAGACGTCGCGCAGCGCTTCCGGCGACTGCGCATAGCGCTGGGCCACGCCCATGATCACCCGGTACTGGTTCAGTTCGTCGTAGATGTTGGCCACCTGGCGCTGGCCGAAGTTGTTGTACAGCGCGTTGTTGACGTCGCGCGTGCCGATGCCCAGGCGCGCCGCGGTGTCCTTGTCGATCGTGACGAAGGTCTCGACGCCGTTCTCGGCCTGGTCGGTGTCCACGTCCACCAGCGCCGGCTGGCGCTTCATCGATTCGGCCAGGCGCGTGGCCCATTGTTTCAGGTCGGCCGCATTGTCGCTCTTGAGCGTGTACTGGTAGGTCGAGTTGCTGGAACGCCCGCCCATGCGCAGGTCCTGCACCGGATTCAGGAAGATCGACACGCCGGTGACGCGCGCAAGCTTCGGACGCAGGCGCGCGATGACGGCCTGTCCGGTATCGCCTTTCGCACGCTCGTCGATGGGTTTCAGGTTAATGAACATGAAACCGCCGCCCGCGCGTCCGCCGCCGGTGAAGGCGACCACGGTGTCGACCGCCGGGTCGCGCCGGATGATGTCCACCAGCTGGCGCAGCTTGTCCTGCATGGCCTGGAAGGAGATGCTCTGGTCGGCGCGGATACCGCCGTTGAGCTGGCCGGTGTCCTGCTGCGGGAAGAAACCTTTCGGGGCCGCCGCGAACAGGTAGACGTTCAGGGCCACCACGAAGCCGAGGATGATCATCACCAGGAGCTTGCTGTCGAGCGCCCAGTCGAGCGCGTGCCCGTAGCCGCGCAGCACCCGGGCGAAGCCGCGCTCGGACCAGCGTGCGAGAACGCCCGGCTTCTTGTCCTTGTCTTCCTTGCGCAGCAGCCAGGCGCACATCATCGGGGTGGTGGTCAGCGAGATCACCAGCGAGATCATCACCGCCGCCGACAGGGTCACGGCGAACTCGCGGAACAGCCGGCCTACCTGCCCGCCCATGAACAGCAGCGGGATGAACACGGCCACCAGCGACAGCGAGATCGACAGCACGGTGAAGCCCACCTCGCGCGCGCCCAGCAGCGCCGCCTTCATGCGGTCCATGCCGGACTCGATGTGGCGCGCCGTGTTCTCCAGCACCACGATGGCGTCGTCGACCACGAAGCCGGTGGCCACCGTGAGCGCCATCAAGGACAGGTTGTTCAGGCTGAAGCCCAGCATGTGCATGACGCCGAAGGTGCCCAGCAGCGACACCACGGTGGCCACCGCCGGGATGACGGTCGCGCGCAGGCTGCGCAGGAACACGCTCACCACCAGCACCACCAGCAGAATCGACAGCACCAGGGTGAATTCGATCTCATGCAAGGAGGAGCGGATCGAATTGGTGCGGTCCGACGCCACCTGCAGGGTCACGTCGCCCGGCAGTTGGGCCTGCAGGGTCGGCAGCAGCGCGCGCACGCCGTCCACGGTCTCGATGACGTTGGCGTCCGGCTGGCGCGTCACCAGCACGATGACCGCCGGCTGGCCGTTGAACAGGCCGAGCGTGTTGACGTTCTCGACGCCGTCGATGACCTCGGCCACGTCGCGCAGGCGAATCGCCGCGCCGTCGCGCCAGGCCACGACCAGGTCGCGGTAGTCGGCCGCCTGCGGCCGGCCCTGGCCGGGGGTGCTGCCTTCCTTGCCGGCCGGCTGGGAATAGATCTGGAAGCGGTTGCCGGCGCCTTCGATCGCGCCTTTCGGGCGGTTGGCATTGGTGGCCTGGATCGCGGCGCGCACGTCCTCGCTCGACAGGCCGACCTTGTTGAGCGCATAGGGCAGCAGCTCGACGCGCACCGCCGGCAGCGAGCCGCCGCCGATCTCGACATCGCCCACGCCCTTCACCTGGGCCAGGCGCTGCTGCACCAGGTTCGACACCGACTCGTAGATCTGGCCGGGCGAGCGGGTCTTCGAGGTGAGCGCCAGGATGATCACCGGCGCGTCCGAAGGGTTGGCCTTGCGGTAGGTCGGGTTGCTGCGCAGCGTGGCCGGCAAGTCGGCCCGGGAGGCATTGATCGCGGCCTGCACTTCGCGCGCGGCGGAGTCGATTTTCCGGTTCAGGTCGAACTGCAGGCTGACCCGGGTCGAGCCGTTGCTGCTGCTCGATGTCATCTCGTTGACCCCGGCGATCACGCCCAGCCTGCGCTCCAGCGGCGTGGCCACGCTCGAGGCCATGGTTTCCGGGCTGGCGCCGGGGAGCGAAGCCGACACCGAGATGGTCGGATAGTCGACCTGCGGCAGCGGCGAGACCGGCAGCACGAAGAAGGCGGCGATGCCGGCCAGCGCCAGGCCGATCGTCAAGAGGACGGTCGCGATCGGGCGTTCGACGAAGGGCCGCGACAGGTTCATGCGCCGATCCTCTCGGGCTTGTTCGGCGCCGGTCCGCGCTTGTCCCCACCCCTGCGTTGCGCCAGGCGGTCGAATGCCAGGTAGATCACCGGCGTGGTGAACAGGGTCAGCAGCTGGCTCACGATCAGGCCGCCGAAGATGGCCAGGCCCAGCGGACGGCGCAGCTCGGCGCCCTCGCCCGTGCCCAGCATCAGCGGGACCGCGGCGAACAGGGCGGCGAGCGTGGTCATGATGATCGGACGGAAGCGCAGCAGCGCGGCCTGGCGGATCGCGTCCAGCGGCGCCTTGCCCTCGTCGCGCTCGGCCTCGATGGCGAAGTCGATCATCATGATCGCGTTCTTCTTGACGATGCCGATCAGGAGGATGATGCCGATGATGCCGATCACCCCGAGCCCCTGCCCGGTCACCCACAGGGCCAGCAGCGCGCCCACGCCGGCCGACGGCAGCGTCGACAGGATGGTCAAGGGGTGCACATAACTCTCGTACAGCACGCCCAGCACGATGTAGACGCAGACCACGGCCGCCAGGATCAGCCACAGCTGGTTCGACAACGAGGCCTGGTAGGCGCCCGAGGCGCCGAGGAAGGTCATGCTCACCGCATTCGGCATCTTGATCTCTTCGGCCGCTGCGCGGATCGCGTCCACCGCGGTGCCGAGCGAGACGCCCGCGGCGGTGTCGAAGCCGACGGTGGCGGCCGGGTACTGGGCCACGTGGGTGATCTGCAGCGGCGCCTCAGCCTCGCGGATGGTGGCCACCGCCGACAGCGGGGTCGGCTGGCCCGAGCTGGTGCGCAGCTGCAGGTTGTTCAGGCTGGCCGGCGACATCGCCCCATCCCCGTCCTCCTGCTGGGCCTCGAGGATCACCCGATACTGGTTGGTCTCGGTGAAGATGGTCGAGACGATGCGCTGCCCGAAGGCGCTGTAGAGCGCGTCATCGATCGAAGCCGCCGTGATGCCCAGGCGCGAGGCGGTGTCGCGGTCGATGTCGATGTAGGCGGCGCTGCCGACCGCGCCGGCGTCGGTGGTGGCGTTGCGCACTTCCTTTTTCTTCGCCATCTGGGCGACCAGCTTCCTCGCCCATTCGTTCACGGTGGCGCTGTCGGCGCCCTCGATCGACAGGCGGTACTGGGTCGGCCCGCTTTCGGCGTCGATGGTCAGGTCCTGGGTCGGCTGCAGGTACAGGGTCACGCCCGCCACCTCGGCCACCCGGCTGCGCAGCCGGTTCATGATCGCTTCCTGGTCGCCGCGTTCCTCGGACTTCAGGTTGATCAGCATGGTGCCGGTGTTGAGCATGGTGTTGTTGGCCGCGTCCACGCCCACGTAGGAGCTGAGCGAAGCGACCGCCGGATCCTTCAGCACTTCGGCGGCGGCAAGCTGCTGCAGCCTGGCCATCTCGGCATAGGAGATCGACTGGCGCATCTGCAGCCTGGCCTGCAGCTGGCCGGTGTCCTGGGTCGGGAACAGGCCTTTCGGAATCACGACCCACAGCAAGGCGGTCAGCACCAGGGTGGCCAGGGCCACCAGCAGGGTCAGGCCCTGGCGCGCCAGCACCCAGCCGAGCGCCACGTCGTAGCGCCCGATCACGCGGTCGAAAAAGGCCTGGGACTTTTGCGCGAAGCGGCCCGGGCGCTCCTCCGCATGGCTCTTGAGCCAGCGCGCCGACATCATCGGCACCAGGGTGAGCGACACCACCATCGAGATCAGGATGGTCACGGCAAGGGTCACCGCGAATTCGCGGAACAGGCGGCCGACCACGTCGCCCATAAACAGCAGCGGGATCAGGACCGCGATCAGGGACACGGTCAGCGAGATGATGGTGAAGCCGATCTGGCTCGCGCCCTTGAGCGCGGCCGCCATCGGTTGTTCGCCCTCTTCGATGTAGCGCGCGATGTTCTCGATCATGACGATCGCATCGTCGACCACGAAGCCGGTGGCGATCGTCAGCGCCATCAAGGACAGGTTGTTCAGGCTGTAGCCCATCAGGTACATGACGCCGAAGCTGCCGACCAGCGAGATCGGCACCGCCAGGCTGGCGATCACCGTCGCGCGCAGGCTGTGCAGGAAGGCGAAGATCACCAGCACCACCAGCACCACGGCCAGCAGCAGTTCCATCTGCACGTGCTCGACCGAGGAACGGATGCCGGCGGTGCGGTCGCTCAGCACGTCCATGCGCACCGCGCTTGGCAAGCCCGCCTGCAGCTCGGGCAGGCGCTCCTTGATGCCGTCCACGGTGGCGATCACGTTGGCGCCCGGCTGGCGCTGCACGTTCAGGATGATGGCCGGCTTCATGTTGGCCCAGGCCCCGATGCGCACGTTCTCGGCGCTGTCGACCACGCGCGCCACCTCTTTCAATCTCACCGGGGCGCCGCCGTTGTTGCCATTCCTGTAGGCGACGATCAGGTTCTGGTAATCCTCGACGGCCAGCAGCTGGTCGTTGGCGTTGATCGCATAGGAACGCGTGGGGCCATCGAAATTACCCTTGGCGCTGTTGGCGTTGGCCGCCGTGATGGCCGAGCGCAGGGTGTCCAGGCCCAGGCCGTACGAAGCAAGCGCCTCGGTATCGGCCTGGATCCGCACGGCCGGGCGCTGGCCGCCCGACAGGGTCACCAGGCCGACGCCCGAGACCTGGCTGATTTTGAGCGCCAGGCGCGTGTTCACCAGGTTCTGCACCTCCGTGAGCGGCAGCGTGTCGGAGGTGATCGCCAGGGTCAGCACCGGCGCGTCGGCCGGGTTGACCTTGGCGTAGACCGGGGGCGCCGGCAGGTCGGTGGGCAGCAGCGAGCCGCCCGCATTGATCGCAGCCTGCACTTCCTGCTCGGCCACGTCCAGCGTCTGGCCGAGGCCGAACTGCAGGGTGATCACCGAGACCCCGGCCGCGCTGGTGGAACTCATGCGCGTCAGGCCCGACATCTGGCCGAACTGGCGCTCCAGCGGCGCGGTGACCGTGCGCGCCATCACTTCGGGACTGGCGCCCGGGTACAGGGTCTGCACCTGGATGGTCGGGAAGTCCACCTGCGGCAGCGCCGACAGCGGCAGGAAGCGGTAGCCGACCAGGCCGGCCAGCACGATGGCCAGCATCAAGAGGGCCGTCGCGACCGGGCGTTTGATGAATGGGGCGGATGGACTCATGGGGTACTCCCGTACGGCGCCTCGATGCGAGCGTGATTTGAACGCGCGCACGGGAAACCCGTGCACCCTACGTAGGGTGGTCGGCTTTGCCGACCGCGCGTCCAGCACACGCTGATCATTGTTGGCCCCCTTGTCGCTGGCGTCGACCTTCGCCCTGTCCGGCGCCTCCCTGTACACGCGCTCCCTGCGGCCGGTTGCCCGGCAGCGTCACTTTGGCGCCATCGCGCAAGCGGTCCGCGCCTTCGGTAATCACCTGCTCGCCCACCTTCAGGCCGGTCTTGATCTGCACCTTGTCCACGCTCGCCTGCCCGCGCGTCACCGCGCGCTGCGACACCGTTTTTTCCTGGGGATCGAGCACGTACACGAAGTCGCCGTTGGCCCCATGGCGCAGCGCCGTCACCGGCACCACCACCGCGTTATCGATCATGTCCAGTTGCAGGCGCAGGTTGACGAACTGGCTCGGGAACAGCTTGTTGTCGCTGTTGGCGAAGCGCGCCTTGGCGCGCACCGTGCCGGTCTGCACGTCAACCTGGTTGTCGAGCGCGATGAAGCTGCCCGTGGCCAGCTTGTCGGTGCGGGTGCGGTCCAGGGCGGTGGCGGGCAGCTTCGCGCCTTGCGCGATGCGTCCCTGCAGCGCCGGCACCTGGTCCTGCGGCACGGTGAATTCGACGTCGATCGGCGACAGCTGGGTGATCACCGCCACGCCGTTCGCGTCGCCGGTGTTGACCAGGTTGCCGATGTCGACCGTGCGCAGGCCCACCCGGCCGGAGATCGGCGCCTTCACCTGGGTGTAGCCGACATTCAGCTGGGCGATGCCTTCGGCCGCGCGGTCGGTCATGACCGTGCCCTCGAGCTGCTTGACCAGCGCGGCCTGGGTGTCGACTTCCTGGCGGGCGATCGACTCCTGTTCCAGCAGGGTGCGGTAGCGGCCGAGCAGCAGTCGCGCGTTCTCGAGCTGGGCCTCGTCGCGCTGGCGCTGGCCGCGCGCCTGCAGCAGCGCCATCTCGAAGGGGCGCGGATCGATCGTGGCCAGCACCTGGCCGGCCTTGACCGCCTGACCTTCGGTGAACAGGATCTTCTGCACCACGCCCGAGACCTGCGGCCGCACGGTGGCGGTCGCCGCCGGCACCACGGTGCCGAGGGCGTCGATCAGGATCGGGATATCTGCCTGTTCGGCGGTCGCAACGCCGACCGTGGTCGCGGGCCCGCCGCGCCCGCCCCGGCCGCCGCCACCGGCGCCAGGACCGCCGCCGCCACCGGGACCGCGGGCGCCGGCCGCCCCCGGCGGGCCGCCTGCGCCCTCGCCCGCCGGACGGTGGGTCAGGTACCACGCCAGCGCCGCCAGGCCGGCCATCGCGAGCACCGCGATGACGGTACCGATCAGGCGCTTGCGGCGCCTGGCCTGGGGCGATGGGGGTGGCGGGCTCGTGAGGGCGGACTTGGGGGACTGGTTCGAATCCATGCTCTACCTTGTTCTTATGGGCGGAATGTTATTCAGATAACGCAATGCCGAAAAGATTAGCATGGTGCACTGTCCCGATATGTTTCGTAACGTACATTGCGTGCATGACCCTGTTACATGGGCGGGACGGTTCTGAGCATCGATTGACACCGATGGCCCCCAAACCCGTGCCGTAAACGGGAAACGGGTGCGGAATCGCTTCCGCACCCGTCATTTTTTCCGTAGCACTCAGTTACAAACTGGCTACAAATCCGACCCCATCCCGTTCACGGCGTGCCGCACAGGCAGTGCGTCACCGCGGCGAAGGGCTTGCGGCCATCGGCGACGTCTTTCAAGAAGGCCATGTCCTGCGCCACCTGGGCCACGGGGCCGGCTGGCAGCGCCGCTTCCATCAGGCCGAGCTTGACCTGGATATTGACGGCTTGCGCCGTCGAAGCGCCCATCATGTTCAGGAAGCGCTCGATGCGGCTGACCGGCCGCTCGATGTAGGCGACCCGGTAGTCCTCGCCCAGCTTGGCCCGCTTGGCGGCCGACGCCAGCGCATCGCGATAGCCGCCCAGGCGGTCGACCAGGCCGCGTTCCTTGGCCTGGGCGCCGGTCCAGACCCGGCCCTGCCCCACTTCGTCGATCTTCGCCGGCGTGGTCTTGCGCGCTTGCGCCGCCTTGGTGGTGAACTCGCTGTACACGTGGTTGATGCTGCTCTGGACCAGCGCGCTGAAACGCGGGTCGATCGGACGCAGCGGGTTGTAGGCATCGGCCAGCCAGGTGGTGGTGACGCCTTCGGTATGGATGCCCAGCTTGTCGCTCACCTTCTCGGCGGTCGGCAGGATGGTGAACACGCCGATCGAGCCGGTGATGGTGGCCGGGTCGGCGATCACCTCGTCGGCCGCCATCGAGATCCAGTAGCCGCCCGATGCGGCCACGCTGCCCATCGACACCACCACCGGCTTGCCGGCAGCGCGCGTCAGTTCCAGCTCGCGCCGGATCAGCTCCGAGCCATAGGCGCTGCCGCCGGGCGAATCCACGCGCAGCACCACTGCCTTGACCTGATCGTCCTCGCGCGCCTGGCGGATCAGGTTGGCGGTGGTGACGCCACCCACCACGCCCGGGCCGCTCGTGCCTTCGGTGATGTTGCCGGAGGCGGTGATCACGCCCACCGCATCGCCGAAGGGACGGACTTCGTGGCGCGCCAGGTAGTCGTGGTAGCCGACCTGGCGGAAGGATTTGATGCGCTGGTCCCAGGCGCCGCGCTTGGCCAGCATGTCGCGGATCTCGTCGCGGGTCTTGATGCCGTCCACCAGCTTGGCGCGCAGCGCCACCTGCGCCGCGCTGCCCTCGGCCGCTTCCATCTGCTGCGGCAGGGTCTCGATCCAGCGCGCCACGCTGCCGGCGGCGAGCTTGCGGTTCTTCTCGACCTGGGCCGTGTAATCCTGCCACAGGGCGTTGTACAGGAAGCTGTCGGCTTCCCTGGCGGCGTCCGACGGACCGTTGGCGATATACGGTTCGGCGAAGCTCTTGTAGGTGCCGACCTTGATCAGGTTGACCGTCACGCCCAGTTTGTCGAGGGCGTCGCGGTAGTAGTTGCGGCGTGCGCCGAAACCTTCGATCAGCACCATGCCCATCGGGTGCACATAGACTTCATCCGCGTGCGAGGCGATCAGGTAGCGCTTCTGGTCGTAGGTGCCGCCCCAGGCCACCACCTTCTTGCCGGCAGCCTTGACGCGGTCGAGCGCGGCGCCGACCTCGCGCAGCTGGGCCAGGCCGCCGCCGTCCAGCTGGTCGAGCAGGAGCACGACGGTGCCGATGTTCTTGTCCTTCGCCGCGGCATCGAGCACGCGCAGCAGGTCGCGCAGGCGCACGCTGCGCTTGCTGTCGCCGCCGATCGAATCGAGCACCGTGTCCTCCAGGCTCGACTGGTACTGCTCGACCAGGTCGCCCTTCAGCTCCAGCACCAGGGCGGTCTTCTCGCCGATCGGCTTGACGCCGCCCGAGGTCATGATCGAGATGACGATGATGACGAACAGCAGGAACAGCAGGTTCATGAAGGTGCGGCGCGATACGTCGACCGCGCGCCACAGCATGCCGAAAGCGCGGCGCAGCGCACTCAGGGGTTTGAAAGCCATCGAAACTCCGTCTTCAATCGATTGAATAGGCGCAGGCCGCTTTACACGGTGACTGCGGCCGTCCCGGCCTTTTCCTTCTGGGAGATGGCGAACAGGCCGGCATACACGAGTATGCCATTTACCATAAGCAATTCCAGTCCAAGGCGGTAAGAACCGAGCAAGTGTTCCTGATTGTACTCAAGGAGAGCGCAAAGAATCGGTGCGCCAATCGTAATGTACGGCACCAGGCGGTCGGTCAGCGTGCGGCGCGTGAGCATGCCGAAGGCGAACAGGCCCAGCAGCGGGCCGTAGGTATAGGCTGCCAGCTTCAGGATCACCCCGATCATGCTCGGGTTGTCGGCCGCCTTGAAGCCCAGCACCAGGAGCAGGAACAGCGCGGCGAAGCCCAGGTGCACGCGGCGGCGCAGGCTTTCCTTGGCCGCTTCCGTCATGTCGGTACGGCGCTTGATGCCCAGCAGGTCGATGCAGGTCGACGAGGTCAGCGCCGTGATCGCGCCGTCGGCGCTGGGGAACAGGGCCGAGATCAGCGCGATCAGGAACACGACCTGCAGCGCCGCCGGCAGGTGGCCCATCACCACGGCCGGGAAGATCTTGTCGCCGCTTGCCGTGACGCCCGCGATCGGCGCGTACAGGTACAGCAGGCCGCCCAGGAACAGGAAGGAGAGCAGCACCACGACCAGCACCGCGGTCAGGGTCAGCATGTTCTTCTGCGAGTCCTTCAGGGTCTTGACCGAGATTGTCTTCTGCATCATTTCCTGGTCCATGCCGGTCATCGTGATCGTGATCAGGGCGCCGGCCACGATCTGCTTGAGCCAGAAGTTGGGGCTGTCCAGATCGTGCGTGAAGATCCTGGCCAGACCTTGCGACTGCATCTGGTTCAGGCTTTCCGGCACCGACATGTTCAGTTCGCCTAGCAGGATCCAGACGCATGCGAACAGGCCGAACAGCATGGCGCTGGTCTGCAGGGTGTCGGTCCAGACAATGGTCTTGACGCCGCCCTTGTAGGTATACAGCAGGATCATGGCCAGCACGACGAGGGTGCTGAGCCAGAACGGCACGCCGAGGCTGTCGAGGATGATCGCCTGCAGAATATTTACGACCAGGTACAGCCGCGCGGTGGCGCCGAGCAGGCGCGACACGATGAAGAAGCCCGCCCCGCTCTGGTAAGCACGGCGGCCGAGGCGGACGTCGAGGTAGTGGTAGATCGAGGTCAGCTGCAGGCGGTAGTACAGCGGCAGCAGCACGTAAGCCACGGCGACGTAGCCGATCACGTAGCCGATCACGATCTGGGCATAGCCGAAGCCGTCGACACCGACCGCGCCCGGCACGCTCACGAAGGTCACGCCGGACAGCGTGGTGCCGACCATGCCGAAGGCGACCAGCATCCAGTTGCTGCTCTTGTTACCGATGAAGAAGCTGTCGTTGTTGGCGTTGCGGGAGGTCGCCCAGGCCACGGCGAGCAGGAGCGCGAAGTAGCCGATGAGGATTGCGAAAAGGAGTGCCGGGGACATGGGATTCCAGTGGGGTTGTCGTTTCGCCCAGCAATATACACCTAAGCGATGCCACCGGGAATGCAGCAAACTTGCCCTGCCATGCCCGGCGGTTATGCCTCGACAAAACCTTCTGGCGATCCACTACTCTTCACAAAAATTCCCGACAGTTGCAATCAAGGTGGCGCCGCAGGTCGTTTTATGTCCCTCGTAAGCGACTGCGATGTCGTCGATGACGTGGCGCTGCTCGCCTTCGGCGATCTTGCAGTTGTCATGTCCCTTGATGGGACAAGTGCACACGTCGCCCACACGGGCCACCGGTTTTCCATCCACCGTGAAATGCTCTGCGCTTACGCTCACTACCTTGCCGCCATGGGATGTCGGGTCACCGAGACGAATGACGTTGCACATCGCTCAGCCTTGTTGTTCGGGCGGGTGTTTCTGGTGCAGCCTATCGCCAGAATTGTTACGTTCGGCAATCTTCTAGCGCCATCCTCTGGATGACTTTGCGCGACCAATGGCGTGTCAACTGGCGCAATGGCAAGAGCACGCTGGTCGCTATAGTCTACCAGCTTCCAGACTGTTGCCAGTTGATGGGAAGGTGCTTCTCCTTTAAGCTTTTGCCAGAGAGATGGTTTGCCAAGCACTGTCACCCGCGGCATTGTTTCGCCAGCTTGGATATACCTGCGCCGGCTGCTTTCGGTGTCGGATGCTTCGTTGGATTCCCACATACCCGTCTGCGGGCAGGTGCGTCCGGTGGCGGCAAGCTCTCCCAACGGAAAACGCGGTTGCGGGTCGGTGCCTGTGGTCTTTACCGCCGCGGCGCCGGTCGGGCGCACACGGATAGTGCTGGTTATCTTGTCCCACACCGCAATGGCTTCTTCGTCGGTCAAGCTGGGTTTGGTAGCGCCGGCGGCGTTGTTGGCGACGCCGGTTTGCATGAGGATAAGCACGAACGGTTTCAGAGGATCATGCGGCACCCCCTGGAAATCGATGCCGAAGTCGTGAATGCCGTGGATGTCGGCCTGGTCTGGCGAGCGGGACAGGCCTTCGAAACCGTCGGCCCAATCGTGGATCTGCCGCTCGCCTCTACGGAAGTATTTTGGTTTTCAGGCGCGGGTGGTTCGGGTTTTCGGCTTTCAGATTCTTTTCGAGCCGTTCGAGTTGCCATTTCAGCGTATTGCTTTCGCTGCGGTGCGGGTTTGAAGGACGAATAGAGATGGACAAATGCGTGTCGGGGAATTCCTTCAGGCGAAAGCCGATGCTGATGAGTTCGGCACGACGCTCTTTCTTCGTGCCCGGTTTATCTGGCAGGAAGGCATGCTCGATGCAATTGCCAGGTTCAGCAGGTACTTCATGCTCCGCACGCGGTCGCAAACGCTGGGCGATGCTAATGATATCCGAAGTCACACGATCTTTCATATTATCCAAGGGACGAGAATCGATCACCACTCCGTCATCGTTCAACTTGAAATAACCATTGATTTTAAGCTCACTGATCGCCTCAAAACCTTCGTAACCGGTTACGATTTTTCCCTCAGGGTGAGTTATTTCTTCAACTGAAATCAATAAGGGAATGTCATTGAGATAGATAGCCTTCTCGCTTTTTAGCTCGTCGATAAATGTTTGCGCCATGGCTTCAACTTCGTTCACGCCGTTCGGGTACACACTGACGCCGAGAGGAACACTAACGTCTCCCCAAGCAACCGTGGTTGCGGCAGGCACGTCGATCATGAAACGCCCGAAGCAGACGGCCTTGGTTTTCTCGAACATTGGCTGCAGGCGAGGAGTGAGTACGGTCATGTTTGGTGTCTTCCATTCATCAGAATCATGTTTGCAAGCGGCCAGCAGCCATACTGAGGTACGCTGATTTTTTCGGACACTCTTGTTTGGTAAAGTTCACCAACAGGAGCCTTTATGAAGACATTGAAGAAGACGTACACCCCGGAACTCAAGGAAGAAGCCGTGAAGCTGGTGCTGGCGCAGGGTTTGTCCATTGAGCAGGCAGCAGCACGAGTAAGTATCCCAAAAGGGACGCTGGCCAATTGGGTAGCAGCCGCCAAACGCGGGCCGGCCGCAACAGCAGCCCCTGGAAGCCGCTCTGTGGCCGAGCTGGAAGCGGAGAACGCGAAGCTGCGCAGGCAGCTGGTCCAGGCAGAGATGGAGCGGGACATCGTAAAAAAAGCGGCGGCGTACTTTGCGCAGGAGTCGCTGCCAAGTACGCGTGGATAAAGACAATGCGACTCGATTTCCCTGGCTATCCTGTGAAGCTGATGTGCCAGGTATTGGACGTCTCGCGCAGCGGCTACTACAACTCGCTGCAGGCCAAGCCATCGACACGCGAGCAGGAAGACGCTCGGTTGAAAATCCTGATTACGGCAGTGCATCGGCAAACCCGAGAGACCTACGGGGTGCCTCGGATAAAGCACGAGCTTGCTGCACAGGGCCATGAAGTTGGTCGCGACCGTGTGCGCCGACTTCGCCAGGAGCTCAATCTGCGCTGCAAACAACGGCGCAAATTCATCGCAACGACAAACTCGAATCACAACCTTCCCATCGCTGAGAAATTGCTGGAACAGCGGTTCGCGCCGAACAGGCCTGACGAAGTGTGGGTGACCGACATCACCTATATCTCCACTGCCGAAGGCTGGCTGTATCTTGCCGGCGTAAAGGACGTTTTTACCTGCGAGATCGTCGGCTACGCGATGGGCGAGCGCATGACGCAGGAGCTGACGACGCAGGCCTTGTGGCGCGCCGTGAGCCACAAGCGGCCGGCGCCAGGGCTGATCCATCATTCGGACCGTGGAAGCCAATACTGCGCCCATGCCTATCAGGAGCTGGTGGCGCAGTTCGGCATGCGCGCGTCGATGTCGCGCCGCGGGAACTGCTATGACAACGCGCCGATGGAGAGCTTCTGGGGCACGCTGAAGAATGAGCTTGTTCATCATCGCCGCTATGCCACCCGTGCTGAGGCAAAGGCCTCGATTCAGGAATACATCGAAATTTTCTACAACCGACAGCGGCGCCATTCCCGCATCGGCTTTGTTCCGCCAGCGTTGTTCGCCGAATCCTTCAGCGAACAGCCGCAGGCGGCTTAAGACGAGCGTGTCCGTTATTGACAGTACACCTCAGTTCGCCAAGGCGACGGTAATCGTCCCCGCTGTCTCCTGCATGAGGCATATCGATCAGGTAGTCGTCGAGCGTTGCCGCGAACTGACTACCTGTTGATCCTTGATTAATACAGGAAGGCGTAACACTGGACGTCAACCGGCCTTGCATGTAGTCCCAACTATGGCGCACCACATTGCCCGGCTTTAGTGTACAAACTGGACTCCAGCGGATGATGGTGTCGCTTTGCTCCGTACTGTCGTCTCGGTGGTAGCGCACGGTGCCGGCGACGTTTTGCCGCAACATGGATACATTATCGAACAGAACCAGCGTATGGCCCGGCATGTTCTGGCTTCCTGGCTCGCTGGCTCGTCCGGCGCGAACAAACCAGGCGATGCCACGTCGTTTCCATAATCGACGCAGGAATTCGGCATCGGACTCGTTATGCTGCATCGTGAATTCTCGAACCGGATATGTGGCGGTGATCTGAGACCAGTCCACGTCGAAGGTCTTGGCCAGTACCGGATTGTTCCGGCGCCATTCGTCGAGAATAACTCCGGTAAGATCAAGTTCGTTCTGCTGACGGAAAACGCGGGTGTTGATACGCTGTTCCATCAGCGCCAACGCATCGCGCATTACGAGTTGGTAGGTCGCCAAACCGCCATCGCTATGTCCGGCTGCCACTTGCCAGACAATGCCACAAACGGCGTGCAGCTCTCCACGATCGGTGACGAACTGGAGTTCAATCGGTAACGCGATAAATTCTTTCAAAGGAAAGTCTGCACGGGTCGCTACGCATGCGAGCCTGTATTCCAGTCCACCGCATAGCGTTTCGTTTCCTGTAACACGCTTGACCGGCTTTGTTGCACAAATCGGCCCATCAGCGGCCGAGGCGCAGCACGGGTAAACTGACGGCATGATTGCTCCCGTAAAGCTGAAGTACCGAACGACCAACTGGAAAGACTACAACGCGGCATTGAAAGCCCGCGGCTCGCTGCTGATCTGGCTGGACAAGGACATGTGCTGGCACGGCAGTGCGAGCGGCAAGCGGGGCCGCAGTCCGAAGTACAGCGAGGCGGCGGTCCAGTTCTGCCTGACCGTTAAGGGCCTGTTCAATCTGCCCTTGCGCCAGGCCATGGGTATGACGCAGAGTCTGCTCGGGTTGGCCGGACTGGACTGGCAAGTGCCCGACTTCAGCACGGTCAGCCGGCGCCAGAAGCGTCTTTCGGTGACGATCGGAGCGCAGCCGACGACGACGGGATTGCACCTGCTGGTCGACAGTACAGGCATCAAGATGCTGGGCGAAGGCGAGTGGAAGACGAAGAAACATGGTGCCGACTACCGTCGCCAATGGCGCAAGATCCACCTTGGCATTGACGCGGCCACGCTGGAAATCCGGGCGATCGAGGTGACCGACAATGCCACCGGCGATGCCCCAATGCTGCCGTGCTTGCTCGACCAGATACCCACCGAGGAGGTTGTCGCGAGCGTCAGTGGCGACGGCGCCTACGACACGAAAGGCTGCCACGAAGCGATTGCACAACGCGGAGCGCAGGCACTCATTCCGACACGCAAGAACGCCAAGCCATGGAAGGACCAGCGTCCCGGTGCCAAAGCGCGCAATGCCATCCTGGCGGCCACCCGCCGGCTTGGCCGGAAGATCTGGAAAAAGTGGAGCGGGTATCACCGGCGCAGCCTTGTCGAGACCAAAATGCGTTGCTTCAAGCTGCTTGGTGAACGCGTCATGGCGCGCGACTTCGACCGTCAGGTCGCCGAGTTGCAGGTCCGTGCCGCCATCCTCAATCGCTTCACGCGCTTGGGCACGCCCACGACCGTAGCGGTGACCATGCCGTAAATCCGTCTGGGGTTTGGGGTACTACGCGCTCAATTGATTTATGCAACAAAGCCCGCTTGACCAGCAAGACGTCGTCAAGCACATTTTGTCCCTGCGCAAACCTGACACGGATTGGACGATTCTCTTCTGTCATGCCGGCGCACGCGCCCGCCAATTCCTTCAGATTCATGCGAGTTGCATCCCAGGTTGCGTTACTGAGAGATTTGTTGCAACGAGTAGTATTGCAACTATGAACCCTCAGCAATTGCTCTGGGTTAAAGTCGGACGCGAGGCAAGCTAATCAGGACAATGAGCGCAGGCAGCTGGATACCTTATGCGGACGCTGCAGTCCGAGTCATGGCAGAGCAGGCTGACGTATTAATGAAAACAACCAAGGCCGCACGTAGTCAGATGCTATTCGGAGATGCTGTCCGATGGCAAACAGGGAACTACGCCTCCTCGCCCTGCACCCGCTCGAACGGACCGATGCAGGTATTCATGCTCTCATCCGCGCACATCAGGAACAGCGCCCCGGAAGGATGGAAGCGGATGTAGTTGGTGGCCGTGGTGCCTGGTTTCATGATGGCGCCGGCGCAGTCCTTCTTGCCGTTGTCCTTCACGACACGGTCGTCCAGCCGGTAGAAACCCTTGGCGCTGGGCTTGGCGGGAATGCGGTATTCACTCTCGGAGACCTCTTCGGCGCTGGTGACGAGGGTGGTGCCGTCACCCCGGAAGCGGTAGGTTTCCGAGCAACCGAGGTCGGGCAGGCTCAGCTTCCAGATGCCCAGGATCGGATGGTCGGCCGGCGGCGCGGCCTGCGCCGCCGACGGCACGGCACTCAAGGCGATCGAGAACAAGGCCCCAGTCAACACCGCGGCAGGCATACGCATGGCAGGCTCCTTCGCACGTTGCGACAACCGGGCGGACGCCGCGGCAGGCCCGCGCATGCGGACGGTGCCATTATTGCAAAGGCGGCGCACGCGCGGCGCACGCGCCGCCTTCGCCGTCAGCCGTTTTCCGACGGGGTCTTCGGCTTGGCCGGATGGCGTCCGCGCGGGGCGCTCTTGCGGGCCGGGGCCTTGTGGGCAGGACGGGTGCTCTTCTTGCGAGCCGGCTTGGCGTCAGCGTCGGCATCGCTTGGTGCCGCCTCGCCGCTGCCCGGTTCCGAAACGTTTTCCGGCGCGGCTTCCGGGGCAACTGCGGGCGCAACTGCGGGCGCATCGGCGGCGCTGTCGGGCGCCACGGCCGGGTCGGGCAGATCGGCGGCCGCTGGCGCCGCCGCCTTCTTGGCGGCCGGCTTGCGTGGTGCGCGGCGGCGTTCCTTGACCGGGGCCGGCGCCGGTTCCGCGGCGGCTTCCTCGGCCGCGTTGTCGGCGGCCGGTTCGGCCACCGGTTCGGCTGCGGGCGCCGCCTCTGCCGGCGCCGCTTCCGGCGCCGCTTCTTCGGTGACGGCCGGGCCTGGCAGCAGTTCCGCAGCCAGGGCGGCGTCCACCGCATTCAGCTCGGGCGCTGCGGGCGCCGCCTCGCGGCCCCTGCCGCCGCGCCCGCCGCGGCCGCGGCGGCCGCGTTCCGGCTTGGCCTCGGCCTGCGGCGCTTCTTCGCCGCCCTGGACGGCGGCGGCTTCCTCGCCGGCCGGGGTGTCCGGCGCCACGACCAGCTCGGGCGCCGGCATCGCCACCGGCGCCGAGGCGCTGCGGAACACGTAGGTGCCGGATTTCTCGTCGCGGCCGAAATCGAACAGGCCGCGCGCCTGGGCTTCTTCCAGCAGGTTGCCGAAGGTACGGAAACCGTAGAAGGTCTCGGAGAAATCCGGACGGCGGCGCTTCAGGGTGTCCTTCAGCAGCGAGGCCCAGATCTTGCCGGTGTCGCCGCGTTCCAGCACCAACGCATCGAAGGTCTCGACCACCATCTCGAGCGCCTGCGCCTTGCGCGCTTCCAGCTCCTCGCGGCGCTTGTCGTCGCTCGGGCGGCGTGTGGACGGCTGGCCGCGGCGCGCGTCAAGCTCTTCCTTGCGCTTGGCGGCGGCCCGGCGCACTTCGCGCACCAGGTCGTCGTAGAAGATGAATTCGTCGCAGTTCGCCACCAGGAGATCCGAGGTGGACTGCTTGACGCCCACGCCGATCACGCGCTTGGCGTTCTCGCGCAGCTTCGATACCAGCGGCGAGAAATCCGAGTCGCCCGAGATGATGACGAAGGTATCGACGTGCGACTTGGTGTAGCACAGGTCGAGCGCATCGACCACCAGCCGGATGTCGGCCGAATTCTTGCCCGACTGGCGCACGTGCGGGATTTCGATCAGTTCGAAGTTCGCTTCGTGCATCGGCGCCTTGAAGGTCTTGTAACGGTCCCAGTCGCAATAGGCTTTCTTGACGACGATGCTGCCCTTGAGCAGCAGGCGTTCCAGCACCGGCTTGATGTCGAATTTCTCGTAGTTGGCGTCACGCACGCCGAGCGCGACGTTTTCGAAGTCGCAGAACACCGCCATGCTGATGTTGTCGGAGGTAGCCATGAATTATTGCTTTCGATTAATAGAAGGACAAACTGACCGCGATTATACGCATCCCGCTTCTTCCTGGCGGCGCGCGTTGCATCAGTAAATGTGTCATGGCAAGCACTTCGCTTTTATAATTGTGTTTCCTTCATGCTCTGACCCTGTATTGACCCATGCTTTCGTCATCCGTCTTCGAGTCAGCGTTTAACAGTTCGCCGATCGGCAAGTACCTCCTGTCCCCGACGCCGGAGGCCGTGATCCTTGCCGTGAACGATGCCTTCCTGAAGGCGTCGTCGCGCCGGCGCGAGGAGCTGGTGGGCACCAGCCTGTTCGTGGCCTTCCCTTCCAATCCGGACGACCCCGGCAGCAGCACCAACGAGGCCGAGCTGCGCACCTCGTTCGCCAAGGTGCTGGCGACCGGCGAGCCGGATATGCTTCCGGTACAGCGCTACCCGATCCCGGTGCAGACCCCCGACGGTACGATCGGCTTCGAAGAACGGTTCTGGAACGCCTACAGCGCCCCGGTGTTCGGCGAGAACGGCGCCATCGCATGCATCTCGCATACGACCAAGGACGTCACCGAGCAGATCCATTCCGAGCGGGCGCTGCGCGAGAGCGAGAACCGGTTCCGGGCGCTGACCACTGCCGGCCAGGTGGTGTACCGGATGAATGCCGACTGGACCGAATTGCGCGAACTCGACGGGCGCGGCTTTCTGAAGGACACCGAGCGGCCGCGCTCGTTCTGGCTGGAGGATTACATTCCGGACGACGAACAGGAACGGGTGCACGCCGCCGTGCTCGAAGCGATCCGGACCGGCTCCGTGTATGAGCTCGAACACCGGGTGCGCCGCGTCGACGGCAGCGACGGCTGGGCATTGTCGCGCGCCGTGCCGATCCTCGATGCGAAGGGGCAGGTGGTCGAATGGATCGGCGCCGCCAGCGACATCACCGAGCGCAAGACGGCCGAGGAAAGGCTGCGCGAGTCGGATCGCCGCAAGGACGAGTTCCTGGCCATGCTGGCGCACGAACTGCGCAATCCGATCGCGCCGATCAGCGCCGCGGCCGCCCTTCTGCAACGCATGAAGCCGGACGAGGCGCTGGTGCGGCGAACCAGCGAGATCATCGCGCGCCAGGTCGGCCACATGACCGGGCTGATCGACGACCTGCTCGACGTCTCGCGCGTCACCCGTGGTCTGGTGGAGCTGGAACGCGTACCAGTCGACCTGCGCACCGTGCTGCAGGACGCGGTGGAACAGGTCATGCCGCAGATCGAGGCGCGCCGCCACGCGCTGGCGCTGGCCCCGCCATCCGGGCCGGTTGTGGTCATGGGCGACAAGAAGCGGCTGGTGCAGGTGGTGGCCAACCTGCTCAACAACGCCGCCAAATACACCCCGGAAGGCGGACATCTGGCCCTGCACGCCCATGCCGCAAACGCGCAAGCCTGCATCGAGGTCAGCGACAACGGCATCGGCATGGCGCCCGAATTGACCGGGAGGGTGTTCGAACTGTTCGCGCAGGCCGAGCGCAGCGTCGACCGCTCGCTGGGCGGACTCGGCCTGGGGCTGGCGCTGGTCAAGAGCCTGGTCGAGCTGCACGGCGGCTCGGTCGCCTGCGCCAGCCCGGGGCTGGGGCTGGGCAGCAGCTTCTCGGTGTGCCTGCCCTGCCTGCCCGCGCAGATGGCGCCGTGCGGCGACACCTGCGCGGCCGCCACGGCCGCCAGTGCCGGCACCGCCTCCTCGCTGCGGGTCCTGGTCGTGGACGACAACGTCGACGCGGCCGTGACCCTGTCCATGGTGCTGGAAGCGGCCGGCCACCAGACCCTGGTGGAACACGGCGCGCTGGCCGCCCTCGAACGCGCACGGGCAAGCGCGCCGCAGGTCTGCCTGCTCGACATCGGACTGCCGGAGATGGACGGCAAGGAGCTCGCGCGCCGCCTGCGCGCCGACCCGGTCACGACGGATGCCCTGCTGGTCGCCGTCACCGGGTATGGCCAGGACAGCGACCGCCGCCAGATCATGGCCGCCGGTTTCGACCACCACCTGGTCAAGCCGGTGGACATGGAGCGGCTCGCGGCGATCCTGGCCACGGCCTGAACCGGTCTTTCCTAGCGCAGCGCCTGCGCCGGCCCATGGCGCAGTGTCGCCGCCAGCGCGCGCGCCTGCTGTTGCCGGCGCACGGCCGTGCCCACAGGGTACGCCCGTGCGCCCTGACCCTGGATGCCGGGCGTGCCGAGGTCGAGGATCGTGATCTGCTCGAACAGCTGGGTGAGCTTGCCGGTCGAGTCCCTGACGCGCACGACGATGCTGTAGTCGCCGTTGGACGTGTAGGTATGGCTGGCGCGCACCTCGCCCTTGCCCCGGTATTCGCGCAGGCCCGCCGCCTGGGGACCGCTGCCGTCGCCCCAGTCGACCGTCGCGCTATGGGTGTCGCCCAGGTTGCGGTCGCGGAAGGACAGCGTGATCTCGAGCGGCTGGTTCAGGCGCGGCGCGGCGTGCCGGATCGGCCCCAGCACCGGCGCATCGGTGCCGCCGCCGTTGGCGCGCAGGAGCACCACCCCGGCGTTGGAACTGGCCACGATGTCGCCGTTGTTCGCGACGGCCAGCGCCGCGTTCAGCACCAGGCCCGTGGGCGGGTCGAGCAGGCGCGTATTCAGGTCGACCGCGCCGCCGCGGGTCCAGCGGTAGGCGATATTGTCGCCCGCGGCGCGCTGCGCCAGGCCGACCACCACGCCGCGCTCATTGGCGGCATTGGCTTCCGAGGCCTGGAACCCGCGCGGGTGCAGGTCGACCAGTCCGCGCGCGCGCGAAAACAGGAAGGCGCGCGGTGCGGGGTCGGCGTTGCCGCTGACCCTGCGCCCGACCACCTCGCCGATGCCGTTCAGGGCGTGCGTGATGGTGCGGGCGCCGATACGCACTGCGCCCTTGTCCGGGCTCCACAGGAAGCCGCTGAGGTTCGGGCTCAGCGTGTCGAGCATGCCGGCGATCTCGCCGCGGTTGTTGTTGACCGAGGCGAATGCGAAGCGCTTGCCGAAAGGACCGAGATCCATCGTCCGGCCAGCCGCATCCCATGCCAGCACGTTCGGCACCCCGCCCGCCCTGTCTCCGGAGCCGACGGTGACGTTGTCGTCGTTGATGTGGCTGGCATAGGTCGGGCCGATGCCGGCCGGCGCGGGCAACTGGATCAGGCGGTTCGCCGCGCTCCAGCGCACGGCGCGGTCGCTGCCGTCCTCGGCCGAGAGGACGGATCGCCCGACGATCTCGGAGCGCTTGTTGATGCCCGTGACAAAAGTCGCGCCGTCGCTGCTCGGGCTCGGCAAGGGAAGCAGGCCGCGCGACGCGGACCAGCGGAACGGCCGGAACGGCGTGCCTTCAGGCTTTCCAGGCTCGACAATGCTTGCCGAGAAGGCGACTTCGCCCCGGTCGTTCAAATCGCCAAGAAAGGCGGTGTGGTTGCCCGGCGGTGAGATGTCGGTCACGCGCGTACCGTCGAAATAGCCGACGTGCAGCAGGCCATCGGGTCCGAAGTATTCGAAGGCGGCCTGGCCGCGCGCATTGATGCCGGCGACAAAACCAAAGGTCCCGCCCGCCAGATTGACGATGCCATAGACGTCCTTGCCCGGGCTCCCGGCCCTGTGCTCTTCCTGCCCTCCTGGCGCAGCAAGGACATTGCCGGCCGCCACTGCGCTCGCCAGCACCGCCATGCCTGCTACTATCAAGAAATGTCGCATGTCTGTCTCCGGTAGTGTTCTCATGCGCCCGCATGAGCAGGACGAATGTAGAACGCCCACCGGGCAGGCAGGACGAACTACCGCAAACGCGTTCGACGGCGCGCCGCGCAGCGACGCTCAGCCCGACAGCCGGGCCAGGGTGGCATCGTCCGGCTCGCCATCGAAGTACCTGTCGATGCAGGCCTGGAACACCGCCTCGTCCGGCGCGACGTCGGCGAACAGGGTCATCGACGAGCGGAACTTGAGGTCGTCGGGGTGGCCGAACAGCGCTTCGGCGGACAGGTCGTCACGGGCGGCCACGATGCCCGCGCACTCGCGCAGGCGTGCGCCCAGCACCGGATGGGCCAGGTAGGCAGCCGCTTCATCGCTGGAGGCGATCGCGTAGCTCTGCGCCATCTCGCTGCGGCCGAGCCCGGCAAGCTGGGGGAAGATGAACCACATCCAGTGGCTGTGCTTGTGGCCGGTGCGCAGTTCGGCGAGCACCGTGGCGTACACCGGGTCCTGGGCCTGGACGAAGCGTTCCAGGTCGAATTCATTGTTCATCGTACTCACCTCCGACGCCGACCATGCTATGACTTTGAGATTGTTTGCTAAAGTGCGTTCCCTAGGACGCGCCAATGGACACCCATCATCTCTCTCTACTGCTCGTGCGTGACATGCCGTACGGGAAATATAAAGGCAGCAAGATTGCCGACTTGCCGGGCCACTACCTGGGCTGGTTCGCGCGCGAAGGCTTTCCGCGTGGCGAACTGGGCCAGTTGCTGGCCCTGATGTACGAGCTCGACCATAATAATCTGCGCAGCCTGCTCGACCCGCTTCGTAGCCGCTAAGCAACATCGAATGGCACCTCTCCAGTGCTTGTCAGCTATACTTAGAACCTATCCCAGCAGGGAATGAGTCGTTGCTGGCGCGCCTGACAAGCGGGTGCTGCGTTGCTCGTCGTTGCATGGCCAGAGCCATGCGGCCTCCTCGCGCCTTGCCCGCGCTTGCCATGCATCGCCAGCAACTTCCTCCTCCCTACTGGGATAGGTTCTTAGCGGCGGCACCGCCTTACCGGAATTCGATGGAAAACGAACAAGCTTCCCCTCCCCTCGTGCTGGTCGTCGAGGACGACGAGCACATCGCCCAGGTCCTGCGCTTCATGCTCGAGCGCCAGGCTTACCGCGTCGTCCACCTGGCCGACGGCCGCGCGGCGAGCGAACATATCCGCAACGCGCCAGAGCAGCCCGACCTGGTGCTGCTCGACGTCATGCTGCCCTACGTCGACGGCTTCGAGCTGGTGCGGCTGGCGCGCGAACGCAGCGACTGGGCCGGCGTGCCGATCCTGATGCTTACCGCCAAGAATACCGAACGCGACACCGTGCGCGCGCTCGACGCCGGCGCCAACGATTTCGTCATCAAGCCCTTCCAGCCGAACGAACTGCTGGCACGGGTCCGGCGTTTCCTGAAGACGGGGCCATGACGCCGAGCGCCCTGCCCGCAGGCACCGGCAGTTTCGTCACCGTCGCGGTCTGGACCGGGACGGTCGCTCTCATCCTGACCCTGCTGCTGGCCCTGCAGATCGTGCTGCTGCGCATGAACCTGCGGCGGCGCGAGCGCCGCGCGGCCCGCGCCGTGGCGCGCTGGCGTCCGCTGCTGAACCAGGCCATCGTGGGCGAGGAACCGGCGCTGCCGTCCTTGCGTCCGAGCGAACGCCTGCCCTTCCTGCACCTGTGGGCGCACCTGCAGGGTTCGCTGCGCGGCGAAGCCAACGAAGCGCTCAACGGCGTGGCGCGCCGGCTCGGCGTGGACGCGCTGGCGCGCGACATGCTGGCGCGCGGCGCGCGCGACGAACGCCTGCTGGCCACCCTGGTGCTGGGCCACCTGCGCGACCGCGCCGCCTGGCCCCAGCTGCTGCCGCTGGCCAGCGCCGCCGACAGCGTACTGTCGCTGAGCGCGCTGTGGGCGCTGGTGCGGGTCGATCCGGACGCCGCGGCCGAGTACCTGACGCCGCTGTTCATCGAGCGCGAGGACTGGGCGCTGTCGCACGTGGCCGGCATCCTGCAGCAGGCCAGCGGCCCGGTGGCACAAGTGCTGGCGCGCATCCTGCCAGGCTTGCCCGAAGAGCGGCTGCCGCGCGCCTTGCGGATCGCCGAATCCCTGCGGGTCATGCTGCCGGCCGGGGTGCTGGCCGGCGCCCTGCACAGCCCATCCAGTGCGGTGGTGATCGCCGCGCTGCGCGGGGTGCGTGAGCCCGCCGCCCTGAACGAGGTGCGCACGCTGCTCGGCCACGAAGACTGGCAGGTGCGGGTGCAGGCCGCGCGGGCCCTGGGCCGGGTCGGCGACCGCGGCGACGCCGCCCGCCTGACCAGCCTGCTGGGCGACCCGCAATGGTGGGTGCGCTACCGCGCGGCCCAGGCGCTGCGCGAACTGCCGCGGCTGGCGCAGGCCGATCTGGAGGCGGTCCGCGCCTCGCTCACCGACCGCTTCGCGCTCGACATGCTGGACCAGGTGCTGGCCGAGGAGCAGGCATGACCGATTTCATTACCTGGTTCGTGTTCTGCTATTTCATCGCGCTCAACGGCGGCTACCTGCTGCTCAACGCGATCGCGCTGCGCGCCCTGCGCGTCAAGGGCCAGGAACTGTTCATCGCCGACCTGCCACGCGCCTATTCGGGCCTGGAGCCGCCGGTGAGCATCCTGGTGCCGGCGTATAACGAGGAAGCCACCATCGCCGCCTCGGTACGCTCGATGCTGCAGCTGAGTTACGCGGAATTCGAGATCATCATCGTCAACAACGGCTCCAAGGACGGCACGCTGGACGTGCTGGAGCGCGAGTTCGCCCTGCTGCCCTTCCCCGAGGCCTACCGCCGCCAGATCCCGACCGCCGAGGTGCGCGGCATCTACCGCTCGACGCGCTACCCGAACGTGCGCGTGATCGACAAGCTCAACGGCGGCAAGGCGGATTCCCTGAATGCCGCGATCAACGTCTCGCGCTATCCGCTGGTGTGCGGGGTCGACGCCGATTCGATCCTGCAGCGCGACAGCCTGGCCAAGGTCACCGAGCCCTTCCTGCGCGACCCGACCGTGGTGGCGGCCGGCGGCACGGTGCGGGTGGCCAACGGCTGCACGGTCAGCGGGGGCTTCCTCACCAGCGTCGGGCTGCCGAAAAACATCTGGGCCCTGTTCCAGGTGGTGGAATACCTGCGCGCCTTCCTCTTCGGGCGGCTGGGCTGGTCGTCGATGAACGGCATGCTGATCATCTCCGGCGCCTTCGGCGTGTTCCGCAAGGACGCCGTGGTGCTGGCCGGCGGCTACCGCCGCGATACTATCGGCGAGGACATGGAACTGGTGGTGCGCATGCACCGCCTGCTGCGCGAGCAGCGCCAGCCCTACCGCATCGAATTCGTGCCCGACCCGGTGTGCTGGACCGAGGCGCCCGAGGACTACCGCACCCTGAAGAACCAGCGCATCCGCTGGCAGCGCGGGCTGGCCGAAAGCCTGAACGCCAACTGGGGCCTGCCGTTCTCGCGCAACGGCGGCGCGCCGGGCTGGGTGGCCTTCCCGTTCATGGTGCTGTTCGAGTGGCTGGGGCCGCTGGTGGAGATCGGCGGCTATGTATTCATGATCTGGGCCTACTTCAGCGGCATGATTTCCTGGGAAGCCTTCGGCGCCTTCCTGTTCGTCGCCATCGGCCTGGGCATCCTGCTGTCGGCCTCCGGCCTGCTGCTGGAAGAGATGTCCTTCCACATCTACCCGCGCGGCAGGCAGCTCCTGATGCTGGGACTGGTGGTGATCCTGGAGAACTTCGGCTACCGCCAGCTCAATTCCCTCTGGCGCCTGACCGGCCTGTGGCGCTGGGCGATGCAGAAGGAGTCGACCTGGGGAACGATGAAACGCAAAGGGTCTTGGCAACAAGACGGCCAGACCCCGGCCGGCAAATGAGCGCGGCAAGCCGGCCGTCCTCGCTACACTGAACGCCATGTCACGGCTTGCCTTCATTTTTCTCTTGTCGATGAGCGCTCCCGCCCACGCCGCTTTCCTGCACCTGTGCCCCGGTGGGGCGGCGCCTGGCGGCAGCCCTTCCGCCAAGGCCCTCGGGCCGGACGGCAGGGAGCTGCGCTTCGTCGTCACCGGCGCGGCGGCGCTGCCCGGCTGCCGCTCGCTCGAACTCGGCGCGGCCAGCGTGGAAGCCCTGCACGTCCTGGGCACGGACAGCACGCCGACCGCCACCATCCTGCTGCAGGGCCAGGCCAGGGACGGCGGCTTCGCCGTCAGTGAACAGACCCTGGTGCCGGACGGCGCCGGCCGGCAGCCGGCAAAGCCCGCACCGATGCCGCTGCGGACCAACCTGCTGGCCGCGATGCAGGTGCGCAGCTACGGCGTCGAGGAACGGGTGCGGGCGCGCCTCGACGGGGGCCGCCTGCGTGTCGACTGCCGCGCCGGCACGCGCCCGGCCGGCGTCCTGCTCACGGGGCCGTGGTTCCTCCCGCGCCTGCGCGGGCAGCTGGTGGCCAGGCATTCCGGCAAGGGACAATTCGCCTGGCAGGCCGCGGACGCGGCCGGCGCGGCGCGCGAGTCGGCCCTCGACATGGGCCAGCTCCCCGCACGCGGCGCAGCCGGCGACACCCGGCTGGGCCTGCCCGCCGCCCTCGACCGGGCCGGCTGGCGCCACTTCGTGCTGGCCTGCCCGGCCGGCGGCGGCGAGCTGCTGCTCGATGCGCTCACGCTGGAGCCGGAAGCCGCCGGCGCGGCGCCGCGCTCGACCTGGATCTGGGACCGCGGCGCCTGGCTCGAACGCGGCGACGCGCTGCTCGACTGGGCCGCGCGCGAACGCATGGGCGAGCTGTTCGTGGTGGTGCCGCTGGAAGAAGGCCGCGTCCGCGACCCGGACGCGCTGGCCGCCTTCGTGCGCCGCGCCGGACAACGCGGCATCGGCATCAGCGCGGTGGAGGGCGACCCGCACATGGTGCTACCGGGCGAGCGCGCCGCCACCGCCGCACGCGCCCGCGCCTACGCCGCCTACAACGCCGCGGCCGAACCGGTGGCGCGTTTGAAGGGCATCCAGTTCGACATCGAACCCTATCTGCTGCCCGAGCACGTGCTGCCGGCCGCGCGCCTCGATGCCGAGTACGTGGCCACCCTGGCGGCGCTGCGCGAAGCGGCGGGCGCCATGCCGCTCGAATTCGTCGTGCCCTTCTGGTGGGGCGAGCGCCAGGCGGTGCTGGACGGCCTGGCGCGCCATGCCGACGCGGTCTCGGTGATGGACTACCGCACCGATCCCGACCAGATCCTCGGCTTCGCCATCCCCTTCCTGGACTGGGGCGCGGCCACCGGCAAGCGCGTGCGCATCGCGCTGGAAGCGGGCCCGCTGCCGCTCGAGACCCAGCGCCGCTACCGCCGCGCGCAGATGGGCGCCGCGGGCGACATGCTGCTGTTCACGCTCGATGGCCAGCAGGTAGCGGTGCTGCTGCGCCAGCCGCTCGCGCATCCGAACGCCCTGTCCTACAAGCTGGTGGACAGCCGCCCGATCGACGGTTCGGCCACCAGCTTCCACCAGAACAAGGACGCGCTGCGCGCCCTGCTGCCCCGCCTGGAAGCCGATTTCGGCGCCTGGCCGGGCTTTGCCGGGATCGCGCTGCACGAATGGCGATGAGCGCGACCGATGTCGATCCCGGCCTGGTCGCCGCGCTGCACGGCGCGCAACACGTCATGGTGCTGACGGGCGCCGGGGTGTCCGCGGAAAGCGGCATTCCCACCTTCCGCGACGCCTTGACCGGTCTGTGGCAGCATTTCGACGCGGCCTCGCTTGCCACGCTCGATGCCTTCCGGCGCGATCCCGCCTTGGTCTGGGGCTGGTACGAATGGCGGCGCATGAAGGCGCTGTCGGCCCAGCCGAACGCGGGGCACGTCGCGATCGCGCAGCTCGCCGGCCGCGTCGAACGCCTGTCCCTGTTCACGCAGAACGTCGACGACCTGCACGAGCGTGCCGGCAGCCATGAAGTGCAGCACCTGCACGGCAGCCTCCATCATCCGCGCTGTGCCGACTGTAGCCACCCGTTTGTCTTGCCGGCGGCCGCGCCCGTGGAGCCGGAAGGCGGCCGGCGCCTGGCGCCGCCACGCTGCCCGGCCTGCGGCGGCCCGGTCAGGCCCGGCGTGGTGTGGTTCAACGAAGCGCTTCCCGAGGCCGTCCTCGCGCGCGCATTCGACGCATGCGGCAGCTGCGATCTCCTGATCGTCGTCGGCACCTCGGGCACGATCTATCCGGTGGCCCAGCTTCCCGAGGTGGCGCGCCGGGCCGGCAGCCAGGTCGTCCAGGTCAACCCGGCCGCCAGCGGGCTGGATCGCGTGTGCACCTGGAACCTGCGGGGGAGCGCCGCCCAGGTGTTGCCGGCCCTGATCAGCCATGCCTGGCGGCCGGCGTGAGTTTCGGTGAATTTTCCGGCGTGTTTTACCAGTAGAGTCAAGACTTTGCCTCTACCGGAAAGCCCAAGCACGATGCGCCTGCTTCCCCTTGCCCTGCTTGCCGTCGCCGTCGACGGATGCGCCGCTCCGGCGCAACCGGTCGAGCCGGCGCCAGCCGTCTCCACGGTCGTGACGACGGCGGCCCGCAACACCGCCGAGCTTTCCTACCGCTTCTTCCTCGGGGTGCAATACGAGCTGCACCAGCACATGCCGCCCGAGCCGCACCTGGTGGACCTGTGGTACCGCCTTGCCTATTCGGGAAAGACGGAAGCCGAGCGCGACGCGTTCGTCCCGCCGGGCCACGCGATCACCGTGCACGGCAAGTCGGTGAGGGCCACGGTACCGATGCGGCGCGGCGCCTATTTTTCGCTGCCGGCGATCCAGGACGCCTACGACCAGGAAGCCGCGCTCGTGATCAGCGACGTCGACAGGCCCTGGCTCGGCGTGTGGTGGACGCTGCGTGTGCCGACCAGCCAGCGCATGGCCTACCGCGACATCCGCCGTGCACGGGCGCAGATCGCCGCGGTACAGGGAAAAATCTCGGCGCACTCCCACGAATACCTGAGGAACGTCAAGCGCCAGCCCTACGACGGCATCAAGGCCTGCTTCCACGACGACGGCGGCGCGATCCTGGTCGACGGCAAGGCCGTCGCCGACGCCACCGAAGGCCGCTGCAAGGTGCTGTTCAGCGCCCCGGAGCGCATCGCGGACGACAGCAGCATCGCCTTCGCGGGCTCGCTCGACGTGGTCAGCTTCATCGACCGCGATTTCTACCGCTAGGATCGCGAGGCAAGCTTGCGTACCCCGCCGATCCATCCCCGCGTGGCCACCCGCGCCACGGCGGTGCAGCTCATGCGCGCCCGCCTGCTGCGCGAGGGCTTTCCGCGGGTCCAGATGTTCATCCTGGTGTCGCTCACCGGGCTGGCCGGTTTCGGCGCCTCGGTGGCGATGCTCGCCGCCGGGGTCGACACCATGGCGCTGCGCTACGCGCTGGCGATGGGCGTGGCCTACCTCGCCTTCCTGCTGCTCCTGTGGCTGTGGCTGCGTACGAGTGCGGCGGACTACCTCGACTTCCTGCCCTCTGATGGGCCGGGCGGCCAGGCGAGTGCGAACGATGCTGCGGCCGGCTTCAGCGGTGGCGGCGGCAGCTTCGACGGCGGCGGCGCCAGCGGCAACGTCGACTTCGGCACCCAGGACAGCGTCAGCGACGCCATCGCCGACGCGCCGCTCGATGTCGGGGCCGAGGCCGACGAAACCGTGATGCCCCTGGTCGTGATCCTGCTCGCCGTGGGCATCGCGCTGTCTTCCCTGTTCGTGATCTGGTCGGCGCCGATCCTGTTCGCCGAGATCCTGGTCGATGCCTTGCTGGCCGCGGGCCTGTACCGGCGCCTGCGGGTGCTGGAGCCGCAGCACTGGATGCTGGCGGCCTTGAAACGCACCATCCTCCCCTTCGTGCTGACCACCCTGACGGTGGTCGCCGCGGGATGGGGCATGCAGGCCTATGCGCCCGAGGCGCGCTCGCTGGGCGAGGTCCTGGCCAGCCGCTAGGCGGGCGCTGCCGGCAGTTCCACCACGAAGCGCGTGCCGCGTCCGGGCGCCGTGGTGAAGCCGATGGTGCCGCCGTGCTCCTCGATGATCGCCTTGCTGATCGCCAGTCCCAGGCCGGTGCCGCCGCGGGTGCGCGAGTCGGCGCCGTCGGCCTGGGCGAAGCGCTGGAACACGCGCTGCTGGAATTCCGGCGCGATGCCGGGGCCTTCATCCAGCACCAGCAGGCGGACCTTGCCGGGCGTGCGGGCCAGGCCCAGCGTGACGGTCTTGCCCGCCGGCGTGAACTTGATGGCGTTCGACAGCAGATTGGTCAGCACCTGCTCCATGCGGTCCGCGTCGATGCTGGCCGCGATCCGGGCCGCGCCCGCATCCCAGTCGCCCAGCAGGCGCACCCCCGCCTTGCGGGCATGCCCCTCCATGGCCGCCAGCGCGCGCTCGGCCACCGGCAGCAGCGGCTGCGCCAGCGTCTCGAAATGCATCTGGCCGGCCTCGATCTTCTGGATGTCGAGCAGGTCGTTCACCATGCGCACCAGGCGCTCGCTGCTCTGGCTGGCGATGGTGATCAGGCGCAGGGCGTCCGGCGGCAGTTCGCCCGCCATGCCGTCGGCCAGCATCGCCAGCGAAGCCTGGATCGAGGTCAGCGGCGTGCGCAGCTCATGCGAGACGGTCGAGATGAACTCGTTCTTCATCTGCTCGACCCGCTTGCGCTCCGAGATATCGTGCAGGAACACGCTGAAGAAGGCGTCCTCGCCCTGGCCGGCCAGGGCCGCCGTCATCTCGATCGGGAATTCACGGCCGTGGCGGTCGATCACCTTGCGCTCCAGGCGCTGGTCGAGCATGGCCAGGTGGCCGGTCTGGCGGAAGGCATGCAAGGCCTGGCCCAGGCTGGCGCGGTAGCGCTCCGGCAGCACCAGCTCGGCCAGCGGCCAGCCGACGGCCTCGTTGCGGCGCCAGCCGAACATGCGCTCGGCCGCGCCGTTCCAGTCGAGGATGATACCGCGGCGGTCGACCGCGATGTAGGCATCCTGCGCCGCTTCCACGATCGCATTGATGCGCTGCTCGTTGGCCTGCACCGAGGCCAGCGCCCGCTCCAGTTCGCCGGTGCGTTCCTCGACCCGCTGCTCGAGCGTGGCGTTCAGGTCGCGCAGTTCGGCCTGCTTGCGCACCAGGTCGTCCACCAGCCCGTTCAGGGTGGTCGACAGCGCCTGCACCTCGAAATAGTCGTTCGCGTTCGGCGGCAGCCGGACCGCTTCGCCGCGTCCCAGGCGTTCGGCCGACTCGGCCAGCGCCCCGAGGGGACGGGTGATGCGGCGCGCCACCAGCAGGCCGGCCACGGAAAACAGCACCGCCAGCGCCGCGCCGCTCCACAGCGCCTGCTCGCGCAGGCGGCGCACCGGCGCATAGGCATCCTCCACGTCCTGGCGCACTAGCACGGTCCAGCCCAGGCCCGGGTACAGGTCGCGGCCGACGGTGGCGCCGTAGCCGACCAGGTAGGACAGGCCGTCCGGCCACTCTTCGACCAGATAACCGGCGCGCTTCTGCTGCGCCAGGCGCAGGCTCCGGGTAGCGATCTTCTTGCCCTGCAGGCCGGGCGGGCCGAACAGGACCTCGCCCTGCCGGCTGACGATCAGGGCCTGGACCCGGCCGCGCGCCTGGACCGAGGCGACGATCGAGCGCTCGACGTCGCGCGCCCATTGCCAGGACAGGTGCACGCCCAGCACGCCGGCGGTCTTGCCGGACAGGTCGGTGTAGGGGAAGGCCACGTCGACAAAGCGGCGCGGCTCGCCGTTCTCGCCCGGCAGCAGCTTGGCGAGCTTGACCGCCTCGTGCACGTCGCCCACGTTGACGCCTGCGAGGGCGTTGCGGAACCAGGGGCGCTGCGACACGTCGACACCCTCGAGCAGGCCGCGCGCCTCGACGATCACCCGGCCGTCCAAGCCGGTCAGGCCGATCCAGTCGTAGTAGCCGTAGGTCTCGCGCATGTCTGACAGCACCTGGCGCCGCTCGGCCGGCGCGATGCCGGCATCGCGCAGCGCGCGGCGCCGCGTCATCAGGCTGACCTCGCGGTAGCGCTCGGCCATGCCACGGTCGAGCTTGTCCGCGGTCTGGCGCGCCATCTCGCCCAGGTTGTTGCCGATGCTGTCCTTGACCTGTTCGGTCGACGAGCGCTCGATGACCCCGACCAGCAACAGGGTCAGGATCACCGTCAGCAGCGAAAACGCCAGCGCCAGCCAGGCGCCAAGGCCGCGCCTGCGGCGCCGTGTGGGGGGAGTTGCGGGTGTGTCCATGCTGGGCTGGGCTCGAAACAATTGCGCCAGCGTAACACACGTCAGCCCGACATACTATGGGCGAGACCGTGGGCGTCGCACGGGAGAAACGGATTTCCTGTAAACTAGACGGCTAGTGATTTGCACGATGTTGCAACGACAAGAAACACCACGAGAACGCCCATGTCCACCCCATCCCCCGCCGCCGATCAGTTGCTCGATTACGTCACCTCCTGCGCCCTGCCGACGCCCTGGGCGCAGTTCACGCTGCACGCCTTCATCGAGCACTCGACGGGCAAGGAGCACCTGGCGATGGTACTGGGCGACATTGGCGACGGCGAACCGGTGCTGGCGCGCGTGCATTCCGAATGCCTGACCGGCGACGTGCTGTTCTCGCAGCGTTGCGACTGCGGCGCCCAGCTCGAGGGCGCGCTGCGGCGCATTGCCGAGGAAGGGCGCGGCGTCCTGCTGTACCTGCGCCAGGAAGGCCGCGGCATCGGCCTGGTCAACAAGATCCGCGCCTACCGCCTGCAGGAAGCCGGCGCCGACACCGTCGAGGCCAACCTGCAGCTGGGCTTCCATGCCGACGCCCGCAACTACGAGTTGTGCAAGCCGATGCTGGAACAGTTCGGCGTGCGTTCGCTGCGCCTGATGACCAACAACCCGCGCAAGATCGACGCCATGACCCGCCTCGGGATCGCGGTGGCCGAGCGCGTGCCGCTGCTGGTCAACCGCAATGCCTTCAACGACAGCTACCTGAACACCAAGCAGGCCAAGCTGGGCCACATGATGGGTCCGGCCGAGCCGCTTGCCGCCGCGCTGGCCGAGCCTGGCACGAACTGAGCTTCCGGCTTCGCGTGATCGGGCCAGCGGAGCGGATCGCGCTAGCGCGCGCACAGATCCCGCGTCCGATGGCAAGATAATGCTTCCTTGTTGCCAATGATCGGATTGCATGAAACGGACTGCCGCCGCCCTCCTGCTTCTTTGCCTCACGGCGGGCGCAGCCACGGCTCCGCCTGAACAGGCCAACCGCCCGCCTCCAGCCCACGCCGCCACGGCGCCGGCGCCGCCCCCGCACCTGACGCCCAGCGCGCCGCCGGGGACCACCCCGCCGGCGCCGGCGCCGGGCGAGGTCGATGCCCAGGACGCCCTGCCGCCGCCCTCCTCCGCCGCCCAGGACCTGTACTCGTCGGCGCGCGGCGACCTGCTGCAGATCCGCATGCTGCTCAAGAACGGCCGCACCCAGTCCACCGTCGGCTCGGGCTTCCTGGTCGGCACTGGCAACCTGGTCGTCACCAACTACCACGTGGTATCGCAAATGGCGCTCGACCCCGACGTCTACACCGCCGAATACGTCGACACCGACGGCAACAGCGGCCCGGTCGAGCTGCTGGCCGTCGACGTGCTGCACGACCTGGCGGTCCTGCGCGTCGACCGCGAAGGCAGCGGTTTCTTCAAGGTGCCCGAACGCCCGGTGCGCCTGACCCAGGGGCAGCGCCTGTACTCGCTCGGCAATCCCCTCGACCTGGGCTTTGCGATCTCGGAAGGCGCCTACAACGGCATCGTCACGCGCAGCTTCTACGACCAGCTCATGTTCGGCGGGCCGATCAATTCCGGCATGAGCGGCGGGCCCAGCGTGACCGGCAGCGGCACCGTGGCCGGCGTCAACGTGTCCAAGCGGCGCGACGGCGAGTCGGTCAGCTTCCTGGTTCCCGTCAAGTATGTGCAGGAGTTGCTGCGCAAGGTGGAGCGCCAGCCGGCGCCGCCGAAGGATTTCAATCCCCTGATCGCGGCCCAGCTCCTGGCGCACCAGCGCGCCATGGTCGACCGCCTGCTGGAAGAGCCGCTCGCCATCAAGAGCATGGGCCCCTACCTGGTGCCGGTGCGCGAATCCGGCCAGCTGCGCTGCTGGGGACGCTCGAACGTGAAGGCCGAGACCGCGTACACCTCGGACTCGATGAGCTGCGCGATGGAGTCGGCGATCTACGTGTCCGCGACCCAGCAGACCGGCCACGTGTCGATGACCCACCAGTACATCCGTTCCGACAACCTGGCCCGGCTGCCTTTCGCGGCGCTCAGCAGCCGCCTGTTCGGCGCCGCCAATCTGGGCAATGCCGGCGACCGGCGCCTGACCAAGCCGGTGTGCACCGAACGCTTCGTGCACACCCGCACCCTGCCGCTGCGCGCGGTGACCTGTGTGCGCGCCTACCGCAAGTTCGAGGGCCTGTACAACTTCACGCTGCTCACGGCCAGCACCAACGCGGCCGAGTCGAGCCTGCAGAGCCGGCTGGACATATCGGGCGTGTCGTATGAAAACGGCGTGCGCGTGACCCGCGCCTTCCTCGGCTCCTTCGGACGCAACATCCGGCGCCCGCCCGCCGCACCAGGCGCGCCCGGAGGCCGGCCATGAACGGTCCCTGGACCGTCGAGATCCTGGCGCGCAACGGCGAGGTGCTGCACCGGCACCGTGCGGCAAGCCTGCCGATCCGCGTCGGCCGCGCCTACGACAACGACTTCATCCTCGACGACGAATACGCGGCCGCGCACCACGCCGTGATCGAACAGGGTCCGGATGGCGCGCTCTCGATGCGCGACCTCGGCACCCGCAACGGCTTGAACATCGGGCGCAAGCGGGTGCAGGAACTGTCCCTCACGGGCGACACCGTGGTGCGCATGGGCCACACCTCGCTGCGCGTGCGCGCGGCCGATTTCCCGGTGCCGGCCGAGCTGCGCGACCGCACCATGCACGGCTGGGAAGGGCTGGTGCCCGGCGTCGTCGGCGTGCTGCTGGCCGGTCTGGTCGCCCTGTTCGTGACCTGGCTGTTCGACGCCGAACCCTTCGAACTGCTCAACTATGTGCTGGCGCCCGGCGCCGGCATCGGCGCGGCGCTGCTGTGGAGCGGCCTGTGGGCCTTCATGAACCGCCTATTCGGGCGCTATACCCGGCTGGGACGGCACCTGTTCATCTTCGGCTGCGGGATGGCGGCCCTGGTGGGCTTCCGCCTGCTGGCGGCGGTGGCCGCCTATGCCTGGTCGCTCGAATGGCTCACCCGCTACGGTTCCCACGTCGCGGTGGCGACCGGCGCGGGCATCATCTACTTCCACCTGGCGACCATCAAGCCGTCCCTGCGCCGGCGCCTGCGCGCGATCTGCGCCGTTGGCGCGGTGCTGGCGTCCGCTCTGGTGCTGATCGCGAACCAGCAGCGCCACGGGCGCGTGGCGGACGAACTGTACATGTCGGTGCAGCTGCCGCCGGCGCTGCGCGCCAGCCCCGACGCGACGGTGGCCGAGTACATGGCCGACGTCGAGGCGATGCGCAAGCAGCTGGAGGAAGAGCGCGGGCTTGTCCCGGCTGCCGGCGGGAACTGAGCAAGGCTTTGCAGCTTTGACAAGCAGCGGCGAATGCTGGATGATCGGGCCATCTCCAGCCCGGCCAGCCCATGAAACCGACCCGCAGCGCCATCACCGCCATCATCGCCTGGTTCCTGTTCTGGGCGCTGATGGTGCTGGTCGCCATCGAGGACTACCGGCGCGACGGCGGCACGGCCTATTGGCAGCCGGTGCTCTGGGAGACTTCCTCCGCGCTGGCGGCGACCTTCCTGCTGCTGCTCGCGCGCCGCATCACTCGCCGCAACGACCACCTCATCGCCACGCCCTGGCGCTGGTTCGCGCTACAGGCGCGCATGCTGCCGCTGTACTGGCTTGCCTTCGTGCCGCTGGCATTCGGCATGCGTCATGCCGTGTATGCGCTGGCCGGCGCCAGCTACGAGCACGAAGCCTGGCCCCAGATATTCGTCTACGAATCCCTCAAGCTCACCGTGTTCGCGGGTTTGTTCACCGTGATCGCGTTCGGCCTGCTGTCCTACCGCGAGCTGCTCGGCGCGCGCCTGCGGGCCGAGCAGGCCAACGCGCTGCTGCGCGAGGCCCAGCTGCAGTCGCTGGCGCGCCAGATGCAGCCGCATTTCCTGTTCAACGCGCTCAATACGATCTCCTCGCTGATGCACACCGACGTGGCCCGCGCCGACGCCACGCTGGTGCAACTGGCGGACCTGCTGCGCGCCGCCTTGGCGCTGGGCGAACGGCCGCAGGCCACGCTTGCGGAAGAATTGCGCCTGGCGCGCGCCTACGCCGGCGTGATGGAAGAACGCTTCGATGGACGCGCCCGGGTCGAGTGGCGCATCGACGAGGCGCTGCTGGGCATTGCACTGCCGGCGATGAGCGTGCAGCCGCTGCTGGAGAACGTGTTCAAGCACACGGTCGAACGGCGGCGCAACCCGACTTGCATGACGGTCAGCGCGACGCGCGACGGCGAGCATTTCATGCTGCGCGTCGAGGACGACGGCGGCATCCTCGACAAGGATGCCGGGGACAGTGGGCAGGGCATCGGCCTGGCCAACCTGCGTGCGCGTCTGGCCGGGCTGTACGGGGACGGCGCCAGCCTGAGCCTGAGCCAGCTGCTGCCTTGCGGCGTACGCACGGAACTGAGGCTGCCATGCGCATCCTGATCGTCGACGACGAGCGCCCGGCGCGCGAGCGCCTGCGCCGCATGCTGGCGCTGGAGGCAGGGATCGAGACCATCGACGAGGCTGCCGACGGCATCGAGGCGCTGCGGCAGGTGGCGCAGCTGCGGCCCGATGCCCTGCTGCTCGACGTCGAGATGCGGAGCTGTCGGGCATCGACCTGGCGGCCTTGCTGCCCGCCCCCAGGCCATTGATCGTGTTCGTCACGGCCTACGACGAGTACGCGCTGCGCGCTTTTGATGCGAATGCCATCGATTACCTGCTCAAGCCCTTCGACCAGGCGCGCCTGCGGCGGGCGCTCGAGCGCCTGCGCGCGCGCCATGCGGCGTAGGCCCTGGCTGCGGCAGCATCCGGTCTGCCGCCGCGCCAGCTCCTGGTGTCGGAGCGCGGCGCCACGCGGGTGGTGCAGGTGGCGGACATCGAATGGCTGGAGACCGCCGACAACTACGTGGTCCTGCACACCGCCGGCGACGCGCCGCTGCTGCGCCAGACCCTGTCGGGCCTGCTGGCGCAACTGGGCAGCGGGTTCGTGCGTTGCCATCGGCGCGCGGCGGTGCGTCCCGGCGCCGTCCAGCGCATTGTCCCGCTCGACAAGGGCAACTGCGAACTGGTGCTGCGCAGCGGCGCGCTCGTGCCCTGCAGCCGCCAGTACCGGGCGGCGCTGATCGAAGCGCTCCAGGCCTGCTAGCCTGAGAGCGCGCTCTTGTTCCTTCTGTCCGATCCGCCCCATCCCGGACCCGCCTCGCCACAAAACGCTCGCCGCCGGCATGCCGAAACGTCATGCTCGCGCCATCACTTCAACAAGAGCGAGCCATGAACCGTCATCTTCCTCCATCCGCCACCCGCCTGTACTTCCTCGACTGGGTGCGCATCCTCGCCTTCTTCCTGCTGATCGTCTACCACGTCGGCATGTACTACGTGAGCTGGGACTGGCACGTGAAGAGTCCTTTTGCCGGGACCGGCCCCGAGCCCTTCATGAAGCTATCCTCCCCATGGCGCCTGAGCCTGCTGTTCTTCGTGGCCGGCGCCGGTGCCAGCCTCATGCTGCGCAAGCTCGGCGCCGCGTCGTTCGTACGCCGGCGCAGCCTGCGCCTGCTGGTGCCGCTGGTATTCGGCATGCTGGTAATCGTGCCGCCGCAGCCCTATCTCGAAGTGGTCGAGAAGCTCGGCTATGCGGACGGCTACCGGGCCTTCATGGGACTGTACCTGCAGGCCTATGACGGCTTCTGCCGCGAGGACTGCCTGATCCTGCCGACCTGGAACCACCTGTGGTTCGTCGCCTACCTGTGGATCTACACCGTGCTGCTCGGCGGCCTCGTTGCCGTGCTCGGAGAGCGCTTCGACCGCATCGCCGCGCATGCCGGCGCCTTGCTCCACGGCTGGAAGCTGATCGCACTGCCGGCTGCGCTGCTGGCCCTGGCACGCATCAACCTGGTCGAGCACTTCCCGACCAACCACGCCGTGGTCGGCGACTGGTACAACCACGCGATGTCCTTCCTGTGCTTCCTGCTCGGCGCGCTGGTGGCACGCGTCCCGGGGTTCTGGACACGGCCTGCGCTGCTGCGCTGGCACGCGCTCGGCATCGCCGCCACCGGCTGGGCGCTGCTGCTGATGTGGGATGCGGTGACGTATGAGGTGGTGCCGCGGCAGGTGGTGGCGGTGCTCCGTCCGCTCATGTACGCCGTGTACGCCGTGCTGGCCTGGAGCGCGATCATGGCCGCCTGCGGTTTCGCCGCGCGTCACCTCGACCGTGACGGCCCTGCGCGGCGCTACCTGAACGAGGCGGTGTTCCCGGTCTACATCCTGCACCAGACCCTGATCGTCGTGCTGGCGCATGCGATGCAGCCGCTGCGGATCGCCCCGGGCCTGGAAGCCATCCTGTTGATCGTGCTGACCCTGACCCTCAGCTTCGGCGCATTCGAACTGATCAGGCGAGTGAGCTTGTTGCGGCCGCTGTTCGGGCTCGCGCCCCGCACCCTCGGAACCGCGCCGGCGGCGGAACCGGCGCCGGCGCAGCCCGCGCATGCGCAGGCCGCCGCCGGCTAGCATCGGCGCCCGTGGCGCTCAGTGGGTAGGGGCGCCCTCGGGGCGGCTGCCCTGGCTGCTGCGGCCCTGCTGCCCGCCTTGCCCCATGCCCGGCTGTGCGCGCTGCGTCTCGCCGTTGGTCCGCGCATACGGATCGGCGACATTGCGCATCGCCTCCTGCTGGTTGCGGATGCTGCGCTCGGTTTCCTCGGCGGTGGTGCGCACCACCTCGTCGACCAGGGCGCGCGCGGTGCGCGAGGTATTCTGCACGTGCTGCTCGGTCACGCGCGCCAGCTCGACCTGGGAATCGGCGGCCAGGCGTGCGACGTGCTGCTGGTAGGCGCGCAGCTTCTCGGTGGCGGGCTGGGCCCGGGCCGAGGCCGCGCTGAACAGCGCGCTCTGGCGCTCGGTGCTGAGCACCTGCTGGCTGGCCAGGGCACCCTCCTCGACCAGGGTCTGGACCAGCTGGATGTTCAGCTCGCACATCTGCTGGAAAGCGTGGAACATCGATTTGGACATATCGTTGAGAAAGGCGGCCTGCGCCTCCATGTGGGAGCGTACGGCCGGGGTTTGCGGAAAGAACACCATGCGTTGACCTCCGTATGTGCTTGCAAAGAAAGGCACGCCACGGTCGGCGAAGCGGACCGTGGCACGAAGGTAGAAGGCTAAAGAGGCTGCCAGGTGCACGCTTGATGTAAACCAAACGTGCACCCGGCCAGACTTCAGCGCCCGGCCGGCCCCGAGGGCAGCTCGGCGCCGCAATCCTTGCAATACTGCGCAGCGGTGTCGTGACCGGTGCTGCCGCAGGCCTCGCAGGCACGTTCCAGGCGCGCCGGACCGTGGCGGCGGTCGAAGCGGCGCGCCGTCATCTCGGCGGTGACGATGCCGGTCGGGACCGCCAGGATGCCCCAGCCGAGCAGCATCATGAACGAGGCGATCGCCTTGCCGAGCGTCGTATGCGGCGTGATGTCGCCGTAGCCGACGGTGGTCATGGTGACGACCGCCCAGTACATAGCGGTCGGAATGCTAGTGTAGCCGTGCTCGGGTCCTTCCACCACGTACATGACCGTGCCCAGGATCAGGACCGCCATCAGCACCACCGACAGGAATACCATGATCTTGCGCCGGCTCGCGGCCAGCGCTTCGCCCAGCCGGGTGTACTCTTCGATGTACAGGGTCAGCTTGAAAATCCGGAACACGCGCAGCAGGCGCAGGATGCGGATGTCGAGCAGCGCTTCACTGCCCGGCAGCAGCAGCGACACATAGGTCGGCAGCACGGACAGCAGGTCGATGATGCCGTAGAAGCTCATGGCGTAGCGCAGCGGGTGGCGCACCGTCAGCAGCCGCGCCAGGTATTCGACCGTAAATAGCAGGGTGAAGAACCATTCGAGGGCATGCATCAGGTCCGCATGGCGGCCGCCGATGGCAGGAACGCTGTCGAGCACCACGACCAGGATGCTGAGCAGGATGGCCACCACCAGCACGATGTCGAAGGTCCGGCCGGCCCGCGTGTCGATGCCGAAGATGACCTGGTGTATCCGCGCACGCCATCCGCCCGGCGGCCCTGCGCTCTCCACCGGAAGAAAGGCGTCGCGCTGGCGCTTGCCGCGGTTCATCGCACTGGCGGCCCCTTGAGCTCGACGGTATTGCGCTCGGGGTCGAGCAGGTAGATCGACGGCCCGTCGCCTTCGGCGCCGTAGCGCATTTCGACGGGGCCGGCGGCGAGCCCGTGCGCCTCCAGGTGGCCCCGGATCGCCGCTTCGTCGAAGGGCTCGACGCGCAGGCACAGGTGGTCCAGGTTGCGCCCGCCGATGCCTGGCGCCACGCCGCCTTCGCGCCCGAGCTTGCTGTCCACGGGCACCAGGTCGATCAGGGAGTGACCTGCGCGCAGCTGGATCAGGCCGATGTCGTCGAGGCGGCGCTCGACCCGGCAGCCCAGCACCTCGCCATAGAAGGCGATCATGGCCTCCAGGTCGGCCACGCGCAGCACGATGTGGTCGAGTCCGCGTACGGCGATCGGATTAGTTGGCATGGCGCTCGACCCAGGCGGCGAAGGTGTCGATGAAGGTCTGGAAGAAGGCGCGGCTGGAGTCGTCGATCAGCCGCTCGCCCTCGTACTTGGCCGCCACCTGCCCGACATAGGCTTCCGGTGCCGGCATGCAGGGCATGTCGAGGAAGGGCAGCATCTGGCGCAGGTGGTGGTTGGCGCCGAAGCCGCCGAGCGCGCCGGGCGAGACGCTGACGACCGCGCAGGGCTTGCCGTTCCAGGCGGCCTTGCCGTAGGGGCGCGAGCCGACGTCGATCGCATTCTTCAGGGCGCCCGGCACCGAGCGGTTGTATTCCGGCGTGCAGAACAGGATGCCGTCGGCCTGCTTGATGCGCTCGCGGAAAGCGCTGAAGGCGGCCGGCGGGTTGTCGGTTTCGTCGTCCTGGTTGTACAGCGGCAGGTCGCGGATCTCGACGATCTCCAGGTGCAGGCTGGCGGGGGCCAGCTCGATCATCGATTGCGCCACCTTGCGGGTGAACGAGTCCTTGCGCAGGCTGCCGACGATGACGGCGATATTCCGGGTAGTCATGGTGCTCCTTTCGGGGTCTCAAAACCCGATGGTAACCATTTTTACAATATTGCGCTGCCGGAGGGCTAGATTCGGAGGCGTCTGCGCTCACCGAGGAAGCGCGCCAGCGCCGCCTTGCTCAGCACCACCACCGGATCGCCGTGCCAGGCGTAGAGGAAGGGCTCGCCGCCCAGGCGGTCGGTCAGCTTGGCGGACAGGAGAAAGCGCGTGCCCAGCGGATAGCGCGCGAGGTCGGCCAGCGCGCGCGCGCATTGCACCCGCAGCGAGGTCGCGTAAGCCTGCCCGGACACCGGACGGATGCGTACCCGCCCAGTGCGCGGATCGATCGCCGACTCGACGGCCACTTCGCGATAGGCCCAGGTTTCGCGCGCCATCCGTTCAGCCCTTCGCGGCCGCCAGCGCCGGGCGGACTACCTTCGCCTCGCGGATCGGCAGGTTGATGAGCGCGGCCGCCAGCGCCAGCAGGATGTCGGCGTACCACATCCAGGTGTAGTCGCCGAAGCGCACGAACGACAGGCCGCCCAGCCAGGCGCCGAAGAAGCCGCCGATCTGGTGCGACAGCAGGGTCATGCCGAACAGCGTCGCCAGGTAGCGCATGCCGAACAGCTTGCCCACCAGGCCGGCGGTAGGCGGCACGGTGGCCAGCCAGGTGAAGCCGAGGGCGCCGGCAAACAGGTAGAAGGTCAGGGCCGTTTTCGGGGCCAGCAGGTAGAGCACGATCAGCACGGCGCGGCTGGCGTAGATCATGGCCAAGAGCGACTTCATGCGGTAGCGGCTGGCGAGCGCGCCCGCGGCCAGGCTGCCGGCAATGTTGAACAGGCCGATCAGCGCCAGCGCGGTGGCCGAGACGCCGGCCGGCAGGCCGCACAGCGCGACTTCCTGCGGCAGGTGGGTCACCACGAAGGCGATGTGGAAGCCGCAGGTAAAGAAACCCAGGTGCAGGCACAGGTAGCTGCGGTCGCGCATGGCCTGGCGCAGCTGTTCAGTGAGGGTGATGCCCGGTACGGTTGGGGCACTGGTCGCGGCAGCTGAGGGGCTGGAGGACACCGGCGCAGCTGTTTTCTTGCTGCGCATGCCGAGCGCAAGGGGAATCGTGAGCAGGGTCGCGGCCGCCATCGTCAGCATCGCCATCACCCAGCCGGCGCCGGCGATGATCGCACCCATCAGCGGCGCGAACACGAACTGGCCGAAGGAGCCGCCGGCATTGATGAAGCCGGACGCGAAGGCGCGGCGTTCCGCCGGCAAGCGCTGGGCGGTGGCGCCGATCAGGATCGAGAAGCTCCCGGCCCCTGCCCCGGCGGCGGACAGGATGCCCATTGTGAGCAGCAGGCCCCACTCGGAATCCACGAAGGGCGTGGCGGCGGTGCCCGCGGCCAGCATGATGCCGCCGATGACGATGACCCTGGCCGCCCCGTACTTGTCGGCAATGGCGCCGAACACGGGCTGGGAAGCCCCCCACATGAGCTGGGCCACGGCCATCGCGAAGCTGATGCTGGCCACGCCGAGGCCGGTAGAAGTATTGATCGGCGATAGGAACAGGCCCGTGGTCAGGCGCGCACCCATCGTGATCATCAGGATCGTGCTCGCGGTCAGGATCAGCATCCAGGTCGCGCGCGGCGTCATTTCGGTCTGGACCTGCATGCGTCAGTTCCTCGATCAATGTCTACGCCCGGCAGCTGTTGCTGGCTGGCGGAGGCATTCAGTTTAGCTGTATGGCGGGGTGTCGGCCAGGATGGGGGTGGCACCGCGCTGGCATTCATGCATTATAGTGCATATACACGCAAATACAGCGTCTTGCCGAAGCTTGTTGGCCACCCACTCCTGTCGACAGTTTTTACAGCGTGCCTTATCACAGTCGGCGGCAATGAGCTATCTCGTTGATTCCGTTCAATAATTTCCTAATGGCAAAATTATTGCTTAGAAGTAGTAATTATTCCAACGATAAGGAGACTTGCATGAAACTTGGGAAATCCGCTCTGGCTCTCTGCACCTCGCGGTTGATGGCTGCCTCGGGAGTGGTGGGCGCCGCACCGATCGTCGACCAGGACAACCCGACAACGCTCGGCGGCTTCTGCAGCATGGGTGAGGCCTACTCGTGCGGCCAGTCCTTCTTCCAGACTGCCGACAACATCTCCGGCGCCGGCATCTTCGTCCACCCGGCCTGGTACACGCCGACGAAAACCGACGTGACGATCGCGATCTTCGATGCCATCACCGGTGGCAACGTGCTGGCGCAAGGCACGGCCACCAATGTCGACAGCAGCAGCGGCTGGGTGGACGTGTTCTGGAACCCTGTCGCGCTGTCATCCAACACCCAGTATTTCCTGCGCCTGCACGCATCGAACAACGACCTGGTTGCCGCCTATGCTGACAGCGGGTCCTACACGCAGGGCGAGGCCTTCTATGACGGCGGTCCTTTCTGGAGCTACGACCTGAGCTTCAGGACCTACTCGAACGTCGATGCGACCGAAGTACCGGAGCCGGCCTCGCTGGGTTTGCTGGGCCTGGGTCTGCTGGGCGTCGCGGCGAGCCGCCGCAAGCTGCGCAAGCGCTGAACACACAGCGCATGCATGGCCCGCCCGGTCGGGCGGGTCGGAAATCAAGCGGGCGCGCGGATCAGCAGGGATACCGCCTCGGCCGCCATGCCCTCCTCGCGCCCGAGGAAGCCCAGCTTCTCGTTGGTCTTGGCCTTGATGTTGACCTGCTGCGGCGACACACCCAGGTCTTCGGCGATGCGCGAGACCATCTGCGGGATGTGCGGCGCCATTTTCGGCTGCTGGGCGATGATGGTCGCGTCGATGTTGCCGATGGTGTAGCCGGTCGCCAGCACGCGGTGGGCGACTTCGCGCAGCAGCGTGCGCGAGTCGGCGCCGGCGAACATCGGATCGGTGTCCGGGAAATGCTTGCCGATGTCGCCCAGGGCCGCCGCGCCCAGCAGCGAATCGATGATCGCATGCAGCAGCACGTCGGCGTCGGAATGGCCGAGCAGGCCGAGACGGTGCGGGATGGTCACGCCGCCGACGATGAGCTTGCGCCCTTCGACCAGCGCGTGGCAGTCGTAGCCGGTTCCGATGCGGAACGGCGGAGTGGGATTCCAGGAGGCTTGTGTCATGGTGGTTCAGTTGGTTTCGTTATTGGGGTCGGTTCGGTAGGCTGCTAGGTACATCTCGGCGATCCGGATATCGGCAGGCAGCGTGACTTTCAGGTTGCGGGGATGCCCTTCCACCAACTTGGGGGCCAGTCCCAGCGCTTCAACCGCGCTGGCGTCATCGGTGATGGCGGCCGGGCCCGCGCTGCTGCTCACGGCGGCATCGAGCGCACGCAGCAGGAGCTGGTAGCGGAACATCTGCGGCGTCTGCGCCAGCCAGAGCCCGTCGCGCGCGACGGTGGCGACCTCGCCCGCGCTGCTGCGCTTGACCGTGTCGACCACGGGCAGGGCCAGCAGGCCGCCGGCCGGGTGTTCACCCGTTTCGACGATCAGGCGTTCGATGAGTTCCGCGTCCAGGCCGGGCCGGGCCGCGTCGTGCACCAGGATCCAGTCGTCAAGCGCGATGCTGCCGTGCAGCGCGCGCAGGCCATTGCGGATCGACTCCATGCGGGTGGCGCCGCCGCAGCGCAGGACGGTCACGCCGCTTGGCGGCACGAGCGCATCGATGTAAGGGTCGCCGGCGCCGACCACCACGTAGGTATGCGCGATCAGCGGGCTCGAGCGGAAGGCGTCGAGCGTGTGGCGCAGCATGGGCTTGCCGCCGATCTGCAGGTATTGCTTGGGACTGCTTGCCCCCATGCGTGCGCCGACCCCCGCCGCCGGAATCAGTGCGAAATAGCGCTGCGACGATGGTGGACTGGCTTCTACTGCCGGGTTTGTCATTTTTGCTTGCTTCGTTGTAAAGGGCCAAGCAAAGACTGTACCTCACCTCCGCAAACCTTGCCGAGACGGGCATATTCCTGCGGCGAGTCGATTGCCGCCTGCAAGACCTCGACCTTGGCCATCTCGCTTTTAATATAGGGCATCCAGCCGCGGTCGATTTCGCGCTGGAGCAGGTTTTGTGCTTGTCCGATGCGCGCATACAGGGGCTTGTCCTCGAAACGCCGCGCCAGCGCCTGGCGCACCCGGGCCTCGGCTTGCGGCAGGTAGTCGAGGTAGGCGTTCAGGTGGCGCATCTCGTGGGCCAGCACTTCTTCGTAGGCGCAGGATCCGGGCCGGAACTCGCGGCTGACGTAGACCACGATCGGCGGGTAGGTGAGCTTGATCTCGATGTGCGGCGCGATGCATTCATAACCGCTGGCCTCGTCGGCCAGCAGGCGTCCGCCGACACTAATGCTGACGCGCGACTCGGTACGGGTCAGGCCCAGCACCAGCTGGCCCGGGCGCGCCCTGCCCTTCATTGCCGTCAGCGCGCGCGCGCCGACGCTGTTGTCGATCCGAAAACCGTTCTGGGTGCCGGTCAGCACCGACAGGCTTTCGCCGATCGTGTCCTCGCAGCGTGCCTGGAAGTCGCTGCGCGGTGCCGCCGAGGCTGCCAGCGCCCACCACCACAGCACCAGCGCCAGCAGCGCTCGCATGCCTCAGGCCGGTTGCCAGGTGCCGGACAGGATCTTCTCGAGCCAGAAGCTACCGATAATGGTCTTGACGTCGGTGATCTCGCCGCGCCTGACCATCTCGAGCAGCTCCGGCACGGTGACGCTGAAGGTTTCGAGGAATTCGCCCTCGTCTAGCCTTTGTTCCCCGGCGCGCAGGTCCTCGGCCAGGAACAGCTCGAGGTGCTCGTCGGAATAGGCGATGGCGTTGTGGATGGTGCACACGAAGCGCCATGTGGCGGCCGTATAGCCGGTCTCTTCTTCGAGCTCGCGCTTGGCGCAGGCCAGGTGGTCTTCGCCCGGGTCGATCTTACCGGCCGGGAATTCGATGAAGACCTGGGAATTCGGATAACGGAACTGGCGTTCCAGCAGGACGCGGCCGTCGGGCAGCAGCGGCAGGATCACCACCGCGCCGGGATGGCGGATGAATTCGCGCTGGGTGATGGAACCGTCGGGGAGTTCGATGCGGTCGCGCTCGACCTTCAGGAAGTGGCCGTCATAGACCACGCCACCGTCGATACGCGTTTCTTTCAGTTGATCTGACATGCAGACTCCGTTGGGGATTGTTCGGGTGATCGGCTGCGCCGTTCGCCCGGACAATTCAACGACGCTGCTTGCGCAGGTAGCGCAGTACGAAACCGGGGAAGGCCAGCACCAGGAACAGGCAGCCGGTGATTGCGTAGAACTCCCAGTTCTGCGCGAACACGCCGCCGACCCGCGATTCCAGCATGCGAGCCAGGAAGCCGACGACGAAGTATAAAACAATTAATTCCAACAGGCGCAGCGGGAAGGACTTCGTGCGCGGGCCGTCACCGGCGCCCCTGGTCTTCAGAGGTACAAGACCGAACAGGCGCTCGGTGAGGAAAGGCAGGTTGGCGGCCGCGAGCGAGATCGCGACCACCAGCCAGGCAGCAAGGGAGGAATCCACCCGGCCTGCCTGATTACTTGGCGAGGGTGGCCTGCATCGCGGTGTAGCACACCGCCAGCAGCCAGCCCGGGACGATGCCCAGCACTACCACGGCCACGCCGTTGATCGACATCACGGCGCGCATGTCGGCCGAGGTGTTGATCGGGGCAGTGTCCACTGCCTCGTCGAACCAGATGGTCTTGACGATGCGCAGGTAGTAGAAGGCGCCGATCAGCGAGAACAGCACCGCGACCACCGACAGCCACACCATGCCGGCGTTCACGACGGCCTGCAGGACTGCCCACTTGGCCATGAAGCCCACCATCGGCGGCACGCCGGCCAGCGAGAACATCAGGATGGTCATGACGATCGCGAACCACGGCGCACGCTTGCCCAGGCCCTTGAAGTCGGCAATGGTCTCGGCTTCATGGCCGGCACGCGCCAGCATCATGATCAAGCCGAAGCTGCCGACCGTGGTCAGGACGTAGGTGATGGTGTAGTACATCGCGGCGCTGTACGACGCGGCCGCATTGCTGTTGTCGCCGTCGACCACGCCGGTCATCAGTGCCAGCACCACGAAGCCCATCTGGGCGATGGTCGAGTAGGCCAGCATGCGCTTGATGTTGGTCTGCGCGATCGCGGTGATGTTACCCACGGCCAGCGACAGCACTGCCAGCACCAAGAGCATCTGCTGCCAGTCGAAGGCCATGCTTGGGAGGCCTTCGACCAGGATGCGGATCACCATGGCGAAGGTCGCCAGCTTCGGTGCGCCGCCCAGCAGCAGGGTGACCGCGGTCGGCGCGCCCTGCACGACGTCCGGGACCCACATGTGGAACGGAACCACGCCCAGCTTGAAGGCCAGGCCGGCGACCACGAACACCAGGCCGAACACCAGGATGGTGCGGTTGGCATCGGCGGCGGCGCTGGCCTGCGCGATGGCGGTCAGGTCGAGCGAACCGGTGGCGCCGTAGATCATCGACATGCCGTACAGCAGGAAGCCCGAGGACAGCGCGCCCAGGATGAAGTACTTCATCGCGGCTTCGGTCGAGATCGCGTGGTCGCGGCGCAGTGCCACCAGCGCGTACAGCGACAGCGACATCAGTTCCACGCCCAGGTAGAGCGACAGCATGCTGTTGCCCGAGATCATGATCATCTGGCCGAGCATCGAGAACAGCGCGAGCACGTAGAACTCGCCGCCCAGGTTACCGGACATCATGGCGCGCTCTTGCGCATACTGGCGCGAATACACCAGGGTCATCGCGGTGGCCGCGTAGGTCACCAGCTTGAGCAGGTTGGACATCGGGTCCGACACGTACATGCCGTTGAAGGTATAGACGGTGGCGCCGGCGCTCATGTCGCCGAAGGTCAGCACGCCGCAGCCGGCGATGGCCATCAGGCTCAGCGCATACGTCAGGTTGCGCTTGCCCGCCTTCATGTACATGTCGATCAGCAGGATCGCGGAAGCCGCGATCAGCAGGAAGATTTCGGCATACACCGGCGCCAGATTGGCGTCGGTTGCCGCTAACATTGTGGAGTTCATTTCGTTCATGTCAGTTTATTGAGGCAGTTTGCCCGCTGCGACGTGCTGCAGCAGGTCGGTGACCGACACCTGCAGCGTCTCGGCGATTGGCGCCGGGTACAGGCCCATCACCAGGGTAGCGATGGCCAGCACGCCCAGGATGGCGAACTCGCGACCGTTCAGGTCGGTCAGTTCGGCCACGTGCTTGTGCACGACCGGGCCGAACACGACGCGCTTGACCATCCACAGCGAGTAGGCGGCGCCCAGGATCAGGGCGGTGCCCGCAGCCAGGCCAGTCCAGAAGTTGAACTCGACGGCGCCCAGGATGACCATGAATTCGCCGATGAAGCCCGAGGTGGCCGGCAGGCCGGCGTTGGCCATCGAGAACAACACCACGAAGGCGGCGAACTTCGGCATGGTGTTGACCACCCCACCGTAGTCGGCGATCTCGCGCGAGTGGACGCGGTCGTACAGCACGCCGATGCACAGGAACATCGCACCCGACACGAAGCCGTGCGAGATCGACTGCATCAGGCCGCCCTGCACGCCCAGGTCGTTGAACATGAAGAAGCCCAGGGTGACGAAGCCCATGTGGGCGATCGACGAATAGGCCACCAGTTTCTTCATGTCCTTCTGCACCATCGCCACCAGGCCGATGTAGATCACGGCGACCAGCGACAGGCCGATGACGATCCACGCCAGTTCCTTGGAAGCGTCCGGGGTGATCGGCAGCGAGAAACGCAGGAAGCCATAGGCGCCCAGTTTCAGCATGATCGCGGCCAGCACCACGGAACCGCCGGTCGGCGCTTCCACGTGGGCATCCGGCAGCCAGGTGTGCACCGGCCACATCGGAACCTTCACGGCGAAGGCCATGAAGAAGGCGATGAAGATCAGGATCTGCTCGTTCATCGTGAGCGGCAGACGGTGCCATTCGAGGATGTCGAAGGTGCCCGAGGCGTTGTACAGGTAGATGATCGCGACCAGGGTCAGCAGCGAGCCGAAGAACGTGTACAGGAAGAACTTGAATGCCGCGTACACGCGATTCGGGCCGCCGAACACGCCGATGATGATGTACATCGGGATCAGGGTGGCTTCGAAGAAGAAGTAGAACAGCAGGCCGTCCAGCGAGGCGAACACGCCGATCATCAGGCCCGACAGGATCAGGAAGGAACCCATGTACTGCGCCACGCGCTCTTCGATCACCTGCCATGCCGCCAGCACCACGATGATGCTGATGAAGGCGGTCAGCGGGATGAACCACAGCGACAGGCCGTCGACGCCCAGCTTGTAGAACACGTTGAAGCGTTCGATCCAGGCGGCCGACTCATAGAACTGCATGCCGTGCGCGGCATTGTCGAAGTTCATGATCAGCGGCAGCGTCGGCAGGAAGCTGACGACGGCGCCGACCAGGGACAGCAGGCGTACGAAGCCGGCGTTCTTGTCGCGGCCGACGGCCAGCACGATCATGCCGAACAGGATCGGGAGCCAGATCGACAGGCTCAGGTAAGGAGGAAATGTAGAAATTGACTGCATCATTTTTCGCTTTTCTTTTCGAGCCGATTAACCGCGCCAGAACGGGAAGAACCACAGCAGCGTCGCCAGCACGCCAACGATCATCACGAACGCGTAGTGGTAGATGTAGCCCGTCTGGAAGGTACGGGTAATCGTCGAGAACCAGCCGACCAGCTTGGCCGAGCCGTTGACCAGCAGGCCGTCGATCAGGCCGCGGTCGCCCACTTTCCACAGGCCGCCACCGATGGCGCGCGCGCCGCCGGCGAACACGACGTCGTTGAACTTGTCCATGTAGTACTTGTTGTCCAGCAGGGTGTGCAGGAACTTGAACTTGGCATAGAACCAGGCCGGAACGCGCGGGTTGACCATGTAGCAGTAGTAAGCCAGCGCCACGCCTGCCAGTGCCAGCCAGAACGGTGCGGTCTGCACGCCGTGCAGGGCCATCGCCATCGGGCCGTGGAACATCTCGCTCAGTTCAGCCATCGCCGGGTGGTTCGGGCTGACGAAGATCACGTCCTTGAAGAAGTCGCCGTGCAGCATCGGGCCGATGGCCAGGTAGCCGATGATGACCGACGGGATCGCCAGCAGGATCAGCGGCAGGGTCACGACCAGCGGCGACTCGTGCGGCTTGTCGCCCGGCTGCAGGCCGTGGTGGTGGTGGTCGTCGCCATGCGCGTCTTCTTCATTGTGCGCATCCGAATCGTGGCCATGGCTGTGCGGCTGCGGCTTGTTCCAGCGCGACTCGCCATGGAACACCAGGAAGTACATGCGGAACGAGTAGAAGGCGGTCACGAACACGCCGGCCAGCACCGCGAAGTTGGCGAAGCCCGAACCCGGCAGGTTCGACGCGTGCACCGCCTCGATGATCGAATCCTTCGAGTAGAAGCCCGAGAAGAACGGGGTGCCGATCAGGGCCAGCGAGCCCAGCAGCGAAGTGATCCAGGTGATCGGCATGTACTTGCGCAGGCCGCCCATGTTGCGCATGTCCTGGTCGTGGTGCATGCCGATGATGACCGAACCCGCGCCGAGGAACAGCAGCGCCTTGAAGAAGGCGTGGGTCATCAGGTGGAACACGGCCACCGAGTAGGCCGACACGCCCAGGGCGACGGTCATGTAGCCCAGCTGCGACAGGGTCGAGTAAGCGACCACGCGCTTGATGTCGTTCTGGATGATGCCCAGGAAGCCCATGAACAGCGCGGTGATCGAGCCGATCACGATGATGAAGGACAGTGCGCCGTCCGACAGTTCGAACAGCGGCGACATGCGCGACACCATGAAGATGCCGGCGGTAACCATGGTCGCAGCGTGGATCAGCGCCGAGATCGGGGTCGGGCCTTCCATCGAGTCGGGCAGCCAGACGTGCAGCGGGAACTGCGCCGACTTGCCCATCGCGCCGATGAACAGGCAGATGCAGGCTGCGGTCAGCAGCGGCCAGCCGATGCCCGGCACGGTCATGCCGGCCAGCTTGTCGGCCTGGGCGAACACCTCGGTGTACTGCATCGTGCCGGAAGCGGCCAGCAGCAGGCCGATGCCCAGGATGAAGCCGAAGTCGCCGACGCGGTTGACCAGGAAGGCCTTCATGTTCGCGAAGATCGCGGTCGGACGGGTATACCAGAAGCCGATCAGGAGATACGAGACCAGGCCCACCGCTTCCCAGCCGAAGAACAGCTGCAGGAAGTTGTTGGACATGACCAGCATCAGCATCGCGAAGGTGAACAGCGAGATGTACGAGAAGAAGCGGTTGTAGCCTTCGTCCTCGGCCATGTAGCCGATCGTGTAGATGTGCACCATCAGCGAGACCGAGGTGACCACGCACATCATCATCGCCGACAGCGTGTCGATCTGGAAGCCGACGGCCAGCTTGAGCGTGCCGACGGTCATCCAGGTGTAGATGTCTTCATTGAAAACCGGTGCGCCATCGAGCACCGCCATCAGGGTCTGGACCGAGATGATCAGCGCGATCAGGACGCCCAGGATGGTCGCGGTGTGCGACACCTTGCGGCCGACCACATTGCCGAAGAACTTGGTGCCGAGCAGGCCGGCAATCGCCGAGCCTGCCAGCGGCGCCAGAGGCACCGCCAGTAACATTGAGGAAGAGAGTTGCCCCGCCATTGTTGAACCTTAGTCGTTATTGTTAATCAGCCGAGACCATCAGCCCTTCAGGCTGTCGAGGTCTTCCACATCGATCGTGTCCAGGTTACGGAACAGGACCACCAGGATCGCCAGGCCGATTGCCGATTCGGCGGCCGCGACGGTCAGAATGAAGAACACGAAGATCTGCCCCGCCGCGTCTCCGAGGTAGTGCGAGAAAGCGACGAAGTTCAGGTTCACCGCCAGCAGCATCAGTTCGATGGCCATCAGCAGGATGATGATGTTCTTCCGGTTCAGGAAGATACCGATCACCGAGATCGCGAACAGGATCGCGCCCAGGATCAGGTAGTGTGCGAGCGACAAGGTCATGGTGCCTCCTTCGGTGCTGCGGCCGCTGCGGCTGCTGCTGCTCGTTCGGCGGCTGCTGCATCGATGGCGCGCTGGTTGACCGCATCCATCTTGACGATGCGCAGGCGGTCGTTACGCTTGACGCGGACGGCGAGGCCCGGGTCGATTGCTTTGGTGTCCTTGCGCTTGCGCAGGGTCAGGGCGACTGCGGCGATGATCGCCACCAGCAGGATCACGGCGGCGATCTCGAAACCGTAGATGTACTTGGTGTAGATCAGGAGGCCCAGTTCCTTGGTGCCGCCGATGTTTAGGGCGGCAGCCTCGGCCGACAGGTCGGTCTGGTTGTACGCGCGGTACAGCACGGCGGCCATCTCGAGCACGATCAGGGCGCCCACGCCCGAGGCGACCGGCAGGTAGCCCCAGAAGCCTTCGCGCATGCGGTCGATATTAATGTCGAGCATCATGACGACGAACAGGAACAGCACCATCACGGCGCCGACGTAGACCAGCACCAGCACGATGGCCAGGAACTCGGCCTTCAGCAACAGCCAGATGCCGGCCACGTTGAAGAAGGCCAGCACCAGGAACAGCGCGGCGTGCACTGGGTTCTTGGTGGTGATGACGCGCAAGGCGGCCAGGACCGTGATGGTCGCGAACGCGTAGAACAGGAAAGTGGTGAATTCCATGAATTGACAGCCTCTTCTTATCGGTACTTCGCGTCCGCTTCGCGGGCGGCGGCGATGTCGTTTTCGTAGCGGTCACCGACGGCCAGCAGCATCTCTTTGGTGTAGTAGAGATCGCCACGCTTTTCGCCGTGGTATTCCAGCACGTGGGTCTCGACGATCGAGTCGACCGGGCAGGATTCTTCGCAGAAGCCGCAGAAGATGCACTTGGTCAGGTCGATGTCGTAGCGCGTGGTGCGGCGGGTGCCGTCCTCGCGCTGCGCCGATTCGATGGTGATCGCCATTGCCGGGCACACTGCCTCGCACAGCTTGCAGGCGATGCAGCGCTCTTCCCCGTTGGGGTAGCGACGCAGGGCGTGCAGGCCGCGGAAGCGGTTCGACATCGGGGTCTTCTCTTCCGGGTACTGGACCGTGATCTTGCGCGACAGCGCATACTTGCCGGTCAGGGCCAGGCCCTTGAAGAGTTCGGACAGCATCAGGCTGCCGACGATTTCTTTAATCCGATTCATTTTCGTTTGCTTCCTTACTTCACAGGCATCCAGATGTTCCACGGCGAGTGCATCCAGATCGCGACCACGACCAGCCAGAACAGGGTCAGCGGGATGAACACTTTCCAGCCCAGGCGCATGATCTGGTCATAGCGGTAGCGCGGGAAGGTGCCGCGGACCCAAATCATGGTCGATACCAGCATGAACATCTTCAGGAACAGCCAGAAGAAGCCGCCGATCGCGCCGAATTCCAGGAAGCCGAACGGTGCCGACCAGCCGCCCAGGAACAGGATCGATGCCAGGGTGGCGATCAGGATCATGTTGGCGTATTCGGCCAGCATGAACATCGCGTAGGACATGCCCGAGTACTCGACCATGTGGCCGGCGACAATCTCCGACTCCCCTTCCACCACGTCGAACGGGTGGCGGTTGCATTCGGCCAGGCCGGACACGAAATAGATCACGAACAGCGGCAGCAGCGGCAGCCAGTTCCACGACAGGAAGTTCAGGCCCATGTCGGCGAAGGTGCCGATCTGCTGGCTGGTGACGATGTCGGTCATGTTCAGGCTGCCGGTGACCATCAGCACCACGACCAGCACGAAACCGATCGGGATTTCGTAGGAGATCATCTGGGCCGAGGCGCGCATCGCACCCAGGAACGAGTACTTCGAGTTCGAAGCCCAGCCGGCGATGATGACGCCGTAGACTTCCATCGAGGTGATCGCCATCAGGAACAGCAGGCCGGCGTTGACGTTGGCCAGCGCGGCTTGCGGGCCGAACGGGACCACCGCCCAGGCGGCCAGCGCCGGCATGATGGTCATGATCGGACCGATCACGAACAGGCTGCGGTTGGCCTTGGCCGGGATGACGATTTCCTTGAGCAGCAGCTTGACCGCGTCGGCGATCGGCTGCAGCAGGCCGCCCGGACCCACGCGGTTCGGGCCGACGCGGATCTGGATCCAGCCGATCAGCTTGCGCTCCCACAGGGTCAGGTAGGCCACCAGACCCATCAGCGGCAGCAGCACCACGAGGATCTTCATGACGGTCCAGGCCAGCGGCCAGACCGGGCCGAGCAGGTCAGCCCCGCCGGCGTTCAGCGTATCGATAAAACCGGGCGTTGCCATTATTTGCCCTCTCCTGCTTTTTCAACATTGATCGAACCAAACATCGCGCCCAGGGTGGCGACGGCCGGGTGGCCGGCGGCCACGCGCACCGCGTTCGACGGCAGGCGTGCATCCACGTTGGCCACCAAGGTGGCGCTGCCCGAACCCTGCGACACACGGACCAGGTCGCCGGCCTTGACGCCGATCTGCTCGGCCACGGCCTTGGACAGGGTCACCAGCGGCGCATTCGCGTCGGCGGTGCGCTGCAGCGGCTCCGAACGGCGCGCCAGCGCGTCGGTGAAGTAAATGCCGACGTCGGCGACGCGCTCGATCTGGCCGGCCGGGGAATACTGGCCCGCGCTCGGCGCCAGCCTGGCGACGTTGTTCAGCTTGGACGACAGGTCGGTGACGCCCTTGCCGATCGCTTCTTCGCGGATCGATTCCGAGGTCTCGTAGTCGAAGCCCGACAGGCCCAGCAGGTTGCCGAGCACGCGCAGCACTTTCCAGGCCGGGCGGGTTTCGCCGAGCGGCTTGACGGTGCCGTTGAAGCTCTGTGCGCGGCCTTCGCAGTTCACGAAGGTGCCGGCGGTCTCGCTAAACGGCGAGATCGGCAGCAGCACGTCGGCGAAGTCCATGCCGTGCTTGAAAGCCGACATGGCGACGACCATCTCGGCGCCGTCCAGTGCGGCGCGCGCCTGCTGCGGATTGGCCGCATCCAGTTCCGGTTCCGCGTTCAGCAGCACGTAGGCTTTCTTCGGCGATGCGAACACGGCTTCGCCCTTGCCCGTGGCGCCGACGATGTGGCCGCCGACGGTGTTGGCGGCGTCGACCAGGTAGCCGAAGGCGCAGCCGGTCTGCTCGGCGATCCATTGCGCCGCGGCGTGGATCTTCGAGGCTTGCGGATGGTAGGCGGCAGCGTTACCCAGCAGGACGGCGCCCGGGGTGTCGACGCCGACCAGGGTCGCGGCGATGGCCTTGCCGCCTTCGCTCGGTTCAACGTTGCCGAAGCCAGCCGGGGCTGCGATGTCCTTGGCCAAGGCCACGGCGACCACGACTTCCGACAGCGCGGCCAGCCAGTCGCTCGGTGCGGCGACCATCTTGTTCGCCACCGGCATCAGGAGTTCGTCGTCGCTCGCGCCCAGCAGGGACAGCTTGGCGCCGCCCTTGGTGGCGGTGCGCAGGCGGGTCGCCACCAGCGGGTGATCCTTGCGCAGGTTGGAACCGATGACGAAGGCGCGCTTCAGTTGCGAGAAGTTCGCGATCGGCATGCCCAGCCACGGGGTGACCTGGCCGTCCAGGGCGAAGTCGCTCTGGCGCAGGCGGAACTCGATGTTGTCCGAGCCGAGGCCGCGGGTCATCTTGTTCAGCAGGTACAGTTCTTCCAGCGTCGAGTGCGGGGTCGCGACAGCGGCGATGCTGTCTGCGCCATGCTCGTGGCGGATGTTACGCAGGCCGTGGGCCACGTATTCCAGCGCGGTCTGCCAGTCGGCCTCAATCCATACGCCACCCTGCTTGATCATCGGCTGGGTCAGGCGGTCGGCATTGTCCAGCGCCTCGTACGAGAAGCGGTCCTTGTCCGACAGCCAGCATTCGTTGATGGCTTCGTTTTCCAGCGGCAGCACGCGCATGACCTTGCCGCCCTTGACCTGGACGATCAGGTTCGAGCCGAGCGAGTCGTGCGGCGCGATCGACTTGCGGCGCTGCAGTTCCCACGGACGCGCCGAGTAGCGGAACGGCTTGCTGGTGAGCGCGCCGACCGGGCACAGGTCGATCATGTTGCCCGACACTTCCGAGTCCACGGTCTTGCCGACAAACGTGGTGATCTCCGAGTGCTCGCCGCGGCCGACCATGCCGAATTCCATCACGCCGGCCACTTCCTGGCCGAAGCGCACGCAACGGGTGCACTGGATGCAGCGCGCCATCTCTTCCATCGAGATCAGCGGGCCGGCTTCCTTCGGTGCCACCACTCGCTTTTCTTCGTCGTAGCGCGACTGGCTCTTGCCGTAGCCGACGGCCAGATCCTGCAGCTGGCATTCGCCGCCCTGGTCGCAGATCGGGCAATCCAGCGGGTGGTTAATGAGCAGGAACTCCATCACCGACTTCTGTGCCTGCACGGCCTTGTCGCTGTGGGTGCGCACGATCATGCCCGGCGAAACCGGCGTGGCGCAGGCCGGCAGCGGCTTCGGTGCCTTCTCGACTTCGACCAGGCACATGCGGCAGTTCGCTGCGATCGACAATTTCTTGTGATAGCAGAAGTGCGGGATGTAGGTCCCGAGTTTGTTTGCGGCGTCCATCACCATGGAACCTGGTGCGACTTCGACTTTTTTGCCGTCTAATTCAATTTCAACCATTTGATCGTTACCTGACCTGGTTTAAAGGTATGCGGGCACGAGGCAGTGCTTGTGCTCGATGTGATATTCGAATTCCTCGCGGAAGTTCTTGATCATCGCTTCCACCGGCATCGCGGCGGCGTCGCCCAGCGCGCAGATGGTGCGGCCCTTGATGTTGCCCGCGATGTTGTTCAGCAGGTCCATGTCTTCCGGACGGCCCTTGCCGTTCTCGATGCGGTGGACCATGCGGTACATCCAGCCGGTGCCTTCACGGCACGGGGTGCACTGGCCGCAGGATTCTTCATAGTAGAAGTACGACAGGCGCAGCAGCGACTTGACCATGCAGCGGGTCTCGTCCATGACGATCACGGCGCCCGAACCCAGCATCGAACCGGCCTTGGCGATCGAATCGTAGTCGAGGTCGGTATCCATCATGACCTCGCCGCGGATCACCGGCGCCGACGAACCGCCCGGGATGACGGCCTTGATCTTCTTGCCGCCGCGCATGCCGCCGGCCAGCTCCATCAGCTTGGCGAACGGGGTGCCCAGCGGGACTTCGTAATTGCCCGGACGCTCGACGTCGCCCGAGATCGAGAAGATCTTGGTGCCGCCGTTGTTCGGCTTGCCGAGCGCCATGTAGTTTTCCGGGCCGATGTTCAGCAGGAACGGGACGGCCGCGAAGGTCTCGGTGTTGTTGATGGTGGTCGGCTTGCCGTACAGGCCGAACGAGGCCGGGAACGGCGGCTTGAAGCGCGGCTGGCCCTTCTTGCCTTCGAGCGACTCGAGCAGCGCGGTTTCTTCGCCGCAGATGTAGGCGCCGTAGCCGTGGTGGGCATGCAGCTGGAACGAGAAGTTCGAACCCATGATGTTATCGCCCAGGAAGCCGGCGGCGCGCGCCTCTTCCAGCGCCTCTTCGAAGCGCAGGTATTCCTGGAAGATCTCGCCGTGGATGTAGTTGTAGCCCACGGTGATGCCCATCGCGTAGGCGCCGATGGCCATGCCTTCGATCAGCGCGTGCGGGTTGTAGCGGATGATGTCGCGGTCCTTGAAGGTACCCGGCTCGCCTTCGTCGGTATTGCAGACGAGGTATTTCTGGCCCGGGTACTGGCGCGGCATGAAGCTCCACTTCAGGCCGGTCGGGAAACCGGCGCCGCCGCGGCCGCGCAGGCCCGAGGCCTTCAGGTCGGCGATGATCTGTTCCGGCGCGACACCGCCTTCCAGGATCTTGCGCAGCGCCGAATAGCCGCCACGCTTGACGTAGTCGGCCAGGCGCCAGTTATCGCCGTTCAGGTCCTTGAGGATCAGCGGATTGATGTGACGATCGTGCAGGCTGCTCATTTCTTCAGTTCCTCTACCAGGGCGTCGATTTTCTGGTCGTTCATGAACGAGCACATGCGGTGGTTATTCACCAGCATCACCGGCGCGTCGCCGCAGGCGCCCATGCACTCGCCTTCGACCAGGGTGAACTGGCCGTCCGCGGTGGTTTCGCGGTAGTCGATGCCCAGCTTGTCCTTCAGGTACTGGCCGGCGCGCTCGCCGCCCGACAGGGCGCACGGCAGGTTGGTGCAGACCGTGATCTTGGCCTTGCCAACCGGCTTCAGGTTGTACATGTTGTAGAAGGTCGCCACTTCCTGCACGGCGATGGCCGGCATGCCGATGTAGTCGGCGACTTCCTGCATGGTTTCCGGCGACAGCCAGCCCAGTTCGACCTGGGCGTGGGCCAGCGAGGCCATCACGGCCGACTGGCGTTGATCGGCTGGGTACTTGGCCAGCTCGCGATCAATTTTCTTGTAGGTTTCCTGCGATAACATAATTCTTTCCTGCCCTCTTAGCGGTCGATACTGCCGAACACGATGTCCTGGGTGCCGATGATCGCGACCGCGTCGGCGATCATGTGACCGCGCGACATTTCGTCGAGGCTCTGCAGGTGGACGTAGTCCGGGGTGCGGATCTTCAGGCGGTACGGCTTGTTGGCGCCGTCCGAGACGATGTAGATGCCGAACTCGCCCTTCGGGTGCTCGACCGCCGCGTAGGCCTCGCCTTCCGGCACGTGGAAGCCTTCGGTGAACAGCTTGAAGTGGTGGATCAGCGATTCCATGTTGGACTTCATGTCCATGCGGTTCGGCGGCGCGATCTTGTGGTTGTCGATCATCACCGGACCCTGGTTCACGCGCAGCCAGGCGATGCACTGCTTGATGATGCGGTTCGACTGGCGCATTTCTTCCACGCGCACCAGGTAGCGGTCGTAGGAGTCGCCGTTGGTGCCGACCGGGATGTCGAACTCGACCTTGTCATAGGCCGCGTAGGGCTGGGTCTTGCGCAGGTCCCAGGCCACGCCCGAGCCGCGCAGCATGGCGCCGGAGAAGCCCATCGCTTTCGCGTCTTCCGGCGACACCACGCCGATGCCGACGGTACGCTGCTTCCAGATACGGTTATCGGTCAGCAGGGTTTCGTATTCGTCGACGTAGCCGTCGAAACGCTTCGTGAACGCATCGATGAAGTCCAGCACCGAACCCTGGCGGTCGCGATTCAGTTCGTCGATCGCCTTCTTCGAGCGGATCGGCGACTCGCGGTGCTGCGGCATGCGGTCCGGCAGGTCGCGGTACACGCCGCCCGGGCGGTAGTAGGCCGCGTGCATGCGCGCGCCCGACACCGCCTCGTAGACGTCGAACAGGTCTTCGCGGTCACGGAAGGCGTACAGGAAGGGACCCATGGCGCCGATGTCGAGCGCGTGCGCGCCCAGCCACATCAGGTGGTTCAGGATACGGGTGATCTCGTCGAACATCGTGCGGATGTACTGCGCGCGGATCGGGGCTTCGATGCCCAGCAGCTTTTCGATCGCCAGCACGTAGCCGTGCTCGTTGCACATCATCGACACGTAGTCCAGGCGGTCCATGTACGGGACCGACTGCAGGTAGGTGCGGGTCTCGGCCAGCTTCTCGGTGCCGCGGTGCAGCAGGCCGATGTGCGGGTCGGCGCGCTGGATCACTTCGCCGTCCAGTTCCAGCACAAGGCGCAGCACGCCGTGCGCTGCCGGGTGCTGCGGACCAAAGTTCAGGGTGTAATTCTTAAGCTCAGCCATTATTTCGATGTCCCGTAGGTTTCTTCGCGGATCACGCGCGGGATGTTCTCGCGCGGTTCGATCGTCACCGGTTGGTAGATCACGCGTTTCTGTTCAGGGTCGTAGCGCATCTCGACATAGCCCGTGATCGGGAAGTCCTTGCGGAACGGGTGGCCGATGAAGCCGTAGTCGGTCAGGATGCGGCGCAGGTCGCCGTGACCGTCGAACAGGATGCCGAACAGGTCGAAGGCTTCGCGCTCGAACCAGTTGGCGGCGCGCCAGATCGGCGTGATCGATTCGACCATCGGCATGTCGTCGTCCACGCAGAAGGTGCGCACGCGCACGCGCCAGTTGTGCTGGAGCGAGAGCAGGTGCACGACCACCGCGAAGCGCGGACCGTCCCAGGTGCCTTCACCATATTGGGAGTAGTCGACGCCGCACAGGTCGATCATTTCTTCGAAGGCGAGTGCGGGGTCGTCGCGCAGCGCCTGCATCGTCTTGATGTAGTCGGCGGCCTTGACCACCACAGTCACTTCGCCCAGCGCCTGCTTGATGGCGGCGCCCTCGCCCAGTGCGTTTTTCAGGGCGAGTTCAAGGGTTTCGAGTTTCGTCGTCATGGTGTTTCGCTGTTCTTAGCGCGCGATGGTGTTGGTGCGCTTGATCTTGTTCTGCAGCTGCAGGATGCCGTACAGCAGGGCTTCCGCGGTCGGCGGGCAACCCGGCACGTACACGTCGACCGGCACGATACGGTCGCAGCCGCGCACCACCGAGTACGAGTAGTGGTAGTAGCCGCCGCCGTTGGCGCAGGACCCCATCGAGATCACCCAGCGCGGTTCGGCCATCTGGTCGTACACCTTGCGCAGGGCGGGAGCCATCTTGTTGCACAGCGTGCCGGCGACGATCATCACGTCGGACTGGCGCGGCGACGGGCGGAACACAATGCCAAAACGGTCGAGATCGTAGCGGGCAGCGCCCACATGCATCATCTCGACCGCGCAGCATGCCAGGCCAAACGTCATCGGGAACATCGATCCCGTGCGTGCCCAGTTGATCAGCTTATCGGCTGTGGTGGTAATGAAACCTTCGTTTAATACGCCTTCAATTGCCATGGCTTATTCCCAATCAAGGGCACCTTTCTTCCAGATGTACCAGAAGCCCACGACGAATTCGGCGATGAACACCATCATCGTGATGAAACCGGTCCAGCCCAGTTCGCGCATCGAGACGCCCCATGGGAAGAAGAATGCCGTTTCCAGATCAAACAAAATAAACAGGATCGCCACCAGGTAGTAGCGAACGTCGAACTTCATGCGCGCATCTTCGAAGGCTTCGAAGCCGCATTCATACGGGGACAGCTTGGCGGCGTCCGGGCGGTGCGGACCCAGGATACGGCCGAGCACCTGCGGAGCGACACCGACGCCGATGCCAATCAGGATAAAGAGAAGAACGGGGAGATAATTTTCGAGGTTCACGTGAAGCCTATTTGAACGATCGGTTAATGAAACACTGCAGGGCTGCAGCGCCGAGTCGCGCGAACCTGGCCGGAGGAGAACTCCGTTGAATGCCACCAGGACCGTACAACTGATCCTCGTGAAAAAGCCAGCTCAGGCAGGAGAGCGATCGCTCATGCGCCCTTGCTGGCTCTTTCGTATATTGGTGCCGACGGCGAGACTCGAACTCGCACAGCTTGCGCCACTACCCCCTCAAGATAGCGTGTCTACCAATTTCACCACGTCGGCTGGAGACCAGTATTTTACCCTGCTTTAGCACTACTTTTCAATGCACAAATTGCGCTATCACAAGGAAATTACGCAATTACTCAACATTTCTTTTGATGCCAGCCATCTTTACTGCAGGGTTGGCAGCTTAAAGGGCTGCCCATCCTTCACAACCATGCACCCTGCCCGATGGCGAGGCGCATTCTACTCCTAATCTGGAACGGGCGTGCGGCCCGGGCCAGGAATTACTTGGTCGGTGCCGGTGCAGGTGCGGCGGGCGCAGCTGCGGCTGGAGCGGCCGGCGCCGGAGCGGCTTCGCCCGGCGCGGCAGGCACGGCAACGCCCGGGGTCTGCGGGATGTCGTTGGCCGGAACGGCGGTGGTCGCGCCGGCGTTCGGGCCCGCGCCCGGGACGTCGGTCGGAATGCCAGTGGCTGGCGCCTGCGAGGACGGCACGGTGACGCGCTCCATCACGCCGCCATCGGTGCCGGCGGCGGTACGGCCATTGCTGTGCCAGGCCAGCGCCAGGGTCGATGCAAAGAACACCGCGGCCGCGACGGCGGTCGACTTCGACAGGAAGTTCGACGAGCCCGAGGCGCCGAACAGGCTGCCCGAGGCGCCCGAACCGAAGGCCGCGCCCATGTCGGCGCCCTTGCCGTGCTGGACCAGCACCAGGCCGATGATGGCCAGGGCAGAAATAACCTGCACAACAATAATCAGATTGAACACGGTGTTCATTACAATTCCATTTCCAAGTTAAACGACGTCGATTGACTGCTATGAATGCTCTATCTCTAAAGCTTGATTACTTTTGAAACTGTGAATCTCTCAATTCGCTGAGCGAATGATGCCGAGGAAGTCCGCCGCTTTCAGCGCCGCACCGCCGATCAGGCCGCCGTCAATATCCGGCTGCGCCATCAGGTCCGCCGCATTATCCGGCTTCATGCTGCCGCCGTACAGCACCAGCGTGCGCTGCGCGGCATCGGCGTTGCATCCGCGCAGTTTCTGGCGCAGGCCGGCGTGAACTTCCTGGGCCATTTCCGGAGTTGCGGTCTTGCCGGTGCCGATCGCCCACACCGGCTCGTAGGCCAGCACGATCTTGTCGACGGCGTCAACGCCCACCGCTTCCAGCACGGCTTCCAGCTGGGCATTGACCACTTCCATGGTCTGCCCCGCTTCGCGCTGCTCCAGGGTTTCGCCGATGCAGACGATCGGGGTCAGACCGGCCTCGAGCGCGGCCTTGGCCTTCCTGGCAACCAGTTCGTTGGTCTCGCCGTGGTAGGCGCGGCGCTCCGAGTGGCCGACGATCACGTAGCGGCTGCCGAAATCCTGCAGCATCGACATGCACACTTCGCCGGTATAGGCGCCCACCGGATGGCAGGACACGTCCTGCGCACCCCAGGCGACCGGGGAACCCTTGAGAATTTCTTCGCACTGGAACAGGTAGGGCGCCGGCACGCACACCGCCACCTGGGCCCGGGCATCGCCCAGACCTTCGAGGATGCCGTGCAGGAGCGCGGCATTGGCAGCACGGCTGCCGTTCATTTTCCAGTTACCTACGACGAGCTTGGGACGCATAGAACCCCATCTTTTAATTTAACCCGCTATTCTAGCGGTCGAATATGTGGCGGTCAAACAATGGCTGAGCCATTCTGCGAGCGCCACTTCCCTTTTTGATTCAATCTCTTAGACCACTTCCAATACGATTTTGCCCACGTGCGTGCTCGACTCCATCAGCGCGTGTGCCTCGGCTGCCTGGGCCAGCGGGAAGCTCCGGTAAATGACCGGCTTGAGTTTGCCCTGCTCGAACAGCGGCCAGACCCGCTCGCGCAGGCTGCGCGCGATCGCGGCCTTGAACGCGACCGGGCGCGGGCGCAGCGTCGAGCCGGTGATGCAGAGGCGGCGGCGCAGCACCTGGCCCAGGTCGATCTCGGCTTTCGCGCCGCCCAGCAGCGCGATCAGGGCGATGCGGCCATCGTCGGCCAGGCAATCGATCTCGCGCGGGATGTAGTCGCCGGCCACCATGTCCAGGATCACGTCGACGCCCTTCCCGCCGGTCAGCTCCTTCACGACCTGCGCGAAATCCTCGCTGCGGTAATTGATGCCGCGTTCGGCGCCGAGCTGCTCGCAGGCGCGGCACTTCTCATCGGACCCCGCGGTGGCGAACACGCGGTGCCCCAGCGCCGTGGCGAGCTGGATCGCGGTGACGCCGATGCCCGAGGTGCCGCCCTGCACCAGCAGCGATTCACCCGGCGCCAGGCGGGCGCGGTCGAACACATTTGACCAAACGGTAAAAAAAGTCTCGGGCAGCGAGGCCGCGGCCAAGAGGCTCAGGCCTTGCGGCACCGGCAGGCACTGTTCAAGCGGAGCGGTGCAGTATTCGGCATAGCCGCCGCCCTGGACCAGCGCGCACACCAGGTCGCCCTTGGCAAAGCCGGCGGCCGCGTAGTCGCCGTCGACGATCTCGCCGGCCACTTCCAGGCCCGGCAGATCGGAGGCGCCGGGCGGCACCGGGTATTTGCCGAGCCGCTGCAGCACGTCGGGGCGGTTGATGCCGGCCGCGTGCACCTTGATCAACACCTCGCCGGCCTTGGGCACCGGCACAGGACGCTCGCACAGCTGCAGGACGTCCGGCTTGCCGGGCTGCGTGATTTCGATGGCGCGCATGGGAACTCCCGTGTTAAAAAAACCACAATTGTAAGGGAGCCGGGGAAAACCTGCGCGCCCCGCGTCGCATCAACCCGTCCAGCGCGTGCTGCGCCTACCGCAGAATTCCACGTGCGGCATGCAGTAGCCACGATCCTGGCGGACGAACGTGCGGCCATCGCGGGACTGCAGGCGCAGGGTCGCCCGGAAGTCGGCGCCGAACTTGTGGTCGTTAGGGTAGCTGGGAATGTTAGGCATGGGCACCAGTCCGAACTCGAGGAGCATGCTCGCTGCCGCCAGCGCATCCGGCGCGATGCCATGCCTGCCAAGCGCCTCGCGCAGGTTCAGTGCCCAGCTGCGCGCCATACTGCTGCATGCAGGAAAATCCGGCCGTGCGCGGCCATGGAGCACATCGATCTCGACCCGGTTGCCGCAGGCGCGCGCTTGCGTGTACAGCACGCCGAGCGCCCAATAACCGTCGATGTCGTTGTAGCGGGTGAGAAACTTGGAGAGGAGACCTGCGGTGATGTGATTGAATTTGCGTCTGGCAATCATGTCCATGCCTCATCGATCGCCGGATGCCTGGCATCACGCGGCAAATCGATCAAGATGGATGGGCCAGGGGGTCAGACTACCACAATCGCAGCTTCACGAGCGCATCTGGCGCTGCGGCGCCTGCATGACGCTGACACCCACCAGGGTATCGCGCCGCAGGCGCACGCGCGTATGCGGGGTGCGGATCCCGGCCGCCATGCCCCAGGCCGCGGCCCAGCGCAGCGCCCGGTCCGTTTCCGGTCCGAAGGGCCGCGCTGCCGCGGCCCGGTTCAGCGCGGCCGACATGCGCTGCATTGCGTAAAGCTTTTTCATCGAAACGATCTTTGCCATGGAGCCAAGATACGGTCTCGCGCCGGGACTGACCGTGCCTTACCTAACTCAGTGCGGCTGCCGCTTCGCGCGGGACGAACAGCGGGCTCAGGCCGGCGTCGACAGCCTGCAGCGCCTGCAGGGCCATCGCATAGGCGCCCTCGTAGGATTTTGCGGCGGCAATGAAGCGGCCGTTGTGGCAGAACTTCGCATCCGGCACGCCGGTCACCGCGGCCAGGTCGGCGTCGCGCAGGCCGGCCCAGCTTTCCGGCAGGTCGGCGCGCGCATCGAAGGTGTCGGTCGTGGCGGGCACGGTGTGCAGCATGTAGCGGTCTTCCGACAGGCTGTGGCTGAGCACGAAGAGCACCTTCGGCATTTCCTTGCGCACCACCGAGCTCCAGGGCAAGGCCGCATTCTTCAGGAACAGCAGCCGGCCGTTCTCCAGCACCTGCGCCTGGCGCACCTGGGCCAGCGCCAGGATGGCGCCGACGCGGTACTTGACCGAATTGACGATCACCTCGGTCAGAAAGTCCATCGCCTTGCGGAACTGGGCCAGGCGGTAGGCGTCGGCCTGCTCGCCGTAGCCCAGGCGCTGCTCGTCCATCCAGTTCGGATTGAAGCCCGACACCACCGCCGACATGCCGTAGCCGCCCGGCGCGTTCTTGGCCGCGCCGACGTCCGACAGGTCGAGGTACTGGACGATGTCGGCATCGATGGCATAGGCCATCTGCTGGGCCGTGTCCTCGTCGAGCTGGTGGCCGGTGTGCATGGCTGCCAGGTGGGCGACGCAGCGCGCGCCGTAATCGCGCCATACCAGGCCGGCGCTGGCGTAGGGCACGCCGCTGGGGCGCGCGCCGTCGAAGCCCTTCTGGTGGTGGTCGAAGCGGCCCGCGGCCGGATCCCAGATGCCGCCGACGTCGACCACGAAATCGGCGGCCTCGATGATGGCGCTCTCGCGTGTCCTGACGATCTCGGCGTCAGGGAAGAGGATGTGCAGGACGGCCACCGCCCATGCGTCGTCCGCATGGAACTTGCCGTTGTGGGTCACGATGACCATTGTCGCTCCAAAACTTAAAAATCAGGAGCGCATCATACGCGCTTCACCCCGCTTCGGGCGCGAGCCGTTGCGGATGGCTGTACAGGACGTGGCGTCCGCCCCGCACAAAGCCGGCTAGGGTCAGCCCTGCCCGCTCGGCCACCTGCACCGCCAGCGCGGTCGGCGCCGAGACCGCGGCCAGCAGCGGAAAGCCCGCGCGCGCGGCCTTCTGCACCATCTCGAAGCTGGCGCGGCTGGTCACCACCGCGAAGCCGTCCGTCGTATCCGCCTTGCCGCGCGCCAGTGCGCCGACCAGCTTGTCGAGGGCGTTGTGGCGGCCGATGTCTTCGCGCACGCACAGCAGTTCGCCATCGCGGCCGGCCCAGCCGGCCGCGTGCACGGCACCGGTCGCGTGGTGCAGGTCCTGGCGCGCCGCCATCGCCGCCATCGCCCGGTGCAGGGCTGCGGGCGCGAAGCCTGCCTGGGCGCCCTCCCCCAGCTCGGCGAAGGCATCCTCGCCGAAGCGCTCCAGGCTCTCCACGCCGCACAGGCCGCAGCCGGTTTTTCCGGTGCGCGCGCGGCGCGTCTCCTTCAGGCGCATCATGGCGCCGGCGGCGATGCGCATCTCGATGGCGATGCCGTGCCCAGCCTGTTCGACGTCGATGTCGTGGATGTCGCGCGCGTCGCGCACGATCCGTTCGCCCAGCGAAAAGCCGAGCGCGAAATCTTCCAGGTCCTGCGGGGACGCCAGCATCACCGCATGGCTGATGCCGTTATAAACGAGCGCGACCGGCACCTCGTCCGCCACCAGCTCGGCCGCGCCGGCCAGTTCTCCGTCGCGCCAGCGCTGCACCGGCAGGCGGCGCGCGCCCTGCGGCGCGAAGAAGCCTTCCCCCGCGTTCACGACGGCCTCCCGCCGCGCTCGAGGATCACGTCGATCGCCTTGGCCGCCGGCACCTTGCTTTCCTTGGCGTGGTGCCACAGCGGGATCAGGGGATTGAGCTCGGGGAAGTAGCCCGCGATGCAGCCTTCGGGCACGTCATAGGGCACCACCGCCAGGCCGCCGACGCGGCGCTCGACCCCGTCCTCGGCCGCGCAGCGCAGCGTTACCAGCTCGCCCTGCGTGAGCGCATGCCGGGCCATGTCGGCGCGCGCCATGAAGATCACCATGCGGCTGCCGTAGACGCCGCGGAAGCGGTCGTCATGACTGTAGATGGTGGTGTTGAACTGGCCGTCGCTACGCACCGTGAACAGGCGCAGCGTGCTCGAACCGCCCTTCAGGTCCGGATTACCCTGGAGCGCCTCGGGCACCGTGAAATTGGCCTTGCCGCTCTCGGTCTTCCAGACCCGGTGCGCGGCGCCCAGGGGTTTGCGAATGCCGCCCGGGGTCCACATGCGCGCATTGAAGTCGTGGAAGATCTCGGGATAGGTCTCGGCGATCGCATCGCGGATGGTCGCATAATCGGCCACCCAGCGGTCCCAGTCGACCCGCGGGTTGGGCGCGAGCGTAGCCTTGGCGATGCCGGCCACGATGGCCGGTTCCGACAGCAGCGACGGCGCCACCGGTTCGGCCATCCCGCGCGAGCCGTGCATGCAGGCGGTCGAATCCTCAATGGTCACGTCCTGGGCGCCGCCGGCCTGGCGGTCGATCTCGATCCGTCCCAGGCAGGGCAGGATGTAGGATGCCTTGCCATGGACCAGGTGGTTGCGATTGAGCTTGGTCGAGACCTGCACCGTCAGCGGAATGGCGCGCCACGCGGCCTCCATCAGCTGGCGCTCGGGCACCGCGCGCACGAAGTTTCCGCCCAGGCCGATGAAGGCCTGCACACGTCCGGCCAGGATGCCTTCGCAGGCCTCGACCGTGTTCATGCCGGGTTCGCGCGGCGGCGCGAAGCCGTACTGTTGTTCCAGCTTGTCGAGCGGCGCCAGCTCGGGCTTTTCGGTGATGCCGACCGTGCGCTGGCCCTGCACGTTGGAGTGGCCGCGCACCGGGCACACGCCGGCGCCGGGCTTGCCGATGTTCCCGCGCAGGAGCAGCAGGTTGACGATCATCTCCACGTTCTGCACGCCGTTGCGGTGCTGCGTCACGCCCATGCCGTAGACAGCCATCACGGCGCTGGCGCTGCAGTACACCTGGGCCGCGCTTTCGAGGGCGGCGCGGCGCAGGCCCGATTCGCGTTCGATGTCGCCCCAGGCGCAGGCGCGCACCGCCGCCTCGAAGTGTTTCAGGCCATCGGTGTGTTCCTGCAGGAAGGCGGTATCGAGCAGCCGCTGGCTGCCCGCCGCGCGGGTGGCGTCGTCGAAGGCGAAGATGGCCTTGCACAGGCCCATGATGGCGGCGGTGTCGCCGCCGGGCTTGACCTGGTGGTACTGGGTGCTGATGGCCGTCTCGGCCCCGGTGAGCATCTCGGTGGGCGATTGCGGATTGGTGAAGCTGACCAGTCCGCGCTCGCGCAGCGGGTTGAAGGTGATGATCGGCACGCCGCGCCGGCGCGCCTGCTGCAGCTGGTGCAGCATGCGCGGGCTGTTCACGCCCACGTTCTGGCCGAAGAAGAAGATGCAGTCGGTGTGCTCGAAGTCCTCCAGCGTCACGGTGCCGACCGGCACGCCGATGGTCTTTTGCAGCCCGACCGAGGTGCTTTCATGGCACATGTTGGAGCTGTCCGGCAGGTTGTTGTTGCCGTACATGCGCGCCAGCAAGCCGTACATGTAGGAGGTCTCGAGCGAGGCCCGGCCCGAGCTGTAGAACACCACCCCCTTGCGGTCCATGGCACGCAGCAGCGCGCCGATCTCGGCAAACGCGCTGTCCCAGCCGATCTCGCGGTACTTGTCGGTCTGCGGGTCGTAGCGCAGCGGCACGGTCAGGCGGCCCTGGTCTTCCAGACGGTGGTCGTCCCAGGCCTCGAGTTCGGTGACCGTATGGCGTTCGAAGAAGTCGGCCCCAATGGCCTTGCTGGTGGTTTCCCAGGCCGTGGCCTTGGCCCCGCTCTCGCAGAACTCGAAGGGATGCGGATTGGCCGGCTTGGCCCAGGCGCAGCTCACGCAGGCAAAGCCGTCCGGCTTGTTCTGCTTCAGCAGCAGCGGACTGTCCTTCAACGGCACGCGCTGGTGCAGCAGGATGGTGGAGACTTCCTGCACCGAACCCCAGCCGCCCGCCGGCATCGTCGGGTTCTCGATCCTCAGCTCACTCGAATGCTTGCTCATGGCCGCTCCTCGTCCGTGGAAGCATCAAGCTAAACCTGTTGCCCGGCACATTCGGTGCGCCTGCGAACAGTAGGGGCGGCAGGACGGGTCAATCTCCGGTCAACATTTACCCGACAAGCACAGAAGATTCTTGCAGGAATATCAATCGTTTGCCGCTTCGATCCTGCGCAAAGGGCGCGATTGTTGCCTTCTTGTTCACGGTCCCGGGACTGGCTACATTGGCAGACGAGCTCATGCATTTCGCATGGCCGTTATTCAAGGAGCCGATCATGAAACGCTTCCTTCCCCTCCTCCTCGACGCCGCGCGGCGTCTCAAGGACGGTGTTGCCTTCTCCACCACGGGCATGCATCCGCCGCGCCGGCGCCTGCTGCTGGGCAGCGCCATGCTGGCCGCGGCGATCGCCCTGCCGCAACCGGCCACCGCCCAGTCCTGGACCATGGAACATTGGGCCGGCACCTGGGGCGCGGCCCCAAGCGGTCCGCCGCCGGACGCCAGCCTGCAGACCTTCACCGACCAGACCCTGCGCCTGATCGTCCACACCAGCACCGGCGGCAACCGCGTGCGCATCCGGCTGTCCAACGAGCTCGGTTCGACGCCGCTGACGATCGGCGCCGCCCGCATCGGCCTGCGCGCGAGCGGTTCGGACGTCGCCGCCGGTACCGACCGCCTTCTCACCTTTGGCGGGCGCAGCTTCGTCACCATCCCGCCGGGCGCGCCGGCGCTGTCCGATCCGGTCGAGCTGAACGTGCCGCCGCTGTCCGACCTGGCGGTGAGCCTGTACCTGCCCGGCACGGTACAGGCGAGCACCGTGCACCAGCTGGCCCTGCAGACCAATTACGTGTCCCTGCCCGGCAACTTCACGGCCGCCGCGACCCTGCCGGTGCAGCGCACCATCCAGATCTGGCCGTTCCTCACCGAGGTCGATGTCGACACCAGCGGCCCCACCATCGTCACGCTGGGCGACTCGATCACCGACGGCACCCGCAGCACGCCCGACACCAATAACCGCTGGCCCGACTGGCTGGCGCGCCGGCTGCAGACCGAGCGCGACCCGGTCCTCGGCATCAACGCCCGTTTCGGCGTGGTCAACCGCGGCATCAGCGGCAACCGCCTGCTGAGCAATTCACCGAACACGCTGTCCGGCCGCAGCGCCCAGGAACGCTTCGACCGCGACGTGCTGGCCACCGCCGGGGTGCGCTACCTGGTGGTCCTGATCGGCATCAATGATATCGGCAACAGCTCGCCCACCAGCCCGGTCACGGCCGAGGACCTGATCGCCGCCTACCGCCAGCTGATTCATCGCGCGCATGCCAAGGGCATCAGCGTGATCGGCGCCACCCTCACGCCTTTCGAAGGCGCGGCCTACTATTCGCCGGAGAAGGAAGTCGTGCGGCAGGCGGTGAACAACTGGATCCGCAACAACGACGAGTTCGACGCCGTGATCGACTTCGACCGCGTCACGCGCGACCCGGCCCGGCCGACCCGCTTCCTGCCTGCCTTCGACAGCGGCGACCACCTGCATCCGAACGACCTGGGCTACCAGGCGATGGGCAATGCGGTGCCCTTGAGCCTGTTCCGCAATGCGGCGAAGGCTCCTGCAAGCACGCAGGCGAAATGATGGTCGTAGGGTGGACGGGTCTCCCGTCCGCGCGTTCAAACTTGGTTAGACTAGATGCACGGCTATTCTTGAGCTGGTTGAACGCGCGGACGGCGAAGCCGTCCACCCGAAACCGACACGCCAACAAAAGAAACCGCCGGTCGCGGCCGGCGGTGTTGTTCAGGAATTGCTCCCCGTGCGCGAACTCGTCGGCAAGGGCCGGCCCGGCCGCCAGGTGCGCGACATCGCCTGGGCTTCCTCGATCTGCTCCTGCGTCATCTGGCGCGAGATGGCCGCGCGCTGCTCGACCGCATTGTGGTTGCCGCCGGCGGCCGCCAGGTTCCACAGCATATAGGCCAGCACTTTGTCCTGCGGCATGCCCGCCTGGTGGTAGCGGTACATCAGCCCGAGCGCATGCTGGGCCTCGGCATGGCCCTGCTCGGCCGCCTTGCGGAACCAGCCCACCGCATGGCGCTGGTCCTGCGGCACGGCATTGCCGGTGTAGTACATGGCGCCGACCACGTACTGGGCGTCGGCCTTGCCCTGCTGGGCCGCCTTGTAGTGCCAGGCAAAAGCCTGCTTGTAGTCGCGCGCGACGCCGCGGCCCATGTAATACATCAGGCCCAGCAAATGCTGGGCGTCCGCATGGCCGGCCTTGGCGAGCGGGACGATCTCTTTCAGTGCTACCGCGTAGTTGCGCGCGTTATACGCGCTGGCCCCTTCCGCGAAGCCCGCATGCGCACTGGCCTGCAGGCCCAGCACGAATGCGATCGCTATCAATAGTTTTTTCATGTCTCGACCATGGAATCAGGGTTTCTGCGTACCCTTGGTCCTCGTGATGGACTCAGTGTTGGTTCGTTCGTTGTTCTTGTTCTGGTCCTGCTTATTTCCAGTTGACCTTGCCAAGGCCGTCGACGCTCACCTTGCGGTTCTGCGGCTTGCCGTGCACCGTCACCGAACCAAGGCCCGACAGCGTCAGGTTGGCGCTGTCCTTGGCGGTCACGGTCGCGTTGCCCAGGCCGGACAGCTCCAGGGTCACGTTCTCGGCCGAGAACGCCTGGGCGTCCAGGCCGCCCAGGCCGCCCAGCTCCGCCTTGAGCCTGCGGCTGCGGCCCGACAGGGTCACGTAGCCGGCGCCGCTGAGGTTCAGCTCGACGCTCTCGCTGTTAATGCCATGCACTTTCATGCTGCCGACACCGCCCAGGTTGGCGCTCAGCGCCTTGTAGTTACATGATACATTCATTGAGCCGGCCCCATCGAGGTTGAGCTCGAGTTCGTCACCCGAGAAACCGGTGATCGCGGTGCCTCCCACGCTCTCGGAGCTGACTTCACGCAAGTTCGGCAGGGTCAGCTCGGCATGCAGGCCCATGCTGCGGCCCAGGTTGATGCTGATGCCCTTGGTCTCGGTGCCGATGCTGATGGTGTCGCCGCTTTGCAGCGTGGTGGTCTTGCCGAGCAGGCGCGGGTCGCCGGTCAGCACCAGGAGCGGCGTGCTGCCCTGGCGGATCTTGAGGTCCACCACCCCGTCGACCTTGACGCGCACCACGCGCGCATCGACCTGGCGCGTCTCGGTGACCACATCCGGCGCCGCCTTCGCCATGCCCATGCAGGTCAACAGCCAGGTGCACAGTGCAGCGGCGGCGAAGCCGGCCTTGGAAAGCTGATTCATACCATTCTCCGAATACATGTTCGTGTTGTCCGTGGGCCGCCTGATGGGTGAACCAGTGCGCAACAGCTCAAAATTATCATGTTGCAACTATATCCGTTCGGACTGCCATCGCCTACCGATCTGCGATGAACTGCAAGAATCGCGTCCTGGAGCGGCGTATGCACGGATGGCTGGTCAAGTCTGGCGATCAAAAAAGATTACTTATTGACATGCCATTGCGCTAAGATGCAGCGCATGGCGGCCCTGCCGTCAGTACAGATCCTTTTCGTATTTTTTCGAGGTCAACCAATGCGCATGCGCCAATTACCAGTATTGCTGGCCGGGCTCACGTTCTCGCTGTCGGCATTCGCCGCCTCCGCGGACCAGTGGACCCTGCCGATCGCCGTCAAGAAGCTCGACAACGGCCTGACGGTCATCGTCACCGAAGACCGCAGCTCGCCCACCGTGGGCGTATCGGTCGTCTATAAAGTGGGCATGCGCCTGGAGCCGAAGAACCGCACCGGTTTCGCCCACCTGTTCGAACACCTGATGTTCCAGGGCACGCCGAATGCCAAGAAGGGCGTGTTCGACACCACCATCACCGCCGGCGGCGGGCGCAACAACGGTTCGACCCGCGCCGACTATACCAACTACATCGAGACCGCCCCGCGCTCGGCGCTGGAACCGATCCTGTGGCTGGAAGCGGACCGCATGAAGACGCTCGACTTCAACCCGGCCACGCTGAAGAACCAGCAGGACGTGGTGAAGGAAGAGATTCGCGTGAACGTGAAGAACCAGCCTTACGGCGGCTTCATGTGGATCGACATCGGCCAGCATGCCTTCCAGAAGTGGGAAAACAACCATGACGGCTACGGCAGCTTCGAGGACCTCGAGAACGCCAGCCTGGACGACGTGCGCGCCTTCCACCGCGACTACTACGGCCCCAACAACGCCGTGATCGCGATCGCCGGCGACATCACGCCAAGCCAGGGCTTCGCGCTGGCCGAGAAGTACTTCGGCAAGATCCCGGCCCGCCCCACCCCGAAGCCGACCGATTTCAGCGAAGGCCTGAACACCCAGGAGAAGCGCCTGGTGCAGAGCGACCCCCTGGCCCAGGTGCCGGCGATCGCCGCGGCCTGGAAGATGCCGCCGCGCGGCCACCGCGACCAGGCCGCCATGGCCGTGCTGGGCGAACTGCTGGCCGGCGGCGACGCCTCGCTGTTCTACCAGGGCCTGGTGAAGGGCCGCGAGATCGCGCTCAACGTCGACTCCCTGTTCGGCCTGACCGGTCCGTTCGAATACGACGGCCCGACCCTCCTGACCGTGTTCGCCCTGTACAAGCCGAACAGCAGCGCCGACGCCATGCTCAAGGCGATCGACGAGGAACTCGCCAAGGTCGCGCAGGACGGCGTGGACGCCGCCACACTCAAGCGCGTCAAGACCCGCATGCTGGCCAACTGGAACAACCAGCTGGAAAGCTTCATCAACCGCGCCGACATGATGGCCAAGATGCAGGTGATGTGGGGCGACGCCAACGTGGTCAACAAGGTCCCGGGCCTGATCGAAGGCGTGACGTCGGAAGACATCCAGCGCGCGGTGCGCACCTACATGGTGCCGACCAACCGTACCGTCATCGACCGCAAGCCGGCCGCGATGCTCGCCGCACCTGCCGCCGCATCCGCCACCCCCGCTGCCGCTGCCGCACCGGCCGGCGCTAACAAATAAGGAGCGCATCGATGAAAAAACTGATGCTCGCATTCGCCGTCTCGGTCGCCTTTGCGCCGATGGCCGCCTATTCCGCAAGCTCCGCGCCCGCCGCGGACAACCTGCCGATGCCGGCCTATGGCAAGGACAACCCGATCCCGGTGCCGAAGATCACCAAGAAAACCTTGGCCAACGGCCTGACCGTCTGGGTCGTGCCGCGCAAGGGCCTGCCGCGCGTGGACTACGTGCTGGCGGTCCGCGGCGCCGGCTTCGCGGCCGACGCGCCGCAGTCCCCGGCCTTCGCCACCATGCTGGCCGGCCTGCTCAACGAAGGCACCGCCAAGCGCGATTCGCGCGCGATCGCCGAAGCGGCCCAGGGCATGGGCGGCGAGGTCGGCGCCAGCGCCACCTCGGACGGCATCGTGGTGTCGGCCAATGCGCTGGTCTCGCAGGCCGCGCCGATGATGCAGCTGCTGGCCGAAGTGGCGCGTACCCCGTCCTTCCCGGAAAGCGAAGTGGCGCTGGCCAAGGCCAATGCGTTGCAAGCGCTGCGCGTATCCGAGACCCAGCCGGGCTTCCGCGCCGAGCGCGCCATCAGCCGCGCGGTCTATGGCGACCATCCGTACTCGCGCACCACCCCGACGGTGGAAGCCATCAACGCGGTGACCCAGGACATGCTGCGCACCGAACACGCCAGGCGCCTGCGCCCGGACCACGCCCTGCTCGTGATCACCGGCCCGGTCAAGGAAGCCGACGCGATCAAGCTGGCGGAACAGGCCTTCGGCTCTTGGCGTGCGAGTGGCCCGGCCCTGCCGGAGACCGCCGCCGCCCCGGCCAACGCCAAGCCGGCGCGCATCCTGCTGAACCGCGACAAGAGCGTGCAGTCGGCCGTGCGCCTGGGCAGCCCGGGAATCGCGGCGAGCGCGCAGGACCAAATCCCGCTGCGCCTGGCGAGCACCATCCTGGGCGGCGGCTTCTCGAGCCGCGTCAACATCAATCTGCGCGAGGAAAGGGGCTATACCTACGGCGCCTCGGCCGGCGCGCGCATGAACCGCGCGGGCGGCGCGATCGTCGGCGGCGCCGACGTGCGCAACGAAGTGACCGGCGCGGCGCTGAACGAGTTCTTCTCCGAGTACAAGCGCATCGGCACCGAGCTGGTGCCGGCCAAGGAAATGGAGATGAACAAGCGCTACGTGGCGGGCGGCTACATGATCAGCAACCAGCTGCAGCGCGCGGTCGCCGCGACCCTGGCGCAGAACTGGCTGGTCGGCCTGCCGGCCGAGTTCCTGGGCGAGTACGTGCCGCGCATCCAGAAGGTCACGCCGGAACAGGTGCGCGACGTGGCCAGGAAGTACTTCAATCCTGAGAACCAGTCGATCGTGGTGGTGGGCGATCCGAAGGCGGTGGGCGAGCAGCTCAAGGCCTTCGGGGAGTTCACGGTGACCGACAAGTGATGCGGCCCGTGTGCTGATGTGGAAAGCCCCGCCGATGCGGTAATGCCGTTCAGTTAAGACTGAACGGCATTTTTCTTTTGGGGTGTTGTAAACGGTAGCTGAGGCTGTTAACCTGCGTCACCATGTTTGATGACGCGCTCCATTTCCTCGTGCAAGCCCAGGAAGACCCTGACTGGGCCCGTCTGGGACAGCACTTACCTCACGAGTGGATCGAGCAAGCGGTTGCATACACTGGCAAAGCGAGCATTCGACAGCGTCGCTTACCGGCCGAGCAGGTAGTGTGGCTCGTCGTTGCCTTGGCGCTGTACCGTCATCAGTCCATCAGTGAAGTGGTCGATGACCTGGACCTTGCGTTGCCGGACGCGCAGGCGCCTTTCGTGAGCAAGAGCGCGGTAGCGCAGGCACGGCAGCGTCTTGGTGCCGAGCCACTTCGGGCGTTATTCGAGATCTCAGCAAAAGCATGGTCGGAGCAGGATCGCAAGCAGTACCTGTTCAAGGGACTGAGCCTGTTCGCGATGGACGGCACGACATTGAAGACTGCCGACACGGTTGAACACCGCGAGCATTTCGGCGAGCAGGTGTATCCCAGTGGTCGGATCTCCAGCTATCCGCAAGTGCGTGGCGTGACCTTGACCGCGGTGCCGACCCACTTGATCCGTGATGCGAAATTTGGTCCTTATGGAATCAACGAAATGCTCTATGCCAAAGAGCTGCTTGCATCGATTCCAGATGATTCCCTTACCGCCTTCGACAAAGGGTTCCTGTCGGCCGAGATTCTATGCGGCCTGACCATGGGCGGGACCAACAGACACTTCATCATCCCAGCCAAGGCCAACACCAAGTGGGAAGTCGTCGGCGGCACACCTGACGATGCCGTCATTGAAATGCGCGTATCGCCCCAGGCGCGCAAGAAGTGCTCCGACTTGCCTGAGACATGGCGCGTGCGCGCCATCACGATCATCGACCAGAGTGCACGCAAGCACGTACTGCTTACCTCATTGTTCGACACCAAGCGTTACACAGCCAAGGACATCGCCGCTTGCTATACCCAGCGCTGGCGGATCGAAACAAGCTATCGCGAGCTCAAGCAAACAATGATGGGCATGGCGCTAACCCTGCGTAGCCGTACCGTGGAAGGCGTCTATCAGGAAATCTGGGGAACCCTGACCGCTTACAACCTGATCCGGCTGGAGATGTCCAAGGCGGCACTGGAGGTGAAATGCGAGCCGACAGAGATCAGTTTCATCCGTGCCTTCCACGTCATCCAGTACGAACTGCATTGGGCAGCGGTGACCCGGTCATACGGCAAGTTGCCCGCTCTGATGCAGCGCCTGCGTCAACGCCTGGTGATGCTCTTGAATGAAGAACGGCCCGGTCGAAAACTCGACCGGGCCGTGAAGGCCTTACCTCATCGTTACACCGTTCGTGTCCTGAAGAAGGACCTTAACTGAACGGCATTACCGCCGATGCGGGGCTTTTTTTCAATCTCCAGCCAACTTCATCAACACTAGCCCCGACACGATCAGGACCGCCGCCACCACACGCATGGTGTTGACCTGCTCCCCGAGCAGCGCGATCCCGACGACGAAGGCTCCCACCGCACCGATCCCGGTCCAGATGGTATAGGCGGTCCCAAGGGGAATGCTGCGCATTGCCCAGGACAGCAGCAGGAAACTGGCGATGCTGCCGACCAGGGTGATGATGCTGGGCCAGAGCCGGGTGAAGCCATGCGACTGCTTCATGGCCACCGCCCACACCACTTCGAACAGTCCCGCCAACAACAACATGAACCAAGCCATTCGGCCATCCTTTCAAAAAGCCGGGCCGGCCCGGGGTTTGTTCTCACAACGGCGCAGGCCGCTACTTCAAAGGGCGGTATTTTACCCCTTCAGCGCGCGCTCCAGGTCCGGCAACTCGGCCGGCTTGACCAGGTGGGCGTCGAAGCCCGCCTCTATCGCGCGCCGGCGGTCTTCCGGCGAGCCGTAGCCGGTGTGCGCCACCAGGCGGATATCGGCCAGCTGCGGGTTCTTCTTGATGCGGCGCGCCACTTCATAGCCGTCCATGCCCGGCAGGCCGATGTCGAGCACGATCACCTGCGGCTTGTGGCGCAGCGCCAGCGCCTCGATCTCGGTGGCGTCCGAGGTGGTGCAGGTCTCGTAGCCCATCTCGGCCAGCAGGAAACCCATCATCTCCATCGCGTCGACGTTGTCGTCCACCAGCAGCACGCGCATGCCGCTGCCGCCCTGCTTCGAGGCCTCGGCATGGTCCGGGCTGGCCGCGTCCGCGCTGCCCCGCAGCAGCGGCAAGTCGACCGTGAAGGTGCTGCCCAGGCCGATGCCAGGGCTCTGGGCCAACAGGCGCCCGCCATGCAGCTCGATCAGGTGCGATACCAGGGAAAGGCCGATGCCCAGGCCTTCCGGCGCGCGGTCCGGCGGCACGTCCACCTGGGCGAACATGCCGAAGATGCGCGGCAGGTTGTCTTCGGCGACGCCGATCCCGTTGTCGCGCACCGCGATCTGCACCCGCTCCTGGTCGAGCAGCGCAACACGCACCGACAGCTCGCCGCCCTTGGGCGTGAACTTGGCGGCATTGTGCAGCAGGTTGCCGACCGACTGGGCCAGGCGCACCGGGTCGCCCATCACCCACACCTGCTGTTGCGGCAGCTGCACGTCCAGGTGGTGGCCGCGCGCCGCGATCAGCGGGCCGGCGGTCTCGATCGCCTGGGCCACCACGGCCCCCAGATCCACCTCTTCGGTGCGCAGCACGATCTTGCCTTCGGAAATGCGGGCGACGTCGAGCAGGTCGTCCACCAGGTGGGCCAGGTGGTCGACCTGGCGCGTGATGACTTCACGCGCGCGCGCCTGGCGCTCGGTATTGCCGTCGCTGTTCGCGCCCAGCAGCGCGGCCGCGTTGCGGATCGGGCTGAGCGGGTTGCGCAGCTCGTGGGCCAGCGTGGCCAGGAACTGGTTCTTGTTGCGATCGGCCGCGCGCAGCAGCGCTTCCATCTCCTTGCGCGCGGTAATGTCGCTGGTCACGCGCGCCACCCGGTACACTTCGCCGCGCGCATTGCGGACCGCAAACAGCCGGTCGCGCACCCACTGTGTGCGCCCGTCCGGTCCGAAGATGCGGAACTCGTCGTCGTAGTGCGGCGCCTGCTGCAGCTGGCGCCAGCGCTGCGCGATGCGCTCGCGGTCCTCCGGATGCACGGCGTCCAGCCAGCTTTCGGGCCGCTGGCGCAGCGCGTCCAGGCTGCCGCCCCAGATGTCCGAATACGCCGGGCTGACGTACTCCAGGTCGCCTTCCGGCACGGCGAACATCCAGAACACGTCGTCGATGTTGTCGGTGATCTGGCGGAAACGCTCTTCGCTGTCGCGCAGCTGGACCTGGGTCTGGCGCATGCGCAGCAGCGCGTTCACGTTGGCAATCAGCTCGTCGGCCTCGATCGGCGCCGCCAGGTAGTTGTCGGCGCCCCCTTCCAGCCCGCGGATCTTGTCGGCGCGGCCGGTCAGTGCCGCCGATGTCTGCAGCACCAGCACCATGGCGCTCTCGGGGTTTGCCTTGATGCGGCGGCAGACTTCGATGCCGTTGATGTCCGGGAGCTTCACGTCGAGCAGTACCAGCGCCGGGTTCATGCGCTTGACGATCTCCAGCGCATCGGTGCCGTTGGTCGCCTCCACTACCTCGAAACCCGCTCCCTGCAGGATGCGGTTCTTGGCGTAGCGGGCGCCGTCGTTGTCGTCAACGTTGAGGATCAGGGTGGAGTTGGCTTTCATGTTTCGGTTCCATCGTGGCTGGGCTGCGGAAAGTGCCGCGGCAAGGTCAGCGTAAAGGTCGAGCCTTCGCCTTCCGTGCTCCGCACGTCGACGCGCCCGTGCAGCAGTTCGGCCAGCTTGCGGCACAGCGGCAGGCCGAGGCCCGTGCCCTTGCTGCGGCGCTGGAGCGGATGCTCGATCTGGCTGAACTCTTCGAAAATCAGTTGCAGGTTTTCCGGGCTGATGCCGATTCCGGTATCGAGCACCGCGAACGCGATTGTATCGGCCTGCGCATCGTGGGTGGCCGAGACGCGCACCGCGCCGCGCTCGGTGAACTTGAGCGCATTCGAAATGAAATTACGCAGGATCTGGGAGATCTTGCCTTCGTCCGAATCGAAGGCGTCCGTGAAGTCGGAAGGCTCGAAGATCAGTTCCACCCGGCCTTCATCGACCAGCGGCCGCATCATGCCCTTCAATGCGCGGAACAGGTTGTCGACCACCACCGGCGCCAGCTGGACCTCGACCTTGCCGGCCTCGATCTTGGCCAGGTCGAGCAGGTCGTTGACCAGCTCCGACAGGTCGTTGGCGGCCTTGGCGATGAACTGCACCTGGCGCTCCTGCTCCGTGGTCAGGTCGCCGTCCATGCGGTCCAGCAGCAGCTGCGCCAGGGCGCGGATCGAGGACAGCGGGGTGCGCAGTTCGTGGCTGGTATTCGACAGGAAGCGCGACTTCATCTCGTCGGCGCGGCGCAGCCGCTCGGCCTTGTCCTCGATTTCGGCGTACAGCGCGACGATGCCGCGGTTGGTGTCCTCCAGTTCGCGCGTCAACGATAGCAAGTCTTCCTGGCGCTCGCGCAGCTCGGCCAGGGTGCCGAGCAGCTCGTGGTTCTGCAGCTGCAGTTCCTGCAGCGTGTTCGAGACCGGGCTGCCGGCCAGGCGGTTGCTGATCTCGGCCAGGCGCGCGCTTTCGACGATGGCCTGCGGCGGCAGCGCCTTGCGCATGGTGACCGCGGTGACCACGCCCTGTTCCGGCTCGACCTCGCAGGAATCCATGAGGCGGTGCGCGCTGATCACGGCCAGTTCCGGCAGCGTGCGGCTGAAGCCCTGGCCGCTTCCGGGCGCCGTCGGGGCGCGCCGTTCGCCGGAGCCCGGGTAGATGACGACTTCCAGGTACTGGCGTCCCAGGTTGCGACCCAGCAGGAAGGCGGCGCGCCCGCCCGAGCCCAGGTGGCAGGCGGCGCGCGCGATCTCGGACACCGCGGTGGCCACGCGCACCTGGTCCTGCTGCGAAAAGCCGAGCAGTTCCGACACCTGGCGCGCGCGCTGGCGCACCACGACCACGTCCTGGTCGCTGTCCAGGGCGACGTTGAGGATACGGTGCTGGCTCATCGTTCAACTCCCCAGCCTGCGCACGACCAACACCATGGCATCGTCGCGGCGGCGGATGAAATCGCGCATCAGGATGGCCGCGACCAGCGCCGGGCTGCGCCCGGCCAGGCCGGGATACTTGTCCAGGTCCCACTGGGTCTGAATGCCGTCCGAGTGCATGATGCACAGCGCCCCCTTCGGGAAAGGCAGCGCGAATTCCTGCACCTTGCGCATATTGTGGCCGACGATCCCGTTGTGCGACACCAACGCGCGCCGGCTGCCGTCGATCACGCAACCGCCGATGTTGCCCACGCCGGCGAAGCGCAGCTCGCTCGCATCGAAGTCGATGCGGGCGGTCGCCAGCGCCGCGCCGCGCGTCGGGCGCAGCGCGTCGTGGGCGGCGTGCATCAACTCCCCGGCCTGGCCTCCCTTGCGGGCGTCGAGGACGCGAATCGCCGCCGCGGCGGCGCGCGCCGCCTCCGGCCCGTGGCCCAGGCCGTCGACCGCAAGCATGGACGCGCCGCGGCTGTCGCAGCGTACGCCCCAGCCGTCGCCGCACTCCTCTTCGCCGGCCATCGGCGTCCACAGCGCGCCGATCTCGACGCCGCACGGCTCGGGCGCCGGCACGTCGCGCCAGATGCGCATGAAGAAGGCGGAACCCTGACCCTGCTGGGTGTAGGCATCGAACTCGTCGGCCAGGCGACTGAGCGCGCCCAGCCCGGTGCCGGCCGTTCCCGTGGTGGACACGCCGTCAATCAGGCTGGCATCCAGGTCGGGGATGCCGGGTCCCTTGTCGATGGCGAGCACGTCGACGCCCACGCCGGCGCTTGATTGCGCCGGCCCGACGTGGATCTCGCCCTCGCCCGCATGCTTGAGGATGTTGGTGGCGGCTTCGGTGATGATCAGCGCCAGCTGGCCGGCGCGGGTCTCGTTGAAACCGAGCGCATCGGCCAGCTTCTGGCCGCTGCGCCGCACCGCCGCCACATCGCTCGCATGGTTGATCGCGAAGACTTCGTGTTGCGTGAGTGAACTGATCAGCGCTTCCATTTCACCACCAGCACGGCAGTGCCCTCTCCAGGACGGCTTTCGATGTCGAATTCATCCGCGAGGCGCTTGGAGCCGCCCAGGCCGAGGCCGAGGCCGCCGCCGGTGGTGAAGCCGTCGCGCAGCGCGGTTTCGATGTCCGGGATGCCGGGACCGGCATCGACGAACAGCAGGCCGATGCCCTTGCGGATGCCGTCGACCAGGCTGTCGAGGTGGACTTCGCCGCCCCCGCCATACTTGATCGTGTTACGTGCCAGCTCGCTCGCGGCCGTGACCAGCTTGGTCTGGTCGACCAGGGACAAGGCGATGGCCACCGCCCGCTCGCGCACCTGCTTGCGCAGGCCTACAACGTCCTCGTCCGACTGCAGGCGCAGGGTCACGCGTGCGGTGCGATGCTGGCGGTGGCGATCCAGCAGCGCGGTATCGAACAGGACTGCGTCGGTTTGCGCGCCGTTCATTATTTATAGCTCTTTCCCAGCAAGGCCATGCCCTTCTCGACGTTCAGGGCGGTCTTGACGCCGTGCAGCGTCAGGCCCAGCTCGACGAGGGTGATCGCCACCGCCGGCTGCATGCCGACGACCACGGTACGGGCATCGAGCACGCGCGCCATGGCGGCGGTATTGCTGATCATGCGGCCGATGAAGGAATCGACCAGGTCGAGCGCCGAGATGTCGATCAGGACGCCCTTGGCGCCGTCGCTCACGATGCGTTCGGTGAGATCGTCCTGCAGCTGCATGGCGAGGCGGTCGTGCATGTCGACCTGGATCGTGACGAGCAACAGGTCGCCCATGCGCAGGATAGGAATGCGTTCCATATGCTTGTCCTATGCTTGCGCGTTACGCCTTGGCGACGACCGAGGTGCCGGTGCGCTCGAGCGCGACCAGGAAGGCGTCGGCCAGGGTGGCCTTGGTGATCACGTCTTCCAGGTTCACGCCGAGGTGCACGATGGTCTGGGCGATCTGCGGGCGGATGCCGCTGATGATGCAGTCGGCGCCCATCAGGCGGGCGGCAGCGATGGTCTTCATCAGGTGCTGGGCCACCAGGGTGTCGACGGTCGGCACGCCGGTGATGTCGATGATGGCGATGATCGCGCCGGTGTCGACGATCTTCTGCAGGATGTTTTCCATCACCACCTGGGTGCGGGCCGAATCCAGGGTGCCGATCAGCGGCAGCGCCAGGATGCCGTTCCACAGCTTGACGACCGGGGTCGAGAGCTCGAGCAGTTCCTGCTGCTGGCGCACGATGATCTGGTCCTTGGTCTTCTGGAACACCTCGATGGTGAACAGGCCGAGCTTGTCGAGCAGGGTGCTGATGGTCCAGGAGGCCGCGGCCAGCCCGTCGGCGTCGCCGGCGAAGGCGGTGCGCAGCTGGGTGAACAGCGGCTGCTTCAGCGAGAAGACGAAGGTGGCGGTCTCGCTCGGGGTCGAGCCCGACTTGGCGCGGGTCGCCGAGATCTCGGCCATCAGGTCGCGCACCTCGTCCCACGAGCGGTGCTCGATGTTGTCCAGTTCGCCGCCGCGGGTAGCGGCAGCGAACGCGGCCAGGAACTGCTGGCAATGGCTGCGCAACTGCTCTTTCGAGCTTGCCGTACCGCGCACGGTCAGTGCTTCCAGCTGTGCAATCCACTCCGCGCCGATGTCGGCCTGGTGTTCCTGGATGAGCTGGCTGATGCGGGCGGCGTAATCCTTCGTGGTCATCTTGTTCGTTTCCTAGTTTTGATGGTGGAAGTCAGGTGCGCTGCGCGGAACACGGGCGTGCGTACCCATCGTTACAGAAATAAACAACTATAACACTTATTGCATTATGGTTACGGCCCGCTTGTGTCGTGCGCGCTACCTGAATTCAACAAAAAACCGCCGAGCTGGGGCAACGGCGGTTCGTATAGAAGTCGCCCTCTATTTTTGTTGAGCGCGGCCGGGATGCGGGGTGTGCCTAGGCGGCCGGACGGAGCTGGACGTCGATGACCCGGCCGGTGATCCGGTCGATCCGGAACACCAGCATCTGCTCCCTGCCGGGGCTGCCGTTCGCGGCACGCTGGGCCACCAGGTAGGCCGGATCCTCGTAGTCGGCGTAGGTCGTGGGCTCGCCCAGCCAGAGCTTGATCTCGACGACCGACATCCCTTCCGGATGGTGGCGGTCCAGGAAGGAGGTCATCATGCAGCCGCGTCCGAAACGGTCGGCCTGCGCCCAGCGCTCGCGGTCGAAATCGCAGGAGCCCCATTCGAAGGCCAGGACGACGGCGGTATTGCCGCCGCAGGCGTGCAGGGACAGCGACAGGAGGATCAGGGAAATGAGCTTGCGCATGTTCCGTCCGGAAGGTAGGCCACCAACTTGGGATTCTCGGAGCATGCTGACGACGCTTCTTGTGCCGCCTCAAATCGGAGTGCATTGCCGATAGAAACCACCCGCCTCGTGCGCTGCGGGTACAAGGGGCGCGCCTGCAAGCGCCCGCGGCCTTGTGGGCCCACAACGATAGGGGGCTCGTCCTTGGCTACATTGGGCGGATAAGGCACTGACCGATCAATCCGTTCAAAGGACAACGATGCGGCGTTTCTACATCACGCTCGGCGCGCCCACCAGCGTCGACGGCAAGGTCATCTCTGCGAACCACCTGGACACGATCAACGGCGTCCCGATGGCGCTCGAAGGCGACAAGTGCTGGTGTCCGGCATGCGATGCCGAGGGGACCATCGTGCTCGACGGTCCCCGGCTGAGCGAAACCTTCGAAGGCCGCGAGTTCGCGCTCAGCGATGACCTGTGCGCCTGCCAATGCGACCCGCCGCCGCGCCTGCTGGCCGCCCAGACCTTCGCCTACCAGGAGTTCGACGGCGACTGGCATGCAGCCCAGGCCGGCGCGGCGGCGCTGGCCGCCGCCAAGCTCAACGCGTCCGCAGGCGGCGCACCGCCTTCGGACGGCATTCCGTTCGTGCTGCTGGATCCTCGCACGCAGGAGCCTTACGCCCACCGCCCCTATCGTCTTCGGCTGCGCAATGGCGTGATCGAAGGCACGACCAACGCGAGCGGCGCCACACGGCCACTGAGCGCGGCGGAACGCGCCGCGGTGCTCGCGTGGTCGGTCGAAGGCGGTATCGGCTGATCGCTGGCCCGACACTGCGGCGACGGCATGTACGTTCCCGGCAAGCCCCATCCTTTCTTCCCCAGGCACCAGTTCCATGGCGTGCGCGTCTATGGGAACTACCAGCGCGTCGAGGAATGCAGGACGCATCACTACGTGGGCTCGTGCGCGACGGTGAAGCACGGGATTGCCGCCTATGTCCTGAGCCCTGAGCACCTGTGGGCAACGTTCCAGACGGAGGCGGAAGACCTGCTGAAGGTGAATGGATCCTTCATCGCGGATCCGACGAAGCGGAACAGGCGCATCAATGCGGCGTACGCGCGGCTCTGGCTGGCGGACAAGCGCTTTCAGTGGGCGGGTCTGGCCGCGTTCGCGTCCAAGCAGGTCGGCTGCGGCCTGCTGCATTCGACCGACGTCATCGAGCGGAACCGGCGTGAACGAGAGCAGATCCAGCGGTCCTTCGCCCAGGCCGCGGTGAGCGGCGCCGAGGCGGCCACGCTGGTACAGATGGGGACCGAAGTCGCGGCCCACAACATGCTTCGGCGGCTTGGGCACGGCAATATGCATCTGTTTCTCGATATTTATCCCTTGCACCGGTTTTTCATGGAGCGCGGGTGGGAAGACTTTGAAAAATATTTGCGTTACAGACAGAACGATAAATACCCTGTCTATTGGGACATCGATAGGGCCAGACTGCCCTTTGGTGTTCCTTTTCGTGAAATTACCTTGGGATTTGAGCGGATACATGCAGGCACGCTGCATGAAGGAGTAAGACTACTGGCACAGCATGAACAATTGAACATTCTCCAGAAAATCATGTATGACGACAGGTTCATGCAATCGCTACTTGCTATAAACCAGTTCGCGTGGGCTACTGGATTTCCGACCGGCGACTATCAGGAAATCCAACTGACGCTCTCGGCCCAGTGCAAGGGTAAAACGGGCGTAACCTCATGGTTCTCTAAAGAAAAGTACGCGAAACTGTGGGTGCCCGAGCAACGCATGCCATTCGTATTCAGTGCGGCCGAGCGATTCGACAAACTTCTGAATAGCCCAGAGCGGCGTCGTTTCGAAGAGTCGATTCAAGCAGTTGCCGAGGGCGGAGATATAAGGTGATGGCGAATTATCGCCCTCTTGTACTGGTCGTCATCGCTGGCGCCGCTCTATGGTGGCACTACCGGACGCCGGAACCGACCGTCCTGTCGTTTCATCTCGGGCAAACGTTCGAGGAAGTCGCCCAGAACTCGACCTATCCGGTCATGGAGCGATCGAACCATCCTGCAGATGATGCTACCCAATTTGGAGCGACGTGGGTCTCGGAACCTGCCGTGATCATTCGCTTCACCGACCCTATCCACGGCTTCACACTGCCACCGACAAAATTTGCCGCACTGACCTACGAACACAATGTGGCATCGGTACTCTCCACTTCGCCGATGCTGGAAAAACTACCCTTTGACAAAGCCGTGGCAATACTGGAAAACCTGCAGAAGCAGTTCAAGGCCGGTGGCTGGGCACCATACGAGGATGATGGAAGTCGCTGGTTCGATCTGACGCCCGAGGGAAAGAAGCGACTGCATGCGGCCATGCTCAAGCCGCCGTTCCTCGAACACTACACGCTGCGCGTCCCCAAGAAGTATGCGATGACCTTCCGGTTCAAATGCGCCGAAGGCTGCTGGACCCGCGAACCTCCCTATCTGTTTCTTATCGACGTGAGTATCAGCAGCGACTCACATGGCTGGGAGCTTGGCGATCCGCCGATCTGGGACGAATCACACCCGGCCCAACAAGCGACTATAAAGCCAGTCGCAAGCAGAGCTCATGCAGTTGTCGAGGGCGGAGGCTGGTCGTGAAGAAGAATGATCGCCGTCTTGTACTGGCCGGCGTCGCTGGCATTGTGCTTTGGTGGCACTTCCGCACGCCCGAACCGACCATCCTGTCGTTTCGTATCGGGCAGACGTTCGAAGAGGTCGTTCGAAATTCGACCTATCCGGTGATGAAGCGTTCGAACCTCCCGGCCGACGACCCAGGCGATGGCCAGTTCGGGGCAACATGGGTGACGGAGCCGGCTGTGATTATCCGATTCAGCGATCCTGTCCATGGGTTCACACTGCCGCCAACGAAATTTGCTGCACTCGGATTCGAACACAACGTCGCCACGACGCTGTCAACCTCGCCGATGCTGGACAAGTTGCCATTCGATGAAGCCGTGACCATCCTCGAAGACCTGCAGCAGCAGTTCAAGGACGGCGGATGGGAACCATATGAACTTCACCAAAGCCACTGGTTCGACCTTTCGCCAGATGGCAAGAGGCGGTTGCACGCCGCGATGTTCAAGCCGCCATTCTTCCGCCAGGAAACCTTGCGCGTCCCTAGAAAGTACGCAATGACCTTGCGCCTCAAATGCGCCGAAGGCTGCTGGACCCGCGAGTCACCCTATCTGTTCCTCATCGACCATTGGCGTTGGTACCGACACCCACGGTTCTCAACCTGGCGACCCGCCGATCTGGGACAGATCCCATCCGGCGAGAAAAGTGCCCACAATTCCAGTCAACACCAGCCTTCCCGCGAACCGCACTCGCTGATAGTCGGCTAGCAAGCGCAGGACACGCTCGCCCAATAAAAAACCGCCAGGCTCACGCACTGGCGGTTTTCATAGGCTAAAAGCCGGGAGCAGAATTACTGCGCCGCGCCCTCCACCGGATCGGCAGCCTTCATCGACAGCTTCAGGCGGCCACGCTCGTCGGTCTCGAGGACCTTCACGCGCACTTGCTGGCCTTCCTTCAGGTAGTCGGCCACGGCGTTGACGCGCTCGTTGGCGATCTGCGAGATGTGCAGCAGGCCGTCCTTGCCCGGCATGACCTGGACGATCGCGCCGAAGTCCAGCAGCTTGAGCACGGTGCCGTCGTAGGTCTTGCCCACTTCGACCGATGCGGTCAGCTCTTCGATGCGGCGCTTGGCTTCCTGGCCGGCGGCGGCATCGACCGACGCGATGGTCACGATGCCTTCGTCGGTGATGTCGATCTGGGTGCCGGTTTCCTCGGTCAGCGCGCGGATCACGGCGCCGCCCTTGCCGATCACGTCACGGATCTTTTCCGGGTTGATGCGGATGGTGATCAGGCGCGGTGCGAAGTCCGACAGTTCGGTCTTCACGCTCGGCACGGCCTTCTGCATCTCGGCCAGGATGTGCTGGCGGGCTTCCTTGGCCTGCGCCAGCGCCACCTGCATGATTTCCTTGGTGATGCCCTGGATCTTGATGTCCATCTGCAGCGCGGTGATGCCGGCCGGGGTGCCTGCGACCTTGAAGTCCATGTCGCCCAGGTGGTCTTCGTCACCCAGGATGTCGGTCAGGACCGCGAACTTGCCGCCTTCCTTGATCAGGCCCATGGCGATGCCGGCGACGTGCGCCTTCATCGGCACGCCGGCGTCCATCAGTGCCAGGCAGCCGCCGCACACCGATGCCATCGACGAGGAACCGTTCGACTCGGTGATTTCCGAGACCAGGCGCACCGAGTAGCTGAATTCGTCCGCCGACGGCAGCGCGGCGACCAGCGCGCGCTTGGCCAGGCGGCCGTGGCCGACTTCGCGGCGCTTCGGGGTGCCCACGCGGCCGGTTTCGCCGGTGGCGAACGGAGGCATGTTGTAGTGCATCATGAAGTCGTCGGTGTACTCGCCCATCAGCGCGTCGATCTTCTGGCTGTCGCGCGCGGTGCCGAGGGTGGCCACCACCAGCGCCTGGGTTTCACCGCGGGTAAACAGGGCCGAACCGTGGGTACGCGGCAGCACGCCGGTGCGGATCGCGATCGGACGCACGGTGCGGGTGTCGCGGCCGTCGATGCGCGGCTCGCCGTTCAGGATCTGCGAGCGAACGACCTTGGCTTCCATGTCGAACAGGATGTTGCCGACTTCGGCCGCATCGGCTTCGACGCCCTGGGTCGCCAGGCCGGCCATCACGTCGGCCGAGATCGACTTCAGCTTCTGCTGGCGCAGCGACTTTTCGCGGGTCTGGTAGGCGTCGCGGATGGCGGCGCCTGCCAGATCGTTCACGCGGGCGATCAGTTCTTCGTTCTTCGGCGCCGGGCTCCACTCGACTTCCGGCTTGCCGCCTTCGGCGACCAAGTCGTGGATCGCGTCGATGACGGCGCGCATCTGGTCATGGCCGAAGACGACCGCGCCCAGCATGACTTCTTCCGACAGCTGCTGCGCTTCCGATTCCACCATCAGCACGGCGGTTTCGGTGCCTGCAACGACCAGGTCCATCTGCGAGGTCTTGAGCTGGGTGGTGGTCGGGTTCAGGATGTACTGGCCGTTCGCGTAGCCGACGCGCGCTGCGCCGATCGGGCCGTTGAACGGGATGCCGGCGATGCACAGCGCAGCCGAGGCGCCGATCATGGCCGGGATGTCCGGATCGATCTCGGGGTTGACCGACAGGACGTGGATGATGACCTGGACTTCGTTCAGGTAGCCTTCCGGGAACAGCGGGCGGATCGGACGGTCGATCAGGCGCGAGGTCAGGGTTTCCTTTTCCGAAGGACGGCCTTCGCGCTTGAAGAAGCCGCCCGGGATCTTACCGGCTGCGTAGGTTTTCTCCATGTAGTCGACGGTCAGCGGGAAGAAGTCCTGGCCCGGCTTGGCGTCCTTCTTGGCGACCACGGTGGCCAGGATGACGGTGTCTTCGACCGACACGACGACGGCGCCGCTTGCCTGGCGCGCGATTTCACCCGTCTCCAGGGTGACCGTGTGTTGACCGTACTGGAAGGTTTTCGAAACTTTATTAAACATGGGTAATCCCTTTCTATTTGCCGACAGATTTTCAGGAGCTGTCGTTCACCTCACCACGGGTGGGATAAATCTCCCGCCATTGCTACAACAACAAAAAAGCTAAAACAAAAAATGCCCGCGACAGGTATCTGGCGCAGGCATTTCGTGACTAAATCGTCTTGACCAACGATTACTTACGCAGGCCGAGCTTGGCGATCAGGTCGCGATAACGGTTTGCGTCTTTGCGCTTCAGGTAAGCCAGCAGGCTCTTACGACGGTTGACCATCATGATCAGGCCACGACGCGAGTGGTGATCTTTCTGGTGAGCCTTGAAGTGGCCGTTCAGCTCGTTGATGCGTGCGGTCAGCAGTGCGACCTGGACTTCCGGCGAACCGGTATCGTTCTGGCCACGTGCGTTGTCCGCGATGATCGCGGCTTTGTTGATGTTTTCTACGGTCATGATGTTACCTTTCACATGCGGTGCATGAGTCGAAACCCAGCGCACCGTGATTGACGAATCGCCTGCCCAAAACGGACAGACCCGCCAGTATAGGGGAAAACGTGGCGTGGGGCCACTGTTTGCATCGTCTGACAGGCGGATTTTGCGGTTATTGGCGCGTTTGGAGGGCCAAATGATGAACAAATTAATCAGATTTACAACATTCGTGGCGTTCGTCCTGCTCGGCGGCTGCGCCGGCCTGCTGCGCGAGGCGCCCAGCATCGGCGACCCGGAAGACCTGGTGCAAAAAAAGATGGGGCCGCCCACCAGCATCTACGGCGCCGGCAACGACCGCATCTTCGAATACGCGACCGGGCCGATGGGCCAGTTCACCTGGATGGCGCGCATCGGCGCGGACGGGCGGCTGGTGTCCTACGAGCAGGTGCTGACCGGGGAGAAGTTCGCGACCATCAAGGTGGACGAGGCCACCAAGGAAGAGGTGCTGCGCACGCTCGGGCGGCCGGCCGAGAAATCCACCGTGGCGATGAAGGGCTACGAGGTGTGGTCGTACCGCTACAAGGAGGCGGGCGTGTGGAATTCCATGATGAACGTGCACTTCGACCGGGACGGCATCGTGCGGCAGATGCTCAATGGCCCCGATCCGATGTACGAGCCGCGCGACCGGAACGGGTGGTGAAGCCGGCCCCGGCAAGAGCGGGACCGGCTCGGTCGAGCGCTTACACGCCCTGCGGATTGACGCGCTCGACCTTCGAGTGCAGCTTGTTCAGCCCCGCCAGGTAGGCCTTGGCCGAGGCCACGATGATGTCCGGATCCGCGCCCACCCCGTTGACGATGCGCCCCGAGTGCGACAGGCGGATGGTGACCTCGCCCTGCGATTGCGGGCCGTTGCTGATCGCATTGATCGAAAACAGCACCTGCTCGGCCCCGCTCTTCACCACGCTCTCGATCGCCGTGATCACGGCGTCGACCGGCCCGTCGCCCGAGGATTCGGCCGACACTTCCTTGCCGTCCACCGCGAACACGATCTTCGCATGCGGCAGCGCGCCGGTCTCGGAGCGCTGCGCCAGCGACACCAGGCGGTAGGTCTCGCCGGCCTGCTCATGGTCCGCGCTCGACACCAGCGCCATGATGTCCTCATCGAAGATTTCGGCCTTGCGGTCGGCCAGCTCCTTGAAGCGCGCAAACGCGGCGTTCACTTCCTGCTCCGATTCCAGCTCGATGCCCAGCTCCTGCAGGCGCGCCTTGAAGGCGTTGCGGCCCGAGAGCTTGCCCAGCACGATCTTGTTGGTGGTCCAGCCCACGTCTTCGGCGCGCATGATCTCGTAGGTCTCGCGCGCCTTCAGGATGCCGTCCTGGTGGATGCCCGAGGCATGGGCAAACGCGTTCGCGCCCACCACCGCCTTGTTCGGCTGCACCGCGAAGCCGGTGATCTGCGACACCATTTTCGAGGCCGGGACGATCTGCGTGGTGTCGATGCCGACCGCCAGGTTGAAGTAGTCATGGCGGGTGCGCAGCGCCATCACGACTTCTTCCAGCGAGGTGTTCCCTGCCCGCTCGCCCAGGCCGTTGATGGTGCATTCGATCTGGCGCGCGCCGCCGATGGCGACGCCGGCCAGCGAGTTGGCCACGGCCAGGCCCAGGTCGTTATGGCAGTGCACCGACCAGATCGCCTTGTCCGAATTGGGCACGCGTTCGCGCAGGCGGCGGATGCGCTCGCCGAACTGCTCCGGCACCGCATAGCCGACCGTGTCGGGGAAGTTGATGGTGGTGGCGCCTTCGGCAATCACCGCCTCCAGCACGCGGCACAGGAATTCCTCGTCCGAACGGCTGCCGTCCTCGGGCGAGAACTCGATGTCGTCGGTATGGTGGCGGGCGTAGCGGATCGCCAGTTTCGCCTGCTCCAGCACCTGCTCGGGCTCCATGCGCAGCTTCATCTGCATGTGCAGGGGCGAGGTGGCGATGAAGGTGTGGATGCGCTTGCGCGCGGCAGGGGCCAGCGCCTCGGCGGCGCGGGCGATGTCGCGGTCGTTGGCGCGCGACAGCGAGCAGATGGTCGATTCGCGCACCGCGCCTGAAATGGCGCGGATGGCTTCGAAGTCGCCGGGCGAGGCGGCGGCGAAGCCGGCTTCGATGACGTCCACCCGCAGGCGCTCCAGCTGGCGCGCGATGCGCACCTTCTCGTCGCGGGTCATGGAGGCGCCGGGCGATTGCTCGCCGTCGCGCAGGGTGGTGTCGAAGATGATGAGGCGGTTCTGGTCAGGCAAGGCAGACATTCTGGGCTCCATTCGCTAATCAAAATCAGCGGGCGCCCTGCCCCGACCCGAAGGTCCGCGCTAGCGGCGCACGCCGTCGTCCGGCTCGTCGTCGAGCGGGATGATGCTCACCGGCTTGCCCCTGGCTGCGCGCCAGGCGAACACGGCATACCCCGACAAGCCGTAAATCACAAAAATCGGCCACAGGACTTTCGGTGGGTCGATCGCCAGCAGCGCCAAGGCCAGGGCAATCAGGAACACCACGATGAACGGCACCGACTTGCGGAAGTTCACGTCCTTGAAGCTGTAAAACGGTACGTTCGACACCATCGTCAGGCCAGCGAACACCGCCAGGCCCCAGCTCACCCAGTCCACCTGGCGCGAGCTGACGTTGATGTCCGGGTCGGTCATCATCATGATGAAGCCGACGATCAGCGCCGCCGCTGCCGGACTCGGCAGACCCTGGAAGAAGCGCTTGTCCACCACCTGGATGTTGGTGTTGAAGCGCGCCAGGCGCAGCGCGGCTCCGGCGCAATAGATGAAGGCCGCGATCCAGCCCAGCTTGCCGAGGCCGCGCAGCGACCATTCATAGATCACCAGCGCCGGCGCCGCCCCGAAGGACACCATGTCCGACAGCGAGTCGTACTGCGCGCCGAACTCGGACTGGGTGTTGGTCAGGCGCGCGATGCGCCCATCCAGCCCGTCCAGCACCATGGCGATGAACACCGCCCAGCAGGCGTGCTCGAAGCGCTGGTTCATCGCCATGACGATCGCATAGAAGCCGCAGAACAGCGCGCCGGTCGTGAACGCGTTCGGCAGCAGGTAGATGCCGCGGCCGCGCTCGCCCTGGACACGGTCTTCCGCCCTGCGCCCGAAGCGTTTCAAGCGGGAAAATCGTGGCGCCTTGGGCGCGGCTCCAGGTACTCGGCGTCGTGGGAAATTGGGCATAGTGGTCCGTCAAAAAATAATGCTGTTGTCAGCATTATAAAGGCGTGAACCTCTGCTTAGCGAATGATCACTGTTGTGCGAGCATTCACTTAAAGCGAATCTTTCCCACAAGACGCATCTGCAGCGTGGTTTCTCCCGGTTCAAAGCTCGGTTCCGGCATCTGGTCGGCCGCTTCCTTCATGGCGCTGGCCCGCATCATCATCGGCGCCGCCGCCGCCCGGCCATCGCCCGCATAGTTGCCCGAGCCCTCGAAATCGACAGTGTCGAGCACGGCCTCGGCCGGCTTGCGGCCCATCGCACCCGCGATCGAGGCGATGCGTTCGTTCAGGTTGCGGTACGTGGCGGCAATGCGCTGGTCATCGAGGCGCTTTTCCAGTTCCGGGCTGAGTCCGAAGCTCACGTTGTTGATCTGCAGAACTTTCTGGGCTGCGGCGGCGGTCTTCGGCAACTCTGCCAGGTTGGTGGTCTTCACCTCCAGGTACTGGCCGACCCGCCAGGCGACCGGCACCGGTTTCACCGGCGTGCGCGCTGCCGGTTGCGGCATCGGCGGCACTTCCGGGTACACCGGGTAGGTGTAGTAGCCCATCGTCTTCAGCTCGGCCTTCGGATCGGCGCGGCGCACGATCTCGGTTCCCTCCTTCATCTTGCGGTTCACGCGTGCCGCGGCGGCATTCTTGTCCTTGTCATGCTCTTCAACGGCGAAGATGACGGTCGCCTGGTCGTTGACATGCTTGACCTCGCCGAAGGCCGGGACCACGACCAGCGTGCCGGCCGTGGACGGGGCAGTCTGGGCCTGCGCCTGGGTGTGGAAAGCCAGTACCAGGGCGGCGGCGACGAGTGATTTTGAAAGTTTCATTGTTGTTCTCCAGTACAGTAAATAATGACAGATGTCCGTGTCATTTATACGATACCGGGTTCACAACGTCCTTCGTAGTTTTGTAATGAACCGTTGCAAGTGTCTTTAATTGTAGGGTTGGACGGCTTCGCCGTCCGCGCGTTCAAATCCAGTGTGCCGACACGAGCGTGTGAGTCATCTGAAGTTTGAACGCGCGGGCGGGAGACCCGCCCACCCTACGGATCAGTTTTTGCTCTGGTCGACCAGCTTGTTCTTGGCAATCCACGGCATCATCGCGCGCAGCTTGGCGCCGACTTCCTCGATCTGGTGCTCCGAGGTCAGGCGGCGGCGCGAGATCAGGGTCGGGGCGCCGGCCTTGTTCTCGAGGATGAAGCTCTTCGCGTACTCGCCGGTCTGGATGTCCTTCAGGCACTGGCGCATCGCGTCCTTGGTTGCCGAGGTGACGACTTTCGGGCCGGTGACGTACTCGCCGTATTCCGCGTTGTTCGAGATCGAGTAGTTCATGTTGGCGATGCCGCCTTCGTAGATCAGGTCGACGATCAGCTTCAGTTCATGCAGGCATTCGAAATAAGCCATTTCCGGCGCGTAGCCCGCTTCCACCAGGGTCTCGAAGCCGGCCTTGATCAGCTCGACGGTGCCGCCGCACAGCACGGCCTGCTCGCCGAACAGGTCGGTCTCGGTCTCTTCGCGGAAGTTGGTCTCGATGATGCCGGCGCGGCCGCCGCCGTTGGCCATGGCGTAGGACAGCGCGATGTCGCGTGCCGAGCCGGATTTGTCCTGGTAGACCGCGACCAGGTGCGGCACGCCGCCACCCTGGCGGTAGGTGCCGCGCACGGTGTGGCCCGGGGCTTTCGGCGCCACCATGATCACGTCGAGGTCGGCGCGCGGCACGACCTGGCCGTAGTGGACGTTGAAGCCGTGGGCGAAGGCCAGCACGGCGCCCTGCTTGGCGTGCGGCTCGACGCTGTTCTTGTAGACCTCGGCGATGTTTTCGTCCGGCAGCAGGATCATGATGACGTCGGCGTTCTTGACCGCTTCATCGACCTCGGCGACTTTCAGGCCGGCCGCTTCGACCTTGTTCCACGACGCGCCGCCGCGGCGCAGGCCGACGGTAACGCTCACACCCGATTCGGAGAGGTTCTGTGCGTGGGCATGGCCCTGCGAGCCGTAGCCGATGATGGCGACATTCTTGCCTTTGATGAGGGAGAGGTCGCAGTCTTTGTCGTAGAAAACTTTCATGGTCATTCCTTTAAATTTTTTAAAATATTGAGTATGTGTATGTCGGTTGTGCCACGACAATCAGACTTTGAGGATGCGCTCGCCCCGGCCGATGCCCGAGCCGCCGGTGCGGACGGTTTCCAGGATCGAGGCGCGGTCGATGGCGTCGATAAAGGCGTCGAGCTTGCTCTTGGCGCCGGTCAGTTCGATCGTGTAGGTCTTCTCGGTCACGTCGATGATCCGGCCGCGGAAGATGTCGGCGGTGCGCTTCATTTCTTCGCGCTCCTTGCCGACCGCGCGCACCTTGATGAGCATGAGTTCGCGCTCGATGTGCTGGCCTTCGGTCAGGTCGACCACCTTCACCACTTCGATCAGGCGGTTCAGGTGCTTGGTGATCTGCTCGATGATGTCGTCCGAGCCGCTGGTGACGATGGTCATGCGCGACAGGGTCGCATCTTCGGTCGGCGCCACGGTCAGGGTTTCGATGTTGTAGCCGCGCGCCGAGAACAGCCCGACCACGCGCGACAGCGCGCCGGCTTCGTTCTCGAGAAGGACGGAAATGATGTGTCGCATTACAGGTCCTCCGAGCCGAGCAGCATTTCGTTCAGGCCCTTGCCGGCCTTGACCATCGGCCAGACGTTCTCGCTCCGGTCGGTGATGAAGTTCATGAACACCAAGCGGTCCTTCATGGCGAAGGCCTCAACCAGCGAAGCCTCGACGTCGCCCGGCTTCTCGATGCGCATGCCGACGTGGCCGTAGGCTTCGGCCAGGCGCTCGAAGTCGGGCAGCGAATCCATGTAGGACTCGGAATAGCGCGAACCGTAGTCGATCTCCTGCCACTGGCGCACCATCCCGAGGAAGCGGTTGTTCAGCAGGATGATCTTCGGGGTCAGGTGGTACTGCTTGCAGGTGGCGAGCTCCTGGATGCACATCTGGATCGAGCCCTCGCCGGTGACGCAGGCCACGGTCGCGTCGGGGTTCGCCATCTGCACGCCCATCGCGTACGGCAGGCCCACGCCCATGGTGCCCAGGCCGCCCGAGTTGATCCAGCGGCGCGGCTTGTCGAAGCCGTAGTACTGGGCGGCCCACATCTGGTGCTGGCCGACGTCGGAGGTGATGAAGGCGTCGCCCCCCGTCACCTTGTGCAGGGTCTCGATGACCGATTGCGGCTTGATCAGCTCATCGGAGGGCGCGTAGGCCAGGCATTCGCGGCCGCGCCATTCGGCGATCTGCTTCCACCAAGCCTGCAGCGCATGGGTATTGGTCTGGCTGGTAGACGCCTCGAGCTGCGACAGCAGTTCGACCAGCACGTCCTTGACGTTGCCGACGATCGGGATGTCGACCTTGACGCGCTTCGAGATCGACGAGGGGTCGATGTCGATGTGGATGATCTTGCGCGGGTGGCTGGCGAAGTGCTTCGGATTGCCGATCACGCGGTCATCAAAACGCGCACCGATCGCGATCAGGACGTCGCAATGCTGCATCGCCATGTTGGCTTCATAGGTGCCGTGCATGCCCGGCATGCCGACGAAATGCGGGCTCGAGGAGCGCGAGGCGCCCAGGCCCATCAGCGTATTGGTGACCGGAAAGCCGGTCTTGTCGACCAGGCGGTTCAGTTCGTTCGATGCATTGGCCAGGATGACGCCGCCGCCCGCATAGATCATCGGGCGCTCGGCGCTGGCAAGCAGCTGGACGGCCTTGCGGATCTGGCCGGCGTGGCCCTTGTCCACCGGCTTGTACGAGCGCATCTCGATGTCGCGGGGATACTCGAAGCCGCACTTGTGCATCGTGATGTCCTTCGGGATATCGACCAGCACAGGGCCGGGACGGCCGGTGCGGGCGATGTAGAAGGCTTTCTTGATGGTCGATGCCAGTTCGCGGACGTCCTTGACCAGGAAGTTGTGCTTGACGACCGGGCGGGTGATGCCGACGGTGTCGCATTCCTGGAAGGCATCCTGGCCGATCGCATTGCTCGGCACCTGGCCGGAAATGACGACCATCGGGATCGAGTCCATATAGGCCGTGGACAGGCCGGTGACGGCATTGGTCACGCCCGGACCGGAGGTCACGAGGGCGACGCCGACGGTGTTGGAGCTGCGCGAATAGGCGTCTGCGGCGTGGACCGCGGCCTGTTCGTGGCGGACCAGGACGTGCTGGAACTTGTCCTGCTTGAAGATGGCGTCGTAGATGTAGAGGACTGCCCCGCCGGGATAACCGAAGACGTGCTTGACGCCCTCTTCCGCGAGACAACGCACCACGATTTCAGCGCCCGTGATCGAGGCTGACGACCCGGAGGCCAATGTTTCGTTACTCATGTACATTCCTTTCAAGACCCAATGGGAGTTTGATCGGATGCCCGTTCCTAACGAAATGCGAAGTGCGCGACGACCCTCAATGCTTCCCTTCTCTCTGCGGTCGCGGCTGTGGTTCGGGACGCCAATAGGGTCCTTACGCACGGGCGCTGGGCGCAACTCGTTCGGCTTGAGTGTCTGTAGCGTTTATACGCATCTCTCGCGCTTGTGGCGCGGGTCGGAGCAAACTGCCTACAAATGAAAGCGCGTCGATCCGGAGATGGCGTGTGGGCCGTCACCGGATGACCGGAGAGCTTCGGGGGTGCAAAGCGTGCAAACACATTACTGCGTTGCACCATTTTGGTCAAGCCAAAATGCTGATTATTTTTGCTCGACCGGAACAGCGCACCGGGATGGTGCGCTGCACGGTGCTAGCGCTGCATGCCCCAGCGGCGGACAGTGATCCGTTCGAGGGTCTGGAACACCAGGTGCTCTACCGCCAGCCCGATGAGGATCACGGCGGCCAGGCCGGCGAACACCTTGTCGGTGAAGAGTTCGTTGCGGCTCTGGAAGATATACCAGCCCAATCCGCCCTGCCCCGAGGTGCTGCCGAATACCAGCTCGGCGGCGATCAGGGTGCGCCAGGCAAAGGCCCAGCCGATCTTCAGGCCCGACAGGATCGCCGGCAGCGCCGCCGGAATCAGGATCTGCAGCACCATGCGCAAGCCGCCGAGGCCGTAGTTGCGGCCGGCCATGCGCAGCGTGTCCGGCACCGAGCGGAAACCCGCGGTGGCGCTCAGGGTCAGCGGCCACAGCACCGAATGCACCAGCACCATCAAGAGGCTGCCCTCGCCCAGGCCAAACCACAGCAGCGCCAGCGGCAGCAGCGCAATCGCCGGCAAGGGGTTGAACATCGAGGCCAGGGTATCGATCAGCTCGCGCCCGGGCTTGCTCGACACCGCGAGCCAGGTCAGCAGGAAGGCGCCGAACACGCCCAGCGCGAAGCCCTGGCTCAGCACCTGCAGCGAGACGCGCACGTAGCCCCACAGTTCGCCAGAAGCCAGGCCCTCCGCGAAGGCCTGGCCGGTCTGGATGGCGCCGGGCAGCAGCAGGTCGTTGCCGAACCAGCGCGCCAGCGCTTCCCAGATGAGGGCGACGGCCAGCAGCATGCCGAGTTTGCGCAGCCAGCCGAGATCTGGCAGCGGAAGTTTTACCGTTTGGTCAAAAATCGGCGCCGGCCTCGCTTCCAGCACGTATTCGGGTCGAACCGGCGGATTAACCATAAAAGACCTCCGTAGAGTGGGCGGGTTTCCCGCCCACGCGTTCAACCAGCTCCTGCGTACCGAACAACAAGCCATGAATCCGCTGCGTCGCCGCCTGGAACTCGCCGCTCCCCCGCACTGGCCAGGCTGAATTGATGACTGTTCAATTCCGCCCTCACCCGCCCCGGGTGCGGCGACAGCAGCAGGATGCGGTTGCCCACCACCAGCGCCTCTTCGATCGAGTGCGTCACGAACAGCATCGTAAAACCGATCTCGTCCCACAGTGCCTGCAGCTCTTCCTGCATGGTCCGGCGCGTCAGCGCATCGAGCGCCGCGAACGGTTCATCCATCAAGAGAATGGCCGGCTGCATCGCCAGCGCCCGCGCGATCGCCACGCGCGCCTTCATCCCGCCCGACAGCGTGTGCGGATAAGCGTCGGCAAAGCGCGCCAGCCCCACCTTGCCGAGCCAGTGGCGGGCCCGCGCGTCCGCCGCCTTCCTCTTCACGCCGCTCGCGAGCATCGGGAACATCACGTTCTCGCGCACCGTCTTCCAGGGCGGCAGCTGGTCGAACTCCTGGAACACGACGATGCGGTCCGGCCCGGGGCGCGCGATCGCCTTGCCCGCCAGGCGCAGGCTGCCCGCCTGCGGCGCGATGAAGCCGCCCACCGCCTTCAGCAGGGTCGACTTGCCGCAGCCCGAAGGCCCCAGCAGCACGAAGCGGTCGCCCCGGTGGACATCGAAGCTGACGTCTTCCAGCGCGCGCACGATGCCGCGTTCGCCCCGGTAGTCGAGCGTCACGTGCTCGGCGCGCAGCAAGGGCTCGGGTGGCGGGACCAGAAGGAGCGGACTGAGATTCGGTGGACTCATGCTCAGCTCCCCTTGTCGAGTGCCGGATGGACGAAGAAGTAATCGCGCCAGTTGGCCGGCCTGGTCTTGATGGCGCCCACCTCGTGCAGGAACCGGGCCAGGCCGAGCGTGTTCTGCGGCGCCACCTTGAACTGCACTTGCGGATCCTTGATCACTTTCAGCAGCAGCGCCCGGTCGATATTGCCCTTGTTGACGCGCAGGTAGGCGTCGGCCGCGGCTTCCGGATTCGCGGACGCCAGCTGCGCCGCCTCGCTCAGGGCGTCGATGAAGGCGCGGTAGGTCTTCGGGTTCTCCTTGACGTACTTCTCGGTGGCATACAGCACGGTGGCCGAGCTCGGGCCTCCCAGCACGTCGTAGGAGCTCAGCACGACGTGCGCGCGCGGATTGCCGGCCAGCTCCTGGTCCTGGAAGGGCGGGTTGCCGAAATGGGCGTTCAGTTCCGTCTTGCCGGCGATGATGGCGGCGGCGGCGTCCGGGTGGGGCACGGTCTGGGTGATCGGATCGAGCTTCTTGAATTGCGCCTTGCCCCACTGCCTGGCGGCCGCCATCTGCAGGATGCGCGCCTGCACCGACACGGACACCGCCGGCAGCGCGATCCGGTCCTTCTGGCTGAAGTCGGCAATGGTCTTGACCGCCGGGTTGGTGCTGACCAGGTAGTACGGAAAATTGCCGAGCGAAGCGATGGCGCGCACGTTCTGGCGTCCGCTGGTGCGGTCCCAGATCGTCAACAGCGGGCCGAGGCCGGCGCCGGCCACGTCGATGGAGCCGGACAGCAGCGCATCGTTGACCGCCGCGCCGCCCGACAGCTTGACCCAGTCGACGGCGATATCGACGCCCTGCTTCCTGCCGTGCTTCTCGATCAGCTTCTGGTCCTGGGCCACGTTCAGCAGCAGGTAGACGATGCCGAACTGCTCGGCGATGCGGATCCTGCCTTCGGCCCGGGCGTTTGCAGACAGGCCAAGTGCCAGCGCGGCGGCCGCGGCCACGAGTTTCATCTTCATTGTCATGATTCTCTTTCGGTCAGAACGGAACGTCGCCCTCGATGGTGGTGCGGTACAGCTTGCGGCGCTGGTCTTGCGGGAAAGGCATGGCCAGGTGCATGGTCGAGCGGTTGTCCCAGAACACCATGTCCTTCGGTTTCCACTGGTGCCGGTAGACGAACTCCGGACGGGTGCTGTGCTCGAACAGCTCGTCGAGCAGTTCGCGGCTGCGCGCCTCAGGCAGGCCGATGATGCGGGTGGTGAAATGCTCGCTGACGAACAGCGCGCGGCGCGCCGTCTCCGGATGGGTGCGCACGACCGGGTGCACGGCCGGCACCACTTCATCGATCTGCTCCTGGGTCAGCTTCGGGCGTCAGGGATTGCGCCGGCGCAGCTCCTCGTACTTGGCAAGATAGCTGTGCTCGGCGCGCAAACCGGTGATCTCGCGCTTGAGCTTGCCCGGCAGCGCGTCATAGGCGGCGTGCTGGTTGGCGAACAGGGTGTCGCCGCCATCCGCGGGTAATTCCTGCGCGTGCAGCATCGAGCCCAGGCTCGGCACTTCCCTGTACGACAGGTCCGAGTGCCAGAAATGGCCGGCGTCGCCCAGGCCGATCGCCTGGCCGTTCTCGCGGATGTTCGAGATCACCAGCACTTCGGGGTGCCCGGCCAGCTGGAACTGGCGCAGCACGTGGATCTGCAGCCGGCCGAAGCTGCGGCTGAACGCCACCTGCTGCTGCGGGGTGAAGGTCTGGTCGCGGAACACCAGCACGTGGTGCTCCAGGTGGGCACGGTGGAGGCGGTCGAAGTCGTCAATGCTGAGCGGGCGGGCAAGGTCGAGGCCGAGCACTTCCGCGCCGAGCGGCTGGTTGACGAGGGGGCGGATGTCGAAATCCTGGCGGGTCGAGTCGAGCGGCATGATGAACCAGTGTTGTTGAGTGAGCCTGATTCCAGAATAGCCACGCCCGCCTGCCCCAACAACGAATCATTTCGACTAACTTCATGCATTTTTTGTCATCGAACGCCCCTGCACAATAAGTGGGCACTGCGCGATTTCGCTGCGCTGAACAGGGTTTTTTGCTAGGATTCGATAGTTTTCCTCACGGCATTCGCACCAAACGCCCTTTCAAGCACGCATGGCCACAGACAAAGAACTCAACGACTTCCTCGAGAATGTCGAACGGCGTGCGTTCAAGCAGGCGGTCTATGCGGTTCGCAAGGACGAATCGGCGCTCGACATCGTGCAGGATGCGATGATCAAGCTGGCCGAGAAATACGGCGACAAGCCGGCGGCCGAGCTGCCGATGTTGTTCCAGCGCATCTTGCAGACGACCATCCTCGATTACTTCCGCCGTGAAAAGGTTCGGAACACCTGGGTCAGCCTGTTCTCCGGCTTCAGCCGGCGGGATGGGGACGATGAAGAATTTGATATACTTTCTTCCTATGAAGCGGAGGAAGGAACGGCCGCCGCGGAGTCGAGTGCCGACCAGTTTGAGCGGGCTCAAACCTTGCGCCTGATCGAACAGGAAGTAGAAAAGCTCCCACCGCGTCAACGGGAAGCCTTCCTCATGCGTTACTGGCAGGACATGGACGTGGCCGAGACGGCCGAAGCGATGGGTTGCTCCGAGGGAAGCGTCAAGACGCACTGCTCGCGCGCCACCCACGCCCTCGCCGAGGCGCTCAAGGCCAAGGGAATCAAGCTATGAACACGGACGACATCAACCTGGCGTACAAGATACGCCATGCCCTGAACGAGAACCTCGACGCACTGCCGGCTTCGACGACCGACCGGCTGGCCGCCGCGCGCGCGCGCGCCTTGGCGCGCAAAAAACCCGACGCGCCGGGCGTCGATACGTCGCGCCAGGTCCAGGCCGGCCCGCGTCCGCTGTTCGACCTCAAGGGCCTGTTTACCGGCCCGGCGCTGGCGCGCTTGGCCGTCGCGGCGCCGATGCTGGCGCTGGTGGTCGGCATGGGCGGCGTCTACCAGTACGAGCAGCAGCAGCGCCTGGCCGCGATGGCCGAGGTCGACGCCGCCGTGCTCGCCGATGAGCTGCCGCTGACTGCCTACCTCGACCAGGGTTTCAACGCCTACGTGGAGTCGCAACAGCGCCAGCAATGACGAAAACCGCGCCGAAGCCCCGCATCGCCGTTGTTGCAACCGCGGCAGCGGTCTTGATTGCCGGGGCCGCGACCTGGGCGGTCTACAACAAGTCCGAATCGACGGCGCCGGCCGCGCGCGGTGCGGACAATCACCCGACGGTCGCCGCCGGCGCCAAGCCGCCCGCCAAGACGCTCGACAAGCCGCTCTGGCGCGAACTGTCGCGCAGCCAACGTACCGCGCTCCAGCCCCTGCAGCCCGAATGGGATGGCATGGACGGCATCCGCAAGCGCCGCTGGCTCGAACTGTCGGCCCGCTTCGCCTCGATGAGCCCGGACGAGCAGGCCCGCGTGCACGAGCGCATGCGCCAGTGGGTGCGCCTGACGCCGGCCCAGCGCAACCTGGCGCGCGAGAACTTCAGTAAGACCCGCAAGCTCGACCCCGGCAAGAAAGCGGCGACCTGGGAAAGCTACAAGCAGCTGTCCGAGGAAGAAAAACGCCGGCTGGCGCGCTCGGGCGGCAAGCCGCAGGGCGCGCCGTCGCTGCCGCATTCGCCGATCATCGACACGCCGACCAGCTGCCCGCCGGGCGCGACGCGCCGCGGCACCTCCTGCATCATGCCGGCGCCGAGCACGCCTGCCGCCAGCGTACCGGCCACCGCGGCCACGTCGCCGCCGCCGGCCGCCGCGCCATCGGCAGCGCCGGCACCGACACCGGCGCCGGCCGCTCCCCTGCCCGCCACCCCGGCCGCTCCCACCGCTCCTACCGCTCCGAGTGCAAACAATGCAAGCAACGCAAGCAACATCGGCACCGCCAGCAACTAAGCCCGCGCCGGTCGTCACCCCGACCATCCTGCGCCGCGTCACCGTGATGCTGTACGAAGCGCTGCTGCTGTTCTCGGTCGAGATGCTGGCGATCGCCGTCTACATGCTGGTGACCCTGAACAGCCAGCATCCGGTGGCCAAGGAAGGCATGAAGGCCTGGCTGTTCCTGGTGACGGCGGCCTACTTCATCTGGTGCTGGATGAATACCGGACACACCCTGGCCATGAAGACCTGGCGCATCAAGATCGTCAAGCCGGGCCACCGCCAACTGCCGTTCGGAACGGCTGCCATCCGTTTCCTGCTGGCCTGGGGCTGGTTCCTGCCGGCCCTGCTGGCGTGCTGGGCCTTCGGGCTGCACGGCAAGGGGCAGATCGCGATCGCCCTGCTGGCCGGGATCGCGGCCTGGGCGATGACGGCGCTGTTCGACAAGGACCGCCAGTTCCTGCACGACCGCCTGGCCGGCACCCGCCTGATCGCGCTTCCCAAGCCGACGCGCTAGGCGCGTGGCGCTTGCCGCGCGGCATTCGAACGCGGCGCGAATCGAAACAGCGGAATAATCGCAAGCTTCAACCCGACCTTCCAGAAAGGAGAGCCATGAAGCTTTCGAACATCCGCGTCGTGATCATGGGCGCATCGAGCGGCATCGGGGCGGCCACCGCCCTCGCATTCGCGCGCGAGGGCGCGCAGCTGGTGCTGGGCGCGCGCGGCAAGGAAGGCCTCGACGAGGTCGTGCAGCGTTGCCGCCAGGCCGGCGCCCGGGCCGAAGCGCTGGTCGTCGATGCGGTCGACGCCGATGCCGTCGCGGCCTTCGCGCGCGAAGCGCGCGCGATCCTGGGCCGCATCGACCTGTGGTTCAGCAACGTCGGCGCCGGCGTGGTCGGCAAGTATGCCGAGGTACCGATGAGCGACCACCGCCGCATCATCGAGACCAACCTGATCACCCACATGAACGACGCCCACGCCGTGATGCCGATCTTCCTCGAGCAGGACCACGGTGTCTGGGTCAACATGATCTCGGCCGGCGGGTTCGTCGCCTCGCCCTACGCCGCCGCCTACGCGGCCAGCAAGTACGGCCTGCGCGGCTTCAGCGAAGCCCTGCGCGCCGAACTGGTCAAGCGCCCGCACATCCGCGTCTGCGACCTGTATCCGACTTTCGTGGACACGCCGGGCATGCGCCACGCCGCCAACTATACCGGCGCCCGCCTGTCGATCCCGCCCGGCGCGCTCACTCCCGAGAAGGTCGCCGCGGCCGTGGTCGGCCTGGCGCGGCATCCGCGCGACTCGACCGCCGTCGGCGCACCGGCCTCCCTGTTCAGGCTGGGCAACGCGGTCGCGCCCAACCTGCTCGCCGCCGGCATGAACCGCTTCCTGGACGGGTGGGCCAGGCGCGCCGAGCGCGCGCCGGATACGGTGGGGACCCTGTATGCGCCGCAGCACGGCGCCAGCGGAATCCACAGCGGCGAGCGCCGGCCGGAAGGAAGGGGCAACAAGGCGCTGCTGCTGGGGGCGACGGCGCTGCTTGCCGCGCTCGGCACGCAGCTGTGGCGGCGCCGGAGCGCTTGACCAAGAACCGATCCCAGTAGGGAGGAGGAGCGACTCATTCCCTACTGGGATAGGTTCTAAAAGCGTTCGTAGTCGAGCAGGTAGCGCCACTGCCCTGCCTGCAGGCCCGCCATCGGCACCCGGCCGATGCGGATCCGGCGCATCTCGACGATCTCCAGCCCGACCTCGCGGCACATATGGTCGATCAGGCCGGGGCGCACGTCCTTCAGCGCGAAGCGCAGCCGGTGTTCGCTTTGCCAGCTGACCTTCATCGGCGCGATCGGCTTGCCGTTGAAGTGCAAGCCGTGGTTGAGCAGCGCCAGCCCGCCTTCGCGGATGCTGCCAGTGACGTCGACGATGTATTCCTGCTCGACGCGCGCGGCGTCGTCCACCAGCTTGCGCACCACCCGGAAGTCCTGGGTGTAGACCACCAGCCCGCTCGCATCCGTTTCCAGCGGCGAGGTCAGGGTCAGCTTGTGCAGGTGGCGCCTGAGGAAGCGCGGCTGGCCGTAGGCCTGGGCCAGGGACTCCGGGCTCAGGCAGCCCAGCGCCGGCTGGCCGCGCGCGCCGACCCCGGAATTGAAGCCGGCTGGCTTGTGCAGCAGGATGGTGACGGGCGGCGCCTCCTGGCTCGACGCGCCCGGCAGCACGCGCACTTCCTGCGACGGCAGCACGCGGCTGGCCGGATCCTCGACGACGCTGCCGTCGACCTTGATGCCGCCGCCGGCGATGTAGCGCTCCGCTTCCGCGCGCGAGCAGCCGAGTTGCGCCGCGACGCGCTTGGCCAGGCGAATACCCTCCTCCATCATTGCTCCCGCCAGTCAGCAAAGAAGGCCTTGAACACCTCGACGGTGCGCGCCACGTCCGCGGCGCCCACGTCCAGGTGGGTCACCAGGCGGGTGCGCGGACCGATCGAGGCGCGGATTCCGGCACGCGCCAGGTGCTGGCGCAGCGGCTCGCAGGCCGCCTGCGGGACGTCGAGCCAGAAGATGTTGGTCTGCGGGGTGCCCACGCTGAGCTGTTCGATCTGCGCCAGGCCCTGCGCCAGCGCGGCCGCGTTGTCGTGGTCATCACGCAGGCGCTGCACGTTGTGCTCCAGCGCATACTGCGCGGCCGCCGCCAGCACGCCGGCCTGGCGCATGCCGCCGCCCAGCATCTTGCGCCAGCGCTTGCCCTGCTCGATGAAGGCCTTCGGGCCCAGTAGCACGGAACCGACCGGCGCGCCCAGGCCCTTCGACAGGCAGACCGAGACGGTATCGAAGCCTTGCACCACCTCACGCAGGCTGATGCCCTGCTTGACCGCCGCGTTGGCGATGCGGGCGCCGTCCAGGTGGGTGGCCAGGCCGCGGCTGTGCGCGAGCGTGGTGGCAGCTTTCACGTAGTCCTGCGGCAGCACGCGGCCGCCGATGGTGTTTTCCAGCGCCAGCAGGCGGGTGCGCGCGAAGTGCAGGTCGTCGGGCTTGATGTAGGCCTCGATGTCGGACAGCAGGATCGTGCCGTCCGGCTGGTTGGCGATCGGCTGCGGCTGGATCGAGCCCAGCACCGCGGCGCCGCCGCCTTCGTACTTGTAGGTGTGCGCTTCCTGGCCGACCAGGTATTCGTCGCCACGGCCGCAGTGGGTCATCAGGGCGATCAGGTTGGTCTGGGTGCCCGAGGGGGCGAACAGGCCGGCTTCAAAGCCGAACAGCTCGGCCGCGACATCCTGCAGGCGGTTGACCGACGGATCGTCGGCGTACACGTCGTCGCCGACCTCGGCCGCCGCCATCGCGGCGCGCATCGCCTCCGACGGTTGCGTCACGGTGTCGCTGCGCAGGTCGATCCACTTCTGGTTGGTGTCGCTCATCTCGTTCTCAGTCTGCGGTGACAGGGATATAGAAGCGCCGCTTCATTTCGTCGAGCCCCAGTTCGGTCATCACTTCCTGCAGGCGTTCGGACGGCCGGCGGCGCGGCAGGTTCTTGTAGGTCGCGACGATGAGTTCGTTCTTCATCGAGTGCTCCCAGCCCACCAGCTCGGTGACGGTCACCTGGTAGCCGTGCGCTTCCAGCTGCAGGCAGCGCATGACATTGGTGATCTGGCTGCCGAACTCGCGGGTGTGGATCGGGTGGCGCCAGATCTCGGTCAGCGCGCTGCGGCCCAGGTCCTTGCCCTTGTTCTTGCGCAGCACGCTCGCGACCTCGGCCTGGCAGCACGGCACCAGCACCATGTGCTTGGCCTGCTTCTTGAGGGCGAAGTCGATGGCGTCGTCGGTGGCCGTGTTGCAGGCGTGCAGTGCGGTGACGATGTCGAGGGTGGGCGGCAGCTCGGTCGAGGTGGTCGATTCCGCCACCGACAGCGGCAGGAAGGACATGCCGCCAAAACCCAGGCGCGCCGCCAGCTCGGTCGATTTCTGCACCAGCTCGGCGCGGGTCTCGATGCCGTAGATGTGCGAGCCCGCCTCCAGCCCCTTGAAGAACAGGTCGTACAGGATGAAGCCGAGGTAGGACTTGCCGGCGCCGTGGTCGACCAGGGACACCTGGCCCTTTTCCTGCAGGACGTCCTTGAGCAATGGCTCGATGAAGTTGTACAGGTGGTAGACCTGCTTGAGCTTGCGGCGGCTGTCCTGGTTCAGCTTGCCGTCGCGCGTGAGGATGTGCAGCTCCTTCAGCAGTTCGACCGACTGGCCGGGACGCACTTCGGGAGGCAGCGCGGGCGCTGCCTGTGCCTTGTTGTTGGATTGTTTAGCGTGCTTCATCGATCCATGCTGCCTGAATGGCTTCCAGTACCCGCTCGCCGCCGCGCGAGCGGTCGTCGTCGAAGCCATCGAGCCCGACGACCCAGTTGTGCAGGTCGACGAAGCGCACGGTGGCGGGGTCGACGTCGGGGTACTTCTCGAGCAGCGCCTCGGCGATGCTCGTTACGTCAGTCCACTTCATGGCAGGCCTCTTTCAGTGGCTTTTCTCTGCGGCGTGGTTGATGGTGTACTTCGGGATCTCGACCACCAGGTCTTCGTCGGCGACGATCGCCTGGCAGGACAGGCGCGAGTTCGGCTCCAGGCCCCAGGCCTTGTCCAGCATGTCTTCTTCTTTTTCTTCCTGCTCGTTCAGCGAGTCGAAGCCTTCGCGCACGATCACGTGGCAGGTCGTGCAGGCGCAGACGCGGTCGCAGGCGTGTTCGATCTCGATGTCGTTTTCCAGCAGGACGTCGCAGATCGACTTGCCGGCCGGGGATTCCAGCACGGCGCCGTCGGGGCAGAAGACGGGATGGGGGAGGATGACGATTTGTGGCACTTGATAACCTCGTATTGTGTTTTTCGTAGGGTGGACGGCTTCGCCGTCCGCGCGTTCAACAGGGGCAAGCGTCGCCACGGATCGACCGTGAGTCGGACGCGCGGTCGGCAGAGCCGACCACCCTACTAAACTTCGTCCAGCGATTTACCGGCCAGGACCTTGCGCACGCTCTTGTCCATCCGGCGTGCCGCGAATTCTTCCGTACCCCTGGCCAGCGCCTGCACCGCCGCGTGCAGCCCGTCCTGGCGCTGCCCGGCGTCAATCGACGCGTCGTTCGAGCGCTGGATCGCGTCGCGCACGCCATCCACCAGCCTGCCCACATCGGTCTGCTCGGCGGCATCCAGCAGCTCGGCGTCGGCATCCAGCGCCGACTGGGTCGCCAGCAGGATGCGTTCGGCCTCGACCTGCTCTTCGCGCAGCGCGCGCATCTGCATGTCGCCCTGGGCCGAGGTGTAGGAATCCTGCAGCATGCGCGCCACTTCGTCGTCGCCCAGGCCGTAGGACGGCTTCACGGTGATCGACGCTTCCACGCCGGAGCGGGTTTCGCGCGCCGACACCGACAGCAGGCCGTCGGCATCGACCTGGTAGGTCACGCGGATGCGCGCCGCGCCGGCCGCCATCGGAGGGATGCCGCGCAGCTCGAAGCGCGCCAGCGAACGGCAGTCGGACACCAGCTCGCGCTCCCCTTGCACCACGTGCACCGCCAGGGCCGTTTGACCGTCCTTGAAGGTGGTGAATTCCTGCGCACGGGCGCATGGGATGGTCGAGTTGCGCGGGATGATCTTCTCGACCAGGCCGCCCATGGTCTCGATGCCCAGCGACAGCGGCGTGACGTCCAGCAGCAGCCAGTCGTCGCCCTCGGCGCGGTTACCGGCCAGCAGGTTGGCCTGGACGGCGGCGCCCAGCGCCACCACCTTGTCCGGGTCGATGTTCGCATGCGGGATGGTGTGGAAGAACTCGCCCACCGCGCGGCGCACGTGCGGCATGCGGGTGGCACCGCCGACCATCACGACGCCGTCCACGTCCTCGACGGAAACATCGGCGTCGCGCATGGCCTTGCGGATCGCATTCATGGTCTTGCCGACCAGGTGCTTCGTGATCTCGGCGAAGGTCTGGGCGGTGATGGTCACCTGCACGATCTCGCCCGACTTCAGGATCGCTTCGATCGTGGTTTCCTCATTGGTCGACAGGAGCTCCTTGGCCTGGCGCGCCTTGACCATCAGGGTGGCGGTGTCCTGCTCGGAGAGCGGCGCCAGCTTGGCCTGCTCGACGATCCAGCAGAACAGGCGGTGGTCGAAGTCGTCGCCGCCCAGGGCCGAGTCGCCGCCGGTGGACAGCACCTCGAACACGCCCTTGGAGAGCCGGAGGATCGAAATGTCGAAGGTGCCGCCGCCCAGGTCGTAGACGGCGTAGACGCCTTCCTTGCCGTGGTCGAGGCCATAGGCGATGGCCGCGGCGGTCGGCTCCGACAGCAGGCGCAGCACGTTGATGCCGGCCAGTTGGGCGGCATCCTTGGTGGCCTGGCGCTGGGCGTCGTCGAAGTAGGCCGGCACGGTGATCACGGCGCCGACCAGTTCGTCGCCGAGGGAATCCTCGGCGCGCTGGCGCAGCGTGGCCAGGATCTGGGCCGAGGTCTCGACCGGGCTCTTCACGCCGGCGACCGTGTTGATCTGCACCATACCCGGGGCGTCGACGAAGTCGTACGGCATGTTCTCGGCGTGGGCGATGTCCTTCAGACCGCGGCCCATGAAGCGCTTGACCGAGACCACCGTGTTCTTGGGGTCGGTGGTCTGGTGCGCCTGCGCCTTGTAGCCGATGTTGGCATGGCCGTTCGGGAGGTAGCGCACGACCGAGGGCAGCAGCGAACGGCCGTCCTCGTCGCTCAGCACTTCCGGGATGCTGCTCCTCACGGTGGCAACCAGCGAGTTGGTGGTGCCCAGGTCGATGCCGACCGCCAGGCGATGCTGGTGCGGGGCGGTGGACATGCCGGGTTCGGCGATTTGGAGTAGTGCCATGGTCGTGTTACCTGTTTGTTTTTCTGTGCTGCTATGTGGTCGGGGTCGTTTGTGTCATCGACACAAACGACCCCGACCATCATGCGAATTCGATTACGCGTCCAATGCCTCGAACGCGTACTGTACCTCTTCCCCGAATTTATCGAGGAACATCATCGCGCGCACGCCCTGCGCGGCCGCGTGGTAGTCGCCGGCATCGAGCTGCCTGCCGACCTGCTCCAGCATGCTTTTGCGCTCGCGGCGCACCTGGGCGTCGAGCTCGTCCAGCGCCGATGCATCCTTGGCCGCGCGCGCATCCTCGAGCGCTTCGCGCCATTCCATCTGCTGCATCAGGAAGCTCGCCGGCATCGCCGTGTTCGACTCGGTCTGCAGGTCGACGCCGTTGATCTCGCAGAGGTACTGCGCGCGCTTTTGCGGATTGCGCAGGGTTTGATAGGCCTCGTTGGCGCGCGTGGCCCACTGCATCGCGACGCGCTTCTCGGTATCGGTGGCGTTCACGAAGCGGTCCGGGTGCACGCGCCCCTGGACCTCGCGGTAGGCCGCGTCCAGGGCGTCGCCGTCGACGGCGAAGCTGGCGGGAAGCTGGAACAGCTCGAAATGGTTCTGCATTGCCTTAGATACGGAAGCTTTCGCCGCAGCCGCAGTTGTCCTTGACGTTCGGGTTGTTGAAGCGGAAGCCTTCGTTCAAGCCTTCGCGCGCGAAGTCCAGTTCGGTGCCGTCGATGTAGGGCAGGCTCTTCGGGTCGACGAAGACCTTGACGCCGTGCGACTCGAAGACATTGTCTTCGTTCGAGGCTTCGTCGACGTACTCGAGCTTGTAGGCCAGGCCGGAGCAGCCGGTCGTGCGCACACCGAAGCGCAAGCCGATGCCCTTGCCCCGGCGCTCGAGGTAACGGTTGACGTGCTTCGCGGCTTTTTCAGTCAGGGTGATTGCCATGTCGGTGACTCCAGTCTTTGCTAACTATTACGCCTTCTCGGCGTGCTTGGCTTTGTAGTCGGCCACGGCGGCCTTGATCGCGTCTTCCGCCAGGATCGAGCAGTGGATCTTCACCGGCGGCAGCGCCAGTTCTTCGGCGATCTGGGTGTTCTTGATCGCCAGCGCCTCGTCCAGCGATTTGCCCTTGACCCATTCGGTCACGAGCGAGCTCGAGGCGATCGCCGAACCGCAGCCGTAGGTCTTGAACTTCGCGTCCTCAATCAGGCCCTGCTCGTTGACCTTGATCTGCAGCTTCATCACGTCGCCGCAGGCCGGCGCGCCGACCATGCCGGTGCCGATCGCATCGTCGCCCTTGTCGAAGGCGCCGACGTTGCGCGGGTTTTCGTAGTGGTCCAGTACTTTGTCCGAATATGCCATGGTAGTGCTCCTAGAATTCCGTAATGTTTAGTGGGCTGCCCATTGGATCGAATTCAAATCGATCCCTTCCTTGAACATGTCCCACAGCGGCGACAGTTCGCGCAGTTTACCGACCTTGGCTTTCAACAGGTTGACAGCGAAGTCGATGTCTTCCTCGGTCGTGAACCGGCCGATGGTGAAGCGGATCGAGCTGTGCGCCAGTTCGTCGCTGCGGCCCAGGGCGCGCAGCACGTAGGACGGCTCCAGCGAGGCCGAGGTGCAGGCCGAACCCGAGGACACGGCGATGTCCTTGATCGCCATGATCAAGGACTCGCCCTCGACGTAGTTGAACGAGACGTTCAGGTTATGCGGCACGCGGTGGTCCATGTCGCCGTTGATGTAGACCTCTTCGATCTCCAGCAGGCCGCGGGCCAACCGGTCGCGCAGCGCCTTCACGCGCTCGAGTTCCGACGCCATCTCTTCCTTGGCGAGGCGGAAGGCTTCGCCCATGCCGACGATCTGGTGGGTCGGCAGCGTGCCCGAACGCAGGCCGCGCTCGTGGCCGCCGCCGTGCATCTGCGCTTCCAGGCGCACGCGCGGCTTGCGGCGCACGTACAGGGCGCCGACGCCCTTCGGGCCGTAGGTCTTGTGCGCGGTGAAGGTCATCAGGTCGCACTTGGTTTTATTCAGGTCGATCTCGACCTTGCCGGTCGCCTGGGCGGCGTCGCAATGGAAGATGATGCCCTTCGAGCGGCACAGTTCGCCGATCTCGTCGATCGGCTGGATGACGCCGATCTCGTTATTCACCAGCATGACCGATACCAGGATGGTGTCCGGACGGATCGCCGCTTCCAGCTGGGCGATGGTGATCAGGCCGTTGTCCTGCGGCTCGAGGTAGGTCGCCTCGAAACCCTGGCGCTCCAGTTCGCGCACGGTGTCCAGCACGGCCTTGTGCTCGGTCTTGACCGTGATGATGTGCTTGCCGCGGGTCTTGTAGAAGTGGGCGGCACCCTTCAGGGCCAGGTTGTTCGATTCGGTCGCGCCCGAGGTCCAGATGATCTCGCGCGGATCGGCGCCGACCAGGGCGGCCACGTTGGCGCGCGCTTCCTCGACCGCCGCTTCGGCGCTCCAGCCGTACATGTGGCTGCGCGACGCCGGATTGCCGAACTGCTCGCGCAGGTAGGGAATCATCTTGTCGGCCACGCGCGGATCGATCGGAGTGGTCGCCGAGTAATCCATGTAGATCGGGAAATGCGGCGCAGTCACGAAGCTCTGCTCGGTTTTTTTGTCCAAAGGCGCGTTCATCAGTTCACTCCGGTTTCAATATTGGCGCTAGCGGAGGTGCGGTGCACCACCACGACGTTTTGTTCTTTCTGCTTCTGCTGGTCGACCAGGTCTTGCAGCGAGACCGAATCGAGATAGTCGACCATCTTGGCGTTCAGCGTGGTCCACAGTTCATGGGTCATGCAACGGGTGCCGGAAGCAGCGTCGGCGCCGTGACAATTTTCTTTGCCGCCACACTGGGTGGCATCGAGCGGCTCGTCGACCGCGATGATGATGTCGGCCACCGTCACCTTGTGGGCGGGTCTGGCCAGGCTGTAGCCGCCGCCGGGTCCGCGGATCGACTCGACGATCTGGTGGCGGCGCAGCTTGCCGAACAGTTGTTCCAGGTACGACAGCGAAATGGCCTGGCGCTGGCTGATGCCCGACAGCGTGACCGGACCATTGCCCTGACGCAGGGCGAGGTCGATCATCGCGGTAACAGCAAAACGGCCTTTGGTGGTCAGACGCATCGGAAACCCAGTTAATGTAAAATATTGCCTCTTTTCAACTCATCGGTGCGGCGCAGCAAACACAACCAGCGAGAGCGCCCCCTTGAATGACCCGATTAGTTGATCGATTTAGTCAAGTATAGCAAATCCTGACTGGCTTGTCTTGGAGGCCCCCAAAACTTTCCCGGGCCTTTCCTCCTCCCGGCCCTTATCGCAAACGCAGCAATTCCATCGGCCCGAACAATGCCTGCATCCCCTCGTGCTGGATGAAGGACAGGTTGTACGGGTGCTCGGCCTGGATCTGCGGCAGGCGCGCCGCTTCCGGCAGCTTTTTCAGCTGTTCGGCGATCTTGCCCCACAGAACCAGGGTGGGCGGCTGAGGCTGGCTTGCCAGGGCGGCAAGCACGACTTGCAGGAATGGTTGCCAGGCGCGTGCGTCGATGGCCGGCGCCACGTGCTTGCGAAACACCAGGGCCGCGTTCAGCAGCAGGAAACCGTGCTCGAGCAGATTGTCCTGCAGCTGGGCCAGGGTCTGGATCGAGCCGTCGGTGCGGGCGGCCTGGGCCACTGGCACCATGGCGCTGCCGCCGGTGGCGTCGGCATCGAGTTGCCCGTTTGCCACCAGGAGCATCTTCATGAAGTTGCGCAGCGAGGTGGCGCGGTTGACCGGCTTCGACAGCCCCGTCTCCGACCACAGCGCGCCCACGGCGCCGTCCATGAAGCAAAAGCCCGTGGCGCTTTCGGCGCGCGGGTAGGGCCCCTCCCCCACCAGCACATACTTCACTTTCTCCAGCGGCTGGGCAAAGGCGGCGAAGATGCGGCCGTCGAGCGGCAGGTAGTCATCGACGGCCAGCGCCGGCAGGTAGCCCGGGTCGGCGCTGGCGACGGCCTGCAGGCCGGCCTCGAGGACCGGGCGCCAGGAGGCGTCGGCACGGTCCAGGGCGACGATGATCGGGGCGGGAATGGGGTGGGTGGACATGGCGAAATCACAAGGCGCAAAGAGGCCGGATTGTAGCCCATGTCCGTGGGCTCACTCCGCGTCCGGCTGCTGGCTCGGATGCGCCGCCTTGAAGGCCGGCAGGTCCACGCACAGCGCGTCGATGCGTGCAATGGTCGGATAGGCATCGATGTCGATATCGAAGCGCCTGGCATTGAACACCTGCGGCACCAGGAAGCAGTCGGCGATGGTCGGGGTGTCGCCATGGCAGAAGAGGCCGGTGCCCAGGTTGCGCGCCAGGTGCGCTTCCAGCGAGCGCAGCCCCTCGATGACCCAGTGGCGGTACCAGTCGGTCTTGGCTTCTTCGGACTGCCCCAGGTGCTTCACCAGGTATTTCAGCACGCGCAGGTTGTTCACCGGGTGGATGTCGCAGGCGATGATCTGCGCCAGCTCGCGCACGCGGGCGCGGCCGACCGCGTCCTTCGGCAGCAGCGGCACCAGCGGGTAGACTTCGTCCAGGTACTCGATGATGGCCATCGACTGCGTCAGCGTCATGCGGTCGTCCTGCAGGGCCGGCACCAGGCCGCTGGGATTGATGGTCAGGTAGTCGTCCATCAGGTGCTGCCCGCCCTCGCGCAGCAGGTGCACCGGGACCGCCTGGTAGTCCAGGCCTTTCAGGTTGAGCGCGATGCGCACCCGGTACGCGGCCGAGCTGCGGAAATAGGTGTAGAGCTTCATGCCGGTCTCCTCTCAAGCTTTCCTGTGATAGGGGCATACTTCCTGGTCGATCGCGCCGAAGATGCTGGCGCCGTCCTGGTCGACCATCTCGATGCGCACGGTGTCACCATAACGCAGGAAGGGCGTTTGCGGCTTGCCGCCCTCGATCGTCTCGTACATGCGCACCTCGGCCAGGCAGCAGTAGCCGACGCCGCCGTTGCCGATGCTCGAGCCGTGCAGGCTGCCCTGCTTGTTCGATACCGTGCCGGAGCCGATGATGCTGCCCGCGCCCAGCTCGCGCGTCTTGGCGGCATGGGCGATCAGCTGGGCGAAGCTGAAGGTCATGTCCTCGCCCGCGTTGGGGCGGCCGAAGGGGCTGTCGTTGAGCGTCACCAGGAGCGGCAGGTGCAGCTTGCTGTCCTGCCAGGCCTCGCCCAGCTCGTCGGGGGTGACCGCCACCGGCGAGAAGGCGCTGGCCGGCTTGGACTGGTAGAAGCCGAAGCCCTTGGCCAGCTCGTTCGGAATCAGGTTGCGCAGCGAGACGTCGTTTACCAGCATCACCAGGCGGATCGCCGCGGCCGCTTCTTCGCTTGATGCGCCCATCGGCACGTCGCCGGTGACCACCGCCACCTCGGCCTCCAGGTCCACGCCCCACTCTTCCGAGAGCACGGCGATCGGGTCGCAGGGACCCACGAAGGAATCCGAGCCGCCCTGGTACATCAGCGGATCGCTGTAGAAGGATTCGGGCAATTCGGCGCCGCGCGCCTTGCGCACCAGCTCGACGTGGTTGATGTAGGCCGAACCGTCGCACCATTGATAGGCGCGCGGCAATGGCGAATGGCATTCTTCTTCGATGAAGGATTCGGCCTTGTCGGCGGTGCCCGCGTTCAGGCGCTCGTACACCTTCTGCAGCTGCGGCGCCACCTCCTCCCAGTTGTCGAGCGCGCACTGCAGCGTGCGCGCGATCTTCGGGACGGCCTGGCAGGTGACCAGATCGCGGCTGACGACGACCAGCGTGCCGTCGCGGCCGCCGGTCTTGAGGGTGGCAAGTTTCATGGCGTTTCCTTCCCTTGGTGTTTGCTTTTCGCCATTAGAGAACAAAACGTACTATCATTCAAACAGTATTTTTCGCTCGATTTATTAGATAAGCTTATGAATCCGACCTTGCGCCAGATGCGCGCATTCGTGGCCCTGGCCAAGACGGGTAACTTTACGCTTGCCGCGCAGGCGATGCACGTCACGCAATCGGCGCTTTCGGGTTTGATCAAGGAGCTCGAGCAGACCCTGGGCGCCAAGGTGGTCGACCGCAGCACGCGCCGCGCCCTGCTCACCGACATCGGCAAGGAACTCTATCCGCTGTTCAGCCAGATGATCGACGACCTCGACGGCGCCCTGGCCAATGTTGCCGACCACACGCGCCTGAAAAAGGGCATCGTGCGCATCGCCGCGCCCCAGCTGCTGTCCTGCACCCTGATGCCGGAGGCGATCGCCGCCTACCGCGCCCGCTACCCCGACATCGAGGTGCGCCTGGGCGACACCGGCGTGGAAAGCGTGGTCACGCGCGTGCTGTCCGGCGAAGCCGATGTCGGCATCGGCCCGGAGCGCGCGCCGGCGCCGCCGCTCGACGCCCGGCTGCTGTTCGAGATGCCCTTTGCGCTGGTGTTCCCGAAAGGGCATGCACTGGAGCGGCAGGCGCGCGTCACCTGGAAGGACGTCGCGCGCTATCCGCTGATCTCGCTGCAGGGCCAGTTCACAGAGCGCCTGCTGGACGACATGCACGCCGCGCTGCACGCGCCGTCCGTCAAGCCTGCCTACGAGCTCACCTTCATGACCACGGCACTGGCCATGGCCGCCGCCGGGCAGGGCGTGACGGTCTGCCTGCCCTACGCCGCGCCGCTGGCCACGCTGTACGGCCTGGTGATGCGCCAGCTGGAGGAACCGGTGCTCACGCGCCGCTTCTTCCTCTACACGCGCCCGGGCCGCACGCTGTCGCCGGCGGCGGAGAGCTTCATCGCCTTCCTCGGCGCGTTCGTCGACAAGCGCGCGCCCGGTCCGGCAGCGTGACGGCGCCGGAGCGCGGCGCGCCTCACCTGGCCGCTTTCGCGGACGGATAGAAGACCTGCTCGCCGCCCGCCTTGAACGAGGCGATCAGCCCCTGCCCTTCAGGTGAGGTCATCCACTCGACCAGCTGCATCGCGCCCTTGTAGTTGACGTGCTTGTGGCGCTCGGGATTGACGGCGATGATGCCGTAGGGGTTGAACATCTTCGGGTCGCCCTCGACCGCGATCTGCAGGCCGGTCTTGGCCTTGTAGGCGACATAGGTGGCGCGGTCGGTCAAGGTGTACGCGTTCATTTCCGCCGCCATGTTCAGCACTTCGCCCATGCCCAGCCCGGCGGAGATATAGGCGGCGCCCTGCGGCTGGGCGCCGGCCTGCTTCCAGTAGGCCTTCTCCATCTGGTCGGTGCCCGAGTTGTCGCCGCGCGAGACGAAACGCGCCCGGCTATCGGCGATCTTCTTCATCGCCGCGAGCACGTCCTTGCTGCCCTTGATGCCGGCCGGGTCGCTCACCGGACCGACCAGGATGAAGTCGTTGTACATCACGTCGCGGCGGTTGACGCCATGGCCTTCGGCGACGAACTTGTCTTCCGCCGCGCGGGCATGGACCAGGGTCACGTCGACGTCGCCGTTCTTCGCCAGCTCGAGGGCCTTGCCGGTGCCGACCGAGATCACGTTGACCTTCGAATTGGTCTTGCTCTCGAACTTGGGCAGCAGGTATTGCAGCAGGCCCGAGTTCTCGGTGCTGGTGGTGGTCGAGAGCTTGATGACCTGCTGGGCCAGGACGGGCGCCGTGGCGGCGAGCAGGAAGCCCAGCAGGGCAAGCTGTTTGTTCAGGAAGCGCATGGGTAGTAGTCCTTTCTAATGAATCTAGTGAAATCCATGTTGGCGCAGGATCGCCTGCCCGGCTGGACCCAGCACGAACCCGAGCAGGCGCTCGCCCTCGGCGGAACCGCTGCGCGCGGCGATGCCATAGCTGCTGCGCACGTTCAGGGCGTCGGGAATGCGCAGGATCTCGAGGCGCGGGACGGCCTGCTTCGTCAGTACCGCATTGGTGCAGTACATGACGTAGGCATCGGCCTTGTCCTGTTCGAATGCCGTCACATAGGGCAGCGTGCTGTCCGGCGCCAGCTCGGCGGTGCCGGATAGCTTGAGGGCCTTGGCATCGAGGATGGCGTACAGGCCCGGCTGGCGCCCGTCCGCCTTGCGGAAGAACTGCCAGGTGTAGTCGCCCATCGGATCGCTGCCGGGGGTGGAGGTCGCCAGCCGCAGCGTGGGCTTGCCCAGTTCACCCAGCAGATTCTCGGAGCGCAGCTTCAATTCGGGCCTGCTGACGACGCACAGCGCGTTGTGCGTGAACACGGCCGGCTCGCCCAGCAGTCCCTGCCGCGCCAGCGCCGCGGTATGCTCGCTCGACGCCGATGCGAACACGTCCACCGCGCGCCCGCCTTCGATGTCCTTGCGCAGCTTACCGGACGGACCGTACACGGCGCTGAACGCCGCGCCGCCGCCGGCACGGTAGGCTGCCAGCAGCTCGCCCATCGCGGCGCGCAGACTGCCGGCGGCCAGCAGCACCGGCTGGGAAGGCGCATCGCCTGCCGCCGACTGGGCCATGGCGCCCGGTGCCTGGAGCGCTGCCAGCAGCACCCAGGCCGCATGTCGTACGCGATGCTGTCGCATTCTTGCCCCATCCGTGGTTGTGGATGCGCCATCCTAAGCTATACTGAAAAACTTTCAATATGAATAAGTTTGCATATGTTGCGCATCAAGCTGTCCTACACCTTCGACGATGCGGCAGTCACCGGACAGCAGCTCGGCAATCCCTTGTTCGATATCCTGGGCGCCATCCATGCGTGCGGATCGGTGGGCGCGGCGGCGGCGCAGCTCGGGCTGTCCTACCGCCACATCTGGGGCGAACTGAAGCGCTTCGAGACGGCGCTGCGGGCCGACCTGATCGTCTGGGAACGGGGCAAGCGGGCGCGCCTGTCGCCCTTCGGCGAGAAGCTGCTGTTCGCCGAGCGGCGCGCGCGCATGCGGGTGCAGCCGCAGGTCGACAACCTGATCGCCGAAATGGAGCGCGAATTCGCCCTCGCCTTCGATCCGCAGGCGCACGTGATTCCCATGTACGCCAGCCATGACCTGGCCCTGCCGCGCCTGAAGGAATTCATGGCGCGCGACGCCAAGCTGCACCTGGACCTGCAATACCGCGGCAGCCTCGAATGCATCGCCGCCCTGTCGCGCGGCGACTGCCTGCTGGCGGGCTTCCATGTGAGCGAAGACCATGCGCCCGGCAGCATGACGCACCAGGCCTTCAAGTCCATGCTCAAGCCGGGCCGCCACAAGCTGATCAACTTCGTGGGCAGGCAGCAGGGCCTGATGGTGGCCGCCGGGAACCCGAAAGGCATCCACGGCGTCGAAGACCTGCGCCGCGCCGGCGTGCGCTTCGTGAACCGCCAGGGCGGCTCCGGCACCCGCGTCACCGTCGAGCAGCTGCTGGCCAAGGCCGGCGTGCAGCCCGCCGAGGTCGACGGCTTCGACCATGCCGAGCCGACCCATCTGGCCGTCGCCGCCAGCGTCGCATCGAACGTGGCCGATGCCGGCTTCGGCATCCAGGCCGCCGCCGCGGCCTTCGGGCTGGCCTTCGTCCCGGTGATCCGCGAGCAGTATTATTTCGTCTGCCTGAAGGAGGCGGTGGACCAGCCGCCCATCAGCACGCTGCGCGAGCTGCTGCGGCGCAGCGAGTGGCAGGCCTTGATCGCGGACCTGCCCGGCTACGACATCCAGCATGCCGGCGAAGTGGTGGCGCTGCGGCGCGCCTTCCCCTGGTATGCCTTCCGCACGCCGAAACGGCAGATGGCGTCCTGCACGTGAAACGGGCTGCACGTACAATAGCGTGCATTCCCGTTTTTGCTGCCGCCGATGTCCCTCAACACCATCGAGATCAACCGCTTGATGAACCGCTTCGACAGCCATGACAGCGTCTGGCTGTTCGGCTACGGTTCCCTGATCTTCAAGGCCGACTTCCCCTTCATCGAACGCCGTCCCGCCTCCATCGCCGGCTGGAGCCGCCGCTTCTGGCAGGGCTCGCACGACCACCGCGGCACCGAAAGCGCCCCGGGCCGGGTCCTGACCCTGGTGCCAGAAGAAGGCGCCACCTGCCACGGCATGGCCTACCTGGTCACGCCCGAGGAGTTCGCCCACCTCGACCACCGCGAAAAAAACGGCTACCTGCGCCTGGCCACCGAGATGACGTTCGAGGACGGCGGCAGGCTTGAGGGCATCGTCTACATCGCCACCGCCGACAACGCGGCCTACCTGGGGCCGGCCAGCGAGCGCGACATCGCGCGCCAGATCGCCACGGCGCACGGCCCGAGCGGGCCGAACAGCGAGTACCTGCTGGAACTGGCGCGCGCGCTGCGCGAACTGGGCAAGCACGACGAACACGTGCATGCCATCGAAGGCCACCTGGAAGAATTCACCCGGGCCGCGCGCTGAGCTTGCGTCGCTCCACCTTGAGCAGCAAGCGGACTTTCGGGCGCAAGGAGATATTCAGCACCGCCTCCGGCTCCGTCATCCCCTCTCCCTTCGCGAGCGTAAAACGCTGCAGCAGCATCGCCGCCACCACCGTCATCTCCGCCAGCGCCAGGTGCTGCCCCAGGCACACCCGCGGTCCGGTCCCGAAAGGCATGAAGGCCCCGCGCGGGATAGGCGGCGCATCCGCCCCGAAGCGCTCCGGCTGGAATTCATCCGGCGCCGGGAACCAGCGGGCGTCGCGGTGCATCAGGAACAGCGGGATCATGAACATGGTCCGTGCCGGCATAGTCCAGCCGCCCAGGGTGAACGCCCGCGTCGAACGGCGGCTCATCAGGATCGGCGCGGCCGGGTACAGACGCATCGTCTCGTTCAGGGTCCGGGCCAGGTAGGCGAGCCGCGGCAACGCCTCCTCGCCGGGGACGGCGCCCTGCAGCACCGCGTCGACCTCGCGCCGCGCCTTCTCCTGCGCCGCCGGATTGGCCGCCATGCACCAGGCCCACCAGCTCAGGCTTGCCGCCGTGGTCTCGTGCCCGGCAATGAAGGCCGTCATGCATTCGTCGCGCACCGCCGACAAGGGCCAGGCGGCCGCGTCCTGCCGGTGCAGCTCCAGCAGGCAGCTCAGCAGGTCCTGCGGCCAGACGTCGAGCGGCAAGGCCAGGCGGGCCTGGACATGGCGCGCGATCAGCGCCGTCAGCATGGCGCGCACCTGCCGCTTGCGGCGCTGCCATGGTAGCCAGTCGGGGCTGCTTACGGGCCAGAACATCTCGGCATTGGCGGCCACCAGCGCCTCCTGCACCGCGCTCTCCAGCGCGCGCGCATCAGGGCCGATCTCGGATGAGAACATCATGCGTTGAATCACGTCCATCGCCAGCGAGGTCAGCGCGCTTTCGATCGGCATCGCTTCTCCCGGCTGCCAGCCTGCCATTGCCGCCTCGGCTGCCGCCGCGATCGTCATAACGAAGGCCTTGACCGACTTCGGCGCGAACGCCGGCTGCAGCGCCTGGCGTTTCGCGGTCCAGCCCTTGCCCTCCGCGACCAGGACGCTGTCGCCCTGCAGATAGGCGAAGATGTCGATCCCGCGTTCCCAGCGCCGGACCGCGTCATGCTGACCCACCAGCAGCTCGCGCACCAGTTGCGGGTCGGTGACCACGACCTCGTGCTCCGGCCACACGCGCAGGTGGACCACGTCGCCATACGCCTGGCGCCAGCTCGCCAGGCTGCCGGGCAGGTCGCGCGCCATGGGCGCCAGCAGGCCCCAGCCGGTCAGGCCTGATGGCGGACCGGGCGGCCAGGCGCCGGACGGATGCCGGGTTGGCGCCGGATCGACGGAAGCGGGCGGCGTGCCATCCGCATGGAAGGGGCAGCGGGAGGTGTCGGGCGTATTCATGTCTCGCATTCTTCGCCGCTTTCGCCCCCGCGTCTTGAACGGAAACGACATCGACAGCCCGCGGGCGCCTGCCTATACTGCTGACTCATGGCCCCCGATCGTCACGATTGCCTGCACCCCTGCCCCAACCGGCTGGCGCGCGGGCCGCGCGTATGCAACGGGGGTAAGGCGCCGCATGACCGTCTCTACCTGGCGCCGCCGGCCCTGCAGGGCGCGATGCTGGCGCTGGTCAGCCGCGACACCTCCCGCCTCCTGCTCAACGACGCCCAGCGCCTGTCGCACTTCCCCGCTTCGCCAATCGTGACGCTGTCCTGGTTCGACGGAGCCGGAATGGGATTGCTTGACCCGGACACCGGCTGGCATCCCTTCGGCGCGCAAATGATGATCTCGGGCAGCCATTCGCGCCCGCTGACCACCTGGTCGCCGACTAGCGGGCGCGGCTACATGGCCTGCTTCCAGCCGGACACCATCTCCGCCCTGTTCGGCATCGAACTGGCGGCCATCCAGGACCGCTTCCTGCCGGCGCACACGGTCCTCGGTGCCGGCTGGCAGCCCTTCCTCGATGCCCTGCTGGCCGCGCCCGACGATGCCGCCGCCATGCGCCTGCTCGAAGCGCAGCTCGGCAAGCGCTGGCGCGCCGCGCAGGGCGGCGAATCGGGCCGTCCCTCGCTGCGCCAGATGGACCGGCACTGGGTACAGCGCCTGGCGTGGCAGGCGCACCAATGGCGCGACACGCACAGCGCGCGCCAGGTCGAGCGCCGCATCAAGTCCTTCAGCGGGCGCTCGCTGCGCGAATGGCAGTCGCTGGTGCGCACCGAAGGCCTGTTCTTTGCTGCCCGCGAACGCTACGAGACCGGCCAGCCCTTCGACTGGGCCACGCTGGCGCTGGACGAAGGCTTCTCGGACCAGGCCCACCTGAGCCGCGTCACCCGGCAGATCTGCGGCTTTCCCCCGACCGAATTCGCCGACCGCTACATCGAGGACGAGTCGTTCTGGATCTACCGGCTGTGGGTCTGAAGACCGGCCGAGCGCGGCCTGAAGTCCGCTAGAATCGCTGGACCATACGGAGCGCGTCGATGCCACGCGCCATATAACAAGGAGACAGGGATGTCGAAGAAGATGCTGATGGGCTTGTGCGCTTCGCTGCTACTGGCGATGCAGCCTGCCGTGGCGCAAACCAAGGCGCTTGAAGCCGCGCCGCAATACGATGCCGCGCTGGCCCAGTCGCTTGGTGCCGACGAGCGTGGCATGCGCCCCTACGTGTTTGTGATCCTCAAGACCGGCCCCAAGAACATCGAGGACAAGGCCGAGCGCGCGAAGATCTTCGAGGGCCACTTCGCCAACATGGGCAAGCTGGCGAGCGAGAAGAAACTGGTGTTCGCCGGACCGCTGGACGGCAAGGAAGGCCGCCGTGGCATTTTCGTGATCGCTACCCCGGACATCGAGGAAGCCAAGCGCTACGTGGCCACCGATCCAGTCATTTCAAGCGGGCTGATGGAGGCCGAATACCACAAGCTCTACGGCTCGGCGGCGCTGATGATGGTGAACGACGTACACAACAAGATCCAGAAGAAGCAGTAAGCCACCTGCCGATCTCAATCGGGCAGCCGGCTAGAACAGGTCCAGCTGCCCGGCTGGATTCCCGCTGCCGCCCTTGCCGGCGGCAGGCGATGGACGCGCCGGCACGGTCAGCGGCTTGCGAAACTGCGAGCCGTCCAGCCTGCCGAAGCGCCCACGAAACTCCCCCATCCCCAGCCGGTGCACCGCTTTCGAGAAGCGCTGGCGGATCAGGTCCGCCCACACGCCCTCGCCGTGCATGCGCTTGCCGAAGTCGCTGTCGTAATCCTTGCCGCCGCGCAGGTCGCGCACGCGGTTCATGACGCGCTGCGCCCGCTCGGGGAAATGCGCCTGCAGCCATTCCTGGAACAGCGGGTTGACCTCGTGCGGCAGGCGCAACACGACGTAATGGGCGCCGATGGCGCCGGCCTCAAGCGCCGCTTCCAGGATACGCTCGATCTGCGGTTCGGTGACGAAAGGAATGATGGGCGCCACGCTCACGCTGACCGGAATGCCAGCCTCGGCAAGGGTGCGGATGGTGCGCAGGCGCCGTGCCGGCGCTGCCGCGCGCGGCTCCAGCGTGCGCGCGATTTCCGGATCGAGCGTGGTCAGAGTGATGGCGGCGCAGGCCAGGTTCTTTTCCGCCATCGGCGCGATCAGGTCGATGTCGCGCTCGATGAGGGAAGACTTGGTGATGAGTCCGACCGGATGCCGGCATTCGCTCAGCACCTCGAGCACCTGGCGCGTGAGGCGCATCTCGCGCTCACAGGGTTGATACGCGTCGGTGTTGACGCCGAGGGCGATGTGCTCGGGCACGTAGCCCGGCTTGGCCAGCTCGCGCCGCAGCAGCTCGGCCGCATTCACCTTGGCGAACAGCCGGCTTTCGAAGTCGAGCCCCGGCGACAGGCCGAGGTAGCTGTGGGTGGGCCGCGCAAAACAATAGATGCAACCGTGCTCGCAACCGCGATACGGATTCAGCGAGACGTTAAAGGGGATGTCGGGCGAAGCATTGCGCGAGAGGATGCTCTTGGCGTGCTCGTTGGTGACGAGCGTCTTGATCCCGGCAGCTTCATCCTCGTCACGCTCCCAGCCGTCGTCGAATTCTTCCCGGCCATTGACCTCGTAGCGCCCCTGCAGGTTCGATATCGCGCCCCGCCCCTTGCGCGCCGCGAGCGGACGCGGGCCGAGCATGGGCTGCTCGTCCACGGGCTGGCGCTGGCTGGGTTGGTTGCGGTCGGGCACGTCGGCTCCATACTGTATATTTATACAGTATGGTACGCCTCTCTCAACCGGATTTCAAGTCCGGCGCACCCAGCGGCACATACGCGGCCTGCTGCTGCACGAAACCGTCGAATGCCTCGAACAAGGGCTGGAAGACGGCATCATCCCCTTCCAGCTGGCCCAGCGCCAGCGCCGCCGCCTCCAGCGAAGACAGCTGGTGCGGCGCATGCGCCTTGCGGATCCGGTAATTCGACGGCGCGACGTCCACCAGCGCCAGGCGCGGCAAGGCTTGCAGGGCTGGGTTCAGGTACAGCATCTTGCGGCTCTTGCGCCAGGTGGCATCCAGCAGCACCAGGCGCAGCTGCTGCGCCTCCAGCGCTTCGAACGGCGGCGGCGCCGGCAGGCTGGGGTCGCCCGGCGTGTCCGGATACAGCAGTACCGGCACGCGGCCGTCCGCATGCAGCAGCGCATCCAGTTCGGCGCGGTCGAAAGCCTCACCCACCGCAAGCCTGCTGCCGGCCACGCTCAGGTGCAGCAGGCGCGCGCTGTTCTTGGCGTTGGCCACTTCCAGCGGATGCTGCAGCACCAGCAGCGCGGCACGCGGCGCGACATGGGTGATCCAGCGGCAGATGCAGGCCGACTGCGCGCGCAGACAGGTCGGGCAGCGCGCACGCTTTACTGATACATCGCTCATGGCGCCGGGCTCCAGCCGCCGCCGAGCGCGCGGTACAGGTCGACATGGGCCGCGAGCAGGCTGGCGCGCAGCTGCAGCACCGTGTTCTCGGCGCCGAAGGCGTTGCGCTGGGCGTCCAGCTCTTCGAGGTAGGACGCATAGCCGTTGGCATAGCGGTTGTGCGCCACCCGCAGCACCTCGTTGGCCGCGGTCCGCCGCGCTTCGGCCTCCATCAACTGACGCCGCAGGCCGTCGATGCCGGCCAGGGCGTTCTCGGTTTCCGCGAAGGCGCCCCGTACCACGTTCTCGTAGGTGTAGATGGCGCGGTCGCGCACCGTTCCCGCGATCTCGGCCTGGGCGCGCAGGCGGCCCGCATCGAACAGCGGCGCGAGCACGCTGCCGCCGATGCTCCACAGTTCGACCGGAGAGCGCAGCAGGCGAGCGATGCTGGCGCCTTCCACTCCCAGCGACGCGGTAAGGCGGATCGAGGGCAGCAGCTGGTCGCGCGCCGCGGCCAGGCTGGCGTCCGCGGCTGCCACCGCGCGCTCGGCCTGGGCGATGTCGGGGCGGCGCCGCAGCAGTTCGGAGGGCAGGCCGGGGGCAGGCAGGGGCAGGCGCAGGCTAAGCAGCGGCACGCCGCGCGCCACCGGCCCGGGGCTGCTGCCCACCAGCAGGTTCAGCGCCTGCTCCTGCTGCGCGATGGCGCGCTCCAGCTGCGGCACCACGCCGGCGGTGGCGTGCAGCTCGGCCTCGGCCTGCGACATCTCCAGGCGCGAGCTGTAGCCGACTTCGAACTGGTGGCGCGCCAGCGCGAACGAACGCTCGCGCGAGGCCAGCGTCTCGCGTGCCAGCGCGAGCTGGGCGTCCAGTCCCAGCAGATTGAGGTAGCCGGAAGCGGTATTCGCCGCCACAGACAGGGCCGCCGCTTCCAGGGCGGCTTCCTGCGACAAGGCGTCGAAGCGCGCCGCGTCGACGGTGCTGGCCAGGCGTCCGAACAGGTCGAGCTCGTAGGCTGCCTGCACGGTCCCGACCAGCGAGGTGACTTCCACCGGCTGCCCCAGCGGCCCGATGGCGCGCGCGCGGGTCGGGGCGAACGAGACATTCAGGGACGGCTGCTGCGCGCTGGCGGCGATGCGCACGCGCGCCGCATATTCCTGCAAGCGCGAGCGGGCGATGCGCAGGTCGCCGTTGTTGTCGAGCGCACGCCGCACCAGCGCGTCCAGCTGCGGGTCGCCGAAATGCTGCCACCAGTCGCGCGTCACGGCCGCCTCCGCGCCAGGTGCCATGCGCCAGGCAACGGGCACCTGCAGGGTCGGCGCGGGTGCCGGCTGCGGCGCCATGGCGCAGCCGGCCAACAGCAGCGGCGCCACGAGACAGGCAAGCCTCCTCATCGCGCTTCCTTGTCTGCCTGGGCGGTGTCGATCGTCGCCACCACCGACATGCCGGGCCGCAGGCGCTGGGCCAGCGGCTGGTTCGGGTCGATGCTGATCCGCACCGGGATGCGCTGCGCGATCTTGACGAAGTTGCCGGTCGCGTTGTCGGGCGTGATCACCGAGAACTCCGAGCCGGTCGCCGGGGAGATTCGTTCCACATGGCCGCGCAAGCTGGCGTTGTTGAGCGCGTCCACCGTGAAGCTCACCGGCTGGCCCAGGCGCACCCTGGCCATCTGCGTCTCCTTCATGTTGGCGATCACCCACAGCGTGCTTGGCACCAGGGCCGTGAGCTGGGCGCCGGCGTTGACGAAGGCTCCCTGGCGCACCGTCACCTGCCCCAGCTGGCCGTCGCGCGGCGCCAGGATGCGGGTGTTGGACAGGTCGATCTCGGCCAGCTTCACCGCAGCTTCGGCATTCGCCACCGCGGCCTCCAGCGAGGCGCGGCTCACGCCCACGGAACGCAGGTTCTGGCGCGCGATCTCGAGCGCCGCCCTGGCCTGGTCGCGCGCCGCCACCGCCTGGGCGCGGGTAGCGCGCGCGGCGTCGCGCTCGCGCGCCGACAGCGAACCGTCGGCCGCCAGTTCCTCGACCCGGCGCAGGTCGGCCTCGGCGCGGCGCGCCTGCGCGTCGCTCGATGCCAGCGTCGCCTGGTTCTGCGCGATCGTCGCCTGCGCGCTGGCATTGCTCTGCGCGTAGTTCTCGAGCGCGGCGCGGCGTGTCGCCAGTTCGGCGCGCGCCTGTTCCAGCCGCTGGGTCGGGATGCGGTCGTCGATGCGCATCAACAGCTCGCCCTTGCGCACCGGCTGGAAGTCCTGCACCAGCACTTCCACCACGTAGCCGCTCAACTGGGGACTGATGATGGTCACCTGCCCGCGTACCAGCGCGTTCTCGGTGCTTTGCAGCGTGCTGCGGAAAGGCGGCAGCTGCCAGGCGTAGAGCACGATCAGCACGCCGGCCAGGGCGATGGCGGCAAAGGCAAGGGCGCTGAGCAGCATACGGCGCGAACGTGGCCTCGATGGCGATGCGGCAGGGGTGGTCGATGGTTCAGGCATGTCAGTCCAGATTAGTCAGTAACCGGTTCGGGTGGCGGCGGCGCCCCGGGGGGGCGGGTTGCCGGCACCGGCGTCAAGGCAGGGAAATAACGCAGCCAGAGCGCGTGCACGAAGATCCACGCGGCGGCCGTGGCGGCCAGGATGGAAAGGACCAGGAACACGTCGTTGTAGGCCAGGATATTGGCTTCGCGCGAAGCGCTGGCGGCCAGCGAGGCGACGCCCTGGCGGGTGCGCGCGGCGGGGTCGGCCACCAGCTGGCCGACGGCGGCGGCGCCGGACTGGATGCGGCTGGCCACCAGCGGATCGAGGCTGCTGAGGTGTTCGACGATGATCGAGGAATGGTACTTCTCGCGCAGCACCTGGAACGTGCCGACGATGGCGGAGCCGAGCAGGCCGCCCAGGTTCTGGGTCAGCCCGAACAGCACCGAGAAGCTGATCAGGTTGGCCGGATTGGCGATCACGGTGCCGATCAGCGAGACCACCAGCGGCCCGAGGAAGACCGTGCCGCCGAAGGCAAGCAGGCTCTGGCTCAGGTACATCTGTTCCGGGCGGGTCTGGTTGGTGGCGTGGGCATCGAGCCAGGCGCCCAGCGCCATGATCAGGAGCGAGATGACCTGCGGCGCCATCAGGTGCTGCACGTTGATGGTCAGCGCCGAGACCACGACCCCGGCGATGGTGGCGCACAGCACGATGAGGAACAGGGTCTGCAGCTGGTCGTTGTTCAGGCCCACCAGGCGCAGGAAGCCGACCGCGCCCACGCTCTGTTCGGACAGCACGATGCGCACCAGGACCATCGACAACGCCAGGCGCAGGATGTTCGCGCTGGTGAACCAGCGCAGGTTCAGGAGCGGATTGGCGCGGTTGTGCTCCACGCAGACGGCGGCCGCCAGCAGGACGATCGCGGCGGCCAGCGCCACGCCGATCCAGGGCGCTTCGAACCACCACAGGACCCGGCCGAAGCTGACCGCCGCGCACAGCAGCGCCATGCCGGGCGCGAACAGCGCGAAGGTGACGAAGTCCATCGGACGGAAGGCCTGGAAGCGGTCGCCCGGCGGCAGCTTGAGCATCAGCACCGCGCCGAGCGAAACCAGGGCCAGGCCGAGCTCGAACATGTACAGGCCGCGCCACTCGGCGATCTGCAGCAGGTCGCTGGAAAAGATGTAGGCCAGCGGCAGCGCCAGTTGGGCGCAGCCGAGCGCCAGCGCCATGCCGCGCAGGCGCCACTCCTTCCGGAAGGCTTGCAGCACGTAGTACAGGCCGAGCGGCGACACCGCCGCCGCCAGCATGCCGTGCGCGGCGCGCACCGCGATGGCCGAGCCGAGGTCGTTCACGAACAGGTGGGCGAAGGTCACCAGCGCGTACAGCACCAGGAAGAATTCGGTAAACAGGCGCAGCCCGAACTGCTGGCGGAACTTCACCAGAAGCAGGTTCATGGACGCATTGGCCATCACGAATACGGCCGGCAGCCAGGCGGTCTCGGTGGAGTAGGCGCCCAGGGCGCCCTGCAGGTTGACCAGATTGACGGCGACCAGCGCGTTGCCGAGGCCGCCGGTGAGGGTGACCAGGATGCCAACAAAAAGGTAGGCGAAACGCAGCGGTGTCGGGTGGGCGGGCGTGGAGGGAGAGCCCGGGAGCATCGGTTTCTCGTCGGGCGCCCATTCGCGCGGCGCGTACTTGCTCATCCGATCATTCCTCCACCTCCCTTGCCAGGTAGGCATGATAACCGTTCACGAAAAACCATGCCGGAAGCTGCTCGACAGCGTGCGTGGCGTGGCAAAGATCATGAACGCGTGATCACTTTGTCACGCCACAAAAATTTAGCGCCGGAATTGCCAGATTGAGTATTGCCCTGGGTTTTCTACGTACCTAGAATCAACTTATGCCATGCGGAAATTCTTCCGTGTTTGTTTCACCTGGTACGTAGTCGAGACAGAGTCACCATGGTTCCACGCTTCACGCTCCGCAAACTCCTGGCAGCCGCCCTGGCCGCCGCCGCATTGACCCCGGGGATCGCCGTGCAGCAGGAGTTGCAACTTGATCACCGTATGAACGAACACATCGAGCAGGTGCCTGCCGGCCCGCAGGGCCGCGCCATGCTCGAGACCACCGTGTTCCAGCCGAACGGACCGGGCCCCTTCCCGCTCATCATCATCAATCACGGCAAGGACCCGGGCCGCCCGAACCTGCAGCCGCGCGACCGCTTCTACCACATGGCTTCCGCCTTCGTGAAGCGCGGCTACGCCGTCATGGTGCCGATGCGCCAGGGCTTCGCCAACTCCACCGGCCGCTACCGCGACTTCGGCTGCGACATGACCGCCAACGGCTATGCCCAGGCGGAAGACATCGCCGCCACCCTCGCCTACGCGCGCAAGCAGAAGTGGATCGACGCCAACCGCATCGTGATCGCCGGCCAGTCCTACGGCGGCCTGGCGACCATCGCCCTCGGCACCAAGGACCTGCCGGGCGTGCGCGGCCTGATCAACTTCGCCGGCGGCCTGCGCGACGACAGCGACCGCTGCGCCTGGCGCTCGGCGCTGGTGACCGCCTTCTCCGAGTACGGCGCCAAGACCAGGCTGCCGACCCTGTGGATGTATGGCCAGAACGACTCGCTGTTCGGCCCCGAGCTGGCGCAGCGCATGCACGCCGCCTTCGAACAGGCCGGCGGCCGCGGCCGCCTGGTCGAGTTCCCGGCCTTCAAGCGCGACTCGCACGGCATGCTGGCCAGCCGCGACGGCGAAAAGGTGTGGCTGGACGACACCATGCGCTTCCTGGCCCAGGTCGGCATGCCGACCAAGGTGATCCACGACGTGCCGCCGCCGCCGAGCCCGGCGCGTACCGACTACGCCCAGGTGGACGACGTCGAGGCCGTGCCCTTCCTCTCCGAAAACGGCCGCCGCGCCTACCAGGAATACCTGGGCAAGATGACGCCGCGCGCCTTCGCGGTCTCGCCGAGCGGCGCCTGGACCTGGGCCGAGGAAGGCGAAGACCCGGACGGCCGCGCGCTGGCCACCTGCACCGCCAAGAGCAAGGAGCCGTGCCGCCTGTACTCGGTGGACGACTACGTGGTCTGGACCGGCGACATCGACCAGGCGGACAAGACCTCGGTGACGGCGTCGGTGATCGACGTGCCGAAGCCGGCGGTGGATCCGACCGCGTCGGCGCCGACCACCTCGATCGGCTCGAACAAGGCCACGAACTAGGTTTTCGCAGGGCGGGCAGCCGCCAAGAGTCCGACCCAGCGCAAACCGCGCCCGGCCTGCTGCTCCGACAATGGCCCTGACGTCATTTCGGAGACTTGCATGTTTCGCATCATCCACGCCCTGCTGGCGCTGGCCGCGCTGTGCGCCAGCGTGCCCGCCAGCGCCGCAGTGGCGGACCACGCCAACAACGACCCCGTGATCCTGGTCCACGGTTTCCTCGGCTTCGGCCCGGACACCTTCGAGCACAGCGGTTTCAACTACTGGGGCGGCTACGGCGACATCGCCTCGCACATGCAGGTCTACCGCGGCCCGCGCACGGTGTTCGCGGCCGTGGTCGGCCCGATCAGCTCCAACTGGGACCGCGCGGCCGACCTGTATGCCCAGATCAAGGGCGGCTGCGTCGACTACGGCGCCGCGCACGTGCGCAAGTACGGCCTGCCGGGCCAGCAGCAAAAACCCGCCGGCAAGTGCTGGGCCGCCGACCCGAAGAACAACCCCGAAGGCTACCCGCTCGCGCTCTACCCGGCCTGGGATGCGCGCCATCCGGTCCACCTGATCGGCCACAGCCAGGGCGGCACGACCATCCGCGCCCTGATCGAACTGCTGGAACACGGCTCGCCAGAGGACGAAGGCGGCCACGAACTGTTCAAGGGCGGCAAGCTGGGCTGGATACGCAGCGTGACGACCATCTCCACGCCCCACAACGGCACCACCTTCGCCGACGCCGTCCTGAACGTGGTGCCGCCCCTGCAGTCACCCTTGGGCGAGCTGCTCAAGCACCGCTGGGCGAACTGGGAGCTGTCGCCGGACGGCGCGCGCGAATTCAACCTGTGGGCGCGCACCTCGCCGCACATCTATTACTACTCGGTGGGCACGCAGGCGACCGAAGCCGGCAGCTGGTGCTGCAACGAGACCGACCGCGTGATCGCGCCGGTCCAGACCACCCTCTACCAGTACCCGCGGCTCGACATGATCCCGGCCTTCAAGGCCATGGCGGGAGAATGGATCGTGCCCTCGGTGCTGCAGAACGGCCTGGGAGGCTACACCCAGGCAGGCGCCGGGCGGGTGCCCATCGGCAGCGAATGGTTTCCCAACGACGGTGTGGTGAACACCATCAGCATGCGCGCCCCGAACGGGCATCCGGTGCGCAACTACGATGGCACCTCGGTCAAGGGCACTTGGAATTTCCTCGGCACCTACAAGGGATATGACCACTTCGACATCCTGAACTGGCCGAATCCAGGGCCGTCGGCGAATCCGGTGTATGAGCGGATCAGCGACATCATCTTCGGGCTGTAAGATGACTTAACGCAATAGTTTCCTGGCGAAGGGCCGTATCGTGAATATCTGCGCCGATGCGTCAAGGAGCGCGAGCGGGTACTCACCGTCCTTGGCAAGGCGGATCACAGGTCACAGGCGACACTTGAAGAACATCGCGCTGCTGAAGAGTATGCGAGAACAAACAAGATTCTCCGCTTTCGCATCGGTGGTCATGAACCATGGGACGGGGCCGTAGGCGTCATGTAGAGGGCTGGTTATCTCAGATACAGGAAAATCTACTCCGGAAGCGACACCTCCCTGATCTCGTAGGCAGCCCCGCAGCGCTCAATGGACGCTGCGCAAGCCCCGCGCCAGATCCGACAGCCGGTACGGCTTGCTCACGAAGGTGAAGTCCCCCAGCCGGTACTGGTCGAGCTTGAGCGCCGGCTGCGGATACCCGGAGGCCAGCATCACCTTGATGCCCGGGTAGTGCTCGCGGGTGTACTCGGCCAGCTCGATGCCGTTGACGCCGTTCGGCATGACGATGTCGGTGAACAGGATGTCCACGTCGCGGCTGGCCAGCACGTTCATGGCTTCCTGGCCGCTGGCCGCGGTGGTGACCTCGTAGCCCATGCTCATGAACAGCGCCGAGGCCACGTCCAGCAGGTCCGGCTCGTCCTCGACGATCAGGACCGTTTCCGAGTCGCCGCGCGCCAGCTCGCCCTCCTGCGCGCTCACGGCCGGCAGGTAGATCGCGATCGTGCTGCCCTCGCCAAGCGTGCTCTGGATGACCACCTCGCCGCCCGACTGCTTGATGAAGCCGTACACCTGCGACAGGCCCAGGCCGGTGCCCTTGCCGGTTTCCTTGGTGGTGTAGAAGGGTTCGAAGGCGCGCTGCACGGTCTCGGGCGCCATGCCGGTGCCGGTGTCGGTCACCGAGGTGCACACGTAAGGTCCCGGCGCCAGCCCCGGCACCTCGCCCTCCTGCAGCGTGAGCTGGGCGGTGTCCAGCCTCAAGGTGCCCCCGTCGGGCATGGCGTCGCGCGCATTCACGACCAGGTTGAGCAGGGCCGATTCGAAGCGCGCCGCGTCCACCACCGCGCTGCCGGCCTGCGGGTCGAGGTTGAACTCGAACTCGATGCCGGAATGCCCGGCGCGGCGCAGCACCGACTCGAAGCCGGAGATCAGGCGGTTGATGCTGCGCGTTTCCGGCTGCAGCGGCTGCTGGCGGGCAAAAGCGAGCAGCTGCTGGGTGAGCGTGGCGCCGCGGTCGATCGCGCGGCGCATGCTGTCGATGGTCTTGGCGTCGCCGCTGCCCTGGCGGTTCATGCTCAGCACCTCGAGGCCGCTGGCCAGCACCGACAGCAGATTGTTGAAGTCGTGCGCCACGCCGCCGGTGAGCTGGCCGATCGATTCCATCTTCTGCGACTGGAACAGGGCAAGCTGGGCCTGCTCGAGCGCTTCCTCGGTGCGCTTCTTCTCGGTGAGGTCGCGCGTGATCTTGGCAAAGCCCAGGAGCTTGCCATCGTCGCCGTGGACGGCGTCGATGATGACGTGGGCCCAGAAACGCGTGCCGTCCTTGCGCCGGCGCCAGCCTTCGGCCTCGTAGCGGCCCTCGCGCGCGGCGGTGGCGAGCGCGCGCTGCGGCATGCCGCCCTCGCGGTCTTCATCGGTGTAGAAGCGCGAGAAGTGGCTGCCGAGGATCTCCTCCAGGCTGTAACCCTTGATGCGTTCGGCGCCGACGTTCCAGTTGGTCACCAGGCCTTCGGGCGAGAGCATGTAGATCGCATAGTCGGTGACGCCCTGCACCAGCAGGCGGAAGCGCTGCTCGCTCTCGCGCAGCGCGTCCTCGGCCAGCTTGCGGCTCGTGACGTCGCGGGTGATCTTGGCGTAGCCCAGCAGGTTGCGCTCTTCGTCGTAGATCGGGTCGATGACGACGTGGGCCCAGAAGCGGGTGCCGTCCTTGCGCACGCGCCAGCCCTCGGCCTCGTATTTACCGTGCTCCAGGGCTTGCGCCAGCGCGCGCGCCGGCAGGCCGCCCTCGCGGTCTTCCGGCGTATAGAAGCGCGAGAAGTGCTCGCGCAGGATCTCGTGCGACCGGTAGCCCTTGAAGCGCTGGGCGCCGGCGTTCCAGCTGGTGATGTGGCCAGACGGGTTCAGCATGTAGATGGCATAGTCGCTGATGCCGGCAATGAGGTACTGGAACCGTTGTTCGTCGGTCAGGGGCGGCTTGGGCGGTTGGTGCGGTTTCATGGACCGGGGGCCTTGCGGTGTCTGGAGCGTCAAATATCCTATCATACCGATACTCAGCAATAGGATGCCACGCAATTGACCCGCATTTGGACGGCCCTGGCATGATGAATATTGGAAATTGCGCCGCTCTCTGCTTGATCCGCCGGAATTGACGTTACAATGCCAAGTTGTATCTTCAGCAGGCCTCCCGTTTGACATGACCCAGGCACCCTCCGACACCCTAGACCTCAGCCGCTGTGCGGACGAACCGATCCGCACGCCCGGCAGCATCCAGCCGCACGGCTTCATGCTGACGCTGTCGCCGACGGCGCTCATGGTGCAGCAGGCAAGCGGCAACCTCGCGGACTGGATCGGCATGCCGGCACAGCAAGCCGTCGGCCGCCCGCTCGCCGAGGTGGTGGGCGACACCGCCGCAACCCGCATCGGCGCCGAGATCGACGCCAATCAGGTGGCGTCGCGCCCGGCGTATATCGGCACGATCACGGCCGGCAACGGCGCTCATTTCGACGTCCTCGTGCATGCCTGGGACAGCCTGCTGATCCTCGAATTCGAAGGGGTCGAGCGCCGCCGCGCCGCCGACTTCCGCCACCTGTACCCCTTGATCGGCGACTTCCTGGTCAAGATCAACCAGCCGGCCTCGATCCCCGAGATGTCCGAACTGGCCGCGCGCCGGGTGCGCGAAGTCACCGGCTACGGCCGCGTGCTGGTGTACCAGTTCGACACCGACGGCCACGGCCGGGTGCTGGCCGAATCGAAGGAAGACGGCTACGAGTCTTACCTGGGGCAGCACTTCCCGGCCAGCGACGTGCCGGCCCAGGCGCGCGCCCTGTATACGCTGTCGCCGATCCGCTTGATCCAGGACGCCAACTACGTGCCGGCGCCGCTGGTGCCCGATCTGAATCCGCTGACCGGCACGCGCAACGACCTGTCCTTCGCCTCGCTGCGCAGCGTCTCGCCGGTGCACCTGCAGTACATGCGCAACATGGGCACGCTGGCCTCGATGTCGGTGTCGCTGATCGTCAAGGGCAAGCTGTGGGGCCTGATCTCCTGTCACAACGCCGAGCCCCGTCCGGTCTCGGTCGAGAAGCGCACCGCCTGCGAGCAGCTGGGCCAGATCCTGGCGCTGGTGATCGAGTCGCGCGAGGACGCGGCCGAACTGCAGTTCCGCCTCGACGTGCGCCGCATCATGGTCGAGATGCTGGGCCATCTGACCAAGGGCGCCGACTTCCTGGAAAACATGAGCGGCGTGTTCCCCGAGCTGCTGCGCTTCGGGCGCGCCGGCGGGGTCGCCATCGTGGTCGACGACCGCGTGCTGACCTACGGCGACACCCCGAGCGAGCCGCAGATCCGCGCCCTGGCCGACTGGCTGTCGCTGCACGGGCACACCGAGGTATTCCACACCGATCACCTGAAACAGGTCTACCCGGCGGGCAGCGACATGGTGCGCAACGCCAGCGGCCTGCTGGCTCTGCCGATCTCGCGCATCCACCAGCATTACCTGCTGTGGTTCCGCCCTGAGGTGGTGCAGACCATCGAGTGGGCCGGCAACCCGCGCGGCAAGCATGCCTCGCCCGACGACCCGACCCAGCTGACGCCGCGCCTGAGCTTCGACGCCTGGCGCGAGACCATCCACGGCCGCAGCCTGCCCTGGCATAGCGCCGAGATCGAGCTGACGGTCGAATTCCGCAGCGCCCTGCTGGGCATCGCGCTCGAGCGCGCCGAGCAGATGGCCGAACTGGCCGAGGAACTCGGGCGCGCCAACAAGGAGCTGGAAGCCTTCTCGTATTCGGTCTCGCACGACCTGCGCGCGCCGCTGCGCCACATCGTCGGGTTCTCCGACCTCCTGATCGAATCGGCCGGCGCCGAGGACCCGGAGCGGCGCCAGCGCTTCCTGAAGAACATCAAGGAATCGGCCCGCCTGGCCGGCAAGCTGGTGGACGACCTGCTGTCGTTCTCGCAGATGGGCCGCGCCGCCCTGCGCCCGACCACGGTGGACATGAACGACCTGGTCTCGGCCTGCATCGACAAGCTCGGCATGGAGATGCAGGGCCGTAACGTCGACTGGCACATCGAGCCGCTGCCGCGCATCTGGGCCGACCCGACCTTCCTGCACCTGGCGGTGTTCAACCTGCTGTCGAACGCGGTGAAGTTCACCAGCCAGCGCGACCCGGCGGTCATCACCATCACGTCCGAGGAAGACGCCGAGGTCACGGTCTTCCACGTCGCCGACAACGGCGCCGGCTTCAACATGGAGTACGTGCACAAGCTGTTCGGCGTGTTCCAGCGCCTGCACCGCATGGAAGACTTCCAGGGCACCGGCATCGGCCTGGCCAACGTGCGCCGCATCGTCGAGCGCCACAACGGCCGGGTCTGGGCAACGTCCTCGCAGGGCGAAGGCGCGACCTTCTCCTTCAGTATCCCGAAACACCCATCCAACTGAGGCAAACGATGCTCAAGCCTATCCTCCTCGTCGAAGACAATCCGCACGACCTCGAACTGACCCTCATCGCCTTGTCGAAGAGCCAACTGGCCAACGAGGTGGTCATCGTGCGCGACGGCGCGGAGGCGCTCGACTACCTGCATCGCCGCGGCGAATTCAGGGAGCGCGTCATCGGCAACCCGGCCGTCATCCTGCTCGACCTGAAGCTGCCCAAGGTGGATGGCCTGGAAGTGCTGAAGGAAATCCGCGAGACCGACTGCCTCAAGAGCATCCCGGTCTGCATGCTGACCTCGTCGAAGGAAGAGCAGGACGTCATCCGCAGCTACGAGCTGGGCGTGAACGCCTACGTGGTCAAGCCGGTGGACTTCACCGAGTTCGTGCGCGCCATCGGCGACCTCGGCATCTTCTGGGCGGTCCTGAACGAACCGCCGCCGGGCTCGCGCCGCTACGTCAAGCCCAAGTGATTCTGCGCCGCCGGCTGCGGGGGTGACACGCCGGCCTTCTGGTCGCGCTTGGCGCGGCGCAGCAGGTGGCGGATGCGCGCGCTCAGCGCGTCCGGATGGTAGGGCTTCTGCAGCAGGTGCACCGACGCGTCCAGCCTGCCCTCGTGCGCGAGCACGCCTTCCGCATAACCCGACGTGTACAGCACCTGCGCGTGCGGCAGGCGGCGGCGCACCAGCTCGCCCAGCTGCAGGCTGCTGACCGGCCCCGGCATGATCACGTCGGTGAACACCAGGTCGATGTGGCGGCCGCTGTCGACGATCTCCAGCGCGCTTTCCGCGTCCTCCGCTTCCAGCACCTCGTAGCCCAGCGCCGACAGGATGCCGCAGGTCGAGCTGCGCACGTCGGCCTCGTCCTCGACCACCAGGATGGTTTCCAGGCCGCCCGCCAGCGGCGCGCTGTGGACCGGCTCGATGGGCGTGGGCGCGGCGTCGCTGCGGGGCAGGTAGATGCGCACGCTGGTGCCGCGCCCGACGTCGCTGCGCAGCACCAGCTCGCCGCCCGACTGCTTCACGAAGCCATAGGCCATCGACAGGCCCAGGCCCGTGCCCTGCCCGGTCGGCTTGGTGGTGAAGAAGGGCTCGAAGGCGCGCAGCAGCACGTCCTGGGGCATGCCCTTGCCGGTGTCGGCCACTTCGATCATGATGAAATTACCCTGCGGGACCTCGGGAGGACGCTCGTCGTCCGGGCCGACGTTGCAGGCGCGGATGGTCAGGGTGCCGCTGCCGGCCATGGCGTCGCGCGCATTGATGGCCAGGTTCAGCAGCACGTTGTTGAGCTGGTTCGGGTCGACCATGGTGCTGCCCAGGCCAGGGGCGATCTCAGTGACCACGCGCGCGCTGGGACCCAGCACGCGGCGCATCATGTCGTCCATCTCGCGCAGCAGGTGGCCGGGATCGACCACCACCGACTGCAGCGGCTGGCGCCGCGCGAAGGCCAGCAGGTGCGCGGCCAGCTTGGCGCCGCGCTCGACCCCGCTCAGGGCCATGTCGACGCGCGCCCGGGCGTTCTCGTTCAGGTTACCCACCAGCTTGAGCAGCTGCAGGTTGCCGCCGATGATCTGCAGGACGTTGTTGAAGTCGTGCGCCACCCCGCCGGTGAGCTGGCCGATCGCTTCCATCTTCTGGGCCTGGTGCAGCGCAGACTGGCTGGCGGCCAGCTGTTCCTGGCTCACGCGCAGCGAGGCATAGGCGCCGTCGCGCTGGCGCCGCGCGATGCAGGCGCCGCTGTGGTAGCGCACGCGCGCCACCAGCTCGCGCGGGTCGGGCCACTTGACCATGTAGTCGTTGGCGCCCATGGCGAAGGCGCGCGCCTTGATCTCCGGATCGTCCTCGGACGACAGGACGATGACCGGAATGTCTTCGGTATCGGGATGGGCGCGCAGGCTGGCGGTGACCTCGAAGCCGTCCAGGTCCGGCATGCGCAGGTCGACCAGCACGACGGTGGCACGCACCTCGCGCGCCACCTCGACCGCACGCGCCGGGCTCGACTCGTAGCACAGGGTGTGGCCGGCACATCCCTGCAGGCCGTGCGCGATGATGTCCTGCGCAAAAGGCTCATCGTCGATGAGGAGAACCGAGCATTCGGAGCGATCGTCAATCATTGCGTAAAGGCTCACTGATACGACACGATCTTGCAAAAAGGTAAGCATTGATTCTACTACATTTCAGAAACTCGGCGCACGATTGACGGGCGCGCGGCACCTTGCAAGAGCCGCCTGGCGCCGCCATCTATGCGCCATGCCCAAACGCCGGCCCGAACCGATCGAAGCAGCCCCCGCCGCCGATGCGCACTGCCCCCTGTGCGGCCGTGTGTTGGGCGCGCTCAACATCGACCGCCACCACCTGATCCCCAAGACCTTCAAGGGCAAGGAGCAATTCCCGATCCATAAGATCTGCCACCGCAAGATCCATTCGGCCTTCACGGAACGTGAGCTGCTGCAGACCTATCACACCTGGGAAGCGCTGCGCGGGCACGAAGACATCCGCGCCTTCATCGACTGGGTGGCGAAGAAGCCGCCGGATTTCTATACGCGCACCTACACCTCGAACAAGAAGAAGTATCGCTGAATCCGATGCGGCGCCAGCGCACTTTCGCTTGACAAGCCCGGGCGCAGAGGATTTGATGCAATGCAAGTCCAACAACAGGCTTGCCCATGGATTTCGACACTTATCTACGCCATGACGCCACCGCCCTCGCCGCCCTTGTCGCGCAGGGCGCAGTGACGCCGCAGCACCTGCTCGACCTGGCGCTGGCGCGCCACCACGCGGTCCATGGCCGCGTCAACGCGGTGGTGCGGCTGATGGAAGACGAGGCGCGCCGCCAGTTGCAGGGGCCGCTGCGCGGGCCCTTCGCCGGCGTGCCCTTCCTGCTCAAGGATGCGCTGCAGGACTACGCCGGCCTGCCCACCACCAATGCCAGCCGCGCCATGCGCGCGCACGTACCCAGGGAGCACGCGGCCGTGGTGCGGCGTTATCTTGACGCCGGCCTGGTCGTGTTCGGCAAGACCAACCTGCCCGAATTCGCCCTGAAGGGCGTGACCGATCCGGAACTGTTCGGCCGCACCAGCAACCCCTGGAACCTGGCGCACACGCCGGGCGGATCGAGCGGCGGCGCGGCCGCGGCGGTGGCCGCCGGCATCGTGCCGATGGCGGCCGGGAACGACGGCGGCGGCTCGATCCGTATCCCGGCCGCCTGCTGCGGCCTGTTCGGCTTGCGGCCTTCGCGCGGGCGCGTGTCCGCCGGGCCCGACGTGGGCGAAGTCTGGTTCGGCGCCTCGAGCGAAGGCGTGCTGTCGCGCAGCGTGCGCGATTGCGCGCTGGCGCTCGACCTGCTGCAGGGCGCCGAGCCGGGCGATCCATTCATCATCGCCCCGCCGTCCGCGCCCTACGTGGAACTGATGCGGCGCGCGCCTGGCCGGCTGCGCATCGGCTTCACGGCGGCCTCGCCGATCGGCACCGAGGTCCATCCTGAAGCGCTGGCGGCGGTGCGCCATGCGGCCACGCTGCTGCGCGGACTGGGGCACGAGGTGGAGGAAGCGGCGCCGCAGATCGACGGCGCGGCCCTGGCGACGAGTTATCTGCACATCTATTTCGGACAGGTGCCCGCCCTGGTGGCGCGCATGAAAGCGCTCGGCGCCGGCGACGGCGAACCGGAACTGATGACGCGCCTCCTGGTGACGCTGGGCGGCGCGCTGAAAGCGCCGGCCTTGAGCACGCAACTGGCGCAGTGGAACACGTTCGCGCGGGCGCTGGGGCGCTTCCACCAGCGCTACGACCTGTTGCTCACGCCGACGCTGGCGCATCCGCCGATCGCGCATGGCACCGGCGATTTGCCGGCGGCGCAGCAGGCGCTGCTGGGCTTCCTGCAGCGCACCGGCATGCTCGGCCTGCTGGCGCGGCTCGGGCTGCTCGACAGCACCGTGCAACAGATCGCACGCGACAACCTGCGCTACGTGCCGTTCACCCAGCTGTCGAACCTGACGGGAACGCCGTCGATGTCGGTGCCGCTGTACTGGACGGCGGACGGCTTGCCGCTGGGAGTGCAGCTGGTGGCGCCGTTCGGGAGGGAGGACCTGCTGCTGCAGCTGGCGCACCAGCTGGAGGGGGCGCAGCCCTGGTTCGATCGCTTGCCGGCGATGACGCGCGAAGGCGCGCATGCGAGCGGTGGCGCCCAACCCGCTGCGGCTTGAAAATCGGGATAGGGGCAGTCAGCATGCTGACCGACCCCTCCCACACCACCCGGCATGCGGGTCCGCACCGGGCGGTTCGAGTAGTTGAGGTTAAGTGAGGCGAGGCATGCCAAGACGGTCAAAGTAGCCAATCGTCAGGACGTTGTTCAGGGCAAGCCTGCTGTTGCGCCACCAGCTGCGGTTGTTCCCCGCAACCAGAGCAGCGACTTTCGGCGTTGCCCCCAACTTTCGCAGCTCTCGATAGATGGTAGGCCCACATCGCCACTGTTTCAGGTGAATTGCACGTAGACGGTGGCGCATCCACTTGTCCAGCTCTCGCAGGGCAGTCGGGGTTTGCGCCAGTCCGAAATATGCTTTCCATCCCAATACGTAGCTACGCAGCCCATCAATTACCTCGGCAATGCTGCGTCCACCTGATCGACGAGTAAGTTGCCTGATCTTCTGCCGGAATGCCTCCAGCGCCTTCTTCGACACCGCGCGTTTTACCTCGCCTTTAGGGCCCATCCACAGCTCATAGCCCAGGAATTTGCGGCCAAACGCCCGGCTCACTGCACTTTTCGATTCGTTGATCTTCAGGTGCAGTTTGTCGTACCGGCGCTTGAGCAAGATCATTACCCGCTCGCCTGCCTTCTGGCTGCGCACGTACACGTTGCAGTCATCGGCATAGCGGGCAAAGCGATGCCCCTGTCGTTCCAGCATCCGATCCACCTCGTCGAGAAGCACGTTGGCCAGAAGCGGCGAGAGCGGTCCGCCTTGCGGCGTCCCTTCTCCCCGCTCGACCACCACGCCGCCATCCATGATCCCCGCGTTCAGGTAGGCGCGCACCAGCCAGATCACTCCAGCATCGTTCACGCGTTTCCTTAGACGGTCGATCAGGATGTCGTGGTTGACCCGATCAAAGAACTTCGACAGATCGACGTCGACCACGGTGCGGTAGCCTTCCTGCACGTACTGCTGTACTGCGAGCACGGCATCGCGCGCACGCCGACCAGGCCGGAACCCGTGGCTGTGTTCACTAAAGGTGGGATCGATCAGCGGTTGCAGCACCTGCAATAGTGCCTGCTGAATCAAACGGTCGGTTACGGTGGGTATTCCCAGTTCACGCTCGCTTCCGTCCGGCTTTGGAATGCCGACGCGCCGCACCGGCATGGGTTGGTACGTGCCTTCCAACAGTTGCTTCCTGATGGCAGGCCAAGCGTGCTTCAGGTGCTGTCCGGTCTGGGCAATGTCCAGACCATCGACGCCTGCGGCTCCCTTGTTCGCCTTCACGCGTTTCCACGCGCGTTGCATGTTCTCCCTCGCGAGCGCTTGCACAAGCAAGTCTCGCCCTGTGTCTTCCAGTTCCTGTCGCGGGAGTCGTGTTTCATCGCTGGTTGCATCGGACGAGGCTTCACCCCGCCTTGCCGCTACCCGCCCCGCTGATGCGGGCATCTGATGCCGTACATGATTCATCGACAAGTTGTTCGACACTCCTACTCGTTCGGCCCTTCGCTAAAAAAAACTTAGCTACTATGGCCTCTGCTGACTTCTCGCTCCGTGTCGCCACGTCGCCCTTTCAGGCATGAGGCGAGATCTCCCCAAGGTAAGAACGCACTCCTTCCCTGCACAACCGCCGAATTTACGCCGCCTCGCTTTGACCACAAGAGCTTCGCGGAATGTTGCCCGCTCGCCCTGCTCGGCAGCGCCTTCTATTCGGTTCTTGTCCATCGGCTCGCAGTTTCGCTCCACGCTTCCTCCCCACGCTCGGTCGCCCTTACGCAGTTGCGCTTCACTTCGCTCGCTGTGGTCAGCTTACGGCGGGACTTGCACCCGCAAGAGTGCGCCCATGCTGGGCGCACAACAAAAAGGGCCGCATTCGCATGCGGCCCTTCGTATTCTGGCTCCCCGACCTGGACTCGAACCAGGGACCTGCGGATTAACAGTCCGTCGCTCTACCGACTGAGCTATCAGGGAAAAGAGGCCGCATTATAGCGGCCCGTTTCCGGTTTGCCTAGTGCTACGCATAAACAGTTTGGCCGCCAGCAGCCGCGGGACTGCTTTGCTATAGTCGTCGCACTTTTCACAACCGCGATTTCCCATGACTAGCCCACGCCTTTTCGGTACCCCGCTCTCCCCTTCCGCCATCAAGGTCATGCTGCTCGGCTCCGGTGAACTCGGCAAGGAAACCATCATCGCCCTGCAGCGCCTGGGCGTGGAGACCATCGCCGTCGACCGCTACCCGAACGCACCCGGCCACCAGGTCGCCCACCGCGCCCACGTGATCGACATGCTTGATGGGGCCGCCCTGTCCGCCCTGATCGCACTGGAAAAGCCCGACCTGGTGGTCCCGGAAATCGAAGCCATCGCCACCGAGACCCTGCTGGCCCTCGAAGAAGCCGGCAAGATCACCTGCATCCCGACCGCGCGCGCGGCGATGCTGACCATGAACCGCGAAGGCATCCGGCGCCTGGCCGCCGAGAAACTCGGCCTGCCGACCTCGCCCTACCGCTTTGCCAGCAGCCTGGAAGAACTGGAACAGGCGTGCGCCACGGTCGGCTTCCCCTGCGTGGTCAAGCCGGTGATGTCCTCGTCCGGCAAGGGCCAGTCCAAACTCGACAGCGCCGCGGACGTCGCCGCGGCCTGGGAAGCCGCCGCCAGCGGCGGGCGCGTCGACGCCGGCCGCGTGATCGCGGAAGGCTTCGTCGACTTCGATTACGAGATCACCCTGCTCACGGTGCGCTCGGTGGGCGCCGATGGCCAGGTCGAGACCAGCTTTTGCGAGCCGATCGGCCACAAGCAGGTCCAGGGCGACTATGTCGAATCCTGGCAGCCGCAGCAGATGAGCTCCGCCGCCTTGGCGCGCGCGCGCGATATCGCGGACAAGGTGACAACCGACCTGGGCGGCTGCGGCGTCTTCGGCGTCGAGCTGTTCGTCAAGGGTGACATGGTGTGGTTCTCGGAAGTGAGCCCGCGTCCGCACGACACCGGCATGGTGACCATGGTCAGTCAGGTGCAGAGCGAATTCGAGCTGCACGCCAAGGCGGTGCTGGGCTTGCCGGTGGATGCGTCGCTGCGCGCGCCGGGGGCGTCCGCCGTGATCTACGGCCAGATCGATGCGGCCGGCATTGCCTTCGACGGCGTGGCCGATGCCCTGCGCGTGCCGGGCGTGGACCTGCGCCTGTTCGGCAAGCCGGAATCGTTCGCGCGCCGCCGCATGGGGGTGGCGCTGGCGACGGCGGAGGATGTCGAGACCGCCCGTCGGCGGGCGCTGGAGGCGGCATCGCGGGTGAAACCGGTAAGCCGCTGATCGCTGGCTGGAAGGCGCCGAACCAGACGGCGCCTGAATGCGCGCCGCAAAATCGGGATAGGGGCAGTCAGCATGCTGACCGACCCCTCCCACACCACCCGGCATGCGGGTCCGCACCGGGCGGTTCGAGTAGTTGAGGTTAAGTGAGGCGAGGCATGCCAAGGCGGTCGAAGTAGCCAATCGTCAGGACGTTGTTCAGGGCAAGCCTGCTGTTGCGCCACCAGCTGCGGTTGTTCCCCGCAACCAGAGCAGCGACTTTCGGCGTTGCCCCCAACTTTCGCAGCTCTCGATAGATGGTAGGCCCACATCGCCACTGTTTCAGGTGAATTGCACGTAGACGGTGGCGCATCCACTTGTCCAGCTCTCGCAGGGCAGTCGGGGTTTGCGCCAGTCCGAAATATGCTTTCCATCCCAATACGTAGCTACGCAGCCCATCAATTACCTCGGCAATGCTGCGTCCACCTGATCGACGAGTAAGTTGCCTGATCTTCTGCCGGAATGCCTCCAGCGCCTTCTTCGACACCGCGCGTTTCACCTCGCCTTCAGGGCCCATCCACAGCTCATAGCCCAGGAATTTGCGGCCAAACGCCCGGCTCACTGCACTTTTCGATTCGTTGATCTTCAGGTGCAGCTTGTCGTACCGGCGCTTGAGCAAGATCATTACCCGCTCGCCTGCCTTCTGGCTGCGCACGTACACGTTGCAGTCATCGGCATAGCGGGCAAAGCGATGCCCCTGTCGTTCCAGCATCCGATCCACCTCGTCGAGAAGCACGTTGGCCAGAAGCGGCGAGAGCGGTCCGCCTTGCGGCGTCCCTTCTCCCCGCTCGACCACCACGCCGCCATCCATGATCCCCGCGTTCAGGTAGGCGCGTACCAGCCGGATCACTCCGGCGTCGTTCACGCGTTTCCTTAGGCGGTCGATCAGGATGTCGTGGTTGACCCGATCAAAGAACTTCGACAGATCGACGTCGACCACGGTGCGGTAGCCTTGTTGCACGTATTGCTGTGCTGCAAGCACGGCATCACGCGCACGCCGGCCGGGCCGGAACCCGTGGCTGTGTTCACTAAAGGTGGGATCGATCAGCGGTTGCAGCACCTGCAATAGTGCCTGCTGAATCAAACGGTCGGTTACGGTGGGTATTCCCAGTTCACGCTCGCTTCCGTCCGGCTTTGGAATGCCGACGCGCCGCACCGGCATGGGTTGGTACGTGCCTTCCAACAGTTGCTTCCTGATGGCAGGCCAAGCGTGCTTCAGGTGCTGTCCGGTCTGGGCAATGTCCAGACCATCGACGCCTGCGGCTCCCTTGTTCGTCTTCACGCGTTTCCACGCGCGTTGCATGTTCTCCCTCGCGAGCGCTTGCACAAGCAAGTCTCGCCCTGTGTCTTCCAGTTCCTGTCGCGGGAGTCGTGTTTCATCGCTGGTTGCATCGGACGAGGCTTCACCCCGCCTTGCCGCGACCCGCCCCGCTGATGCGGGCATCTGATGCCGTACATGATTCATCGACAAGTTGTTCGACACTCCTACTCGTTCGGCCCTTCGCTAAAAAAAAACTTAGCTACTATGGCCTCTGCTGACTTCTCGCTCCGTGTCGCCACGTCGCCCTTTCAGGCATGAGGCGAGATCTCCCCAAGGTAAGAACGCACTCCTTCCCTGCACAACCGCCGAATTTACGCCGCCTCGCTTTGACCACAAGAGCTTCGCGGAATGTTGCCCGCTCGCCCTGCTCGGCAGCGCCTTCTATTCGGTTCTTGTCCATCGGCTCGCAGTTTCGCTCCACGCTTCCTCCCCACGCTCGGTCGCCCTTACGCAGTTGCGCTTCACTTCGCTCGCTGTGGTCAGCTTACGGCGGGACTTGCACCCGCAAGAGTGCGCCCATGCTGGGCGCACAACAAAAAGGGCCGCATTCGCATGCGGCCCTTCGTATTCTGGCTCCCCGACCTGGACTCGAACCAGGGACCTGCGGATTAACAGTCCGTCGCTCTACCGACTGAGCTATCAGGGAAAAGAGGCCGTATTATAGCAGCGCTTTTCGATTTCGCGAAGTGCCCCGCTATCGAAAGGCAATATTTCCTAGATCCGCACCCGGCGGATCAGTTTCGACAACTCATCGAACACCACCTGCGGCTCGGTCGTCTGCGGAAAATGCGCGCTGCGCTTCGCGATTGCCCGCTCGCCCAGCGGCGACAGGTGCACCAGGGCCTCCTGGTTGCGCTCGCGCTCGCGCTGTACCTCGCCCGAGATCATCCAGCGCGGCAACCGCTTGCCGCCCGACAGCACGGTGATGGGAATCGGCGGAAACGCCGGCGCCTCGGCGATCTCTTCGATCGTCTCCAGTTCGTTGCTGACCTCGTCGTTCGGATCCGGCGGCGAGAAGCGATCGAGCAGGCCGGCCACCAGGCGCTGCAAGCCGGAGCGGTAGCGTTTCAGGTTGCGCACGTCGTCGGGCGTGGTCGCCTCGATGAACAGGACGCCGCAGGTCTCTTCCGGATAGACCCGTGCGAACAGGTTCGCATGCAGACCGCCGAAGGAATGCGCCACCAGCAGGAAGGGTGGCCTGGCGCCGACCTCGCGCAGCAGCGCGCGCAACTGCAGGATGACGGTGGTGCCCATCTGCGGCTCGCGCGGCCGCCCGCTGGCGCCCACGCCCGGCCTGTCGTAGGCGAAGACCGTGCCCAGCGTTTCGATCTCGGGAAACAGCTGGTGCCAGCCCTCCAGCGGACCGCCGGCGCCGCCCAGCAAGACGATGGTCGGGCTGCCCTGCCCCGACAGCGAAAAACGGAGCATCTGTCCCGCGACCGCGACCCGTTTGCTCGATGGTAGATGCTTCACTGTGTGACCCTGATGAGATTGGTGTTGCCAGCTTACCCATTTCACATGTAAATACGCAACTACCAAAACGCATCCACACGCAAAAACAAAAAGCCACATCTCGCGATGTGGCTTTCTGGAATTCTGGCTCCCCGACCTGGACTCGAACCAGGGACCTGCGGATTAACAGTTGAACGTTTAGGCCTGGGAGGTGAGCATGACGTCATCCCAACTCAGCAAAATCAAGCAGTTACGCGAAATCGACCGCAGTCAACCGCAGCTGCTCGCACCTGTCCGCAGCGGTCTGCGCTATCATTTGCGCTATCAATGAAGACCTGTGGACTGGCCCGATTATAGGTTCTTGCGGAGCGAAAACACAAGACGTTACATCTTCGGATGCTACAACGGACTTAAATTGCAATCCATCGTCCAAGCACTAGCCACGCACGCTCATACCTGACCGGATTTACCTTTGGCTTAACTCGCGACAATGATGCTTTTACGATATTATTTAGCTCTTTCCTGGAGTCCGTATGTCCACATCTTCGTGCCGTGTTCCTGCAACATCCCGCGCCACTAACCTGTCAGTCACGCGTGGTGCTTGTCAACCTGTCTCACGAGTGGTCTCTCCAGACATCAATCATGGCGTACTTGCGACCGACCTGAGCGCTAAAGAGGTCGATGCGCGTATCCGCAAAAGCGGCTACTCAATGACTGAAGTGGTAAGGCCTTACGCAGTCACAACCGTACGAATCCGACAACAAGGATATATACAGCAAGGAAGTGCGCCGAATTTTGGAGGTGGGTTGATAACTCTTTGCACCTGTAAGCACCAAATGCGCGGAAATTATGGCATCGAGGAATGGAATGCCGGCGCTTGGGTGGTTGGGCTGACAAGCATGAGCGAATCACCTACAGGCGAACAGAACCTTTACTATCTCATGCGAGTGTTCCAGGCCTACGAATCGCACGCGGACTTGGTTACGGGGCTCACATCCTTAAACCTTGGCGACGCTATCGCTGCTAAGGATTCAAGGAGCCACGACTTAGGTGACGTAATGATGCCGCTGAAGTCAGGACTTTGCGGTGCGGACCGTTTTATCCCAGCGCTTTACTATCCTCCAATGCTCGGCCACGCACATCGGCAACCGAAACATCTCGACTACTGGCACAAGGACATCGATTATGTCGGTCGAGCGAACCGCCCTCCATTGCTAGTGGGCGACCCCGGTTTGAGTTTCGTGTGGACAAGGCCTGTAGTGCGCCGAAGGAACCCGCAGGCAATTAGGGACTATGAGAACTGGACACTTGGGCGTCTCCTAGCTGAGTTGACCGAGGTTCTGATATGAACGTGGTCCTCCTACAAGCACGTATCGACTCCGGCCCCAGGCACTAAGAGCCCGCTGTTTGCCGACGATTCTTTTGCGCTGCTCTCAATAGAAGACAACTCAGCCGTTGGCAGTCATATCTATGCCAACAATCTTCGTACGGCGACGCCTGACCAAATAATCCCAGAATCCCTTCAAAATTGCGCGCACGCGCGACCAATGCATGTAGAACTGGGGTTGCAGACGTTTACGACAATTTTGGTCGAAATTTACACTTATCGCTATTCCGTAATTACATAAACAGCCGTGCAATCAAGGGGAGCACTCCACCATGTCCGTATTTCACGCCAAGATTGATGGCGTTCCGCAGTTTGTAAGTTACTTCGCCCCAGTGCACCGGGCTATGCAACAACTGGGTGGGCAAGCTACTCCGAAACAAGTTTATGCACACATTGCCGAGCACGAAAGCCTTTCGTCGGAAGATTTGGCTCAGGTCAACCTAAATGGACGCCCCACTTTTGAGAACCGCGCGGCCTGGGCACGTTTTTATATGACTAAGGCAGGCTGGATGTACTCACCCAAGCACGGCGTGTGGGCGTTGACGGAACATGGCAAGCAATCCGCTGAAATTACCGACGCGCAGGCGGTGGCTATGTTTAACAGCGTAGCTACGCAGCTCAAGGGTCATGAAGATGCAGTAGAGGCTCCAAAGGACCATGTGCAGCCGGACAGCACGCAATACTGGTTTGTAGGTGCGATGTGGGGCAATGGTGAGGGGGACCAAACGCCTCGCTTTTTGCAGGATGGCGTTTGGCAGAACGGTTATGAAGATAAGTTCGCCGAGCAAGTCCGCGCAATGAAACCAGGCGACCGCATCGCCATCAAGGCTACCTTTGCACGTAAGCATGGCACCCCTTTTGACAATAAGGGAAAGAGGGTTAGTGCCATGAAAATTAAGGCTATTGGCACGGTTACCCGTAATCATGGTGACGGTCGCAGTGTGGATGTAGTCTGGGACGCACTGGCTGAGCCCCGCGAGTGGTACTTTTATACTTACCGCACTACCATCACCCGTGCACGAGTGGAAGACGAGATTCTGGCACGTCGTTTGGTAGCGTTCACCTTTGACGGCGCTCAGCAGGATTATGCATTCTTTATGGCTCAACCTTACTGGCGCGACCGATTTATGGCGGCTGACGACACCGCGCTGGGCGGGGACTCTTCCGACGAAGATACAGAAACACTGGATGAAATCGAGCAAGTACCACCCGTGGTCATTTATGGCGTAACAGACATCGTAGCCGAAGGGTGTTTTGTGCCCGAAGCCGAGCTACACAACATGCTCAAGCGTTGGACAGAGAAAAAGAATCTAATCTTACAGGGCCCGCCGGGCACTGGTAAAACGTGGCTAGCCCAACGCTTGGCCAAAGCATTAATTGGGCAAAGAAACGTAACTGATGAGCAGTTGCGCATGGTGCAGTTCCACCCAGCATTGTCGTACGAAGACTTTGTGCGTGGATATCGCCCTGGTGGGGACGGACGCCTGACGCTAACGGATGGGCTGTTTTTACAGGTAGTACAGGCTGCTATTGCACAGCCTGATATCGAACATGTGCTTATCATTGAGGAAATAAACCGAGGAAACCCAGCTCAAGTGCTAGGAGAGATGTTGACATTGCTAGAGAGTAGTAAGCGTTCACGTGCAGATGCGATGGAACTGGCCTATTCGAAATCACGTGGAGAAAAGGTTTATGTTCCAGAGAACCTGTACGTGATTGGCACTATGAACGTCGCTGACCGTTCCCTTGCGTTGGTAGATTTGGCTCTACGTCGTCGCTTTGCATTTGTGAATCTATCCCCAAGCCTGAATAGTACTTGGCGCAAGTGGTGCTGTGATAAAGGTATGGATGCAGCGACCATTGAAAACATTCAAACGCGAATGGACGCCTTGAACGAAGAGATTGTTTCCGACCGCGCTTTGGGACCTCAGTTTCGAATCGGCCATTCATATGTCACACCACATGAGCCGGTAACGAACGCTCAGGCTTGGTTCGAAGACTGAGGTGTACTGTCAATAACGGACACGCTCGTCTTAAGCCGCCTGCGGCTGTTCGCTGAAGGATTCGGCGAACAACGCTGGCGGAACAAAGCCGATGCGGGAATGGCGCCGCTGTCGGTTGTAGAAAATTTCGATGTATTCCTGAATCGAGGCCTTTGCCTCAGCACGGGTGGCATAGCGGCGATGATGAACAAGCTCATTCTTCAGCGTGCCCCAGAAGCTCTCCATCGGCGCGTTGTCATAGCAGTTCCCGCGGCGCGACATCGACGCGCGCATGCCGAACTGCGCCACCAGCTCCTGATAGGCATGGGCGCAGTATTGGCTTCCACGGTCCGAATGATGGATCAGCCCTGGCGCCGGCCGCTTGTGGCTCACGGCGCGCCACAAGGCCTGCGTCGTCAGCTCCTGCGTCATGCGCTCGCCCATCGCGTAGCCGACGATCTCGCAGGTAAAAACGTCCTTTACGCCGGCAAGATACAGCCAGCCTTCGGCAGTGGAGATATAGGTGATGTCGGTCACCCACACTTCGTCAGGCCTGTTCGGCGCGAACCGCTGTTCCAGCAATTTCTCAGCGATGGGAAGGTTGTGATTCGAGTTTGTCGTTGCGATGAATTTGCGCCGTTGTTTGCAGCGCAGATTGAGCTCCTGGCGAAGTCGGCGCACACGGTCGCGACCAACTTCATGGCCCTGTGCAGCAAGCTCGTGCTTTATCCGAGGCACCCCGTAGGTCTCTCGGGTTTGCCGATGCACTGCCGTAATCAGGATTTTCAACCGAGCGTCTTCCTGCTCGCGTGTCGATGGCTTGGCCTGCAGCGAGTTGTAGTAGCCGCTGCGCGAGACGTCCAATACCTGGCACATCAGCTTCACAGGATAGCCAGGGAAATCGAGTCGCATTGTCTTTATCCACGCGTACTTGGCAGCGACTCCTGCGCAAAGTACGCCGCCGCTTTTTTTACGATGTCCCGCTCCATCTCTGCCTGGGCTAGCTGCTTGCGCAGCTTCGCGTTCTCCGCTTCCAGCTCGGCCACAGAGCGGCTTCCAGGGGCTGCTGTTGCGGCCGGCCCGCGTTTGGCGGCTGCTACCCAATTGGCCAGCGTCCCTTTTGGGATACTTACTCGTGCTGCTGCCTGCTCAATGGACAAACCCTGCGCCAGCACCAGCTTCACGGCTTCTTCCTTGAGTTCCGGGGTGTACGTCTTCTTCAATGTCTTCATAAAGGCTCCTGTTGGTGAACTTTACCAAACAAGAGTGTCCGAAAAAATCAGCGTACCTCAGACAACGACCGCGCGCCAAACCTTACCCTGCCAGGATTCGACAGATTTGTGATTGGTGGTGCTGCACGCTGACAGTCCTGCAACCATCGAACTGACAGCAATGAGTTTTGCCGTTCGAAGAAACGTTTTCATCAGTATCCTTTTGTTCACACAGCGAGTGAACGTCGCAATCGATGTTCGGGATTAGTCGTATTTTTTGATTTCATCAGCGGTGAGCCGGCGATTGTAGGTCGCGCCATGCTTGGCTGAGATGTCCGATGCTGGATGCTCGTCGATGACTACACCAACACGCTTCGCTGCTTTCTCTCGGTCCAGGCACGCGTCGTCTTTGGAATCGCATACGACGCCCAAAATCCGGGTGAACCGTTGCATCGAGAAGTCCATGTTTGGACCGGTTTCCGTTACAACATCTACCAACGTTCCGCGCTGGAGCTTAGAGAACTCGATATTGTCGGGAACAATCACGTTCGCAATGGTTGAATTGAAGCCGGACATCAGATGAACACGCGCCATGCGGGGGGCCATGTCTCGGCTGTAGTCAAACTTGGTCGCGACGGCCCACTCTTTATTGATTCGACTCGACGTGGTGTTAACGAACTGCTTGACAACCACTGCGCGCCACACCTTCCCTTGCCAGTCTTCTACAGATTTATGGTCTGTAGTGGTGCACGCTGATAGACCGGCCACTACAGCGCAAACCGCAGCGAATTTACTTGTTTTCGTGAACACATTCATAGCTTGTTCTTTTGTCTGTTATTGCAATTGTGGCGTGAACCTACGCTCCAGTCGTAAAGCTCCACGATTTGTTCACCACGACACCGTTGACGGTGCCTGAGAACTTTGAGGTGTACTGTCAATAGCGGACACCCTTGTTTCAAGCAGCCCGTGCCATTTTGCTAAAACTCTCAGCAAATCTGGCAGGGGCGATGTGGCCAAGGCGCGAGTGACGCCGCTGGCGGTTGTAGAAGATCTCGACGTATTCTCTAATCGACGCCTCGGCATCGGCCCGGGTGGCATAACGTTGATGATGAACCAGCTCATTCTTCAAGCTGCCCCAGAAGCTCTCCATCGGCGCGTTGTCATAGCAGTTTCCCTTGCGCGACATGGATGCCTGCATGCCGAACTGGTCGAGCAGGCGACGGTACGCATGCGCGCAATACTGGGTGCCCCGGTCCGAGTGATGAATCAGCCCATGCGCCGGGCGCTTGTGCTGCACGGCCTTCCACAGAGCCCGGATCGTCAACTCCTGCGTCATCCTCTCACCCATGGCGTAGCCCACGATCTCGCAGGTGAACACGTCCTTCACGCCGGCCAGGTACAGCCAGCCCTCGCCGGTCGGCACATACGTGATGTCGGTGACCCACACCTGGTTCGGTGCGCTCGGTTCGAAGCGCTGCTCGAGCAGGTTGTCGGCAACCGGCAGGCTGTGTTTCGAGTTCGTCGTGGCGCGGAACTTGCGCCGCTGCCGGCAGCGCAGGCCCAGTTCGCGCCGCAAGCGTGCAATCCGGTCACGGCCGGCAATGAAGCCTTGCTCGCGCAGTTCGGGCTGGACACGGCGCGTGCCGTAGGTCTCGCGGCTCTGCCGGTGCACCGCCTGGATCGCCACCTTCAGCGCTGCATCCTCCTGGGCTCGCCGAGCAGACGGCGCACGCAGCGAGGCGTAAAAGCCGCTACGCGATACGTCGAACGCGCGGCACAGCCGCTCAACGGGATAGTCGGGTCGCATCACCTTTACTTGCGCGTACCGGGCAGCGACTCCCGTGCAAAGTACGCGGTGGCTTTTTTTAATATTTCCACCTCGACATTGGCGTTAGCTAACTCCTTGCGCAGCCGCGTCACTTCCGCCTCCAGTGATCTTGCCCCGCCATTCCCGGACACAGCCTGATGCTTAGTTAGCGTCAGTTTCCAGAGCCTGACAGCGTCGCTCTTTCCTAAACATGCGCGGCGATTTGTATCCCAGCGCCGAATGTGGATGCACCTCGTTGAAATGCCGGAACGCGTCGGGCAACTGGTCCAGCACGACAGCGCCGCTGCTGCGGTCCATGCCGCCGACGTAATCGCGTTTAAACGTGTTCACGAAGCTCTCCGCCATGCCGTTCGACTGCGGGCTGTTCACCGGCGTATGCACCGGCTTGATGCCCAGTTGATGGGCCAAAGCGTGCGTCTCGATGGCTCGGAAAGCGCCGCCATTGTCGCTCAAGAATTCCACTGTAATCGCCCGCTCGTCGGTGCTGCCGAAACGCGCTTCCACGGCCTCAATCATCATGTCGCGCACCGGCTCACCGGGCAGTCCACGTCCAATCCAGGCACGCCAGGCGATAATCTCGCGGTCGCAGCAGTCCTTCATGAAAACGCCAGTCACCACCTCGCCGTTGTCGCAGGCGATCTCGAAGCCATCCGAGCACCAGCGCTGGTTCGATTCTTCGACCATCACTTTGCCATCGTGAGTGCGGCCGCTATCACTACGCCTAGGCGATTTCGGCAGCAACAAACCTTGCTGCTTCATCACGCGGTACATGCGCTTGTGGTTCACCGGGCGCAGGCCCATCAGGCTGCGTGTACGGTTCACCAGGGCGCCTGCGCGGCGATAACCATAGGTCGGCAGTGCCGTGATCTCGGCGCGTACAGCGTCGGCAATCATCGCGTCAGCGACCGGATCGAGCCTGGCCACAGTGCGCTTGTCGATCCAATCTACAGGTCGAGCAAGGAGATCAATCACGTGCGAGCGCGCTACACCAAGGACAACGCAAACAGGCTTTACTGCCCGTCCTTGTCCAATAAGGGTGAGCGCGCAATCCACTTTTTTTCGCGAGCCAGCTCGACCGCTTCGCGCAGGATCTCCGCTTCCATCGTTTTCTTGCCCAGCATGCGCTGCAGTTGCGCGATTTGGGCGCGTGCCGCTGCCAGCTCGCTTGCCGGCACAACCGATTCACCTGATTGCACAGCGACCAGAGCGCCTTCGCGCTCGAGCTTGCGCCAGTTGAACAGCTGGCTGGCACTGATGCCGTGCTTTCGGGCCACCAGCGATACGCTCATGCCCGGCTCGTACGTTTCCTTGACCAGCGCTGCCTTTTCCTGCACTGACCAGCGTCGGCGCCGCTCTTCGGACACCGTCACGACTTCGATGGTTTGGTTGTTTCTAGTCATACTCACAGTCTTATTCCTATCCGTAAGGATACAGCATTGACTGTGTCTGGCGAATCAAGGGGCTATTTCACCAGCTCGGCCACGCTTCTGCCGCCTGGGACTGCTGCCGCGCCGTCGCCTCGTCTGGCTGCGGCCACCCAGTTCGCCAGCGTGCCCTTCGGCAGAGCCAGGCTTGCGCCAGCTTCTTCCAGCGACATTCCTTGCTCCAACACCAGCTTGACCGCCTCGGCGCGGAACTCCTTCGTGTATGTGCGTTTTTCTGATTTGCTCATGATGACTCCCTTTGGTCAGTTTACCAAACAGGAGTGTCCGAAAATCTCAGGCTACCTCACTTCACGCTGTAGATAGTATTCGGTTTGAATGGTGCCTTGCCTACCAGGAAGGCTGTGTTGGCCCTAACGTACTTGTTAGGGTCGTTGTCCTTGGTGATGAGGCGAACGTCCAGTGCTGTGGTCTGACCGGACTCGGTCATCGTAAAGCTGGTCACTGCCAGAGTGGTGCCCTCTGCCGACACGACGTTAACTGGGTAGCTGGTCTTGGTCGCGTATTCCTGCAAGGTGATGTCCGAGAACGGGTTAGGCAATTCCGTCGCTGCAACCAGGCGAACGCCAGTTTGCTTGTCGGCTGGATAGCTGCCGAAGTAGTTCGAGGCATTGAATTGCTTCTTCGTTTCGTACCCGAATTCGACGATGACCGTCTGGTCCTTGTCGGTACCAACTACGATACCGATATCACGTGGCGACTGATACATGAACGCAGCACGGTGATACACCGTCGCGAGCAAATCGCCGAACGCTTTAGACGCGCCTTTGCCGAGACCGAACGAACCAGTTTCGCCGACGTACGGGCCGGCGTACTGCACGAACTTTGCACGGTCGAGTTCCTGGATGCCGGTGAAACCTGGGCGGCTTGGCGACTCGATGTGGAACACCGCGCGGCCGGTAGCTGTTTAGTTTCGTGCGATCATGTTCCTCGCCGTAGCTGGCCTTTGTTCCGTGCAAAGGCTATTCTTCAAGAATTGATTGCTGGGTTCAGCAGTCCCGGCCTTCAATCGCACTAGGAGCAGTTGGCAGCATGAGTTCACGCATTCACCCGCAAGCCCGCACCACACCGAAAATCCGCCAGGAGATCAAGGATTCTGGTTTGTCTGATCGCCAAGCGGCAAAGGTCTTTGGCATCACGCGCGCGACCGCCGCGAAGTGGCTCAAGCGGGACGACGTGCAGGACCGCTCGCACCGTGCCCACACACTGCATACGACCTTGAGCGCAGCCCAGGAAGCCATCGTTCTGGCGCTGCGCCAGTCGCTCTATCTCCCCCTTGACGACCTGCTTTTCGTCACGCGGCAGCACATCAATCCAGACGTCTCCCGGTCCGGCATCGCACGCCTGCTCAAGCGCGAAGGCATGTCGCGCCTCGAAGACGTGATCCCGAAGGCCGAGGGCGAAACCATCACGCCCAAGAAGACCTTCAAGGACTACGAGCCAGGCTTCATCCACATCGACATCAAGTACCTGCCGCAGATGCCGGACGAGACTGCGCGCCGCTACCTGTTCGTCGCCATCGACCGCGCCACGCGCTGGGTCTTCATGCACATTTACGGCGACATGACCGACAAGAGCAGCGTCGATTTCCTGCGCCGCCTGAAGCTGGCCTCGCCCATCAAGATCAGCAAGATCCTGACCGACAACGGCTCGCAATTTACCGACCGTTTTGCTACCAAGGACAAGAAGCCGAGCGGCCAGCACGCTTTCGACGTCGCTTGCGCCGCACTGCCTGCCGAGCACCGCCTGGCGCCGCCGCGGCACCCGCAAACAAACGGGATGGTCGAGCGCTTCAACGGCCGCATCAACGAATTGCTGCAGCAGACCCGCTTCGACAGCAGAGCCGATTTGCAGGCCACATTGATGAACTATTTGAAGCTGTACAACCACCACATTCCGCAGCGCGCACTCGACGCCAAGACACCCATCCTGGCGCTCAAGGAATGGCAGCAGAAACGACCAGAATTATTTGTTAAACGCGTTTACGATCAAACGGGACTCGACAGGTAGCTGGGTCGGTTGCGAACAGGTCGAGGTCCAGGTTCTGGGCCTGATAGTTCAGGTGGTTCTTCGCCGCCAGGTCGAGCTTTGTGTTTTGCGCGAGCTTGCCGAGACCAGCTTGCGAACGGAACTCGTTGTAGGCATTGAAGAACGCCAGCTCTTCCGAATTGGCCGCGTATGTTGGTATTGGCACCGACGTCTGCAAGTCCTGCTCAGGAGTCGCAGGCGGAGACGTCACCACCGGTGGCGTCGGATTGGTTGAAACCGGCGGTGATGGCGAGCCTCTCTCACCACCACCGCCACCACAAGCGCTCAGCACTACCGCAAACGACGCTGCGAGACCTATAGCGCGATACTTCATATCGTTTGTCATTGTTCTTTCGATTTTATTGTAGAGTCGTGTCACTTCTTCGGGCCGATGCAACGGTTTGATACGAGTGCTCGCAAGATGTTATGAGTTGGGGCGATGCCTCAAAGCGTGCTACCTACCGCTGGCCAACGCGGCCCGAAGGCGTCCTACTTAGCGTCTGTGGCACTAGGTGGCGTTCAGCTTTTTCCGTTGAGCAAGAACGTCGGCGTTTTGCCCAGCGCAGGCTGCCCCTCGATGTGCTTGACTGTCGCATGCGCGTCGACTTCAATCTGGCGAGTCATATCAAGGATGGTTTTGTTGACCCACTCTTCAGGCGTACCAACAATCTTGTGAGCAAAATCACGTGATACCTGATACAGCCCTCCCTCAACTTTTTGGAACACGGCATAGGTGTTCAAATGGTAGCCGGCTTGATATTTGTAGAGGCACGCATACAGATTGAGATTGCTTGAGCCGGAAATGGTGCGCTGCGCGCGCGCCGTCCAGGAGGCGCCTTCACAGGTGGCTCCTTTCAAAGAGACGCCGCCATTTTGCATAGAGGCAAGTTGCATCATTGCACCCATTCCGGTTCCGTTAAATTTCGAGCTCATGTCAGTAATCGTAAAACGGCCTGGCTCTACAGGAACCTTGACTCCCATCTGGAGCGGCATGTTCGAACTGATTTCATTTGTGTTTTGACTGAGCCCGTCAGTCGCGGCCCTCGCAACAGCTGCAGCGCTCGCGGTAGTTTTGATGTCGAAGATGTGATACATCTCGACTGTTGTGTTGCGGTTCGCCAAATAGCTGTTTGTGCTCGCGCAAGAGCAGAGCGCTCCGACGAGAGGAAGTAGAACGAAAACGGTCTTTTTCATGGTCTCGGTGTTAGTGGTATCAAAAGCCTCGTTGAAGGATTCGTCCAAGTTAGTCTCCATGAGCTTCAGAGGAGGCCAGTGCGCCGGACGCAATCGCGGGACGGAAGTCTCGAAGCAACTTGTAGGGCTTAGCCTGCGCGATAAGCCTTAACAACGGCCGGCTACTGTCAGTTGACGGTAGCGTTAGTGCGCACCATCAGGCCTGCAGGTACTTCGAACATCTTTGCCCTATTCTTGTACCTCCGTTGTTGCCTTGGTGAGAACTATAGGAAAGATGCATTGCTGAGGCATGCTCGATGCGGTGAAGCTCTGATTTTTGCGTACGAACCCCAGTTTTTTGCGTGTTCATCCAATTATTGTGATTTTCGCTACTCGCGGCGGAAGACTCCTTGGCGGCCTGAAGTCACAGACACGCAGGCTGGCTCGACCGCAAACTATCGCGCGGGCCGTTAGATTCGCGGTTGCCGCGAGTGTTTTAGCATGGCTACACGGTGTCGGGTCCGCTATACAAACGCTCAGGATTTGGCTCATCGGTGAGCTTTTAACAGTCCATGCCATGTATATCGCGCACCTCACTGAAAAGTAGCCCCGCGACCGTAACCAAGTGTGCAACTTCAAATTCTAAGGCTGGTTCTGGCAAAAGTGCGCTTTGTTCTCAAGGCGGCGAAGCGCAGTAGTGACGCATAGCAAGGTCCCGCGTCACGCCCTTAAGCTGAACATGGTGGAGGACAGACGAAAGTCGCAGCCTTCACTACGTGGCGCTTATTGCCACTGTTTATAGGAAAAAAAGGATTGCAAGTGCGTTGCATCAATGTCCTAGCAGATATCACTGATATTTCCTATGGACTGCCAATGAAATTAGGCTCATCGGCAGTGGATTGCGCAAAGACACCGACGCAAGTTTGCGTAATCCGCCTAACATTAGCCGCGTGTTAATACCTAAAACAGCTCGATTCGTCCAAACAAAAAATGATAGAACTTTATGACTGCATGACGGAGTTCAACATGAGTGCAGTTTGCGAAAAAAAGCCCCCGACCTGCGGGGGCAAAATGAGTAGAACCTTTACTCTCGGCTATTACGCTCTCTATGTTTTCGAAGTGCTTCTTAAATACATTCCAACTATCTTTGATAAAATCCATTGCACCAAGCAGCGCTAGGAAGCCGATAGCCAGAAATGCCACATACAAAAATTCTTGCATGATTAAGTTTCTGTTTATTTGTTTGTAAAGGTCCGACCAAGTGTAGGAAGCACCCTTCCAAATTAGCGCTCTATCCAAGCGAAGTGCCTATGTGTCGAGTCCCGTTTGATCGTAAACGCGTTTAACAAATAATTCTGGTCGTTTCTGCTGCCATTCCTTGAGCGCCAGGATGGGTGTCTTGGCGTCGAGTGCGCGCTGCGGAATGTGGTGGTTGTACAGCTTCAAATAGTTCATCAATGTGGCCTGCAAATCGGCTCTGCTGTCGAAGCGGGTCTGCTGCAGCAATTCGTTGATGCGGCCGTTGAAGCGCTCGACCATCCCGTTTGTTTGCGGGTGCCGCGGCGGCGCCAGGCGGTGCTCGGCAGGCAGTGCGGCGCAAGCGACGTCGAAAGCGTGCTGGCCGCTCGGCTTCTTGTCCTTGGTAGCAAAACGGTCGGTAAATTGCGAGCCGTTGTCGGTCAGGATCTTGCTGATCTTGATGGGCGAGGCCAGCTTCAGGCGGCGCAGGAAATCGACGCTGCTCTTGTCGGTCATGTCGCCGTAAATGTGCATGAAGACCCAGCGCGTGGCGCGGTCGATGGCGACGAACAGGTAGCGGCGCGCAGTCTCGTCCGGCATCTGCGGCAGGTACTTGATGTCGATGTGGATGAAGCCTGGCTCGTAGTCCTTGAAGGTCTTCTTGGGCGTGATGGTTTCGCCCTCGGCCTTCGGGATCACGTCTTCGAGGCGCGACATGCCTTCGCGCTTGAGCAGGCGTGCGATGCCGGACCGGGAGACGTCTGGATTGATGTGCTGCCGCGTGACGAAAAGCAGGTCGTCAAGGGGGAGATAGAGCGACTGGCGCAGCGCCAGAACGATGGCTTCCTGGGCTGCGCTCAAGGTCGTATGCAGTGTGTGGGCACGGTGCGAGCGGTCCTGCACGTCGTCCCGCTTGAGCCACTTCGCGGCGGTCGCGCGCGTGATGCCAAAGACCTTTGCCGCTTGGCGATCAGACAAACCAGAATCCTTGATCTCCTGGCGGATTTTCGGTGTGGTGCGGGCTTGCGGGTGAATGCGTGAACTCATGCTGCCAACTGCTCCTAGTGCGATTGAAGGCCGGGACTGCTGAACCCAGCAATCAATTCTTGAAGAATAGCCTTTGCACGGAACAAAGGCCAGCTACGGCGAGGAACATGATCGCACGAAACTAAACACCTATGTAAAGCTGAAGGTCAACGAATGAGACATTAGAAAAAATCCAGTCGATGAACAGATTTTATCGGATGTGGCTTAACAGGCTCTATTGGAGGAAAAGGTGTTGATGCGGTTATCGTGCAATGGGAGAGGATTGTCGCGTAGCAATCCATCTGACAAGTATCGAACTGTGAATGCTACATCTGTTTAAACGCGGCCTGATATCCTGAACTCACCGCTAAGCACTCGGTCGAGCCTTTTGAGATAGCCCCTTGATTCACCAGACACAGTCGATGCTGTATCCTTACGGATAGGAATAAGACTGTGAATATGACTAGTAACAAGCAAACCATCGAAGTCGTGACGGTGTCGGAAGAGCGACGCCGCCGCTGGTCAGTGCAGGAAAAGGCTGCGCTGGTCAAGGAAACGTACGAGCCGGGCATGAGCGTATCGCTGGTGGCCCGCAAGCACGGCATCAGTGCCAGCCAGCTGTTCAACTGGCGCAAGCTCGAACGGGAAGGCGCCCTGGTCGCGGTGCAATCAGGTGAATCGGTCGTGCCGGCGAGCGAATTGGCAGCGGCACGCGCCCAGATCGCGCAACTGCAGCGCATGCTGGGCAAAAAGACGATGGAGGCGGAGATCCTGCGTGAAGCGGTCGAGCTGGCTCGCGAAAAAAAGTGGATTGCGCGCTCACCCTTATTGGACAAGGACGGGCAGTAAAGCCTGTCTGCGTTGTCCTTGGTGTAGCGCGCTCGCACGTGACTGACCTGCTTGCCCGACCTGCAGACTGGGTCGACAAGCGCACCGTCGCCAAGCTTGATCCAGTAGCTGACGCGATGATTGCCGACGCCGTACGCGCCGAGATCACGGCACTGCCGACTTACGGCTATCGTCGTGCCGGCGCCCTGGTGAACCGCACGCGCAGCCTGATGGGCCTGCGCCCCGTGAACCACAAGCGCATGTACCGTGTGATGAAGCAGCAGGGTTTGCTGCTGCCCAAATCGCCTAGGCGTAGTGATAGCGGCCGTGCTCACGATGGCAAAGTGATGGTCGAGGAATCGAACCAGCGCTGGTGCTCGGACGGCTTCGAGATCGCCTGCGACAACGGCGAAGTCGTGACTGGTGTTTTCATGAAGGACTGCTGCGACCGCGAGATCATCGCCTGGCGTGCCTGGGTCGGCCGAGGACTGCCTGGTGAACCGGTGCGGGACATGATGATCGAGGCTGTGGAAACGCGTTTTGGCAGCACGGACGAGCGCGCGATTACTGTTGAATTCTTGAGTGACAATGGCGGAGCTTTCCGGGCCATCGAAACGCATGCCCTGGCCCATGAGCTGGGCATCAAGCCAGTGCATACCCCAGTGAACAGCCCGCAGTCGAACGGCATGGCAGAGAGCTTCGTGAACACGTTCAAACGCGATTACGTCGGTTGCATGGACCGCAGTAGCGGCGCTGTCGTGCTTGCCCAGTTGCCCGACGCCTTCAGGCACTTCAACGAGGTGCATCCGCATTCGGCGCTCGGCTACAAATCGCCGCGCATGTTTAGAAAAGAGCGACGCCGTCAGGCTCTGGAAACTGACGCTAAATAGGCATCAGGCTGTGTCCGGGAAAAGCGGGGCAAGATCACTTTCAAGTGAATTTTCATCTGCCCTTCCAATCGGGTAATAGTGTCAATATTGTGCAGATTTACAATGCAGCCCCGACTAATTTGAACGAAGTCTTCCGGATTGAGTTCGTCGGTGAGTTCTTTAATAGTCTTGCGTACAAAGTGCTCTCCTACTGATGTGACAACTCGGGTGTATCTGGAATCTGACTGAAAGTATACAATCTCCTTCACGGTGATGAGTCGTAAGGACGTGCCAACAGATGCTTGAATCCAGGTAAGGTACTTGTGCGGAAGTTCAAGCGGACGCAATGGCGGAGGTTGCTCCATAGTGGAGCTAGTTGCTGACTTCAGCCGTTCGATTGTCTCGACAAGACGCCCTGGCTGCAACGGTTTGAGGAGATAGTCGACAGCCGCCACGCTGAATGCATCGACGGCATGCTCAGAATGCGCCGTGAGAAACACAATATGAGCTTTGCTTCGTATCGCATGCGCAACCTCGATGCCGGAAAGCTTTGGCATCTGGATGTCGAGAAAAACAATGTCGGGACTCCACTGGCTAACGGCAGCCAAGGTCTCGGCACCGTCGCCCGCCTCACCCAAAATTTTCAAGTCTGGCCAGTATGCCTCAAGTAATCCGCGGAGCCGGCGGCGAAGGAGGGGTTCGTCGTCAGCGATAATGGCAGTCGTCATCTCAAGCTAACCCTTCAAATGGGAGCACAATGCTCGCCTTGAACCCGCCATTCTTTCCGGCGTCGATTTCGAGCCACGCGCGTGGGCCGTAAAGCGCATCCAGGCGGTCACGGAGGTTCGTAAGCCCTGTACCGGTACCGCCCACGCTTGAGAACCCTGCGCCGTCATCTGACACCTCCAGACGCACGACATCCCCTACCTGTAAAGCTCGAACTTCTACGGTGCCGCCTGCATTTGGCGCGATACCGTGCTTGATAGCGTTCTCAACCAAGGAGATGAGCATTGCCGGCGGCAATGGATGGTGACGTACGTGCTCCATCGCGTCAAATAAAAAGGATAGCCGGTCGCCCATGCGCGCCCTCATAATCGCTAGATAGCGCTGCGAGAGCTCCATTTCTTTCGCAACGGTCGAGCGGTCGGAGCGGAAACCCTCCACAGCGCCGCGGAAGTAGGCGGTCAGGTGATTGAGCATCTCCTCGCCCTCGTCAATATTCTCGCGGTACATCTGCTGCACGTTGGCCAACGTATTGAAGAGGAAGTGGGGCTCAATTTGAGTCTGCAGCATGCGTAGCTGGGCCTCGACCGCAAGATGCTTGAATTCATCCTGCTTACGCAAAGCGTTAGCCAGGCGCATTTCGTTGTCCGTCGCGTCTACCAGGTTAGTGCGAAGGAAATTTAGACAGGCGGTTACCTCCTGTGGTGCCGGAAATACCTCAAATCGGTAGAGCCCTTTTCGTAAGCTGCATCGGAGCCGAACTTGTGTTCCGGTTTCCACCCGGCTTAAGTAGAGCTCGACAGTGGTCGGGCATAGCGGCCACGTCAGCTGTAAGGACGTCTCATTCGCGCCGCTTTGCCGAGTGCGCGGCCGCGATTCAAGCAACCGCCGAGTGAACCGGGGAGCCTTATCGAACTGCAGCTGCTGAAGTCGAAGAGCAAGTGCAGCTTCCACAGCGGCACTGGCTGCCGGAATGGTTACAAGGAGGTCGCAGTAACTGCCTTTAGCAATCTCGTCAATGTTGTAACCCATTCGTTTGAGTCGGACGAACCGCCAGGCCGAAATCACGACACTCCATACCAGTGCAAGCTTGAGAAAGTTCTGGACTCGATTAACGATAACGTCCTCCACAGCTTTTTCCGATAAATGCTCGGGTGTCAGAGGATTTTGTAGCAAATAGTCGCAGAATATCGTTACCACGAGGATAGCGCCGATGTGCGTAAGGATTTTCAGCATCGACTGGAGCTGTAACTTGGCCAGGAATGCTAAAAGATTACGGTCTATCAACTTTGCACAGTAGCTCTGCCTGAAGTACGCCAACTGAACCGTAGCCCAGAACACAATGAATACGGGAAGAAGCGGGGATTTCGTTGCAAGAACGAAGCTGACTACCAATCCAAGGATGAGAAGAGCCGATGGGACAATGCGGTGCAATGCGCTAACTATCCCTAGCGGGGCGCGAGTGAATAGCAGCTCTGGAGGTCGAGAGGATATTTCGCCGGGTAGCACAGCAGGTCCTTGAAAAGAGCCAGGACCCGAAGGTCGGCTGATTGGTGCCAAATAACAATGATTATAGCTCTCCAATCAACCAAACAAAAGGCAGGGTTCGGCTCGATACTGCTCCTGCTCATTTCGATGTCGTTTTCTGCGCCGGTCTAGCAATGCCGCCACAACAGTCGTTGCGGCATCGGCTCTAGCCAAAATAACAATGTTATTAATCCCACAGCCTGCCGGTCTTCGTACTTTCTAACAATCCTTAGCTCATATAAATCCGGTTCATACATTGCTCCGACGGTATGTCATTTGGAGGCACGTCCTGGCATCGCCAGGCTTCAGGAGGAACGTCGCCTTGCTACACACATAAGGAGCTTTTTTGATGGAAAAGAAACTGTTGGACCTGGATGAACTTGCAACCCTGCTCGGTCGCAGTCCCGAAACGATTAAGAAGGACTTGAAACGAAATCGGCTGGTGAGGTGTACTGTCAATAACGGACACGCTCGTCTTAAGCCGCCTGCGGCTGTTCGCTGAAGGATTCGGCGAACAACGCTGGCGGAACAAAGCCGATGCGGGAATGGCGCCGCTGTCGGTTGTAGAAAATTTCGATGTATTCCTGAATCGAGGCCTTTGCCTCAGCACGGGTGGCATAGCGGCGATGATGAACAAGCTCATTCTTCAGCGTGCCCCAGAAGCTCTCCATCGGCGCGTTGTCATAGCAGTTCCCGCGGCGCGACATCGACGCGCGCATGCCGAACTGCGCCACCAGCTCCTGATAGGCATGGGCGCAGTATTGGCTTCCACGGTCCGAATGATGGATCAGCCCTGGCGCCGGCCGCTTGTGGCTCACGGCGCGCCACAAGGCCTGCGTCGTCAGCTCCTGCGTCATGCGCTCGCCCATCGCGTAGCCGACGATCTCGCAGGTAAAAACGTCCTTTACGCCGGCAAGATACAGCCAGCCTTCGGCAGTGGAGATATAGGTGATGTCGGTCACCCACACTTCGTCAGGCCTGTTCGGCGCGAACCGCTGTTCCAGCAAGTTCTCAGCGATGGGAAGGTTGTGATTCGAGTTTGTCGTTGCGATGAATTTGCGCCGTTGTTTGCAGCGCAGATTGAGCTCCTGGCGAAGTCGGCGCACACGGTCGCGACCAACTTCATGGCCCTGTGCAGCAAGCTCGTGCTTTATCCGAGGCACCCCGTAGGTCTCTCGGGTTTGCCGATGCACTGCCGTAATCAGGATTTTCAACCGAGCGTCTTCCTGCTCGCGTGTCGATGGCTTGGCCTGCAGCGAGTTGTAGTAGCCGCTGCGCGAGACGTCCAATACCTGGCACATCAGCTTCACAGGATAGCCAGGGAAATCGAGTCGCATTGTCTTTATCCACGCGTACTTGGCAGCGACTCCTGCGCAAAGTACGCCGCCGCTTTTTTTACGATGTCCCGCTCCATCTCTGCCTGGGCTAGCTGCTTGCGCAGCTTCGCGTTCTCCGCTTCCAGCTCGGCCACAGAGCGGCTTCCAGGGGCTGCTGTTGCGGCCGGCCCGCGTTTGGCGGCTGCTACCCAATTGGCCAGCGTCCCTTTTGGGATACTTACTCGTGCTGCTGCCTGCTCAATGGACAAACCCTGCGCCAGCACCAGCTTCACGGCTTCTTCCTTGAGTTCCGGGGTGTACGTCTTCTTCAATGTCTTCATAAAGGCTCCGTTGGTGAACTTTACCAAACAAGAGTGTCCGAAAAAATCAGCGTACCTCATGGCTGTTCCGCCTCGCCTCCATATCCCAGGTACACGATTGCTGCGCTGGCGGCAGTCGGATATCGATAACTGGCTCGACAGCCATGTCGAAAACCGACGAGGGGGCCTAGAATGAAGAAGATAATTCCGTTGGACATCCGCGCCACTCTCGGCGCCAACGCACCTGTGCTTGATTTCGTACTCCCTGGGTTAACAGCCGGGTCCGTAGGCACAGTGGTCGGGCCAGGGGGAGTTGGGAAAACGATGTTGCTCACCCAACTGGGAGTGGCAGTGGCGACAGGCTCGCCCGTTTTCGACAACCCGCTGACGCCGCGCAGCGCGCCGGCGCGCGTCGTGCTCATCGCGGCCGAGGAGTCGTCCGACATCCTTCGCATTCGCCTGCATGCAATAAAAAAATGGACGGACATCCAACGTCAGAAATCTTGGGTCCCGACCGTGGCCGCGGACAGCGACTTCGCAGCTCTGCTAGAAAAGAATCTACTGCTGGTTCCGGCCGCAGGACAGTCGGTAGCTCTCGTCAACAATGGCGCGACCACCGATTTCTATAAGACCCTTTGCCATTTCGGCGCAGGAGCACGACTAATCATCATCGACCCACTTCGCCGCCTTCATGACGGCGAGGAGAACAGCTCTTCCGCGATGACCCACATAGTCCAACTTCTCGAGGCGTTGGCGAAACACACCGGGGCCGCCGTGATTGCAGCGCATCACGTAGCCAAAGGGGCCGTATTCAACGACGTCAGAGAATTAGCGGCAGCATCGCGCGGCTCAAGCGCGCTTACAGACGCCGTGCGTTGGCAAGTCAATCTGTCAGGCATGACCGAGAAAGAAGCGCAAAAGCATCGGGTTTCGGGACAGCACAAATCGTTTGCCCGCCTCGATTTCGCCAAGGCAAACTACATCGCCCCGGAACCGACGGTTTGGTTGAGGCGACTCGAGGGCGGAGTGCTGACACACACGAATTTGAAGGGGGCATCGGCTACCACCCGACATAGCGGTCAGGACAGCGATAACGCGGGAGAACGCTCCGCCAAGGAGAGAGTCTATGACTGGTGAAATGCGTTTTGAGTTTGCCATCCAAGAGCCGGCGCTGGCCATTGCTCCGGTGTTCTTAGTGTTGAAGAAATCGCCCCGGGCGAAACTCGACGTTACCTTCAAGTTCGGTACCTCCACGCTGCAATGGCGCGGCGCTGATGCGTTGGGAATTCCGGAGCAATCGGTACTACTGGCACTGCTATCCATCGCGGGGCAACAGCCGTTTTCCATCAACCCGAATAGTGCAGTAGGCGACAAGGCGAAGCTCTTTAATCAACTATCTTGCGTGGGCCCACAATCTGACGTCGCCGTCGTGAAAGCACATTGGCGAAAAATTGAAATTGCAGCCGGCTACAGTGTCCATAGCGGGAAAAATATCACGAGCATCAAATCTGCTGTCAAACGGCTGGCGGAAACTACTGTTTGGGAATGCCGTGACGGAATCGAGTATCAATCGAGGCTACTGTCCTGGATTCTTGGCGATGATAACGGTGTAATTATTGCGCTTAACCGACGAGCAACAAATGCTATCTACGGGCAGCAATTTATCAAAATCTCGCTCGATGAACGCAACAAGCTGCCGGACGAATCGGCCAAGGCCCTGCATGCTTACCTCAGCGGTTCCATGCGGGCTGGCTCAACTCGGCGCCATACGATTGACAAGCTGCAGGCGCATATCTGGAGCGGCAAAGCCATGGGCAGTACACGGCGCAGCAGAATCGAGAAACTCCGTCGCGCGCTGCTCGCAATTGACCAGTTGCCCTCGTGGCGCTGCGCTTTGCTTCCTTGCGGTCAGGTCGAAATCACGCGTATCGACGAGAGGACTGTCCTCAGCAAAACAGCTGATGATGGACGCACGCAACGGAGCCTTAGTAGACGTGAAACGACACCCTCGGCTTTAGAGACAACTTGCCTCCGGTGACGCGTCGCGGCGGCGATTTCGCCCGGGCTTTAAAGGGCGCAGCTATCGCTGCGCCCTTTATCTGTGCGCGGGTCGTGATACGCGGGGAGCCCGCAGACCTAGCAACGACATGCGGGTTCGTCCTTCTCCTCAAACGAAGTAGCTGTCGAAAATATCGTGCCAAACGGCAGGCGCGAACGGCTCGTTGATTCAGACAAGACCTCTTACGTGCAATGGGCGCGAAGCATCCACACACGTGTCCGGCGAGCGCCACTACAAAGGCCAACGACGGATTGCCGTGCGCCGGCGATAGAGCGCATGGTTGACTGACCCGCGCATAGCGGTCGTGCCGGGTGTGGCACCCGTGCTTTACCTACCGGCCGCTGAGCGCTACGGCCGTTGGGCAAGAACGCCGTGGTGACTTGGCTCACTCTCAACGCCACTGTCAACGCGAAACCGAACGCCCCGCATTCGGGCCTGTTATTTCCACCGATATGCTCCGTCCACGCCCCGGCCGACCGCTCCCACTACGCTACCGTAAAGGCCCATCTGGCGGCGCCGCTCCGCAGACGTCATCGGAAAACACGTGACGGTCAACGAAAGGCGATATCGGAAGTGGATAAGGGAGTGGGAACTATCGACGATAAAACCGGGAACAATCGCCGCGCTGGGAACTATCGACGACGGTAAAAAACGCAAAGCATAGGAAATAATCACTCCAAAATATCAGCCGCCGGGTCACCGGAGGCTCTCCACTAGGAGTAACTATCGACGACGCTGCGGGCTGCGCCCACGGGGCACTGTCCTCGCTTGGAAAAGACGGGCTTGCCTAGCAACGGAGGCCGGGCCCGGACTTCTTCCAAAAACTTGTACTAAAAATATGAAAGTGCGCTGACGCACAGTTGTCCCAGGGGCCGCGTCCCCCGAAATCTCGTCCCAGCGCCGCTGCGGCGTCGCCCCCATCAAACGCAACTATGGAGGACTACTTGCAACGCCGACGGAATTACACCCCCTCTCTCAAAGAGGGATGCAAGCCTCGGAGAAAAAGTCTGGGAACTATCGACGACAAAACCGGGAACTATCGCCGCACGCTGGGAACTATCGACGACGGCAAAAAAACGCACAAAACACAGGAAAAAACCACTCCGAAATTGCGGTCACAGGCTCACTACCGGACCCCCACTAGGAATAACTATAGACGACGCTTCGGTCCGCGCCTATAGCGCAGTCCTCGCTTGGAAAAGCGGGCTTGCCTGGCAACGGAAGTCGGGCCGACTTCTCCTAAAAAACTTATCTTAAAAAAATATGAAAGTGGCGCTCACGCGCAGTTGTCCAAGGGCGTCCGGCAGTACTGCGAACCCTTGGCACAATCGATGCCGCGACGAGCTTCAACCGAACTTGGACAGGGAGACGCCGTGTGCCATCCAGTCCAGTTGCAAATTCCAGCGTCGGCCGCCGGCACCTGCCGCTCCTTGGCCAACGGTTGTGGGCTGCGTCTCGCACGATAGCTCCGGCCGCTTATGGCGTTCCGCGCCCATTGTCATCTTAGATGACACTTCCTCAGTCCTATGACGCCTGCGCCGCTTCCTGCGCCTCCACTCATAGCGGGCGCGACTCCTCAGTGAGCTAGGTCGCGCAGCGGCGCTCACCGAATTAACAGCGTGCAAGCACCGCTCCGGAGTCGGCCTGCCGCTGACATCGACATACGCGACAAATCCATAAAATAATGTGGGACAAACCGTTTATCTAATATATCCAACGAATTGTGCTATCCCGTCATGCGGGTTGTATCGCAATAATTCTCATGATGTGCCGACGCTGGTAGCGGACGCTCCTGTTCCCTATCGCCGGCACCACCAAGACAGCCTGTTCCACGCAGTCCATCAATGGCCTCCTTCGTCGCTCGTTTCAAAAATTTGACATCGCCATCGCTGTTTGCACTGCGCGTTCGCTATACGTTCTAAGGCCACAAAGCGAGCATGATTTGCAGCACATCGTTATGCGCACCGTCGCACTCTGACACTGCCCACTGCGAGTACTCGCACTGCCCGGCGGCCGGCACTACTCAGACTCATTTTTTCGTCGCCGATATAAATCCATTCCGCTACATGTCAGTAGAACGAATACCACCGTTCTAACCGATTGAACTGTCAATAAAAAGGAAACACGTATGCAGAAACAAGCACGCATAATCGCAGTGACCCACCCAAAGGGTGGGGTCGGAAAAACTTCGACCAGCATGGTCCTTGCCGCCGAACTTGCGGAGCGAGGATACCGAGTTCTCGTGGCAGATTGCGATGCCCAAGCCTCGGCGTCCGCTTGGGCAAACGCTGCACCAGAAGGCAAACCATTTCCAGCTGCGGTAGTAAATCTATCAGCGTACGCAGGGAAGGTGCATCGAGAAATCCAAAAGCAATTGGAGAACTACGATTTCATCATTGTCGACTGTCCACCGGGATTAGATTCGTTAAGTCCGCAGTCCGCAATTCTCATCGCCGATTTGGTCATCGTTCCAACGCCGCCCTCGCCCGCCGATGTGTGGGCCTGTTTGGGGGCCATACGCCTTATCGAGCGGGGAGCGAATTTAAATCCGGCCTTGGTAGCCCGCATCTTGCCCAACCGGGTCGTTCGGACGTCATTATCGAATGCAATCATGCGTGAACTGGCCGAGTTCGGAATTCCGTTGATGTCCTCGAGGTTGACGAATCGGACCGCTTACCAAGAGGCCGTCGTGAGCGGCCTATCGATGTCCGCGTTAGGCCGAGACGCCAAGCCGGCTGCCGATGAGGTTCGCGCCTTGGCCAACGAAGTGCTGACTTTGCTAGGGGAGTGACCATGACGAAAAAAATGTTCGATAACAACACTCTTCGTTCGACGGTCGCACATCAAGACCAGGCATTGGAGGACCGGTTCGCGAAAGCAGACTCGATTCTCCTCAAAACGTTGCCCCCCACTCCCGAGCCAGTACCGGCGCCGCAGAAATCCTTGGTGGTGCGGGATACGTTTTCGTTGCCTCCTAGCGACTACGCGCTCATCGACGCAGTGCGTCGCACCGCAGCAAAAGAGGGACGAATTTCAACGAGCAAAAGTGAGGTGATTCGCGCCGGATTGCAGGTCTTGCATCTGCTTGAAGGCCAGGATTTGATACAGGCCCTCGACCAGCTCGAGAAAATATTACCGGGCAGGAAAAAATAACTCATTCACATACCGTTATAACGTGCTGCTGCGTTATGACGGTATTTTTCAACGCAACGGTATTTTTCAAGGTCGCGCCGAAAGTCAGCATTTTTCGCACCGATTTGCATTGAATTCGGTAAACCCGCTGTGGTGAACCTGTCGTACGCGGCATACAGTTCAATTTCGAGATACCGTATAAACGCTTAATGCCGCGCCAACTTCCTTAACCGCTGAGAACTGATGACTTCCGCGGCGCTCATCAGCTTAGTCGACGGCGCCATAGGGAGGTCAGCACATCTGGCAGTACATTAACCTTCTTCAATAATGAAAGGAGTTCCGACAGTTCATAACAGAGGCAATGCGCTATTGCTCGGCGGCTCTCGCGATTCGGCGCGTAGTATCAGTATCCCTGCACTCCGCCCCGCACGCAGCCAAGGTCCGGTATCAACGCTGGCCAAATCGCTACGAACGCCAAAAAACCGGCCTTGCAACCGTGGTCAACGCCACTGACTGCCCTCAGTTCCGAGCAACTTTACGCTGGTCGCCTGGATGATGGTGGGGACCGCCGCGCATTTACCCCGGCGGGAGTGCAGGCGCCCGACACTTGGGCCAGCGACTATTATTCAGATTTCGATTGCCTCGCCTCCGTACCAAGGGCAGCACGCCGACAATGGATGCACTCATCGCCTCACCCGCCACAGCGGTCTCCGCCGTTGGAAGCTTCAACGGACTGGGTGGCTCTTAGTGAAGTGATGGCGTTCACGCGTTCAACTTTGATTCAAACTTCGGATATGAAGTGCCGGCAACTCTCGCAGCGACGTCGAGGAAAACCATTTACGGCCGCGTCACGGACAATTTTGATAACTGAACGAATCGGCGATAGGCATGCTGATGGTCAGCCAAGTGCTATACGGTACTGGCCTCGCGCTAGGAGAACCAGACCAGCTTTGCCATGTCAAAGTGGCGCCGCGACCGGACGCCGACGCCGAACGAACAACGTCCAATGCCGACATGATAACGCCAGTAAGATGGTCCTCGATAGCTCCCTGCTGAAACAGTAACGAAGCACGGGGAGGCATGAAAAGAGGAATCGCTGTTTCTGCTTCGTACTCTAGCTTCCTGACACTTTATGCCCGGTCGGCTCATTTGTTCCAGTCATCGTCAAATGTAGGACTATGGAAGCCACTATCGAACGAGCTATGAGAGAAGCAGTCATCAGACGTGGAAGCGCTAGAGTTCATCATGTCATCCACAGAAGTGGTCCCATACATGTTCCCGTGGATGTCTACCACATCATTTATCATCGGCAGTAAATTCGCAGGGTTGACGCTGTGATGAAAATCATCTGACATCGAAACATCGCTGCCTGACATCATACCTGAGTTCATATCAACGCCGTTGTGGTCCTCCATCGCATCCAGGTCCGCCATTACGAATCCGGTTGAAGAGTTCGACTCCGAGTCCCATTCGCCATCGTTATTGCTGTACGTGGCAGCAGCCGCACCAGTCGCAGTCACACCTGCTAGTCCCGCAATGATTAGCGATGCTCTGTTACCGCGGCCGTAACACTTATAGGCTACCGTAAAATATAAAACCACAATCGCGAGCCCAACGTTGACTCCCGGGTCAAATCCTTTACCAAAAAAGGCACAAATCCCCAGCAAAAACATACCAAGCTGTATGCAGTTTAACAGCACAAAACGAATCGTAAGCTTAACAGCTTCGATGCAGCGTGCATTCGACTCAGCGTCCGACATAAGACCGACCTCCTTATAATTATTATTAGCAAGGCAAAATAAAACTATAGTTTAGTTGCGCACATTCGTCAACAGCTGCACTGGTTAGCCGCATATCTGCCACACTTCAAAAATACAGCTTGACGGTAAAGCGGCACACCTCTAGGGCTAACGCCTGATTCCTGTCATCACAGCGCGAGAAATTCGCACACTTCCGCGTCGAACATACGTTTCAAACTGTCCTAATGACTAATACCGTTATAACGGTATTTCTCCCCATACGACATACCGGCTCAAACAATATTTATCGGCATTGATTTCATAAATCTTATTTTCAAGCAGTCTCGGCGACTATTTGCGACAATCTTCGCATATATTCTTACCTTGTCGCTATACATCTTAGCAGCGGTGTGCTGCGACTCTAAGGACAAAATATATGAACTTTGCAACTGAGATGTTTGAGTTTTCCAAGCAGGGGCGCACGGTTGCGTTCATCCAAGCCGAAAGTAAAAAACAAGCGCGCGGCAGGACACGACTTATCAGCCATATCGTTCGCATCCCGAAGGACTGCAAAGTAAGAGCCGTGGAACGTATAGTACTGGGGACAGGTCCGGTTTTTTTCGATGAACACCTGCGAGCGTTGGAAGATATAATCGAGCAGGGTTGTGCAGGGGCGTAGCAAGACGCCAGTTTTCGCCACCTGATGCCGGGATGTGGTCGGCCGCTTATAACTCCAGAGAGAAAAATTATGAGAGCACTTGACGTTGGAGATATCGTTGAAAGACTTCTCGACCTGCGCACCTACAGCCCAGAATTATCGAAGAAAATGGACCATGAAAAGGAGCTTCCGGACGATGCGGTTCCCTTTTTAGTAAGTCGAATTGAAGCGGCGTTTACAGCCTGCGAAGATTCGACAGAAGAAGACAAGTCGAAAGTTTTTTCGGAGCTAACGGCATGGCTGATTATAAGCTATCAGTTCTACCTAATGCGCCTTGCAAGAGACGACAATCCTTGGACGTTCACCTTTCCCAAGTCGGAGCACCACACTCATCATTGAGTCGACGAAGACGGTGATTTAGAAGAGTTGTGACGTCTCAGGAAACATCCAGTGGTAACCAACCAGATTAAGGAATTCATTCATGCGGAATCCCCAACGGATTCCGCTTTTTCATTTACGGCACACGACCCTAACCTCTTCCAAAATCGCCCAATATATTGGGCATTAACGTCAGGTCCGTTCCGTTACGGAAACGGGGATAGCGTAACGCTACCCCCGTTTTAATCAGATTCCTTAAAGTACTCTTGTTTTTCCGCACCTGCCAAGGTGCTCAAAACCTCTCCGTATTCCGGCCAAGGAATCGGAATCCGGACACGCCGCCAAGCGGTCCGGACTGAGCCTAATACAACCACACAGTTGACGCCTTTCGCGTCGGTTAGGACTTTCGTGTCGCCCATAAGAGCAAGCAAGCAGGTTTTTCGTGCGAATCCTCCTGATGCCTGGCTTGCGCCATCACTAATCATCTTGCAGCCGTCGGCGCGATACGGTTTCCCGTATCTCGGATAGTGCGCTGTCTAAAGGGTAGTCAGCCCCATCAACAACAACGCCGTCACCGGCCAACCTTCCCGTCTTCACCAAGGAGTATCTACAAAAAAGTAGCCGTGCTTAAGAATCATGGAATCCCGTTTCCAGCGGGCGAACACCAAGGTGTCCCGTCACGCAGCCAAGAGGCCCAAACGCTTGCGCTTCTTCCAAGTTCCATCAGTTCGCACCGACGAGGGGTACCACCCACCTCATCCCACGGCAAGACCTCGCGGTCCTTTTCTTTTTCTCCCAATGCAACGCCTGGCCAACAGCATCCCTGCTGCCGACGTTAGTCGCAATTACACCCTTAAGCTCTCCCCGAACCCATCCTGCTTGCGCAAGATGGTGCCCCGCGTTTACGCCGCTCTCTGTCGAGTTCACGGACATATCTCTTCGGTAGTTGAGATGCGCACCAAGCTCCTTACGGATACCTGGCAGAGTTCTAGGTGTGGGTAGCCTGCGGACGCTTTCGCGCCCCGATACAAGTCCAGGATTAGCCTGGTCTCTCCATAGCTTCGGATTTCATCTGCTTTCACATTCGGGAGCCCTTTCGGACACCGACTGCTCCTGCAGCGCCACTCTCTTGCGAGGTGGTCCTTTGAGACGTTCGCGCCCTCTCTCGCTGCTTGCTTGAGTATGGCGTGTGGGTCAATCAGGGAGTGGCGCTCCCTGACTGCCCGTTATCGCCGGACGGGCACAATTACGTGCATCCGGCGGTCCCGACGCTGCTGCTTGCTGCTCGACTAAAGCAGGTAGCAGTGCATCAACTGTGTGTACGGCTCTGGGGGCGTTGGCGCGCCCCAGGCCAATGAAATTGGCTCGAGGGTGGCTAGCCCTGCAGTAACACTTGCAATGAGTGTCCTGGCTTGTATAGGAACTGCGAAAAAGCTCTCGCAAAAATTTTCTTGGCCTCTTTTTAGGTGCCTTCGGCACAGGGGATGAAAACATGCGGCTCCGGCTGGAGCCACCGAAATCTTCGCCATTTCAGTCCTTATTTCGGCCGAAATCTTCGCCGTGTGTCCTTGTCGCTATACGAAGGCAAACAACTAACAAGGAGCTCTGAAATGGAAGATAAGATTTACGACATACCGGTCGCAGTCACCAAAACCGCGGCAATGCGCTACATCGCAGAGACGGCTGGGCACGGCTATCATCTCTTCCAGACAGGCGCAGTGCCAGCGGAAAAGGTCCTATCACTCATCGAGAAATTCGACCGGCAATATCGCGTGCTGGCGACGCGCGGCATGCGTGACAATGACCGGTCGCGGGGCCGCTCCTGCGCACGCCTCATACTCTTCCCGAAAGATGGCTACCCTGTGGAGAGACCAGACCGTGAATGGCTGTTCTGGCTCATGGCGACCGATGGCGTCGGTACCCTCGCCGAAGAAAAATGTACGCGTGACGCTCGCAACCCTTCAACGCGCCTACCGTGGCAGAAACAGTACGAACTGGTCTCTCGCCCAGTTCGCCGGCGCAATGGCGACCTTGACCACGTCTGGACTTGGGTACTACAAGATGCCTTCATGGCGCGGTGGCGCCATGCTCTTCATAAGGCTGCCGGTCGAGTTCGCTCAAGCAGAGAAAGAAAGCCGGAATACCTTGTTAAACTGTTGACGTCGCTGCGCAGGGTGCCCGGGTTCCAAGGCATAAATCGGCAGAAAAAGGCACTCATCGTCAGTGCAGACATTCCGCGTGCGTGGCATGAAGAACTCAACCTGAAGCTCTTGGGGACAGTCGTCAATAAAGCTCTCGCAGTTTTCACTTCCGAGCGGACGGTTGTATCAATGCTTGGGAACCAGGAACCATCGAATAGGCCGTCTGCCGAATGAAGCACACGGCGCGAGACGCGTTGTCAGGTTCAATTCGCGGAGCCGCCAATTCGCTGGGCCTTGGCCAACACCAAGGCGAAGCGCGTACCCCGTGTGCTCGTGCCGCCGTGGTCCCGCGCCAGCCATTCTAGCAACGACAACTTACCGAAAGAGCGACACCAAAAATACTTTGGAAAAACTTAAAAAACGTATAAACGTTTGGCCACCTGTAGCTATACAAGCCTCCAGTAACGTTTTTTGAGGACAAGTATGAACAAGCTAGCCCCCCAGCAGAGTGTCGGTCTGTGCAGCAGCGAGAGAATCAGCAATGAGGAAAAGCTGCATACATCTACTCGTATCGTTTTGCTCGAAAAAAGCGACGTAATCAAACGCCTCGGCGTCTCTGAGCGAACCTTGGAAAAGTGGATGGAATCCGGGAAGTTCCCGCGAGGCCTCAAACTTGGCAAGAATGCAAAATGGGCTGAGGCCGCTGTCGAGCTCTGGTTAGCGCAGGCGCTCGCACCCCAACTGACCTGGTCACCGCCAAAAAAACCGTCCAGAAGCAGCCGTACGAGCTAGCCTATAAATAGTGGCACCGTGCCGGTGCCACTGTCGATGCGTCGCCATACTATCTTGGTTGCGTCTTGCGACTGCCCACCTCCGTTAACGTTACTTCGCAGTGCAAAACTGCGGGATTATGAGGCGAATTCAGAGCGGCCACAATGCTGACCGGCACACTGCTCGACGTGTTTGTAAGCATGTACCGGGCCCTCTTTTGTGGCCGCGAGCCCAACTGCTCGCTGTGCGAGTGGGTGATAGCGCCGCTGGTAGCGCGGTGCCAAACGACCAACCAGCTCGACGCGTCTATCAATATCAGATACGACTGGGCTCCGTCGGTGCACTCTAGCCAGTTGCTCTCGTGAAGAGGCTGAGTGATAGCGCTGCTGATAGCGCGGTTGTCGGCGCTCGGCGAGCATCTCTTGGCCCCGCCGTTGTATGCCCTGCAGAAACTTAGACAGGAACGAAATAATTTTTCGCTTCTGCCTCAAAAAAAATAAATTCGATGGCTTCACTGGTTGTTACTTAACCGCAAAAGGCCAACGATATGTATCCTTGTTTTACTGCTCTCGCTGTACCCAACCTTCCGCCAGTACGCCCATTCACGACCCTCGCTTCCCAGTGGACCTCCTCGTTGTCGCCAGTGAGCGCTTCCTCCCGGAGGACCCATGGCTAAGGGCGCAAAACCATTCAAGTTCCGCGGCAGGTGGCGCGCGCAAGTGACACTTGAAAACGGCAAACGGCCCGCTGAGGACTTCGAAATGCACGCCGATGCCGTTGCCTGGATTGCAGAGCAAAGGGCCAATGCTAACTCCGTGCACGAGCCAGCTCTTGGCGGGCCCAAAACTGCGACCCTAGCTGAAGCATTGTTGCACTATGCCGAACTCCATACCGTAACGAAGGATGGGGCAGCCAGCGAACTAAATCGTATCAATCGCTACCTGGAAGCGGCGGGCTATCCGCGGCTTAAACGTGTCGTGACGGACAGGGGCGGATACAAGTTAGCAGAGGTCAAGTCACTTGCTCCGCCCAGCGCTTTCCAGAAACACAACGTAACAAGGCGAGCCGCTCGTGAACAGACATATATGTGTATTCAGCTACTGGCGAACAAACGCTGTAGTGCTATCTCTACCTTGGATATTCGTACCTTGTTCAAAGAAATGAAAAAGGAAGGCCTTAGCGAAAGTACTATCCAAAAAGAAATTGCGCTCCTTAAGCATTTGTTCAATCTCGCAGCGAAGGAATGGAACTGGAGCGGGTTTAAGAACCCATGCATCGGTATCAAACTTGGAAAATCAAATATGCGTTTTGTCGTCATTAAGCCGCAAGAGCGGCAAGCACTAACGTTTGCACTTTCCGAGTGCGACAATCCCTACTTCTGGCCGATGGTCGAAATCGCACGTGAAACGACCATGCGCCGCAAGAGCTTGCTGAGCATGCTCTGGAAAAATATCGACTTGGATGGACGAGTTGCCGTTGTACCGTCGAAGACTGGCGAGGTATCTATTCCTCTTTCCCAATGTGCTGTACAAGTGCTTCGCACAATGCCCCGCAGCGAGTCCGGGTTTGTATTTCCAATGACGGCCAACGCGGTTGACATGGCGTGGGACCGCGTCCGCAAGAAAGCGGGTCTCCCGAAGTTGCAATTTAGAGACCTGCGGCATATCGGTGCAACTGATTATGCCCGTGGGGGCTTGGGGAGCCATCAACTGGCGAAAGTGCTGGGACACAAGACGACAAAAATGGCGGAGGTCTACGTTAATTTCGTCAACCAAGACGTCCTCGACGCCATGGACCGCGCAGCGGCAGGCTGCCCAGTAATGCAATTGCCGCCTCCGGCAAGCGACAAGGCTTCGGTTACGCTTAACCGAAAACGTGCGACTCGTATTGTGCAGGCGGCAAAAGCACGTCTTCTCAGCAGCGATACGCCAACCACAGGGGCGCCGTTGACGCTGTAGGTTGCTACCGAATACTAAACCCGCCAGCTATCAGAAATCCGGTAGCTGGCCGGCCGACGCAAATACATGTGCGAAGGTTGTCGACACTGCCGAGTCGTCGGTTCGTATTTTCCTGTCTCACGCGCGCAAAGCGCTGCTAGGCGCTACAGTGGTAGTCCATGCCTGGGTTGAGCCATATTGTGCCGCAGCCGACGTAGTAGCAACCACGCTCGACGCGCCGTGGCCTTCGTCTGACCCAGCCGGTGCGCGAGTGAACGCAGTTGACTTCTCTGGTGCGCAAGTACGTGTGCATCTGCCCGCATGTAGCGATGGATTCCATCCGTATGGAAGTGCTGATATCGTTCAAGCGGCCGACTTTACTGCAGAGCGAGTAGTCAGCATTCTCGACCAATGGTCTCACCGCATCTACAGTGTGGAGCTCTGTTCGTAGCAAAGCATTCCTAGAGTCTCTTAATCTTCTGTTTAGCATCCGACGCTTAGTTCTTGCGAAGGCGGGACTACATGATGGAAAGATGCTTACTCGTTCGCTTGAGGAAGTGCTTATGATGAATAATTGCATGAGATTCCGATTAGATGGGGCCAGTTGGGATTTAGTCTTCACTTCCAACGCAACGTCCACTATGTACGCAAATGCCCAGACGAAATGGTCGTCGCCTGAATCGGTAGGGCAGCTCTACACTCGGGACCTCACTAGGTCAGTGATTTGTGTAGGACATGCTAGCTTGCTCAAGCCACGGCGTTCCAGCCGAGGACGAGTACAGTTCGCCCCCAAGGCCGCGTTTTCAGAACGTCTCGAGCTCTTCAGCCGAGGACTCCACTGTATCGCACATGGCACACTCACCTTGAACCTTGTACTTCCCCATCCTCTGAAGATAAGGTTCTGGCACGTAATTATGCTATTGCGGCTAACCCTGCTCTTTCAGGCATCGCTTTCGTTATCGTGGGCACGCGACCACACCCAAATACTTTTAGGGTCTGGATAGATAACGGAACTCAGCTACGTGCTGCAGATAATATACAAAATTTTTCGCCATCCATAAATAAGCACTAATACTTGTGCCTAGACCTGAGAACATTTTAAATTCATTAGGCCAATCTATTCCAGCGGATGTATAAAGCAAGTCAGATGATTCTTTCTCTTGCCCTCAATTCTTCTCACCTTTATCGCAATGGTGCGCATACTTCTGCCGTAGTCCTTATAAGTTACCTCGGGTGCTTATTTTGACGACACAACTCTACAGATGGTTTCACTATAATACCTACGCTGCGACGATTTTTTCCTACAGGAATCTTATCTCTTATTGATTTGCACCAATATTGACCAAGCAATCGTGCGCGGGCCGCAACTTGATATAGTTACGTCAACAAGCACAAAAAATTGCATTACGCTCTCTATACATTACTAGACGATTCATCGAAATCGTCAAATTGGTAGAGATATTGGCACATTGACTTAGGTCCACGTGTAAGACTGCGAGCATATTTATGGAATTTGTTGCAAAGGCCTGGATAGGCGCACTTTTCCTCAGTACCGCGCTATCAGCGCAAGGGCAAACACAAGCTCCTCAGGCTGTACCCGCTTTCAAGAAGCTCGATTCTATGGAAGCAAGAGTTCAAGGCTGTGTTACCTGCCATGGCCAGCAGGGTGAGGGCACCGCTAATGGCTACTTTCCACGCATAGCAGGTAAGCCCGCTGGCTATCTCTACAACCAACTCATCGCGTTTCGCAACGGCACTCGTCACTATCCACCAATGAACTATTTAGTAGCGTATCTACCGGACGCCTACTTGAAGGAAATGGCGGAGCACTTCGCTGCTTTGCGTCCAGCATATCCTCCTCAGGAGCGCCCTGCTGTCAATTCTACAATGGCGCGTGGTGAAGCATTAGTAGTAAAAGGTGATGCGAGCAAAGGTATTCCCGCATGCATTGCCTGTCACGGAAAGGCTCTTACAGGAATGGAGCCGGGTATACCTGGATTAGCTGGCTTACGTCCAGCCTATATCGCAGGACAACTTACCCGATGGAAAGTCGGAGAGCGCAAGGCTGCTGAGCCCGACTGTATGAAGCGTATCGCTAATCGTCTTAGTGATGAGGACATCTCTGCCGTAGCCGCTTACTTGGCTCACCAAACTCCTCCGACCACGACGTCGCCGGAACCCTCTAACCTAGTTCGAATGCCATTCGCTTGTGGCAGCCAACGGTAGGTCTCTATGCGTAAAAGTGCTCGAATCGCTCTCATATTAGGCGCTATCGGCCTCTCTGCAGCCGGCGCTCTTTACTTCCTTCGGCCAGGTACACTGCCGCAAAATACGGCTACGGCTCAGCTCGACGCATCAACTCAGCTCATCAACAAGGGCGAGTACCTTGCTAGGCTCGGTGACTGCATAGCCTGCCACACCGAGCCCAACGGCCCTGCTTTCGCTGGCGGTAGGGCCATGCCTACTCCGTTTGGCGCACTCCACGTCCCCAACATCACACCTGATGATGAAACAGGTATCGGGCTTTATACATCCGACGAATTTTATCGAGCAATGCATTCGGGTATAACGCGCGACGGGAAGATTATGTATCCCGCGATGCCGTATCCGTCCTATACCCAAGTCACTCGAGCTGACTCGGATGCTATCTATGCCTACCTGATGTCGATTAATCCGGTTAAGAAGAAGAACCGGGAACACGAGCTTCGCTTCCCCTACAACAATCGTGAACTGCTCATCGGCTGGCGCACCTTGTACTTTAAGGAGGAAGAGTTCAAGTCCGACCCTAAGCAGACTGTCGAATGGAACCGGGGAGCTTATTTGGTCAAGGGCCTTGGCCATTGCTCGATGTGTCATACCGCTGTAAACGCTCTAGGAGGCTCGTCTGAAGCAAAGGCATTTGAAGGCGGCATGATTCCAAACCAGAACTGGTACGCCCCTTCGCTAACGTCGAACAGAGAGGCAGGCCTAGGCAACTGGTCAATCAAGGAAATTACTGACCTTCTGCAGGGCGGTGTTTCTCACCGCGGTACCGTCTACGGTCCCATGGCTGAGGTTGTGTTCAACAGTCTTCAGTACATGACCGATGAAGACGCAAAAGCCATGGCTGTCTACCTGAAGGCACTCCCGCAAAAGGACAACTCACCACCTCCAACAAGCCAGGCGCGACTTGTCAATCCTGAGACGATGGAGCTGGGTAGGAAGGTGTATGTAGCCCAGTGTGCTATGTGCCATGGAACCGAGGGCAAGGGTCAGCCTCCGGACTATCCACTCCTAGCGAACAACCAATCAATCACGATGGAGTCGCCCGTCAACGCGATTCGTATAGTCTTGAACGGGGGGTATCCACCAGGGACCAAGAAAAATCCTCGTCCACATGGAATGCCGCCCTTCGCGCACATCTTGAATGATGAGGAAGTCGCGGCTGTGACAACCTACATCCGTGTCGCTTGGGGTAACAGCGGTACACCAGTAAACGTGAAGCAGGTCAACGATTTGCGCACCCTGCTGCCTGAATGAGGAATGACTATGCCTACGCCCGAAGAAAATGAACTTGAGCTAGAGAAGAGAATCGATGAGATTGTTAGCCGTGGCCCCTCGGGCGCCTTTGCGGTAGCTGGAGTTGCAACTGCCATAGTGGTAGCAATGTTCTTCGTCTTCTACTTCGTCGTTTATCTACCTCGAGGCACAGTGCAATGACGCCATCAAAACCGGTCGACCCGCATGGTGATAAACATCACGTATCCGAAGCTGTTGCTAACGCAGCCGAGCACCGCTGGGCCATCATTGTCCTGCTAATCATTGCGTCGCTGATAGCGATGATGGTGTTCACCGGCGTGCATTGGGCCTCTATGCCGCCCTCACGTGTAGAGACAGTTGATGTCAAAACTTTGCATTTGAGAGGTGAATTCGTCGAGAACAATCTCGGTACATCCATCGAAAAGGACGGACGTGTCATCGTCAGGCTTATTGCGCAGCAGTATTCCTTTGCTCCCCAGTGCATTGTCGTTCCAGCAGGGATTAAGGTTACCTTTCGCGGTACAAGTACAGACGCAATCCATGGCTTTGTGGTTGGGAAGACCAATGCAAACACCATGCTGATACCTGGCTTTGTATCTACCTTCACCACTTCGTTCCCTAAAGTGGGTGAGCAGCTGATGCCATGCCATGAGTACTGCGGCACTGGGCATGAAGCCATGTGGGCCAAGGTTCAAGTTATCTCTCCTGAAGAGTTCTTCGCCAAAGCAAAAGCGGCAGAAAGGTTGAGCTGTGTACCTCGCTAAGAGACTAGTGTTAGCGCACTTCTGGGTCGCATTCATTGCCTTCTTCGCCGCTGTGCTCTTGGGCGAGTGGCAGATGTATGTCCGTAGTCCACTATCCCCTTGGGTGAACAATCCTGAGTATTACTATCGCTCTGTGACTGGACACGGCACTGTCATGGGCTACGTCTTGCCGACCTTGGTTGCGATGGGCTTTGGTTACGCAATTACTGAGCTCTCTCTCAAGCGCCCCCTAATCGGCTTGCGCTGGGCGTGGGCAGGCTTCTGGCTGGTCATCGCTGGTACAGTGATGGCCGCAACGACAACTGCACTAGGCAAGTCGTCAATCTTGTACACCTTCTATCCGCCGATGATTGGTAGCTCGTTCTACTACTTGGGCGTGGTCCTAGTGGTTGTTGGCTCGTGGATTTGGGTCGCGCTAATGTCCGTGAATCTGTACACCTGGAAGAAGGCGAACCCTGACGCTACTGTGCCGTTGGCCATGTACGGTAATGTGGCGGGCGCATACCTGTGGGCGTGGACGTCGGTTGGTGCCGCGATTGAAATTCTTGTACTAATCCTCCCGGCGTCGCTCGGATTTACTGACACTATCAACGCTGGCCTGGCTCGTGTGTTCTTCTCTTGGACGCTACACGCCATTGTGTACTTCTGGCTCATGCCAGCGTACATCGCCTTCTATACGCTGTTCCCTCGAGCAATCGGCGGCCGGCTCTACAGCGATACGATGGGACGAGTCGCTTTCGCCCTCTTCCTGGTTTTCTCGATGCCTATCGGTATCCACCATCTCTTCGCTGACCCGCAAGTCGGCGCCGGCTTCAAATTTGTGCACGCGGCGATGACCGCTATGGTGTCGATACCGACCCTTCTGACAGTCTTCACCATCGTGGCTTCCGCAGAGGTAGTTGGACGTCTCCGCGGAGGCAGGGGTCCGTTTGGCTGGGTAAAGGCCCTGCCTTGGGATAATCCAATGATGCTCGCTGTGACCTTTGCGTTCATCATGCTCGGCTTCGGCGGTGCCGGCGGCATCATCAACATGAGCTATCAGCTCAACGAATCCATCCACAACACCCAATGGGTGACGGGCCACTTCCACCTGATTTTCGGTGGTGCCATCGTAATCATGTATTTCATGGTGGCGTACGAGTTGTGGCCTCAACTACGCTCCTCCAGCGCTCTACCTATAAAACTCATCAGGATGCAGCTGTGGCTTTGGTTTATCGGCATGATGATTCTTACGATGCCATGGCACCTCGTTGGCCTCTATGGCGCGCCCCGCAGGATGGCTTACTACGACTACACGCACCCGGCATTGGAGCCACAAGCGATAACCGTAACCATCTCGACCTTCGGTGGCCTGCTACTTGTCATCTCTGCAGCCATGTTCCTGTTCATCTTGGCGCGAGCTAAGCCGCAATCTGCGCCGCTGCCTGAATTTGCATTCGCTAAGCCAGTACACCCTACCAAGCCTCCTGCTGTACTCAACAAGATGGGGCTGTGGGTTGCCATGATGATTGCTCTTACGGTTGTCAACTACGGCTACCCTATCGTACAGCTGGCGCTCATGCCAGACGCTTCAGTACCAATCATTCCAGTTGGAGAACGATGATGCGAGAACACGGCTTCTTTTCTCGGTCGAATCGATGGACTTGGGTAAGCGTAGGTGCCCTTGTGGTGGTTACGCTGTTATCCATACTTATTGGTTTTGGGTGGCTGCCCTCAGCCCAAGCTGACTTCCGAGCTCAGGGACTCTGGGATAGCATTTGCCGCGCAGCTGGCGTACCCAGCAAATGGATTGAAGAAGGCAATCAGAAGAAGGCTGTGGTTTCTACAAACGTAGTACTCGTGCCAGCAATGGCAAACCAGACCTCATCCGTCTCTATTGGCCGAGGCGCAACGCTTGCGTTGAGCTGCACGATGTGCCACGGCGCGCAGGGCATGAGTAGGTCTGACGCTCCGAACCTGGCTGGACAATACCCAGAGGTCGTGCAAAAGCAACTGCTCGACTACAAAAATGGACACAGGCAACACACGCTCATGGTTGCTCTCGCCAAAGGGCTCAGCAACCAGGATATAGCGGACCTAGGAGCCTATTATGCTAGTTTGCCCAAAGCACGTACGGCGCCGACCACATATGATGAGTCCTTACCTGCACTTGTCCGTGTTGGAGACCCAATGCGCAACATCGCTCCCTGCATCTCATGCCATGGCGGTACGGACCAAAAGCTAGGGGCTCCGTGGCTCGAGGGAATGCCAAAAGAGTACCTCATACTTCAGCTAGAAGCCTTTAAGCAAGGTCATCGCCGCAACGACCCGCAGCAGCAGATGCGAAACGTAGTTCGACTTATGACTGCAGAAGAGATTAATGAAGTGTCGACGTTCTATGCGAGGAAAGCTGCTGTCGCAGGCCACTAAGTCGAGGTAGAGGGGGCCAAACACAACACAATGTGTGGTAGCTCTCACTCTCGGTTATCGCCTGCAGCAGGTTGCCAAGCAGATTCATGAGACTAAATGACCCAAGCCGGTTTATTTAAGTTTGATGAGCATTCAATTGACACATACTGTTGTTCGTCCGTAAGATTAAATTTGGTGTATTTTTTAAGGGCGCCGTATCAGATGGTCGCCGTTTCACGTTACTGCCCAGCCGTGCTCGTATCCCACTCCACAGCGGCTTTTCTCATCGTTGTAGCTTCACCTCCTTCTTACGTTCCGGTCGCGACACTTGGCTACGCACTGCGTGGATAAGACGGTCTGCACGCTTCTGCCTCGTGATATCCACTGGGCTACTAGTCGCTGGAGGGGGCAACTGGACTACTGGTGAACGGTGCTGCGTCCGGTCCATGACGTCGAGCACGTCCTGATTGACGAGATTGACGTAGACATCGGCCATGAATGTTGACTTATGACCCAGGACCTTCCTCAGTTGATGGCTATTGAAGCCACGACGCGCGAAGTCAGTTGCAGCGAGGTGTCGTAGGTCTCTGAACTGCAGTTTCGGCACGCCGGCCTTCACGCGTACGCCGTCCCATGCCATGTCCACAGCATTAGCGCTAAGCGGAAAAACGTAACCAGAGTCATCCCGCGGCATTTGGCTGAACACCGTGACCGCGCGAACAGTGAGAGGAATCGCAACCTGGCCGCTTTTCGAAGGGACCGTCACGATGCGACCGTCGAGGTCGACCTGGTCCCAACGCATTGCCAGCAAACTTGCTCTACGCAGTGTTGTCTGCAAACTGATTTCGACGAGCGGCCAAAAATAAGGGTTGTCACATCCTGCGAGCGCGTTCCAAAGCGCCTTTCTCTGCTCCGTGGAAATAAACACGAACCGCATCTCAGATTTGCCAAGCTTGATGCCTTTGCAAGGATTGTCAAACCCTTTCCAGTTCCACTCGCCGGCCGCCATATTGAACAAATGCTTGAGGAGCGCGACCTCCTTCTGAATTGTGCTGTCGCTCAGCCCGTCTTGTTTCATATCGCTGACCAAACGTCGAATGTCCGCAGTGGAAATGACGCTGCAGCGCTTGCTGGCCAGCTCAGCAATGCGAGCATAAGTTTGCTCCCGAGCTGTGCGCCGTATCTCGTTGTGACGTTGGAAGGCGCTGGGCAGTTCGCGCAAAGGCCGCTCTATTAACGTAGAGCCCCCGGCCGCATTCGCAACGGACTTCAGCGGAGCACGTCCGGCCGCCTCTAGGTAGTGGTTGATGCGATTAAGTTCGCTGACAACACCGCCCTTGTTGACGGTGTAGAGCCCAGCATAATGGAACAAGGCGTCGGCCAGTGTCGCGACGGTGGGTCCGCCCAGTTCGGGTGCGCAAAGCGAATCCGCATTGGCCAACTGTTCGGCTATCCATTGGACCGCGTCATCGTACTTTTCAAAGTCCTTGGTCGGACGGGTGCGATTTGATAGCGTGACGGTAGCGCGCCACTTGTCGCGATACTTGAATGGTTTAGGTCCCTTAGCCATTGAGACCTCCCGACGCTGCGCACGTTGGCGCATCCGTGGTATGGTTCAGTGATACATGATTCATGTCGTTTCCCTTATTTGTTTAAGGGACAACGAGGTTGAAAGACCCGGATGCCGACTACGGCACAGTACGCTTTCAACCCTAGCGCGAGGCGCCTACACGCACGTGGCCGCAAGAAACCGCAGGAAAGCGTGTCTTGCGGGAAAAACGTGCGCTACCATTTGCGCTATCAAAACCACCAATTAGACCGTAAACGACAAAGACCTTCCGAAGAAGGCCTTTGTTTTCAACGCTTTATTCTGGCTCCCCGACCTGGACTCGAACCAGGGACCTGCGGATTAACAGTCCGTCGCTCTACCGACTGAGCTATCAGGGAATTGATGACAGCATTATATGTTTGCGGTGACAACCTGTCAAATTCGACGCGTGTCGCGCAGCCACTTTTGCTGCTCTTCGGAAGCAAACTGCGCCAACCGAAGAGCCGCGATTTTAAAGAACTTTCGCCACCGCGTCAACGACGCGGTCGAGATTGGTCGAGTTCAGGGCGGCGACGCAGATGCGGCCGGTGTCGACCGCATAGATCGACTGCTCGCGCAGCTTGCCGACCTGTTCCTTGGTCAGGCCCGAGTACGAGAACATGCCGACCTGCTCGCGCACGAACTCGAAGTCGTGGCCAGGGGCTTTTTCCTTGAGCTTCTCGACCATGAGGTTGCGCATTTCGCGGATGCGCACGCGCATGCCGGCCAGCTCCTCTTCCCACAACTGGCGCAGTTCCGGGGTCGACAGCACCATCGCCACCACCTTGGCCGTATGCGTCGGCGGGTTCGAATAGTTGGTGCGGATCACACGCTTCAGTTGCGACAGCACGCGTGCGGCTTCCTCGGCGCTGGTGGCCACGATCGACAGCGCGCCGGCGCGCTCGCCGTACAGCGAGAAGGATTTCGAGAACGAGTTCGACACCAGGAGCGGAATGCCGGTCTCGGCGAAGCGGCGCACCACGGCGCCGTCTTCCGCGATGCCGGCGCCGAAGCCCTGGTAGGCCATGTCGAGGAAAGGCACCAGGCCATTGTCGACCACGGCCGCGATCACCTGGCCCCACTGTTCCTGGCTCAGGTCGGCGCCGGTCGGGTTGTGGCAGCAGGCGTGCAGCACCACGATCGAGCCGCGCGGCATGGACGTCAAGGAAGCCAGCATGCCGTCGAAATTCACGCCGTGGGTGGCCGGGTCGTAATAGGTGTAGTTGTTGACGGCGAAGCCGGCGCTCTCGAACAGCGCGCGGTGGTTTTCCCAGCTCGGGTCGCTGATGTAGACGCTTGAGTCGGGCGCGAAGCGCTTGAGGAAATCGGCGCCCAGCTTGAGCGCGCCGGTGCCGCCCAGAGCTTGCACGGTGATCGCACGCTTCTCTTGAATAACAAGGCTGTCGGCCCCAAATACCAGGTCTTGCACGGCCCTGTCGTACGCCGCCAGTCCTTCGATCGGCAGATAGGTACGCGGCGCCGGCTGTTCCATCAGCTTCGCTTCCGCCTTTTGCACGCACTGCAGCAAAGGAACCTTGCCATTGTCGTCATAGTAGACACCCACCCCCAGGTTGATCTTGGCCGGGTTGGTGTCGGCGTTGAATGCTTCGGTAATGCCCAGGATCGGGTCGCGTGGCGCCATGTCGATGGCGCCGAAGAGGCTGGCGGAGGCTGTGGAAGTCATCGTGATAAACTGAGTTGTCGGTGGGTTCGCAGCGGTTGTAAAAACATGGACGCCAGTGCTGCACTGCGTCATGTGGACTCCCATTCTAGCAAAGGTCTGAAAGTATGGCAGATTTATCCATCGCAAATGCCCCCGAACCGACCGTCATCACCTATCCCGGATCGCCGTTCAAGCTGCACCAGCCCTTCCCGCCGGCCGGCGACCAGCCGACCGCGATCGCGGGCCTGATCGAAGGCATCAATGACGGCCTGATGTACCAGACCCTGCTCGGGGTGACCGGTTCCGGCAAAACCTACACGATGGCGAACGTGATCGCGCAGGCGGGCCGTCCGGCCATCGTCTTCGCACCCAATAAAACGCTGGCGGCCCAGCTGTATGCGGAGTTCCGCGAATTCTTCCCGCAGAACGCGGTCGAGTATTTCGTGTCCTACTACGACTACTACCAGCCGGAAGCCTATGTGCCGCAGCGCGACCTGTTCATCGAAAAGGACTCGTCGATCAACGAGCACATCGAGCAGATGCGCCTGTCCTGCACCAAGTCGCTGATGGAGCGGCGCGACGTCGTCATCGTCGCCACCGTGTCGGCGATCTACGGTATCGGTAACCCGAACGAGTACCACAAGATGATCCTGACGCTGCGCCACAAGGATAAAGTGGCGCAGCGCGACATCATCGCGCGCCTGATCCAGATGCAGTACACGCGCAACGAGATGGACTTCTCGCGCGGCTCCTTCCGCGTGCGCGGCGACACCATCGACATCTTCCCGGCGGAGCACGCGGAACTGGCGATCCGCGTCGAGATGTTCGACGACGAGATCGAGTCCTTGCAACTGTTCGACCCGCTCACCGGCCGCGTGCGCCAGAAGATCCCGCGCTTCACCGTGTACCCGGGCTCGCACTACGTCACGCCCCGCTCCACCGTGCTGCGCGCGGTGGAATCGATCAAGGCCGAGCTGCGCGACCGCCTCGAGTACTTCCGCAACGAGAACAAGCTGATCGAAGAACAACGCCTCGAGCAGCGCACCCGTTTCGACCTCGAGATGCTGGCCGAGATCGGCTTTACCAAGGGTATCGAGAACTACTCGCGCCACCTGTCCGGCTCGATGCCGGGCGAGCCGCCGCCGACCCTGATCGACTACCTGCCGAAGGACGCGCTGATGTTCATGGACGAGTCGCACGTGATGATCGGCCAGCTCAACGCGATGTACAACGGCGACCGTTCGCGCAAGGTCAACCTGGTCGACTACGGCTTCCGCCTGCCTTCGGCGCTGGACAACCGGCCGCTGAAGTTCCAGGAATTCGAAGGCAAGATGCGCCAGACGGTGTTCGTTTCGGCCACGCCGGCCGAGTACGAAAAGGGAAAGGCCGACAACGTGGTCGAGCAGGTGGTGCGCCCCACCGGCCTGGTCGACCCGAAAGTGATCGTCAAGCCGGCGCGCTCGCAGGTCGAAGACCTGATGAGCGAGATCACCGACCGCATCGCCAAGGACGAGCGCGTGCTGGTGACCACGCTGACCAAGCGCATGGCCGAGCAGCTCACCGAATACCTGAGCGACCACGGCATCAAGGTGCGCTACCTGCACAGCGACATCGAGACGGTGGAGCGCGTGGAGATCCTGCGCGACCTGCGCCTGGGCACCTTCGACGTGGTGGTCGGCATCAACCTGCTGCGCGAGGGCCTCGATTTGCCGGAGGTGTCGCTGGTGGCGGTGCTGGACGCCGACAAGGAAGGCTTCCTGCGTTCCGAGCGCAGCCTGATCCAGACCATCGGCCGCGCGGCGCGTAACCTGAACGGCGTGGCGATTCTGTACGCGGATCAGATGACCGATTCGATGAAGAAGGCGATCGACGAGACCGAACGCCGCCGCGCCAAGCAGATCGCCTTCAACGAGGCAAACGGCATCGTGCCGAAAGGCGTGAACAAGAAGATCAAGGACATGATCGACGGCGTCTACAGCAATGCCGCGCAGAAGGCCGTGGGTGAAGGTGTCGCCGACGACGCCGCCACGGCCAAGGTCGAGGCCATGAGCGAGAAGCAGATCAGCAAGGAGATCAAGCGCCTCGAAAAGCTCATGGTCGACCACGCCAAGAACCTCGAGTTCGAAAAGGCGGCGCAGGTGCGCGACCAGCTGCATGTGCTCAAGCAGCAGGCCTTCGGGGCGCCCGGTGCCGACAACGTGGTGTCGATGCTGGGCAAGTAAGCCGGCAAAGGAGCACACCCTTCAGAAAACCGTTTCCGCCTCGGCGGAGACGGTTTTTTTTCGCTTCCTCGACGACCGGCAGGTGGAATTGCGCGCATTTTCAGCGGCGCCGGCTGTGTAGACTGCTGCCCATGACGCCTCACACCAAACTCAAGGTCGCAAACGCTCTCATGCTGCTGGGAGCCGTGCTGGTCCCGATCGGTTTTTACCGCTTCCTCGCCCTGGTTTCTCCCGCGCCTCAACGCATGAGCGTGGTGGGGGAAAGTCTGCTCCAGCTCGGCGGCCTGGTCGCCTTCGCGCTGGTCGTCGGCATGGGCGCTTTCGTCTGGTCGCTGCGCGTGGAAAAGCGCCATCCGGCGGTGCAGGTCAGCGGGACCTTCGCGATCCGTGTCCTGGTCTTCATCGTCGTTTTTGCCCCGATCGTCATCGGCAGCTTCTGAGTCGGGAGCCGGTCACGCCGGCCGCTTGAACATCCGGGGATCGAAGCTGAACAACTTGGCGATCGACAGCTTCACGTCCGCATAGGCCGGGTGCTCCGGATTGATCACCAGGTTCACGCCCTCCCCCACGCTCACCGACGGCACCCGCAGGTAGAGGTGGTGGCACTTCTGCAGGAAGGCAGTGCCAAACCGGGTTGCGCTGCCGCCGTCGTCGAGATCGTCCCAGCCTTCCGGCAGCTCCTCGCGCGATACGATCATGCCCAGCTCCGGGTCGTCCGGCAAGTCCACCGCCACCAGCACCAGGCCGGGTTCGTCGCCATCAAGGTGGACGAATTTTTCCAGTGCCGCCAGCTCCGCCGTCATGGCGGTGTAGAGCGCGGCGCAGCCCTCCTCATGCCAGTGGCCGCCACTCTTGCGCGCGCCTTCGCAGCTGCGGTCCAGGGCCACGTCTTCCTCCGCGATTCTCCAGGTTCTCATCCAAGCTTGTCCCCCTGTTGTCCCGGAGCCAGGATACACCGGCTCGGAAGGCGCACCGCGCACGGATGGGACAGGCTGTTAGTCGACCCGCTCGCGCACCTCGGCCAGGATGCCCAGCAGTTCCGACAGGTCCGCCGGCTTGACCAGGTGGCGGTCGAAGCCGGCCTGGCGCGCGCGTTCGCGGTCTTCGCTCTGGCCATAGCCGGTCAGCGCGACCAGCATCGCATTGGCCGTATCGGGCGAGGCACGCAGGCGGCGCGCCAGTTCGTGACCATCCATGTCGGGCAGGCCGATATCGAGCAGCATGACCTCGGGCCGTTCGCGCAGGGCGCGCGCCAGGCCGCCGGTGCCGTCGCACTCGACGCTCACCAGGTGGCCGTGCGCCTCGAGCAGCGTGGCCAGCATCTGCGCGGCGTCGGCATTGTCGTCCACCACCAGCACCCGCACCGCGCCATCCATGGCCTGCTCGCGCGGCGGCTGCGCCTCGTGTTCCTCGCTACCCGGCAGCAGCGGCAGGCGGATCACGAATTCGCTGCCCGTGTTCGGGCCCTCGCTATGGGCGGCCACCCGCCCGCCATGCAGCGCCACCAGGCTTTTCACCAGCGCCAGGCCGATGCCCAGGCCGCCCTGCGAGCGGTCCGGCGTGCGCTCGGCCTGCGTGAACAGGTCGAAGATGTAGGGCAGCACCTGCGGCTCGATGCCCTGGCCGTTGTCGCACACCGCGATCACGGCCTCGCCGCCTTCGCTGCTCACGCGCAGGATGATCCTGCCGCCTGCGGGCGTGTACTTGGCGGCGTTGTTGAGGATGTTCGAGACCACCTGCACCAGGCGCGTGCGGTCGCCTGACACGTGCAGCGGCTGCTGCCACAGCTCCAGGCGCAGCTCGTGGCGCTTCAGGTCCAGCAGCGGGCGCACCTGTTCGACGGCGCCGTGGACGATCGCCGCCACGTCCAGGTTTTCCTTCTCGATCTCGGCCAGGCCGCGCGTCACCCGCGAGACGTCCAGCAGGTCGTTCACCAGGTCGGTCATGTGCTCGGCCTGGCGCACGATGATGTCGCTGGCGTGGCGCGCGCGCTGCGGGTCGAGGTTGCCGCGTTGCAAGAGCTGGGCAGCCGTCGTGATCGGCGCCAGCGGGTTGCGCAGCTCGTGCGCCAGCATCGCCAGGAACTGGTCCTTCTGGCGGTTGGCGGCGCGCAGCTCGTCTTCCACGCGCTTGCGCATGGTGACGTCGCTGCCTTCCACGAAGATGCCCTCGACGTCGCCCTTCGGGCCGCGGATCGGCTGGTACACGAAGTCGACGAAGCGCTCTTCCAGCGGCGCGCTGGCCTCGCGCTGGACGCGCACCGGCACCGCGTGGCCGACGAAAGGCTGGCCTGACTGGTAGACCTGGTCGAGCAGCTCGAAGAAGCCCTGGTCCGCGACCTCTGGCAGCGCCTTGCGCGCCGGCTTGCCGATCAGCTCGCGGCGTCCGATCAGCTGCAGGTAGGATTCGTTGGCGATCTCGAACACGTGGTCCGGGCCGCGCAGCACGGCGAAGATGCCGGGCGCCTGTTCGAACAGGGTCATCAGGCGCTGGTTTTCCTGTTCGCGGTAGCGTTCCGCCAGCACCTCGCCGGTCATCTCGACGCAGGCGCAATACATGCCGGCCACGGTGCCGTCCTCGTCGCGCACCGGCGAATACGAGAAGCGGAACCAGGTGTCCTCGTCGTAGCCGAAACGGTTCATGCGCAGCGGCAGCCGGTCCATGTAGGTGGATTCGCCCTTGAGTGCGCGCACGATCAGCGGATGGATGTCGTCCCAGATCTCGCGCCAGATGTCGTGGAAACGGGCGCCCAGCGCCGCCGGATGCTTTTCGCCGAGGATGATGGCGTAGGAGTCGTTGTACAGGAAGCCCAGTTCCGGGCCCCAGGCCACGAACATCGGGAACTTCGAATTGAGCATCAGGCCGACCGTGGTGCGCAGGGCCTGCGGCCAGGCGCGCGGGTGGCCGAGCGGCGAATGCGACCAGTCATGCGCCCGCATCATGGCTCCCATCTGCCCTCCCCCGCTGAGGAAGGGCAGCCATTCGGAAGGAGTCTCGTGTTCGGGTTTCATGCTTGTTTGGGAACGGATGAGGCCGCGCGGGTGGTCATGCCAAAAGTGTGCCAGAAACAAGGCATATGCCCCCGCACCGCTGCCCTCATAGGGTCTGGACGAATTCGCGGATGCCGCCCAGCAGCATTTCCACCGACATGGCCGTCAGGATCAGGCCCATCAGGCGCTCGAAGGCGGTCATGACCTGCGGGCCCAGGCGCTGCTGCAATTTTTCCGCGCTGAGGAAGACCGCCAGCCAGACCACGCCGACCGCGGCCAGCGCCGCCACATGCACCATGGTCTCGGAAAAGCTGTCGGAAACGAACAGCAGCACGGTCGCCAGCGCCGACGGCCCGGCCAGCGCGGGAATGGCCAGCGGCACGATGAAGGGCTCGCCCCCTTCGCTGCGCCCCAACACGCCATCCGGATGCGGGAAGATCATGCGGATCGCGATGATGAGCAGGATGACGGCGCCGCCAATGCGCAGCGCCACCGGCGACAGGTGCAGGGCCGCCAGGAAATGCTGGCCGAAGAACATGAAGACCAGCAGGAGCAGAAAGGCGATCGCGCATTCGCGCACCACGATGCGGGGACGGCGCTGGACCGGGACGTCCTTGAGGGCCGCGGCGAACAGGGGAACGTTGCCGAAGGGGTCAGTAACGAGGATCAGCAGGATGAAGGTTTGAAAAAAACTTTGGGTCATCGGTTTCTACTTGTTATTGTTGAACCATGCGGAAATGGCCGAGCCGCATCTTAGCAGAGTAACACGCTCAAGGCTCCACCGAATGGGTACGTTTGAGGGTGCGCAGCACGAAGGTCGAGCGGCTGTGGCGGATGCCCGGAATCTTGTACAGGCGCTGGCGCAGGAAGCGCTCGTAACCCTCGGTACCGGCCACGGCCACCTTGATCAGGTAGTCGTAGTCGCCGGTCAGGAGGCTGGCCTCCATCACCTCGGGCAGCCTGGCCAGTTCTTCGCCGAAGCGGATCAGCATGTCGTCGTCGTGGCGCTCGAGCGTGACTTCGATGATGACGGTGTCCGGCAGGCCCAGCGCACGCTGGGACAGGATCGCCGCATAGCCCTCGATGTAGCCCTGCTCTTCCAGCGCGCGCACCCGGTTCCAGCAGGGCGTGGGCGACAGGTGCACGCGCTCGGCCAGCTTCTGGTTGGTGATGTGGCCTTCGACGCGCAGGATGCGCAGGATCTTCCGGTCGATGTCGTCGAGTACGTCCTTTTTTGGCCTGCTGTCGGCTTCCATAAGAAGAAACTCCTAATGTTTTACGTTTATGCAGGATATTCTCCCATAAACTGCTTAAAACAGGGAAACTATGAAAGCACCTTTTTGCCCCCTGCCACTACGATAGAGGGGTGCTTCATCGAGACCATGCCGCGCCGCCCCGAACCTCCGCCACGAACGGAGCTGCATCGCGCGCCGCGGGCGCCGCTTCACGAGAGCGGCTGACAAAGTAGAACGGGCAGGAAAGGCTTTCGCCTTTCCTGCCCGTTTGCTTTGCTCTTCCAAAGCGCGTTCCAGATTACTCCTCGAACTTCTTCATCCACGCCGACAGCTGGTGCGGACGCAGGCCGTCATAGTCTTCGAACGGCTGGTGGATCCACGGATTGTGCGGCAGGTCTTCCAGGTGGTAGTCCGGCTTGAAGGCCGAGGTGCCTTTCACCCAGATGACGGCCGAACGCACTTCCGAGACGTCCGGGTAGTTGGTCTGCAGGTGCTCGCGCACCTTCTGCAGGGTCACGCCCGAATCGGCCAGGTCGTCGACCAGCAGGATGCGGCCGGCCAGCGGGCCCTTGGTCATCGTCATGTACTTGGCGATGTCCAGGTTGCCCTGCTTGGTGCCGGCTTCTTCGCGGTAGGAGCTGGTCGACAGGATCGCCAGCGGCACGTCGAAGATGCGCGAGATCACGTCGCCCGGACGCACGCCGCCGCGCGCCAGGCACAGCACCATGTCGAACTTCCAGTTCGATTCATACACTTGCAGCGCGAGGCGCTCGACCAGGCGGTTGTACTGGTCCCACGAAACCCAGAGGTCCTTGTCGGTCGATGCAGGGGTGTTCATTTCAGGCTATTCCTATTGTTATTAGGCTGCGAACGGATGGCGCAGCACGATGGTTTCTTCGCGGTCCGGGCCGGTCGACACCATGTCGATCGGCACGCCCACCAGTTCTTCGATGCGCTTGATGTAGGCGCGGGCGTTGGCCGGCAGCTCGTCCATCGACTTGGCGCCGACGGTGGACTCGGTCCAGCCCGGCATCTCTTCGTAGACCGGCTCGCACAGCGCGGCTTCCTCGGCGCCGACCGGGAAGATATCGACCTCGCGGCCGTCGATCTTGTAGCCGGTGCACAGCTTGAGCGACTCGATACCGTCCAGCACGTCCAGCTTGGTCAGGCACATGCCCGACACGCCATTGATCTGCACCGAGCGGCGCAGCAGCGCGGCGTCGAACCAGCCGCAGCGGCGGGCACGGCCGGTCACAGTGCCGAACTCGTGGCCCACGCGCGACAGGTGCTCACCCACCCCAAGGTCGGTCGGCAGTTCGGCCGGGAACGGGCCCGAACCCACGCGGGTCGTATACGCCTTGGTGATACCCATGATGTAGTGCAGCATGCCCGGGCCGACGCCGGCGCCGGCGGCGGCATTGCCGGCCACGCAGTTCGACGAGGTGACGAACGGGTAGGTGCCGTGGTCGACGTCGAGCAGCGAGCCTTGCGCGCCTTCGAACAGGAGGCTGCCGCCGGCCTTGTGGGCGGCGTACAGCGCGGACGAGACGTCGCCCACCATCGGGCGCAGGCGCGGCACCAGGGCCATCGCATCGTCGTAGGTCTTCTGGAAGTCGATCGCTTCGCCGCCCAGGTAGTTCACCAGCACGAAGTTGTGGTATTCCAGGTTCTCTTTCAGCTTCTCGGCGAAGCGCTCTTCGTTGAGCATGTCGGCGATGCGGATCGCACGGCGGGCGACCTTGTCTTCGTAGGCCGGGCCGATGCCCTTGCCGGTGGTGCCGATCTTGTTCTCGCCGCGCTTGGCTTCGCGCGCCTTGTCGATGGCGACGTGGTAAGGCAGGATGACCGGGCAGGCTTCCGAGATCTTCAGGCGCGAAGCCACTTCGACGCCGGCGGCCTCCAGCTTGTCGATCTCGCGCATCACGTCGGGTACCGAAACCACCACGCCGTTGCCGATGTAGCAGGCCACGCCTTCGCGCATGATGCCCGACGGGATCAGCTGCAGCGCGGTCTTCTGGCCCTTGATCACGAGGGTGTGACCCGCGTTATGGCCGCCCTGGAAACGGACGACGCCGGCCGCATGGTCGGTCAGCCAGTCGACGATCTTACCCTTGCCTTCATCGCCCCACTGGGTGCCGATGACAACGACGTTCTTTGCCACGTTAGTATTTGACATCACTTAACCTAAGTTTTTGAGAATCCAATTTCCGTTTTCGAGGACGAGCACGCGGTCGCACTCGAACTCGTCCTGAACATTGTCGTGACCGGGCATGGACTGGATCACGACTTCGCCTGCCTTGCGCAGGTCAGCGATTTTTTCCCTCAGCTCCGGCGCATTGCCCCAGGGCGCGCGGATCGAGTGCTTGCGCTCGGCAGTCGGCAGCAGCCGCGCCAGTTCGCGCAGGTCGAGCGAGAAGCCGGTCGCCGGACGCGCGCGTCCGAAGGCCTCGCCCACATGGTCGTAGCGCCCTCCCCTGGCGACCGCGTTCGGCAGGCCCGGCACGTAGAGCGCGAACATGGCGCCGCTTTCGTACTGGTAGCCGCGCAGGTCGGCCAGGTCGATCGCCACCTCGGCGCGGCCAAGGGCGCCGGCCGCAAGCGCGGCCAGTTCGGCCAGCGCGCGGGTGACGCCCGGCAGCGCCGGCAGCTCCTCCCTGGCGCGCGCCAGCACCTCGACGTCGCCGTACAGGTGCGGCAGCGCCAGCAGGGCCTTGCGGGTGGCGGGCGGGTAATCCCGGGTGATCTCGTGCAGGGCCGGCGCATCCTTGGCGCGCAGCATGGCGGTCAGGCGCGCTTCGTCGCGCTGCGCGGCCGCATCCTCGGCCAGCAGGGCGCGCAGGATGCCGACGTGGCACAGGTCGAGGCGGACGCTGTCGAAGCCGGCCAGCGCCAGCGTGCCGAGCGCCAGCTCCTGGATCTCGGCGTCGGCTTCCAGGCCGGCGTGGCCGTAGATCTCGCAACCGATCTGGATCGGCTCGCGGGTGGCGTGCAGGCCCGACGGGCGGGTGTGCAGCACGCTGCCGGCGTAGCACAGGCGGGTGACGGTATCGCGGTTGAGCAGGTGGGCGTCGATGCGCGCGACCTGGGTGGTCATGTCGGCGCGCAGGCCGAGCAGGCGGCCGGACAGCTGGTCGACCACCTTGAAGGTGCGCAGTTCGGAGTCCTGCCCTGCTCCGGCCAGCAGCGACTCGACGTACTCGAGCAGCGGCGGCATCACCAGTTCGTAGCCGTACAGGCGGAAGGCATCGAGCATCTTGCGGCGCAGATCCTCGATCTTGCGCGCTTCGGACGGCAAGACATCGGCGATATTTTCAGGCAGTAGCCAGTTCGGCATGGACGGAGCTAACGGGTTGTTGACAAGAGCGGTACAAAGGGCACGGGCGTGCTGGCGCACGGTGCGAGCGCCGAATCGGCAATTTTACCCGAAAATGGTAAGGCGTAGGCGGGGGATGTTGGTTTAACAGGCAGGATAGCTTGTCAGAGTGCCATGTTGCAACGCTTGTCTAGACGGATGTGTAGGGTGGACGGCTCTGCCGTCCGCGCGTTCAAACCACGTGTCATGGCCTGCGCCGTGGTTTGCATACGGTCCTTGAACGCGCGGACGGCGAAGCCGTCCACCCTACGAATTACTTGCCGCCCGGCTGCTTGAAGTACTTGAAGAACTCCGAATTCGGATCCACCACCATCACGTCCCCACGGTTCTTGAAGGTCGCCCGGTAGGCTTCCAGCGAACGGTAGAACCTGGCGAATTCCGGATTCTTGCCGAAGGCCTCGGCATAGATCGCGGTGGCCTTGGCGTCGCCGTCACCCTTGATCTTCTCGGCCTCGCGGAAGGCTTCGGCGATGATCACGGTGCGCTGGCGGTCGGCGTCGGCGCGGATCTGTTCGGATTCGGCGGCGCCGGTCGAGCGCAGCTCGTTGGCCACGCGCACGCGCTCGGCCTTCATGCGTTCGTACACCGAGTTGTTGATCTGCTCGATGTAGTCGACGCGCTTGAGGCGCACGTCCACCACGCCCACGCCGATCTCCTTGGCTTCGGCCACGACCTTTTCCTTCACCGCGTTCATCACGGCGCCGCGCTCGCCGGAAATCACTTCGCGCACGGTGCGCTTGGTGATCTCGTCGTTCAGGGCGGCCTTGATGATCTGCGACAGGCGATCGCGGGCACGGGCCTCGTCGCCGCCGAAGCTGACGTAGTACAGGCGCGGGTCGGTGATCCGCCATTTCATGAAGGCATCCACCAGGATGTTCTTCTTCTCGGCCGTGATGAAGCGGTCGGCGTCGGGCGTGTCGAGGGTCAGGATGCGCTTGTCCAGGTAGATCACGTTCTGGAACGGCGGCGGCAGCTTGAAGTGCAGGCCCGGCTCGGTGATCACGTCGCGCACCTGGCCCAGGGCGAACACGATGGCGAAGCGGCGCTGGTCGACCACGAACACGGTGGACGAGAGCAGCATCAGGGCAATGAAGCCCGCCACAAATAAAGTTACGAGGCGGTTCATTAACGGCTCTCCCGGTCACGTGAGGAATCGCGGCTGCGGCTGTCGCGCTGGCGCACCGAATCCATGGCTTGCATGACGTCCGTTGGCGGCGCCGACTGCGGCACCTGCACCGGACCCGAACGGGCGCCGACACTTTCGTTGCCGGCGCCTTGCTGGATCAGCTTGTCCAGCGGCAGGTAGATCATCGGATTGCCCGCGCGCGAATCCACCATCACCTTGCTGGTGCTGGAGAAGATCTGCTGCATGGTATCGATGTACATGCGGTCGCGGGTGACGGCCGGGGCTTTCGCGTAGGCGGCCACCACCTGGTCGAAGCGCGAGGCGTTACCGGTCGCGTTCTCGACCACCATCGAGCGGTAGGCCTCGGCGTCCTGCTGCAGGCGGAAGGCCTGGCCGCGCGCCTGCGGGATCACCTGGTTGGCGTAGGCTTCACCCTCGTTGCGGGCACGGGCACGGTCCTGGCCGGCCTTGACGGCGTCGTCGAAGGCTTCCTGCACCTGCTCCGGCGGCTGCACGCCCTGCATGGTCACGTTGGTGACCAGGGCGCCCAGCGCGTAGCGGTCGAGGATCTGCTGCATCATCTGGTGCACGTCGGCGGCGACCTTCTCGCGGCCTTCGTACAGGACGAAGTCCATCTTGCTCTTGCCGACCACTTCGCGGATGGCGGTCTCGGCCACCTGGCGCACGGTCTCGTCGTTCTCGCGGTTGTTGAACAGCCACTGGACCGGGTCCTTCAGCGTGTACTGGACCGCGAACTGGATGTCGATGATGTTCTCGTCGTCGGTCAGCATCAGCGATTCTTGCGGCTGCTTGTTGCGCACGTTGGCGCGGTAGCCGATCTCGGCGGTACGGATGGTCGACACGTTGACGGTCTCGTGGGCCTGGATCGGATACGGCCAGCGCCAGTTGAAGCCGGCGCCCGTCGTATGGCTGAGCTTGCCGAAGGTGGTAACGACGCCGGTCTGGCCTTCCTGCACGATGAAGGCGCCGCTCGCCAGCCAGATCAGGCCGACGATGGTCGCCACCACGCCCGCGCCGATGCCGGCGCCGCGCATTTCGCCGCGGCCGCCCGGGCCGCCGCCGCCGTCGCCGCCATTGTTGCGGCCGCCGAAGATGCGGTTCAGGCGCGCGTTGAAATCGCGCCAGAGTTGATCGAGGTCGGGCGGGCCTTCACCCGGCCGGCGGCCCTCCTGGGCCTTGTGGTCACCGTCGGGTTTGTGGCCCCAACGTGGATCGTTCAGCGACAGTTTGATGCCGCAACGTTTAAGTAAAGAAACGAGCATAGGCTAGTGTGGCCCGAGATGGGTAGAGGTTGTCATAGTGTTCTCTGCAGGATTGGCCAGGGAGCCGCCCACCGCCGGTTCTTCCCCATGCCGTGCATGTTCTTGTTCCGCGCGGGCCGCCATCGCCGCCTCGACGATGGCCTCTCGCAGCAGGTCCAGGCCGGCCCCGCTGTGGGCGCTGATGAAAACGCGGCTGATCTTATCATACTCATCACGCTCGACCCCGGGCTCCAGCCCGGCCGCATCGATCTTGTTCCAGACCAGGATCTGGGGCACATGATCGGCGCCGATCTCGCGCAAGACCTCGTTGACCTGCTCGATCTGCTCCATGCGCACCGGCGAGTTGCCGTCGACTACATGCAGCAGCAGGTCGGCATGGATGGTTTCCTCCAGCGTGGCGCGGAAGGCCGCCACCAGCTGGTGCGGCAGTTCGCGCACGAAGCCGACCGTGTCGGAAATGACCACGCTGCCCACCTCGTCGCCAAGGTAGAGGCGGCGGCTGGTGGTGTCCAGCGTCGCGAACAGCTGGTTCGCAACATACACGCCGGCCTTGGTCAGCGTATTGAACAGGGTCGACTTGCCGGCGTTGGTATAGCCGACGAGGGACACCGAGAAGGTCTGGTTGCGTCCGCGCTGGCGGCGCTGGGTCTCGTGCTGCTTGCGCAGCTTGGTCAGGCGGGTGCGCAGCATCTTGACGCGCTCGCCGATCAGGCGGCGGTCGGTCTCGAGCTGGGTTTCGCCGGGACCGCGCAGGCCGATACCGCCCTTTTGACGTTCCAGGTGGGTCCAGCCGCGGATCAGGCGCGTGGCCAGGTGCTGCAGCTGGGCCAGTTCCACCTGCAGCTTGCCCTCGTGGCTCTGGGCGCGCTGGGCGAAGATGTCGAGGATCAGGCTGGTACGGTCGATCACGCGCACCTCCAGCCGGCGCTCGAGGTTGCGCTGCTGGGCCGGAGACAATGCGTGGTTGAAGATGACCAGCTCGATGCCCTCGACCTTGCAGGCCATCTTGATTTCGTCGGCCTTGCCGCTGCCGACGAAGTGGGCGGGGTCGGGACTGCTGCGCTTGGCCGTGATCGTGGTGATCGGTTCGGCGCCGGCGGAGCGCGCAAGCAGCGACAGCTCTTCCAGGCTGGCGTTGAAATCGCCAGCACCAAAATCGATGCCGACCAGCGCTGCGCGCATGGAGGTGTTGCCGGGGGCGTCAGCCATCGGCCTTACTCGGCTTCGGAGTCGAGGTTAAGGTTGACGGCGCGAGCCGGGACAACGGTGGAAATGGCATGCTTGTAGACCATCTGGGTCACGGTGTTACGAAGCAGGACGACGTACTGGTCGAAGGACTCGATATGGCCTTGCAGCTTGATGCCGTTGACCAGGTAGATGGAGACGGGGACGTGCTCCTTGCGCAAGGCGTTCAGGAATGGGTCTTGTAACAGTTGCCCTTTGTTGCTCATAACAGCTCCGTAATGTTGTTGTAGTTCAGTGGGTATTTGTAACGTTGTGGCAATTTGCCATTTTTCAAGTGCCTGGGCTACATTCCGCTGTGGCGAATGAAAGCCCTAAGCTACTGTAACCTGTTTCGCCACTTTTTGTCGTACTGCTACGGCTAATTCTGCTCCTTGGCAAAAGGATTCTTACCGGATTTGAATTCGATGCGCACCGGGGTGCCGACCAGGTTGAAGGTATCGCGGAAATGCTTTTCCAGATAGCGCTTGTACGGGTCGCTGACGGCTTCGAGCGCATTGCCGTGGATGACGATGATGGGCGGATTCTGGCCGCCCTGGTGGGCGTAGCGCAGCTTGGGACGGGTGCTGCCCTTGCGCTTGGGCTCCTGCTTTTCGATCGCTTCCTGCAGCGCGCGGGTCAGGCGCGGAGTCGACAGGTTGGCGGTGGCGGCGGCATAGGCCGAGTCCACCGATTTCATCAGCTGGCTGATGCCGGTGCCCTTCAGGGCCGACACGAAGTGGGTCTTGGCGAACGAGAGGAAGTCGAGCTTGCGGTCGAGGTCCATCTTGACCTGGTCGCGCTGGTCCGACTGCAGGCCGTCCCATTTGTTGACGGCGACCACCAGCGCCCTGCCCGACTCCAGGATGAAGCCGGCGATGTGGGCGTCCTGTTCGGAAATATCTTGCTGGGCGTCGAGCAGCAGGACGATCACGTTGGCATCCGAGATCGACTGCATCGTCTTGATCACCGAAAATTTCTCGATGGCTTCAAAAATCTTGCCGCGGCGGCGGATACCGGCGGTATCGATCAGCGTGTACTTCTTGCCGTCGCGCTCGAACGGCACTTCGATCGAGTCGCGGGTGGTGCCCGGCATGTCGAAGGCGATCACGCGCTGCTCGCCGACCAGGGTGTTGATCAGGGTCGACTTGCCGACGTTGGGGCGGCCGACGATGGCGATCTTGATGCCGTGGTCGGGATGCTCCGCCTCGTCTTCCTCGTCGGGACGGTTGGCGAAGGCGAAGTCGAGCGCCTCGTTCACCAGGTCGTGCACGCCGTCGCCGTGGGCGGCGGAAATGACGTAAGGGTCGCCCATGCCGAGCTCGTAGAAATCGGCGGTGACCGAGGTGTACTTCATGCCCTCGGACTTGTTGACCACGAGCATGACCTTGCGGCCCGTCTTGCGCAGGTAATCGGTGATGGTCTTGTCGTGCGGGGTCAGGCCCTGGCGGCCGTCGACGATGAACACGACGACGTCGGCTTCCGCCACCGCCTGGCGCGTCTGCAGCGCCATCTCGTGCATGATGCCCTCTTTGGCCACCGGTTCGAAACCGCCGGTGTCGATGACCAGGAACGGGCGTTCGCCGATCCGGCCTTCGCCATAGTGGCGGTCGCGGGTCAGGCCAGGGAGGTCGGCCACCAGCGCGTCCCGCGAGCGGGTCAGGCGGTTGAATAAGGTCGACTTCCCGACGTTCGGGCGACCAACGAGTGCGATTACCGGCTTCATGTAGTTATTCTATTCGACCGCGATGGCGGCCACAGTTCCATTTTGTGTTTGAAAAATCAGGTGCGATCCAGCCACCAAAGGGGTGCCGATGACGGCGCTGCCGTCGAGAGCGGCGCGCGCGAGGAACGATCCATCCTCGCGCGACAGGAAGTGCACGATGCCCTGGTAGTCGCCCACCGCCACCGCGCGGCCGAAGGAGACCGGGGTCGACAGGCGGCGGAAGGCCAGCTTGTCGTTCTTCCAGGCGCTCGAACCGGTGTCGCGGTTGAAGGCGTACAGCGCGCCCTTGTCGTCCGCGGCGAACACGAAGCGCTGGTCGACCGCGACGCCGACTTCGGACGACAGGTCGCGGGTCCACTTGGGCGAACCGGAGGCGGCGTCGAAGCAGGCCACCCGGCCCTGGTAGGACGCGGCGCAGACCTCGCCCTCGAACAGCACCGGGGCGCCGCCGATGTCGGTCACGCGTTCCAGTTCGGTGGCGCCGCGCGCCACGCCCACTTCCTGGTCCCAGCGCGGCGCGCCGGTGGCCAGGATCATGGAGGACAGGCGGCCGGCCGGCTGGGCGACGATGACGTCGCTGCCGTTGACGATCATGCCCGGCGCGGTGCGCAGGGTCAGCGACGGGGTCACGCGCTGCACGGTCCATTTCTTTTCGCCGGTCTTGGCATCCAGGCCGACGATGCGGTTGTCCAGGCTGCGCGCGACGACGATGCCCTGCCCCACGGTCGGCGCGGACAGCAGCTCGCTCGACAGCTGCGAGGTCCACAGCTTCTTGCCCTCCATGTCGAACGCGATCACGGTGCCCTTGGTGCCGCCGACCACGATCAGGTTGCCGTCGGTGCCGACGCCGGCCGAAAGTTCGCTGCCGGCCTTGACGCGCCACAGCTGCTTGCCGCTTTCGGCCTCGACACGGGCGATGTCGCCGCTGCCGCCGGCCACCACCACCGTGTTGCCGGCCAGCGCAGGCGAGAAGGTGTACGGGCCGGACTTGCCGATGTCGAGCTTCCATGCGGTGCGTACCGCCATCGTCGCCTTCAGCTCCACCAGCGGCGCCGGCTGGTCGGTCTTCGACTTCGACGCGAAGGGATTGAGCGAGCTGAGTTTGTTCACCATGCTGGACGGGCTCAGGCTCGAGCAACCGGTCACCAGGGCCAGTACACCAACACCGACAAGTTTGCTGCTGATACGCATATTCTTTAACCTTGTTCCTGGACTGTAGAAGACTCTATAGAGGACGCAAGGCCCGCGCACGCCTTCGCGGCATGCGCGGGCCTGTCAATCCTGGTATTACGCGGCGGCCGCGGCGGCTTTGGCGTCTTTCGCTTCCGGCACGGTGCCGCCGATGGCTTCGAGCTTGATCTGCACCAGCTGGCGGCCCGGATTATCCTTGTGCATTGCTGCCAGCGCGGCCACGTAGGCCTGGCGTGCTTCGGCAATCTTGTTTTGCGCAACCAGCACATCGCCCTTGCGGTCGGCCACTTCGGCCGAGAACTGCTCGGGGAATTTGTCGTTCAGCAGCTTGAGCGCGGCATCGAAGGACTTCTCGTCGAGCAGCACGCCGGCCAGGCGCAGCTTGGCAATCGCCTGGTACTCGTCGTTGCCCTTGTCCACCACCCACTGCAGCTGGGCCTTGGCGGTCTTCAGATCGTTCGCATCAAAAGCCGTCTTGGCGGCGGCCAAGCTGGCCATCTGCGCGTACACGGTGCCGTCGTACTTCTGCTTGATGTCGCCGGCGATGCGCTGGGCCTTGGCATTGTCGCTGGCGACCAGGGCAGTCTGCAGCTCGTCGTACAGCGCCGAGGCCTCGACCGCGTGGGTGCGCTGGCGCGACTGCCAGAAGTTGTAGCTGGCGTAGGCCAGGAGCGCAACGATCAGCACGCCCATGATGAGGTTGCCGTATCGGGCCCAGAAGGCCTTGAAATTCGCTATCTGTTCCTGTTCTTCGAGGTCGTATGCCATTGTCTGCTCAGTGTCTGGTTGTTATCAGGATGGTAAATCGTTGCCCTTACGGACGGTGGTGATGACCGTGCTCGTTGCAATTCTCGTCGTCGCAGTCGTGGCCGCCTCCGACGATCTGGTCGACCACGTAGTCGACCACGTCCTCGAAGGGCACGCTGGCCTGCTGCTGCTCGCCTGCTTCGCCTCGCATCGCCTTGACGTTCGCCTTGCCACTGGCGATTTCGTCGTCGCCGATGATCACGGCGAACGCCGCGCCGCTGCCGTCGGCCTTCTTCATCTGGCTCTTGAAGCTGCCCGCGCCTGCCGGCGTTGCGCAATGTAACACAACATCCAGGCCGGCATCCCGCAGGCGCTCGCCCAGGATGAAGGACTGCAGCTGGGCGTCCGCGCCCTGGTGCACCAGGTAGACGTCGCACTGGCTCGGCGCCTGGGTCTCGCCCAGGCCCTTCATCAGTTCGATGATGCGCTCGATGCCCATCGCGAAGCCGACTGCAGGCGTCGGCTTGCCGCCGAACTGCTCGATCAGCGGATCGTAGCGGCCGCCCGCGCAGATGGTGCCCTGCGAGCCCAGCTCGTCGGTGACCCACTCGAACACGGTGCGGTTGTAGTAATCCAGGCCGCGCACCAGGCGCGGATTGATGGTGTACTGCACCGCATTGCGGTCCAGGATGTTCTTCAGGCCGTTCAGGTGCGCGAGCGACTCCTCGCCCAGGTAGTCGAGCAGCTTGGGCGCGGCGTTGACCATGTCCTGCATGGCCGGGTTCTTGGTGTCCAGGATGCGCAGCGGATTGCTGTGCAGGCGGCGCTTGGCCTCGGCATCGAGGATGTCCTCGTGCTTCTCGAGGTAGGCGATCAGGTCGGCGCGGTGGCGCAGGCGCTCGTCGGCGTTGCCGATCGAGTTCAGCTCGAGGCGCGCGTTCTGCAGGCCGAGGTCGTCCCACAGGCGGCGGCACAGCATGATCAGCTCGGCGTCGATGTCCGGGCCCGAGAAGCCGACGGCTTCGGCGCCGAACTGGAAGAACTGGCGGTAGCGGCCGCGCTGCGGACGCTCGTGGCGGAACATCGGGCCCTTGTACCACAGGCGCTTGGGGCCATCGTACACGAGGTTGTGCTCGATCACGGCGCGCACCGCGCCGGCGGTGCCTTCCGGACGCAGGGTCAGCTGGTCGCCGTTCATCGAGTCTTCGAAGGAGTACATTTCCTTCTCGACGATGTCGGTGACGGCGCCGATGGCGCGCGCGAACAGCGAGGTGTCCTCGACGATCGGAGTGACGATCTTCTGGTAGCCGTAGCTCTTCAGGATGGTTTCGGCGGTGTTCTCGAACAGCTCCCACATCGGCGCATCGGCCGGGAGGATGTCGTTCATGCCTTTGACGGCGACGATTTTTTCTGGTTTGGACATAGTTTCTTTCGCTCTTGTAGGGTGGACGGCTCCGCCGTCCGCGCGTCCAGCTCCCGGATGCGCTGTGGCATGGCACGGGGGAGTTGAACGCTTGGTCGTTTGTAATTCCGGACATTGTCCGAAATTACCCCGCCCACCCTACGGATATCTTATTGCGCCACTGCCTCGCGGCTGTAATTTTTCTGCACGTAATTCAGCACGATGGTCTTGAACTCGTCGACGATGCGCTCGCCGCGCAGCGTCGCGACCTTCTGTCCATCGACGAACACCGGCGCCGCTGGCGATTCGCCGGTACCCGGCAGGCTGATGCCGATGTTGGCGTGCTTCGATTCGCCCGGGCCGTTGACGATGCAGCCCATCACGGCCACGTTCATCGCTTCCACGCCCGGATAGGTCTTCTTCCATTCCGGCATCTGCTCGCGCAGGAAGGTCTGGATGTTGTCCGCCAGCTCCTGGAACACGGTGGACGTCGTACGGCCGCAGCCCGGGCAGGCGATCACCATCGGGGTGAACTTGCGCAGGCCCATGGTCTGGAGGATTTCCTGGCCCACCACGACCTCCCTGGTGCGGTCGCCGCCCGGTTCCGGGGTCAGCGAGATGCGGATGGTGTCGCCGATGCCTTCCTGCAGCAGCACCGCCAGCGCGGCGGTCGAGGCGACGATGCCCTTGCTGCCCATGCCGGCCTCGGTCAGGCCCAGGTGCAGCGGGTAGTCGCAGCGGCGCGCCAGTTCGCGGTAGACCGCGATCAGGTCCTGCACGCCCGAGACCTTGCACGACAGGATGATCTTGTCGCGCGCCAGGCCCACTTCTTCGGCACGCACCGCGTTCTCGATCGCGGAAGTGATGAGCGCTTCGTACATCACCGCCTGCGCGCTCCACGGCGTGGCGCGGGCCGCGTTCTCGTCCATGATGCGGGCCAGCAGCGACTGGTCAAGGCTGCCCCAGTTGACGCCGATGCGCACCGGCTTGTCGTATTTCGCCGCGATCTCGATCATCTGGGCGAACTGGGTGTCGCGCTTGGCGCCCTGCCCCACGTTGCCCGGGTTGATGCGGTACTTGGACAGCGCCTGCGCGCATTCCGGATAGTCGCGCAGCAGCAGGTGGCCGTTATAGTGGAAGTCGCCCACCAGCGGGGTGTCGATCTCCATGCGGTCGAGCTGTTCGCGGATCGCCGGGACCGCGGCCGCGGCAGCCGGGGTATCCACGGTGATGCGCACGATCTCGGATCCGGCGCGCGCCAGCTCCTTGACCTGGATCGCGGTGCCGATCGCGTCGGCGGTGTCGGTATTGGTCATCGACTGCACCACTACCGGCGCGTCGCCGCCGACCCAGACGGTGCGTGCGCCATGCGATACCGCGACCTTGCGGCGGGGGCGGCGCGCCATGGGGCCCGAAGGGATCGGTTCGCCAATGCAGGGTTCGTTCACGATCATGTTCCGTTCCATTACTTCAAAGACACTTGAGCAAACTTCTTGCCCGGCGCCTGCTCCAGGGCGACAGGCGCACCGCGCAGGGTCGCGCTGACCGCGCCCGGATTACCGACGGTCAGCATGCCCGGCCCAGTGACGTCGAAGGTTTCGGTCGAGCCGGCCTTGACTTCGCGCCACAGCAGGCGCTTGCCGCCGACGACCACGCCGATCCAGGCATCTTCACGCACGTTCAGCACCAGCGCATTGCTGCCGCCGGCCGCAACTGCCGGGGCTGCCGGCACCGCGGTCACCGGCGCCGCCAGCGTGGCCGCCGGTGCGGCCGGGGTCGTGGTTGCGGATGCGGTGCCCGGCGTGGCGGCAGACGGCGCGGCAGTACCCGGAGCGGTAGCACCCGGAGCGGTTGCGGGCGCGGCGGCGGGCGGCGTCGTGCCGGCCGGCGCCGGCACCGAGATCAGCGGCACCGACTGATTCTGCAGCGTGTCGTGGGCATCCGGCGCGCCGCCGTGCGGGCTGACCGCCGGGGTTTCGAGCAGGGCGCCATGCTCGGCCTCCGGCTGCTGGCTGCCCGGGATCAGGCCGAAGTGCCAGAGCGCGGCGCCGGCGGCGATCAGCACCGCCACGCCGGCGATCAGGCCGACCGGCACTTTATTGCGCTTGCCGCCGATCGGGAAGCGGCTTTGCGAGAACGAGGCCGGGCGCTGCTCGCGGCGCGGGATCGAGGCGGTGACGCCGGCCTGGGCTTCGGGCGGCATGTTCATCTCGATCTTGGCGACCAGCGGGGCCGCGTCGATCTTCAGCAGCTTGGCGTAGGCGCGCACGAAGCCGCGCGTCACGGCCGGGCTCGGGAGCGAGGCGTAGTCGCCGGCTTCCAATGCCACCACCTGGCGCGGCGCCAGTTTCAGCTGGTCGGCCACCTGCTCCACGCTCCAGCCCATCGCTTCGCGCTGGGACTGCAGGGTCTTGCCGGGAATGCCAGCGTCGTTGCCCGGCGTCGCCGGCTGGTCTGCATGCTCGTTCATGTTGCTCGTCTCACTCTAGCTAGTTCACTCATCGAATGCCCCGCGCTCGAACGCCGCGTACTCGGGCGAGCCGGGGAAGCGCCGCCGCAGCTGGGCTGCCAGGCTGGCTTCCTGCGTCCGCTCGCCCAGCTTGCGCTGCACGCGCAAAGCCAGCCAGAGCGCATCGGCCGACAGCGTGTCGAGTTTCGAAGTCTCGATCAGGCGGTTAATGAAAAAACCGGCGCGCGGGTAGTCGCGCCGCTCGTAATAGGTCCGCGCCAGGCCAGCGTTGCTCGCCTGCAGGTCGGGGTTGTAACGCAGGGCCTCGAGCAGGTAGCGCTCGGCGGCCTGGAAATTCTTGCTGCGGATGCTGCACAGGCCGGCATTCACCAGCGCGCTCACCGGGGTCTGGTAGACCGGGTTGCGCAGCGCCGCGTCGAAGTACGGCATGGCCTGGGCCGGCTTGTTCAGCGAGGTGCACAGGAAGGAACCGTAGTTGTTCGACAGGTCCGGGTTGCCCGGCTTGAGCCGCAGCGCGGTCTGGTAGTTGTCGTCGGCCAAAGCCAGCTGCCCCATCGCGGTGTAGACCAGCGCGCGCAGGCCATGGGCTTCGGCATTGCCCGGATCGGCCGCGAGCGCCTGCTTGACCTCGTCGAGGGCGGTCTCGTACTGGCCGTTCTGGTAGTAGCCGACCGCCAGCTGCAGGCGGATCGCGGCGCGTTTTTCCGCCGCCGTCACGTCGGACGCGGTCTTCAGTTCGCCGCCGCCCGTGCCATGACTGGCGCAGCCGGCCAGCACGGCCACGGCGAACAGGAGCGCGGCACGACCGGCGGCGCCGCCCATCAGGAGGGAATCTCCACGATGCGCCCGAAGTCGGCGCCGAACTTCTTCTGGTACTCGGCCATCTTTTCCATGCGCTGGGCCACGCGGGTGCGGTCCTGCACCTCGCCGGCCAGCTGGCCGCAGGCGGCGTCGATGTCGTCGCCGCGCGTCTTGCGCACGGTGGTGACGATGCCGGCATCCATCAGCACCTGGGCAAAGGCCTTGATGCGCGGGTTCTTCGAGCGGGTCAGGCCCGATTCCGGGAACGGATTGAACGGGATCAGGTTGAACTTGCAGTTCACCCCCACCACCGGATCGTTCACCAGGGCGATCAGTTCGCGCGCGTGCTCGTCGCTGTCGTTGAAGCCGTCGAGCATGCAGTACTCGAAGGTGATGAAGTCGCGCGGGGCGAATTCCAGGTAGCGCTTGCAGGCAGCCAGCAGCTCGCGCAGCGGATATTTCTTGTTCAGCGGCACCAGGATGTCGCGCAGGGCGTCGTTGGACGCGTGCAGCGACACGGCCAGGGCCACCGGCACGTCCTGGGACAGCTTGTCGATGTTCGGAACCACGCCCGAGGTCGACAGGGTCACGCGGCGGCGCGACAGGCCGTAGGCGTTATCGTCCAACATCAACTTGAGCGCGGTGACGGTCGGCTCGTAGTTGAGCAGCGGCTCGCCCATGCCCATCATGACCACGTTGGTGATCTGGCGCTCGCCCTTCGGGCCCGGCTCGATGCCTTTCGTGCGGCGCAGCTCGAACTCGGCCATCCACAGCTGACCGATGATCTCGGCCACGGTGAGGTTGCGGTTGAAGCCCTGCTTGCCGGTTGAGCAGAAGCGGCAGTTGACGGCGCAGCCGGCCTGGGTCGAGATGCACAGCGTGCCGCGGTTTTCTTCCGGGATGAACACGGTTTCCACGGCGTTGCCATTGCCGACGTCGACCAGCCACTTGCGGGTGCCGTCCGTCGACGTATGGTCGCTGATGATGCCAGGGGCACGGATCTCGGCGCGGGTCTTGAGTTTTTCGCGCAGCGACTTGGCCAGGTCGGTCATGTCGTCGAAATCGGACGCACCGAACTGGTGGATCCAGCGCTGGAGCTGCTTGGCGCGGAACGGTTTCTCACCCAGCTCGGCGCAGTACGCAACGAGTTGCGCGGGATCGAAGTCCAGCAGGTTGGTGAGAGTCGTCATGGCAAAATCCTTTATTTCTGAAACCACTCGCGCCGGCCCGAGGCCGCGGGCGAGTGGCTTACTCATTTAAATTAGTCCGGGGGAAATTTACCGGGGCGCGCCCCGGATGCGCTCCCCCTACTAATTAACGCGAGTAGACGTTCAGTGCCGGGAAGAAGTAAGCGATTTCCACGGCAGCGGTTTCAGCAGCGTCCGAACCGTGGACGGCATTGGCGTCGATCGAATCGGCGAAGTCGGCGCGGATGGTGCCGGCTTCTGCTTTCTTCGGATCGGTGGCGCCCATCAGCTCGCGGTTCTTCAGGATCGCGCCTTCGCCTTCCAGCACCTGGATCATCACCGGGCCCGAGATCATGAAGTTGACCAGGTCCTTGAAGAACGGACGCGCTGCGTGCACGGCGTAGAAGCCTTCGGCTTCGGCTTGCGACAGCTGGGTCATGCGGGCAGCGACCACTTTCAGGCCAGCGCCTTCGAAGCGGCTATAGATTTGGCCGATCACGTTTTTTGCAACTGCGTCCGGTTTGATGATCGACAGGGTGCGTTCGATTGCCATGTAAAACTCCAATAAAAGAATGGTTTGAATCAAGAACCTTTGGTGGCTCCTGCAACTGAATTTGGAACTCAATTAACCTTTAATTTTACCACAGCTGCCTCATATAACCGATATTGCGGCACTGGCAAGCAAAGTGGTAGAGTTGCGGGGCAAAATCGTCCTGGCTTAAGGCTCTGCTAAGCATCTGCTTGTATGGTTTTCAGTGACGCTCATCCACCAACCGGAGGCTCCATGATCCCTAATTCGCAACCCCGCAGCACGATCGACCTGACCAAGGCAGGCCGGGTCGACGTCACGCGCAACAAGGTACTGCGCAACACCTACTGGCTGCTGGCGCTGTCGATGATCCCGACCGTGCTGGGCGCCTACATCGGCGTGTCGTTCAACCTGATGGCCGGCCTCGGCACCTTCGGCTTCATCGGCTTCATGCTGGTCGCCTTCGGCTTCATCTTCGCGATCCAGAAGTTCAAGGACTCGGCCGTCGGCCTGGGCCTGCTGCTGGCCTTCACCTTCGTGATGGGCCTGATGCTGACCCCGCTGCTGCAGCACACCCTCGGCTACTCGAACGGCGGCACCCTGATCATGACCGCCTTCGGCGGCACCGCCTGCGTGTTTGCCGTGATGGCCAGCATCGCCACCACCACCAAGCGCGACTTCTCGGGCATGGGCAGCTGGCTGATGGCCGGCGTGATCGTGCTGATCCTGGCCGCCGTGGCCAACATCTTCCTGCAGATGTCGGCCCTGACGATCGTGATCTCGCTGCTGGCGATCGGTATCTTCTCGGCCTTCATCCTGTTCGACGTGCAGCGCATCGTCAACGGCGGCGAAACCAACTACATCAGCGCCACCCTGTCGATCTACCTGGACGTGTACAACATCTTCACCAGCCTGCTGCAACTGCTGGGCATCGCCGGCGGCGACCGCGACTAAGCGGTTTCAGCCGAAACGAAAAGCCGACCGCGAGGTCTAATGCCGTTCAGTTAAGACTGAACGGCATTTTTCTTTTGGGGTGTTGTAAACGGTAGCTGAGGCTGTTAACCTGCGTCACCATGTTTGATGACGCGCTCCATTTCCTCGTGCAAGCCCAGGAAGACCCTGACTGGGCCCGTCTGGGACAGCACTTACCTCACGAGTGGATCGAGCAAGCGGTTGCATACACTGGCAAAGCGAGCATTCGACAGCGTCGCTTACCGGCCGAGCAGGTAGTGTGGCTCGTCGTTGCCTTGGCGCTGTACCGTCATCAGTCCATCAGTGAAGTGGTCGATGACCTGGACCTTGCGTTGCCGGACGCGCAGGCGCCTTTCGTGAGCAAGAGCGCGGTAGCGCAGGCACGGCAGCGTCTTGGTGCCGAGCCACTTCGGGCGTTATTCGAGATCTCAGCAAAAGCATGGTCGGAGCAGGATCGCAAGCAGTACCTGTTCAAGGGACTGAGCCTGTTCGCGATGGACGGCACGACATTGAAGACTGCCGACACGGTTGAACACCGCGAGCATTTCGGCGAGCAGGTGTATCCCAGTGGTCGGATCTCCAGCTATCCGCAAGTGCGTGGCGTGACCTTGACCGCGGTGCCGACCCACTTGATCCGTGATGCGAAATTTGGTCCTTATGGAATCAACGAAATGCTCTATGCCAAAGAGCTGCTTGCATCGATTCCAGATGATTCCCTTACCGCCTTCGACAAAGGGTTCCTGTCGGCCGAGATTCTATGCGGCCTGACCATGGGCGGGACCAACAGACACTTCATCATCCCAGCCAAGGCCAACACCAAGTGGGAAGTCGTCGGCGGCACACCTGACGATGCCGTCATTGAAATGCGCGTATCGCCCCAGGCGCGCAAGAAGTGCTCCGACTTGCCTGAGACATGGCGCGTGCGCGCCATCACGATCATCGACCAGAGTGCACGCAAGCACGTACTGCTTACCTCATTGTTCGACACCAAGCGTTACACAGCCAAGGACATCGCCGCTTGCTATACCCAGCGCTGGCGGATCGAAACAAGCTATCGCGAGCTCAAGCAAACAATGATGGGCATGGCGCTAACCCTGCGTAGCCGTACCGTGGAAGGCGTCTATCAGGAAATCTGGGGAACCCTGACCGCTTACAACCTGATCCGGCTGGAGATGTCCAAGGCGGCACTGGAGGTGAAATGCGAGCCGACAGAGATCAGTTTCATCCGTGCCTTCCACGTCATCCAGTACGAACTGCATTGGGCAGCGGTGACCCGGTCATACGGCAAGTTGCCCGCTCTGATGCAGCGCCTGCGTCAACGCCTGGTGATGCTCTTGAATGAAGAACGGCCCGGTCGAAAACTCGACCGGGCCGTGAAGGCCTTACCTCATCGTTACACCGTTCGTGTCCTGAAGAAGGACCTTAACTGAACGGCATTAGACCGCGAGGTCGGCTTTTTTTATCCCAGGGGGTCAGGTCTGACATTCGGACACAAGCTCTTCCGTACTTACGCTCGAGGCCGTGTCTGAATGTCAGACCTGACCCCGGGTTGTCTGCATCAGGCCTCGGCCGGCACTTCGTAGGCGGCAGCAGCGGCCGGCTTCTCGCCCAGCTCGAACACCGCGATCGACTCCACATGCGAGGTATGCGGGAACATATTGCACACACCCGCCTTTTTCAGCACGTAGCCTGCCTTGTGCGCCAGGATGCCGGCGTCGCGCGCCAGCGTCGAAGGGCTGCAGGAGACGTACACGATCCGCTGGGGCATCAGCTCCTCGTGGGTCTCGCGCAGGTCGGCCAGCGCCAGCGACAGGGCCATGGCGCCGTCGCGCGGCGGATCGACCAGCATGCGGTCGAATTTGCCGAGCGCGACCAGGTCATCCTTGGTCACCTCGAACAGGTTGCGGGTCGAGAACGAGGTCTTGCTCGCCAGGCCGTTGGCCTGGGCGTTTTCCAGCGCGCGCGTGGTCAGCGCGGTACTGCCCTCGATGCCCACCACTTCGCGCGCCTGCGTCGCCAGCGGCAGCGTGAAGTTGCCCAGGCCGCAGAACAGGTCGGCCACGCGCTCGCCCGGCTGGACGTCCAGCAGGCGCAGCGCCTTCGCGACCAGCACCCGGTTGATCTGGTGGTTCACCTGGGTGAAATCGGTCGGCTTGAAGGGCATGCGGATGCCGAATTCGGGCAGCGTGTAGTACAGCTCCTTGCCCAGCGGGTAGAACGGATAGGCGGTATCCGGGCCCTTCGGCTGCAGCCACCACTGGATGTTCCACTTGTCAGCGAAGGCCCTGGCCAGCGCTTCGTCCGCCGGGGTAAGCGGAGCCATGATGCGCAGCACCAGCACCGTGACCTCTTCGCCGATGGCGACCTCGATCTGCGGCATCTGGTTGTAGATCGACAGCTGGCCGACGAACTCGCGCAGCGGCACGATCAGCCGGGCGACGTGGTCCGGCAGGATCTCGCAATAGGTGATGTCGGCCACGTAGGACGAGGCGCGCTCGTGGAAGCCCACCAGTACCCCGCCCTTCTTGGCCACGTGGCGCACCGACAGGCGGGCGCGGTAGCGGTAGTCCCAGGTCGGGCCGTACAGCGGGCGCATGATGTTCTCGGCCTTCACCTTGCCGAGGTGCCAGAGGTTGTCCTCGAGGACGCGCTGCTTCATGGCCACCTGGGCCGAAGGTTCCAGGTGCTGCATCGAGCAGCCGCCGCAGTAGCCGAAATGCTGGCACTTCGGCTCGACGCGCATCGACGAGGCGCGCTGCAGGGTAAGCATGCGGCCCGACTCCCAGTTCTTCTTCTTGCGCAGGGTTTCAAAGCTGACGCGTTCGCCCGGCAGTGCGCCTTCGACGAAGATCACCTTGCCCGGGCTGCCGTCTTCGTTCTCGAGGTGGCCGACGCCGCGCGCGTCCGCATCCAGGGATTTGATGTCGATGAAAATTTCTTGCATGCTGGTCAAAAGAATAGGGAGTGGGCGCAGGACTGGCTGCGCAGGGAGTTCGCAAATAAAAAATGGGCTGATGGCGCCCGGCCGGAATCATAACAAGGAAACGGGGTGGGCGCCATGGGAAGGAAGGCGCCGAGGGGCGGCCGGCGCCGGGCCGGCGTGGCGGAACTACTGGAAGGCAGGCGCCGTGCTGCTCTGGACGCCGTCAGCGTTCCGGATGTAGCGCAGCGACACCGGCGGCAGCATGACCAGGCGCTCCTTTCCGTCCGCACTGGGCTTCACCTCCCATTCGCACAAGGTACGCGCGACGCAGGCCATGAACATCCCGTCGTTCACATTCTCCGTACCCAATACCGACACCTGGGTCATCTTGCCCTCGGGCGAGATACGGCCGCCATACAGCACGACCGCCCCCTTGACCAGGCCGCCCTCGGGACGCGCGTAGCGGTCGATGCACTTGTCGGTGACGCGCCCGTACTTGCCTTCCAACTGACGCATTTCCGCCGCAAGGGCGGGATCGGCATCGAAGGGAACCAGCTTATCCCTCGCGAAATCGCCGCTTGGATCTTTCGCGGCATAGCAGGCTCGGGGTTCGTCAGCAAGGGCGGCGCCGGCAAGCAGGACGGATACAGCGAAGGCGATCAGGGTGCGCATGGGCGGTGGCAGGCGGTGGATAACAGGCCGATGTCATCAAATGCAGTTGCATGCAGGAACGTTTTTGGGGAATCTGGATCCCTGCGGGGAGAGATCATGCGCAGTGCATGGGGAGTGCGGTTTACAACAAGGAATCGCGCACCACCCCGCGCGCCGCCATCGCCCGCTTGAGCTTGACCAGCGCCTCTTGCTGGATCTGGCGCACCCGTTCGCGCGTCACACCCATCTCTTCGGCCAGAGTCTCCAGGGTGGCCGGATCGTCATTGTCCAGCCCGAAGCGCCGCGTGACCACCAGGCGCTGCTTGTCGGGCAGGCGCGTGAGCCAGTCGCGCACCAGGGCCGTCATCTCGTGCTGCTCGGCGCGCGCATCCGGACTATCTTCGCCGTCGTCGGGCAGCATGTCCATCAGGCTGGAGGTCGGGTCGTTGTCGAGCGGGGCGTCGAGCGAGGCGGCGTGTTCGGACAGCGCCAGGATGTCCTGCACCTCTTCCACCGGCCGTCCGACCAGGCTGGCGATGTCTTCGCAGGACGCTTCCTTGCCGTCGTGCTTCTGCGCCTCGAGGTGGTACTTGGCGCGCAGCACCTGATTCAATTCGCGCACCATGTGCACGGGCAGGCGCACGGTGCGCGCCTGGTTCATGATGGCGCGCTCGATGCTCTGGCGGATCCACCAGGTGGCGTAAGTGGAGAAACGGAAACCGCGCTCGGGCTCGAACTTGTCGATCGCGCGCATCAGGCCGATGTTGCCCTCTTCGATCAGGTCGAGCAGCACGACGCCGCGGTTGATGTAGTGCTTGGCGATCGAGACGACCAGGCGCAGGTTATGCTCGATCATCTTCTGGCGCGCCGCGAAGTCGCCGGCCTTGGCCATGGTGGCGACCTGGACTTCCTCGCCCGCCGTCAACAGCGGGCGGGTGCCGATCTGGTTGAGGTAGTGCTGGGTGGTGTCGGTGGCCAGCTCGGCCTGCAAGACCTTGCGCAGCTCGTCCACCGTGTCGATCTCGGGGCCGGGGAGGATGCCCTCCCCGTCAGCCGCAGCGGCGCCGCCGTGCTCCGGTTCGTCCGGAAACTCGTCCGATTCCTGCGGGTCCAGCGTGTGCGGCGGCTGCGTCATACCATCCCTACGCGTCTGTGAAAAATCGCCCTGGGCGTTTTTTCACACCCGCGGATTCTAGCGTCCCGGCAGGAACCTCGCTGGATCGACCGGCTTACCCTGCTGGCGTATCTCGAAATGCAATTTCACCGAGTCGGCATCCGAGTCGCCCATCTCCGCAATCATCTGGCCCTTGGCCACGTTGTCGCCTTCCTTGACGACGATCTTGCGGTTGTGCGCGTATGCCGACAGCAAGCTGTTGTTGTGCTTGACGATGACGAGATTACCATAACCCCGGATGCCACTGCCAGCGTACATTACCTTGCCGGCGCCCGCCGCCACCACCTGCTGGCCTGCACGGCCGGCGATGTCGATGCCCTTGTTACGGCCTTCGTCGAAGGTGGCGACGATGCGTCCCTCCGCCGGCCACATCCAGCTCAGCTTGTCGTCGTCGTTGGCGGTCACGATGCTGCCCGCGGCGATCGCCGGAGCCGGGGACGCCGGCGCCGGCGCGGCCGGGCGCACCGGTTCGGTGCGCGCGCCCGATTCCGGACGGGCGGCGACGCTCTCGGTGTAGGGCTGCTTGTCGGCGCGCGGTTCGGTCTTGCGCGGCGGCGTGGCCGCCGGCGGCGCCGGCACCGGCTGGGTCTGGACGTTGGCGGTGCGCTCACGCTCCGGCGCCGCCACGCGCAGGACCTGGCCGACCTTGATGTCGTCCGGATCGCGCAGGTTGTTCCAGGCGACGATGTCGCGGTAGTTTTCGCCGTGGTCCAGTGCGATGCGCAACAGGGTGTCGCCGCGGCGCACCGTGTACATGCCCTTCTCGGCCTTCGGTTCTTCGACACGGGCGGCCGGGGCCGGGCGTGGACGCTCCGCCACCGACGCACCGGTACGCTCGACGACCGGCGCCTGGCGCGTCAGGGAGTTACAGCCGGCCAGCAGGCCGAGGGCAAGGGTGAGCAGTGCGAAGCGGGGTAAATGGGAAGCTTGGTTCATTGTCTTTCTATTTTCTGTTCAAAGGCGGGACATCCCTGGCACAGCGCCAGGGGCGACACACGCCGCGGACATCGTCAGCCGTGGTCATGCCGGTTGGACCAGGCTCTTCAACGCCGGCCGGGCCGGCGGGGTTGACCCGGCAGGCCGGGACAGGCGGCAGCGCGCGGCCTGCCTTGGGCACGCCAACGCTGGCCACGCTAGATGGTGCCGGGGCGCAGCGGCACGAAGTGGCACGCTTCCAGCGTTTCGCTGGCCCACTCGCTTTTGCCGATGCGGGTAATACGTTCTAGGTGCTGGACCTGGGCGCCAACCGGTGCGACGAGATGCGCGCCGATGGCCAGTTGTTCGAGCAGGGCGCGCGGCACTTCGAGTCCCGCGGCTGCCAGGATGATGCCGTCGAAAGGCGCAACCTGCGGCAAGCCTAGCATACCATCGCCATATTGCAAACGCAGGTTCGAAATCCTCAGCGGCCGCAGGTTGGTCTTGGCCAGCTCGTGCAGCGGCTTGATGCGCTCGATCGAGTACACCTCGCGCGCAACGAAGGACAGCACGGCGGCCTGGTAGCCGCAGCCGGTGCCGATCTCGAGCACCCGGCCCAGCTGGCCGCCGGCCGGGATCGCGGCCCGCATCGCTTCGATCATGCGCGCGACGATGTAGGGCTGCGAAATCGTCTGGTTGTGCCCGATCGGCAGCGAAGCGTCGATGTATGCCTGCGCCGACAGGGCCGGTTCGATGAACAGGTGGCGCGGCACCGCTTCCATCGCGCCCAGCACGACGCCGTCCTTGACGCCCTGCTTGGCCACGCGCGCCACCATGGCGCGGCGCACCGCTTCCGACGCCATCAGGTCGGAGCGCTGCGCGACCGGCGCGGCGGGCGCGTGCGCCTGGGCGTAGCCCGGCGCACGCGGCGACGGCGCGGCCGGCCGCCCCACGCCGCCGGCGGCGGTGCTCGCATTGCGCGTCGCGGTCTGCGGCGTGGCCACCGGCGTGGGCAGCCCCGGCTTGCGGACGGCGCCGCCGGTCACCGAGGACAGCGGCAAGGGAAAGGTGCTGCGCTTGTCGCTCACGTCGCCGCTCATACGAGTCCTCGCAGCAGTTCCAGCTGGGCCTTGTGGGTCAGGTCGACCTGCAGCGGCGTGATCGATACGCAGCCCTGCGCGGTCGTGTGGAAATCGGTGCCCTCGCTGGCATCGCGGCAGGCCCCCGGTGCGCCGATCCAGAAGATCTCGCGGCCGCGCGGATCCTGCGAGCGGATGACCGGCTCGGCCTGGTGACGGCGGCCCAGGCGCGAAGGCGTCAGGGGGCCGATCTCGTCGTAGGGCAGGTTCGGGATGTTCACGTTGAACAGGAAGGGCAGCTCGAGCTTGTCGAAGCGGCGCTCGACGATCTCGCGTGCCACCCTGGCGGCGGCATCGACGTGGGCCCAGCCGGGATTCACCTGCGAGAAAGCGATCGCGGGGATGCCGAACAGGTAGGCTTCGGTGGCCGCCGCGACGGTGCCGGAATACAGGGTGTCGTCGCCCATGTTCTGGCCGTTGTTAATGCCGGAAACGACCAGATCGGGCGGCGCATCGCCCATCGCCGTCAGGGCGATGTGAACGCAGTCGGTCGGCGTTCCATTGACAAAATGGAAACCGTTGGCGGCCTTGGTGACCGTCAGCGGACGGTCGAGCGTCAACGAATTCGACGCACCCGAGCGGTTGCTGTCGGGTGCGACCACCACGATGTCCGCGATCGCGGACAAGGCATCGGCCAGCGCACTGATACCAGGCGCCAAGTAGCCGTCGTCGTTACTGATAAGAATTCGCATGTCAGCGATTTTACCTGAAGCAACGCCAGGATCGCTCGTCAGCCAGCCCTTTTTTGTTTCCTCATGGCGATTTTTCCTGTCAAGCAATGAGCAGTCTGTCAAGTAATTTTGTCGCTAATACACCGACAGCGGCGCCGTCAACTCCGCCCGCCTGGCACGGACCAGGGCGCCCTCCAGTGAGGAGACCAGGTCCTTGTTGAGCGCCAGCGCCGCGTCCTTGTCCCCTTCCCTCAGGTAGACCTGCTCGATCATGGCCGCCACCCGCTGGCGTAGCGGAAGTGCCACACTCAGCCATTGCACCGAGTGGCGCATGCTGTCGGCCAGTGCGCGCGCCTCCAGCCGGCTGTCCTGGTCGATCAGGGCTTTCAGCTGCGCGCACTGCTGCTGCAGGCTGTCGATCGCAGCGTGCTCGTCGGCGTGGCCGGCGCCCGGCTCGGTCTCGCGCACCGGGGCCGGGGCGCTGCGCAGGCTGCGCACGGCAGCCATGTCGCCCTGGGCTGCGAGGATCTGGGCCAGCGCCTCGCGCGCGCTCACGGTCGGCGCGGCGTGGGCGCCGTCGTAGCGCTCGCGCACGCGCAGCACGGCCTCCAGCAGCCGCCGCGCGTTGCCCAGGTCACCGGTCTCGCCGAGCAGCTGGCCGAGCCGCTGGCCGCAGCGCAGGGTGTCTTCGTGTTCGGCGCCCTGCAAGCGGCGGCACCCGTCGAGCACCCGCTCGAACAGCACCCGCGCCCGGTCTTTCTCGTGCTGGAGGTCGAGCGTGACGGCGAGCTGTTCGAGGCTGTCGAGCGTGGCCGGGTGCGCATCTCCCCACAGGCGCTCGCAGGTGGCCACTACCTGCTCGTGCAGCGCCAGCGCCCGTTCCCCCTCGTTCTTTCGGCCGAGCACGCTTGCCAGGCCGGAACGTGCGGCCAGCGTCTCGGGATGGTCGGTGCCGAGGAAGCTTGCGCAGAGCTGGGCCAGCAGTTCGTAGCGCTGGCGCGCATCGTCGAGCCTGCCTGCTGCGAGCTCGAGCGCGGCCAGCGCGGCATGGGCGGCGCGCGTGTCCGGATGCTCGTCGCCCAGCACGGCGCAGCGCAGCAGCAGGCACTCGCGCAGCAGCTCGCGCGCTTCGTTGGCGCGCCCTTCCTGCCGGCACAGTTCGGCGAGCCGCGCCAGGCAGCCGGCCTGCTGCACGGCTGCGGGCTTGCCTTCCTGCGCACGGGCGCGCGCGAGCGCGCCGCGCAGGCGCACCTCGGCCAGCGGCTGCCAGGGGAAGCAGCCCTGGGCAAACCATGTCATCAGGCAGGACGCCGGATGCGCCAGCGCGGCGCGCCCCGGGCCGGCGATGGCCACCGCCTCGGACACCGGCAGCTGAACTTCGTCGAACCAGCTTTCCAGGCGCAGCCAGCCGACGCCGTAGCTGCCGCGCAGCAGCGCTTCGAGGCGCGGCTGGTAGCCGGCCAGTCCCTGGGCGGGATCGCCGCGGCGCCAGCGCTGGCCGGCATCGCTGCGGGCGCCGTCGGCGGCGCAGGCGACCGGATAGACCAGCAGCGGACGCTGCTCCTCCTCGTGGGTGCAGCGGTAGTCGATGGCGCGCCGCACGACGCCTTCGAGGCCCTCGATGCTGCCGGGCGCCGGCGTGAACAGGCCGACCAGGCGGTCGGGAACCAGCACGGTGCAGGCGCTCACGCTCGCCGAGCGGCCGGCGCCGCTGGCCACCAGCACGTGGCGGAAATGCCGTGCCAGGCGCGCGGCAAAGCGCCGCAGCAGGGGCGGACAGGCATCGAACAAGGCCACCCAGTCGAAGCGCCCGGCGCGCTCTGCATAATCGTCGTCGAAGCGCCCCGCCCGCATCAGGTACAGCGGGGGGCGGCCATCCACGCGCTGGACGTAGGCGCGCCAGTCGACGGCGTCGAGCAGCGCATCGGCCAACTGAGCTGCAAGGTCGCCGCCGCAGTCGTCGCGCGCGATGCGGCGGCGGCGCAGCTCGCCGAGGAGCGCGCCGGCATAGTCGACCAGGCCGGGCGGATTGCTGTCCTCGGCCGCGCCGGGCGGCGGGCCGAAGTAGCCGTGCAGCGATGGAGAGGCGAGGTCCCAGTCGATCATCAGCACCGGCGCCCCGCCGGCGTCGGCGGCCAGCTGCTGCGCCATGGCCGCCAGCAGGCCGTTGCGGACCGGGCCGCCTTCGTAGGCATACAGGGTGGTGACCTGGCCGGGACTGGCCAGTGGCTGGAGCGTAGAGCGATTCTGTTCCATGTGACTCCTCGTTATTTTTTTGGGAAAGTCAGGCTTGGCATCGCGCGCCATTCTGGTGGGACATCGGGGAGCACGAATTGGTTGCAGTCATGTCCAGGTGGCGTATGCTTTTTTTGCTGGTGATAGTGCGTGGAGATGCGCTGCACCATCTTGTCGATGTCGGGCAGGAAGTCCGGATTGGACTTCAGGTCGCTGGTCGCCATGGTGAAATGCGAGAAGTCGACATAGAAGGTGTTCTCGGTGATTTGCGGCGGCAGCGATTCGGGATGCCGCGTCATGATCACCGGAATGATCAGCCGGCTCGGCAGCTCGTACCAGCTGGAGCGCTCGTGCTCGAGCTGGCGCATGGCCGCGTACTCGCGCCGGGTGTAGGCATGGGCCTCGTACTTGGGCGTGTAGATCAGGATCATGCAGACGCTCTCGCACATCGCGCGCGCGATCTTGCGGTCGAGGTCGTCGCCACCGCCCAGCTGTTCGGTGTCGATAAACAATTCGTCTTCGTTGTCGAAGTGAGGTTCGAGATAGCAGCGCAACGCATCGGCAAGGGCGGTCTTGAACCGTTTCATCAGGTCGTGCCTGCCGTGCGCATAGCTAAAAAAACACCCGTAACGGATCGCCATTGCCTGCCCCCCATTCCAATGTGCCAAGGCGGATTCCTTTGACTCTAGCTTCCCCGACCTCGGCCACTTTGCGGGCGCACAAGCGTGCTGGCGGACTCGGCAGCATGCCTGGAAAGTAGCGTGACATGCACCTTGAGGCATAATGCCGCCGATTAATGATCATGTATGTGAAGGACAGGATATGAAAGCCGTACGTTGCAAGGATTGGGGCCCGGTCGACCAGCTCGTGATCGAGGACCTGCCCGACCTGGTGCCGGGCGCGGGCGAGGTCGTGGTCGACGTGAAGGCAGCCGGCGTCAACTTCCCCGACGTGCTGACCGTGCAGGGCAAGTACCAGGTGCGCCCGCCCCTCCCCTTCACGCCGGGGAACGAATTCGCCGGCACCGTGCGCGCCGTGGGTGCGGGCGTCAGCGGCTTCGCCCCGGGGCAGGCCGTGATCGGTTTCACGCGCACCGGCGCGTTTGCCGAACAGGCCCTGGCCCCGATGGATGCCCTGATGCCGTTACCGCCCGGCATGGACTTCGACACCGCCGCCGCCATCACCCTCACCTACGGCACCTCGCACCACGCGGTGGTCGACCGCGCCGCCCTGCAGCCGGGCGAAACCATGCTGGTGCTGGGCGCGGCCGGCGGCGTCGGGCTGGCGGCGATCGAGATCGGCAAGGCCCTGGGCGCGCGCGTGATCGCGGCCGCCTCGAGCATGGATAAGCTGGCGGTCTGCCGCGACCACGGCGCCGACGTCGTGATCAATTACGAGAAGGAAGATCTGCGCGAGGCGCTGAAGGCGGCCACCGGTGGCCGCGGGCCGGACGTGATCTACGATCCGGTGGGCGGCAAGTACAGCGAGCCGGCGCTACGCTCGATCGCCTGGCGCGGACGCCACCTGGTGGTGGGCTTCGCCGCGGGCGAGATTCCAAAGCTGCCCTGGAACCTGATGCTGCTGAAAGGCGCGTCGGTAGTGGGTGTGTTCTGGGGCGATTTCGTGCGCAAGGAGCCGGCGGCGAACCTGGCGGCGATGCGCCAGATGCTGGGATGGATGGCGGAAGGGAAACTGAAGCCGCTGGTGTCGGCGCGCTACAGGCTGGAAGAAACGGCGCAGGCGCTGAACGACATGGCGGCGCGCAAGGTGACAGGCAAAGTCGTCATTTGCCCGTAGGGTGGTCGGCTCTGCCGACCGCGCGTTCAAATCACGTATGAATGGACGCGGTGCGATTCATCGAGCGATGGTTGAACGCGCGGTCGGACAAGCCGACCACCCGAACAACGTCGAGCGCAGCCGCAGGAATCAAGCGTTCAAATCTGCCGCATCCGCCATCGTCCCCGGGTGGAAGAACTCGATCACCTCCGACTGCACCCGGGTACGCTTGAACGGCGGCAGGCTCTGCCAGATGCGCCTGCCGTAGGGCTTGGTGATGATGCGCGGATCGCAGATCATCAATACCCCGCGGTCGTCCACGTCGCGGATCAGGCGCCCCGCACCCTGCTTGAGGGTGATGATCGCTTCCGGCAGCTGGTGGTGCATGAAGCCGTTCAGCCCCTGCTTTTCCATCACCTCGATGCGCGCCGCCAGCACCGGGTCGTCCGGCGGGGCGAAAGGCAGCTTGTCGATGATGACCAACGAGAGCGCGTCGCCGCGCACGTCCACGCCTTCCCAGAAGCTCTGGCTGCCCACCAGCACGGCGTTGCCGGCAGTGCGGAAGGAATCGAGCAATTCGGTCCGCCCGCGCTCGCCCTGCACGAACAGCGGAAAATCCAGCCCGCGCGCGGCGAATTCCTCGCGCAGGCGTTCGGCCACCTTGTTGACGGCGCGGATCGTCGTGCACAGGAAGAAGGTGCGGCCGCCCGCCGCCTCGATCACCGGCAGCGCGATGTCGACGCAGGCGTCGGTGTACTGGAAGGAATTCGGCTCGGGCAATCCGGTGGGCACGTACAGGATGCCCTGCTCGCCATAATTGAATGGGCTCGGCCAGGTCATGGCCGGCTCGCCGGTCAGGCCCATCTGGTCGGAAAAATGCTTGAAGTCGTTCTTCACCGCCAGCGTCGCCGAGGTGAAGATCCAGCTGCGCGGCGTGCCCTCGCGCTGGCCGGAGAAGATCGGGGCGATCGACAGCGGCGTCTTGTGCAGCTGCAGCGAGGAATTGAAGGCCTCGACCCACAGCACGGCCGCATCGTCGCCCGCCACAGCCTTGCCCTTCCTGGCATCCGGCTTCCAGGCGTCGAAGGAGGCGCTGAGCTCGTGCGCGCGCAGGCGGCAGGCTTCGATCGTCTCGGCGCGCGCGGAATGTTCTTCCAGCACCGTGATCATGCCCGACAGTTCTTCCTTGAGCTTGTCGAGCGCGGGGAAGAAGCTTGATGTCGGCAGGATCTGCGGCAGCGACAAGCGGGTGCCGCCTTCCGGGAAGGTCAGGCGCAGGTCGCGCGCGGCCTTTTCGACCACGGTCACGACCTTGGCCCAGTCCGGGCCGCGCGCATGCGCCAGGCCTTCGGCCAGCACGTCACGGCACAGCTCCAGCACCTGCGAGGTCGAGACCGACTGGCCGAAGAACAGCGTGGCGGTGTCCGGCAACTGGTGCGCTTCGTCGAAGATGATGGTGTTGGCCGAGGGCAGCAATTCGGCGACGCCGGTGTCCTTCAGGGCCACGTCGGCGAAGAACAGGTGGTGGTTGACCACCACCACGTCGGCCTGTTGCGCTTCGCGGCGCGCCTTCATCACGAAGCAGTCCTGGTAGTACTGGCATTCGGCGCCCATGCAGCTGTCGCGCGTGGAGGTGACCAGGTTCCAGACCGTGGCGTTTTCCGGCACCTTGGCCAGCTCGGCCTTGTCGCCCGAGTTGGTCATCTTGATGAAGCGCGAGATCTCGCGCAGGTGGCCGACGTCGTCGCGCGAAGTCAGGCGCCCGTTGTTCAGCGTGCGTTCCAGGTGGAAGTGGCAGACATAGTTCGAACGCCCCTTGAGCAGCGCCACCGAGACCGGCGCGCGCAGCGCGGCGCGGATGGTCGGGATATCGCGCAGGAACAACTGATCCTGCAAGTTCTTGGTACCGGTCGAGATGATGGTCTTGCCGCCCCACAGCAGCGCGGGAACCAGGTAGGCGAAGGTCTTGCCGGTGCCGGTGCCGGCCTCGGCCATCAAGACCTTCTGCTCGGCGATCGCCGCCGCAATGGCCTTGGCCATCTCGGTCTGCGACTGGCGCGGCTTGTAGGTGCCGACGTTGGGCGCAAGCGGCCCTCCCGCCCCGAACAGGCGGTCGAGTTCTTCGTCGTATTTGCCGGGCGCACGGGCACCGGCCGGGAGGACGTCGCCCTGTGGCGACGTGCCCGCCGGCTCGGCGGCGCTGACGCCGGGAACAGGGAGATGGTCGGTCAAAATGTCTGTTTCTTTAAAGCCAAGCAAGCGCGTCTAACAAAAGCTCAGGCACTAGGCTGGAATATCGGGCACCAGCTGCATCTTCAGCAGCGTAATATGATCCTTCAGCTGCAGCTTACGCTTTTTCAAACGGCGCAGCTGGAGCTGGTCGGCATGGCCGTCCGCGGCAAGCATCGAAATGACGGCATCGAGGTCGCGGTGTTCCACGTCGAGTTCAATGATGCGGCGCTGGATGTCCTGGACGTCGGTCATGATGGCTGTTCCAAACAGTTCTTTACAAAGCGTTTGCGGGAGCTGGGGCGGCGGCGCCGGCTGTCGGCGGCGGCACGTGATGGCGGCCATTTGTGTTCGGCTTGCAACACCACGGCTTCTCGGTGCATAGTTTAATCTACGCTGAGGTTGCCGCCAACAAAGATTGGCGCGGGCGCTACGGAAATAAAGGTTTATGACAACATTCAGGATCGAAGCGGGAACCGCGCAGCACATCGGGAACCGCCCGCAGCAGAACGACCGCGTTGCCCTGCTGACCGGTGCCCGTGCGCCCGGTTACGTGCTGGCCGTGCTGTCCGACGGCATCGCCGGCGCTGCGGGGGCGGACCAGGTGCTGCATACGGCGCGCCAGGTCTTCGACGAATTCAAGCCGGGCGACCGCCCCAGTACGGAGCGGATCATGCAATTGCTGCAGGACATCGTCAGCGAAACCCATCTGGTCATGAAGATGAACGCCATGATGCTGGGCGCCGGCGAAGGCCTGGAAGCGCATGCGAGCTTCGTCGGCCTGGTATTGACGCCGCATGGCGAGGCGGTATGGGGCCATGTGGGCGATTCGCGCCTGTACCATTTCCACGACGGCAAGTGCAGGCTCCGCACGGGTGACGCGGCCTATGTGCAGCACCTGGTGTCCAGCGACAAGCTGCCGGAAGACGCGGCCAGGAACCACCGCAAATCCAAGCTGCTGCTCAACGTCATGGGCAACAGCCGTAAGGAGCCTTTCGTGAGCTTCGGCAGCCATGCCGGACTGGCGCCGGGGGACGTGTTCCTGCTGGCCTCGGACGGCTTGTGGCATTTCTTCACGGATGCCGAACTGGCGGCGGCCACCAGCAGGGCCACGCCGCGCCAGGCCTCGGAAATGCTGATCAACAAGGCGCAGGAGCGCTCGCAGGGCAAGGGCGGGAACTGTTCGATGGCGATCGTGAAGCTGGTGAAGCCGGCCCAGGATGGCCTGGCGGGCAGGGTCGCACGCATCCTCTGAGCCCGTGGGCGCCGCGCGGGCGCCCGCCGACAAGCTGCCTTACCTGGTCGGCGCCGGGGTAGCCGCCCTGGCCTTCTCTTGCTCGGCCTTGCGCGCCGCCGCCTTGGCTTCGCGCTCGGCCACGCGCTGCGCGGCTTCCTTCTGTCTCTGCTCGGCCTTGCGCTTGCGCTCCTCGAAGGCGCGCACATTGGCCGCCGCCCTGGCGGCTTCCTCGGGCGCGCGGGCAGCCTCTTCCTTCGCCTTGGCATCGCGGCGCGCCATGCGCGAGGCGGCCGGCGAGGGCTTGGGTGGCGGCAGGGCCGTGGTGTCGCGTGGCGGTGGCGGCGGTTCGGCCGCCAGGCGCGCTTCCTCGGCCTTGTATTCGGCGTCGGCGGCGGCGATCTCGCGGTCGCGCTCCTCGACCTTCACGCGGCGCTTGAAGCGCTCCGCTTCGATTTCGATGTTGCGCTGGGCGTTCAAGGCCACCCGACGCCGCTCTTTCGCCTCGTCCAGGCAGTGATTGACGAAGAATTTGTCGTAGCAGACGGCTTCGCGTTCGGCGTAGCGCGCCTCGATCGCGGCGCGCTCGACGGCGACGGCAGCCAGGCGCGCGTCGGCCTGCGCCACCGAGGTGGTGGGATCGACCGTTTCCACCGCGGGGCCCGGCTCGACGCTGGCGCAGGCGGCCAGCGCCGCCGCGATCGCGGCCGCGGCAAGTACGCGCGCAGTGGTACGGCTTACTAGGTGACTCGTCATGGTGTCCTTTCGATCAGGCGATGGCGTCGGCGGCGCCGCGGCGTTCGGCCAGCATGTATTCGCGCGACTGCATTTCAATGATACGCGAGACCGTGCGGTGGAATTCGTTCGCCAGCATACCCTGGGTGTACAGCTCCTCGGGCTCGACCGCGGCCGACATGATCAGCTTGACCTTGTGGTCGTAGAACACGTCCACCAGCCAGGTGAAGCGGCGCGCCTCCGAGGACTGCCCCGCGGACATGGCCGGAATGCTCGACAGGATCACGGTATGGAAGCGCGAAGCCAGCTCCAGATAGTCGTTCTGCGAGCGCGGCCCGCCGCACAGGGTGGCGAAGTCGAACCAGATCACGCCGCCGGCCCGGCGCAGCGCGCGGATCTCGCGGTTCTCGATGTGCACGATCGGGCTCTCGTCGGCGGTGTCGGCCACCTTGGCATAGGCGTCACGCAGGGCGCGGTCCGATGCCGCATTGAGCGGCGTGTAGTAGGCCTCGACCTGCTCGAGCGCGCGCTTGCGGTAGTCGTTGCCGGCATCGACGTTGAGAATGTCCAGCTTCTCCTGCAGCAGCGCGATGGTCGGCAGCATGCGGTCGCGGTGCAGCCCGTCCGGATACAGGGTGGACGGCTCGTAGTTCGAGGTCATCACGAAGCTCACGCCATTGTCGAACAAGGCCTTGAGCAGGTTATACAGGATCATCGCGTCGGCGATGTCCGAGACGTGGAATTCGTCGAAGCAGATCAGGCGGTATTTCCTGGCGATGCGCTTGGCGACTTCGTCGAGCGGATCGGCCACGCCCTTCAGCTCGTCCAGTTGGCCGTGGACGGCGCGCATGAATTCGTGGAAGTGCAGGCGCGTCTTGCGCACCACCGGCACCACCGAATAGAAGGAGTCCATCAGGAAGGACTTGCCGCGCCCTACCCCGCCCCACATGTACACGCCCTTCGGCACGTCGGGGCGGTTGATCAGACGCTTGAAAGCGGACGACCGCTGGGCCTTGTACCGGACCCAGTCGTCGTACGCCTGCTGCAGGCGGTCCACCGCGGCGGCCTGGGCCGGGTCGGACTTGAAGCCGCGCTCGGTCAGCGCGTGCTGGTAATACTCTTGAACATTCATGATGAGACGGTGTTAACGTAGCGTGGGCGGCTCCGCCGCCCGCGCGTTCAACCGTCGTATGAACAGCCACGGAGCGGGCCGGGATACGTGATGTGAACGCGCGGGCGGGAGACCCGCCCACCCTACAAAAGCGCGACGCGCTTCTACTGCTTTAGAAGTTCAGCGAACGCTTGTCCACCGCCAGCGCGGCTTCCTTGACGGCTTCCGACAGCGACGGGTGCGCATGGCAGATGCGGGCGATGTCTTCCGACGAGGCCTTGAACTCCATCGCGACCACGGCTTCCGAGATCAGCTCGGAGGCGACCGGGCCGACGATGTGCACGCCCAGGATTTCATCGGTGGTGGCATCGGCCAGGAACTTCACCATGCCCGAGGTATCGCCCAGCGCGCGCGCACGGCCGTTGGCCATGAACGGGAAGGTGCCGGCCTTGTAGGACACGCCTTCGGCCTTCAGCTGCTGCTCGGTCTTGCCGACCCAGGCGATTTCCGGCGAGGTGTAGATGACCCAAGGAATGGTGTTGAAGTTGACGTGGCCGTGCTGGCCGGCGATGCGCTCGGCAACCGCGACACCCTCTTCTTCCGCCTTGTGCGCCAGCATCGGGCCGCGCACGACGTCGCCGACTGCCCACACGCCCGGCAGGCTGGTGCGGCACTCGTCGTCCACCACCACGAAACCGCGCTCGTCCAGCTGCAGGCCGACCGCTTCGCCATTGAGGCCATTGGTGTTCGGCACGCGGCCGATCGAGATGATCAGGCGGTCGAAGGTAGCGGTCTGCTCGGCGCCGGTCGAGTCGGCGTAGTTGACGGTGACGCTGTTCTCGCCCTTGGTGATCGCGCCGATCTTGCAGCCCAGGTTGATTCTCAAGCCCTGCTTGGTGAACAGCTTGTGCGCTTCCTTGGCGATCTGCTCGTCGACCGCGCCCAGGAAGGTCGGCAGGCCTTCCAGCACGGTGACGTCGGCGCCGACGCGGCGCCACACCGAGCCCATTTCCAGGCCGATGACGCCGGCGCCGATCACGCCCAGCTTGGACGGGACGGCATCGATCGCCAGTGCGCCTTCGTTCGACAGGATCAGCTTCTCGTCGAATTCCGCGCCCGGCAGCTGGCGTGCGTTCGAACCGGTCGCGATGACCACGTTCTTGGCAGTCAGGGTGTCGGTGGTCGGACCCGTCACGTTGACGGTGTAGCCGCCCTCAGCCTTGCCGGCGAACGAACCCAGGCCGTGGAAGAAGGTGACCTTGTTCTTCTTGAACAGGAACAGGATGCCGTCGTTGTTCTGCTTGACGATGGTGTCCTTGCGCTTGAGCATGGTCGGCAGGTCGAGTTCCAGGCCGCCGACCTTGATGCCGTGGTCGGCAAAGGCGTGACCGGCGTGCTCGAAGTGCTCCGACGACTGCAGCAGGGCCTTCGACGGGATGCAGCCGACGTTGGTGCAGGTGCCGCCCGGGGCCGGCTTGCCGGCCGCGTTGCTCCACGCGTCGATGCAAGCGGTCTTGAAGCCGAGCTGCGCTGCACGGATGGCGGCGATGTAGCCGCCTGGGCCGCCGCCGATCACGACGACGTCGAATTGTTTCTCGTTACTCATGAATAGCTTCCTTATTTATTCTTCTGGGACAAAGATCCACAGCGCCAGATAGGCCAGCGCCCCGACACCGGAGGTCACGAAGGTGAGCAGCACGAACACGAGGCGCCAGGCATAGATGTCCATGCCGAAGCCGGCGCTCAGGGCGCCGCAGACGCCGCCCAGCCAGCGGTCGCGGCGGGTGCGGCGCAGGGACTTGAGCTTCGCCTCGAAGCTGCCGGGCGGCGGGCCGAAACCGGCGCCGGCGCTGCCGCGGCCCTCCTTCTCCAGGCTGACCTTTTCGCTGGCCAGCACTTTCGCCTTGGCCTGCTCGAATTCGGCGTCGGAGAGCGCGCCGGCCTGGTGCAGTTCGTGCAAACGCCGGATTTCATCGGAGATCATGGCGGTCCTCACTCGGTGTTGGGGACATGCCTGCCAGGGCAGGCATGTCTGTATTGCAGGTGCGGCCGATTACAGGTCGAGCAGCAGGCGTGCCGGATCTTCCAGCGCGTCCTTCATGGCCACCAGGCCCAGCACGGCTTCGCGGCCGTCGATGATGCGGTGGTCGTACGACATTGCCAGGTAGTTCATCGGGCGGATGACGATCTGGCCGTTCTCCACGACAGCGCGTTCCTTGGTCGCGTGCACGCCCAGGATCGCCGACTGCGGCGGGTTGATGATCGGGGTCGACAGCATCGAGCCGAACACGCCGCCGTTCGAGATCGAGAAGGTACCGCCGTTCAGGTCTTCCAGGGTCAGCTTGCCGTCTTTTGCCTTCTGGCCGAATTCGCCGATCTTCTTCTCGATCTCGGCGATCGACAGCTGGTCGGCGTTGCGCAGGATCGGCACCACCAGGCCGCGCGGCGAACCGACGGCGATACCGATGTCGAAGTAGCCGTGGTAGACGATGTCGTTACCGTCGACCGAGGCGTTCAGGATCGGGTACTTCTTCAGGGCGGCAACAGCGGCCTTGACGAAGAAGGACATGAAGCCCAGCTTGACGCCGTGCTCTTTCTCGAACTTGTCCTTGTACTTGTTGCGCAGTTCCATGACCGGCGCCATATTCACCTCGTTGAAGGTGGTCAGGATGGCGTTGGTCTGCTGCGACTGCAGCAGGCGCTCGGCGATACGGGCGCGCAGGCGGCTCATCGGCACGCGCTCTTCCGGACGGTCGCCCAGGTTGGCGACCGGTGCGGCGACCGATTGCAGTGCCGGCTTTGCTGCCGGTGCCGGAGCGGCGGCTTGCGCCGGCTTGTTGGCGACGGCGGCCAGGGCGTCGCCCTTGGTCACGCGGCCGTCGCGGCCGGTGCCGGTGGCGTCGGCGGCGCTCATGTTGTTGTCGGCCAGGATCTTGGCGGCGGCCGGCATGGCGACGTCGCTCTTGGCGCCGGCGGCGGCCGGCGCTGCTGCCGGCTGGATCGGTGCGTTCGGTGCGGCCGACGGGATCGGCTTCACTTCCAGCGGGCTGGTCTGGGCCGAGGCTTCGGTGTCGATGATGGCGATGACTTCGCCCGACACGACGGTGGCGCCGTCGGCCTTGATCAGCTGGACGATCACGCCCGCGCTCGGGGCCGGCAGTTCCAGGACCACCTTGTCGGTTTCGATGTCGATCATGTTTTCGTCGCGCGAGACCGGCTCGCCGACTTTCTTGTGCCAGGACAGCAGGGTTGCTTCAGCAACCGATTCCGACAGTTGGGGGACCTTGACTTCGATTTGTGCCATGTTGATGTAGCTCCGTTCTATATATTCTGTATGCAAAGGCCCTGCGCGTGAGCGCAGGGCGTGGTGATTACTTGGGCAGGAGCCGCACGCATGTGTGCGGCGCACCATTCTCACTTGGTGAGAATGAATCCTTTCAGCTTGGAGAACGCGGTCTCCAGCAGTTCCTTCTGCTGCGCCACGTGCTTGTCGGCATAGCCGACCGCAGGCGACGAGGAAGCCGGGCGGCCTGCGTAGGCGAGGCGCTGGCCGTCTTCCATGCTTTCGAAGATGTTGTGCTGGATCTGGAACCACGGACCCTGGTTCTGCGGCTCGTCCTGCACCCACACCACCTCGGTCGCGTTCGGGAACTTCTTCAGTTCGGCCGCGAACGACTTGTGCGGGAACGGGTACATCTGTTCGATACGGATGATCGCGACGTCGTTGGCGGCGCGGGTCTTGCGGGTGTTGACCAGGTCGTAGTAGACCTTGCCCGAGCAAACCTGCACGCGCTTGACCTTGGACGCGTCGATCTTCTCGTCCACTTCGCCGATGACGGTCTGGAAGCCGCCCTTGGCCAGGTCGGTCAGCGGCGAGCCGGCGTCCTTGTTACGCAGCAGCGACTTCGGCGTGAAGATCACCAGCGGCTTGCGGAACTGGCGCACCATCTGGCGGCGCAGCAGGTGGAAGATCTGGGCGGCCGTGGTCGGCTGCACCACTTGCATGTTGTTGTCGGCGCACAGCTGCAGGAAGCGCTCGATGCGTGCCGACGAGTGCTCCGGACCCTGGCCTTCGTAGCCGTGCGGCAGCATCATGGTCAGGCCCGAGGCGCGGCCCCACTTTACTTCGCCCGAAGCGATGAACTGGTCGATGACGACCTGGGCGCCGTTGACGAAGTCGCCGAACTGGGCTTCCCAGATGGTGAGCGTATTCGGTTCGGCGGTCGAGTAGCCGTACTCGAAGCCGAGCACCGCTTCTTCCGACAGCACCGAGTCGATCACGGTGAAATTGGCCTGGTTGTCCGAGACGTTGGCCAGCGGCAGGTAGATGCCCTGGTCCCAGCGCTCGCGGTTCTGGTCGTGCAGCACGGCGTGGCGGTGCACGAAGGTGCCGCGGCCGGCGTCCTGGCCCGACAGGCGCACTGCGTAGCCCGAGGACAGCAGCGACGCGAATGCCAGGTGCTCGCCCATGCCCCAGTCGAGGTTCATCTCGCCGCGGCCCATGGCGGCGCGGTCGTTCAGGACCTTCTCGACCAGCGAGTGCGGCTTGAAGCCTTCCGGCACCTTGGTGATGCGTTCGGCCAGGCGCTTCAGTTCGGTCAGCGGCACGGCGGTGTCGCAGGCGTCGGTCCACTTCTTGTTCAGGAACGGCGCCCAGTCGACGGCGTACTTGTTCTTGAAGTCGGTCAGCACCGGATCGATGGTGTGCTTGCCGGCGTCCATCGCGGCGCGGTATTCGGCGACCAGCTTGTCGCCGCCGTCGGCTTCGATGGTGTTCTGCGCAGCCAGCTTCTCGGCGTACAGCTTGCGGGTGCCCGGGTGCTTGGCGATCTTCTTGTACATCAGCGGCTGGGTCAGGGCCGGGGTGTCCTGCTCGTTGTGGCCCAGCTTGCGGTAGCAGACGATGTCCACCACCACGTCCTTGCCGAATTCGGTGCGGTAGTCCATCGCGATCTGCGAGGCCAGCACGACCGCTTCCGGATCGTCGGCGTTCACGTGCAGCACCGGTGCTTCGATCATCTTGACGACGTCCGAGCAGTAGATGGTCGAACGGGCGTCGCGCGGGTCCGAGGTGGTGAAGCCGATCTGGTTGTTGATGACGATGTGGACGGTGCCGCCGGTGCCGTAGCCGCGGGTCTGGGCCAGGTTCAGGGTTTCCATGACCACGCCCTGGCCGGCGAATGCGGCGTCGCCGTGCACCAGGATCGGCAGCACTTCCTTGCCCTTGCGGTCGCCGCGGCGTTCCATGCGGGCCTTGACCGAACCTTCGACGACCGGGTTGACGATCTCGAGGTGCGAGGGGTTGAAGGCCAGCGACAGGTGGACCGGGCCGCCCGGGGTCGAGATGTCGCTCGAGAAGCCCTGGTGGTATTTCACGTCGCCCGCCGGCAGGTCGTCGGCGTGCTTGCCTTCGAATTCTTCGAACAGGTCGGCCGGGCTCTTGCCCAGGGTGTTGACCAGCACGTTCAGGCGGCCGCGGTGGGCCATGCCGATGACGATTTCCTGCACGCCCTTTTCACCGGCGCGCTGGATGACTTCGTCGATCGAGGCGATGAAGGATTCGCCGCCCTCCAGCGAGAAGCGCTTGGCGCCGACGTACTTGGTGTGGAGGTAGCGTTCCAGGCCTTCGGCCGCGGTCAGGCGCTCGAGGATGTGCTTTTTCTTGTCGCCCGAGAAGGTCGGGGTCGAGCGGATCGACTCCAGGCGCTCCTGCAGCCAGCGCTTTTCGGTCGGGTCGCTGATGTACATGAACTCGGCACCGATCGAACGGCAGTAAGTATCACGCAGCATGTTCAGGATCTCGCGCAGCGGCGCGGTTTCTTTCCCGAAGTAGGTATTGCTGATGTTGAAGACGGTGTCGAGGTCCGCTTCGGTGAAGCCGTAGAAGGCCGGATCCAGTTCCGGCAGCGGCGGACGTTCCTGGCGCTGCAGCGGGTCGAGGTTGGCCCAGCGCGAGCCGAGGTAGCGGTAGGCGGCGATCAGCTGGGTGACGGCCACGCGCTTGCGGCCCATTTCCGGATCCGACGAGGCGCTGATGGTGCGGATGGGGCCTTGTTTCGCGCGTTCCGCGAACGAGGCGACGACCGAGGAGTGGACCACGTCCGGACGGCTGGAGCCGTCGACTGCGGGCACATGCTGCATCTGGTCAAAGTAAGCGCGCCAGTTTTCCGGGACCGAACCCGGATTGTTCAGGTACGCTTCGTACAACTCTTCCACGTACGGCGCATTACCGCCGAACAGGTACGAGTTCGCATTCTGTTGCTGCATCATTCTTGCTCACCTTTCTTCGCGCTTCGCGAGTATGGGGCGGGTTGGTTTAACCTTCCGCGACACGGCCTGACCGGTTAGCGGATCGCACTTACTACATCAAGTTGTGGGGGAAGGGCGTATTTCTGTGGCACAAAACAAGACAGCGGGGCCTCCGTTGCCTTTTGGCGCACAGTATTGTAACGCAAGCTTCCGGGCAAGGCAGAGCGTTCAACAAGAAATGTTTTATTTCTATTTGTAAAGCCGCATCGCGCTGTTGACCAGGTAAATGATAATCGTTATCATTTGATGATGAGCCCAACCGGACCGACCACTTCCGCATCGACACCCGCCACCCTGCCCGGCGTGGGGCGTGCCGTCTATCTGAAGCAGCTGCACCAGTGGCACTGGATCAGCTCGGCCATCTGCCTGATGGCCATGCTGCTGTTCAGCTTTACCGGCCTGACCCTCAACAATGCCAGCCTGATCGAGGCCGAACCGCGCGTCACACGCCTGAAGGCGAGCCTGCCGGAACCCCTGCGCGCCCAGCTGCAAGCCTATGCAAGCGAGCATGCCGACGCCGAAGTGCCGCTGCCGAGCGAAATCGCGGACTGGGCCAACGCCAACTTCCCGGTCGAGGCGCGCGGCAAGCGCGCCGAGTGGAGCGAGGATGACGCCTACCTGGCCCTGCCCCGCCCCGGTGGCGATGCCTGGCTGCGGATTGCCGCCGACGGCAGCGCCGAATACGAACGGACCGACCGCGGCTGGATCTCCTGGCTCAACGACATGCACAAGGGTCGCAACACGGGCCCGGTGTGGAGCTGGTTCATCGACATTTTCTCGGTCGCCTGCGTGGTGTTCTGCATCACCGGCTTCCTGATCCTGAAATACCACGCGGCCAAGCGGCCGTCGACCTGGCCGATCGTCGGTTTCGGCATCGTGCTGCCGATCGTGCTGGCCTTGCTGTTCGTGCATTGAATCCCTTCGTCGCCGTATTTACCAGAGAAGACCAAGAATGAAACTGTCTCACTCGCTCCTCCTGACCCTGCCGTTTGCATCGAGCTGGGCCGTGGCCGCCGACCTGTCCGTCAAGTTCGAGCTGCCGCGCCTGAACGTCGCCGAGTACCACAAGCCCTATGTCGCGCTCTGGATCGAGCGCGCCGACCAGAGCGTGGCCGCGAACCTGGCCGTGCTGTACGACCTCAAGCTGAAGAACCGCGAAGGCGAGAAATGGCTGAAGGACCTGCGCACCTGGTGGCGCAAGGCCGGACGCGAAGCCACCATGCCGATCGACGGCGTGAGCGGCGCGACCCGTCCGCCGGGCGCCCACACCATGAAGTTCGACGGCGCCCGCCATGGCCTGGACAAGCTTGCGGCCGGCGACTACACGCTGGTGGTCGAGGCCTCGCGCGAGTCGGGCGGGCGCGAAGTGGTCAAGCTGCCCTTCAACTGGGCCGGCAAGGGCAAGGTCGCGGCCAGCGCGGTGGGCAAGGACGAACTGGGCGCCGTGTCGCTCCAGATCCAATAACGCATCAAGAACAGGAGAACCCTCATGCAACAACGCTTCACCAAGACCGCCCTGCTCGGCCTAATCCTCGCCGGCACGACCCTCGCGGCCCAGGCCCACGACGCCTGGCTGCTGCCAAACAGCACCATGGTGGACGCCAAGGAAGCCTGGGTCACGCTCGATGCCGGGATCTCGAACCAGCTGTTCGAATTCAACCACGCCCCGCTGCGCCTGGACAACCTGACGATCACCGATCCGGACGGCGTGGCCACCAGGGCGCAGGGCGCGGTGCTGGGCAAGTACCGCAGCACGCTCGACCTGCGCCTGCCGAAGGACGGCACCTACCGCCTGTCCATCGTCAACAACAACGTGACGGGCAGCTACAAGCTGGGTGGCGAGACCAAGCGCTTCCGCGGCCCGCAGGGCAGCCCGCAGGTGCAGATTCCGGCCGGCGCCACCGAGGTGCAGACCACCGACGTGCACACCCGCCTGGAAACCTTCGTCTCGGCCAACAAGATGAACGAGACCGCCCTGAAGCCGAGCGGCGTCGGCCTCGAACTGGTCCCGGTCACCCACCCGTCCGACCTGCGCGTCGGCGAGCCGATCCGCGTGCGCTTCCAGCTCGACGGCAAGCCGGCCGCCAACATGCCGTTCAGCGTGGTGCCGGGCACCGCCAAGTACCGCGGCTCCTCGGGCGAGCAGCGCCTGAATACCGACGCCAAGGGCGAAGCGAGCTTCACCGTGGCGACGCCGAACATGTACTACCTGAGCGCCAGCGTGCCGCACGGCGAGCGCGGCGCGCCGCAGCAGCCGGGCGCCAAGCGCTACACCTACGCCGCCACCTTCGAAGTGCTGCCGCAGTAAGGACGGCGCGCGCCATGCCGACCATGCGCAGCGTTCTCGTTCCGTTCGAGATCGACATGGCACTTCCTCCCGCGGGCAGCGTGCTGCGCCGGGCGGCAGGCCAGTCGATGGGCACGACCTGGTCGGCGCAGATGCTGGTGCCGCCAGCTAGCGGCCAGGGTCTGGAAGCGGCCCTGCAGCGCGAGCTGGACGAGATCGTCGCGCAGATGAGCCACTGGGAAGAAAGCTCCCTGCTGGCGCGCTACAACCGGGCGCCGGCGGGCAGCTGGCATGCGCTGCCGCCGCAGTTCTACGAAGTCGCCGAGCTCGCGCTGCAGATCCATGAAGACACGGCCGGCGCCTACGACCCGGCCGCCGGCGCGCTGGTCCAGCTGTGGGGTTTCGGCCCGAGCGGCCGCCACGACCGGGCCGGTTTCCAGCTGCCCTCTCCCATCGAGGTCGCCAGCACCCTGGCGCGGCGCGCCCGCGCAGTCCCTCAGCTCGACCGCACCAAGCGGCGCCTGCTGCAGCCGGGCGGCGCGGTCCTCGATTTCTCCTCGATCGCCAAGGGTTACGGCGTGGACCGCCTGGGCCTGTGCCTGGAGCGCCTCGGCGTGCGCCACTACCTGGTCGAAGTCGGCGGCGAGCTGCGCGGCGCCGGCATGAAGCCGGGCGGCGAGCCATGGTGGGTCGAGATCGAAGGCGTGCCCGATGCGGCGCCAAGCCCGCAGGCCATGGTGGCCCTGCACGGGCTGGCGGTCGCCACCTCGGGCGATTACCGCAGCTACTTCGAGCACGGCCGGCAGCGCGCCTCGCACACGATCGATCCGCGCAGCGGCCATCCGATCGCCAACGGCGTCGCTTCCTGCACGGTCGTGGCAAGCAGCTGCATGGTGGCCGATGCGCTGTCCACGGCGCTGACCGTGATGGGCGCCGAGGCCGGCATCGCGTTTGCCGACGCGCGCGGCATTGCCGGGCGCTACCTGGTCCGCCATGAGGACGGCCTGCGCGAACACGCCAGCGCCGCCTGGCGCGATCTGCTTCAATGAATCTCCTGCAATGATGCTCACCATCGATCCCGTGCGCTGGGGCAGTGCCCTGGCCCTGTCGAGCGGCTACCTGGCGATGTGCCTGGCGATCTGGCGCGCCCGCGCCGCCGCCCGCCCAGGCCCCGTCACGGGCGCGGCCGACTGGCTGGTGGTCCACGCCAGCCAGACCGGCAGCGCCGAACACCTGGCCGCCCGGACCGCAGCCACCTTGAGCACCGGCGGCCTGTCGGCGCGCGCCATGTGCATGTCGGAGCTCGGCCCGGACACACTGTCGGTAGCGCAGCGCATCCTGTTCATCGCCAGCACCTATGGCGAGGGCGACGCGCCCGATAGCGCCGCGCGTTTCGCCGGCGCGGCCATGGCCGCTTCGCCCGATCTGTCGCACCTGCACTATGCGGTGCTGGCGCTGGGCGACAGCAGCTACACCCATTACTGCGGCTTCGGCCGCGCACTGGACGGCTGGCTGGCGGCGCACGGCGCGACGGCGCTGTTCGACCGCATCGACGTCGACCGCGGCGACCCCGCCGCGCTGGCCGCATGGCAGCACCACATCGGCCGCCTGGCCGGCACCAGCGACGCGCCGGACTGGGAAGCACCGAATTACGGCAACTGGCGCATCGCGGCGCGCACGCTCGCCAATCCGGGCAGCGCCGGCGCGCCCCTCTACCGCATCGCGCTGGTGCCGGTGGATGCCGCGCTGCCGGACTGGGAGGCCGGCGACCTGGCCCAGGTCAGCGCGCCCGCCGACCCCGGGCATCCGCGCGAATATTCGATCGCATCCTTGCCCTCCGAAGGCCGGCTGGAACTGCTGGTGCGCCTGCAGCGGCGCGCGGACGGCAGCCTTGGTGCGGCATCCGGCTGGCTGTGCGAGACGGCCTCGCCGGACGAGCCGATCCCCCTGCGCATCCGCGCGCACGGGCGCTTCCGCCTGAACGGCAATGCGGGACGTCCCCTGATCGCGATCGGCAACGGCAGCGGTCTGGCCGGGCTGCGCGCCCTGCTCAAGGCGCGCATCGATGCCGGCAAGGGCGACAACTGGCTGCTGTTCGGCGAACGCAACGCGGCGCACGACTTCCTGTGCCGCGACGAACTGCAGGGATGGCTGGCCTCAGGCGGCCTGGCCCGGCTCGACCTCGCCTTCTCGCGCGACGGCGCGACGCCGCGCTACGTGCAGCATCTGCTGCGCGAGCATGCGCCGGCGCTGCGCAGCTGGGTCGACGACGGCGCGGCGATCTACGTGTGCGGCAGCCTGCAGGGGATGGCGGGCGGCGTGCACGAGGCGCTGACGGAAGTGCTGGGCGTGGAGATGCTCGATGCGCTCACGGCCGCAGGCCGCTACCGCAGGGATGTATATTAATTGACATGGCCGGCAAGGCCGGCCATGTCAGTGGAGAACGACGCGTGAGACTTACTTGTCGTTCTTGTGGCTCTGCGAGCCCGCCTTGGCATGCTGCTCCGGCGTGCCGCCGCGGGTGTTGTCGCCGCTTGCCTGGTTGCCGCTGCTTGCCTGGTTGCCGCTACTTGCCTGGTTGCCGCTACTTGCCTGATTGCCGCCGCGGCCGCCGCCGCTCTGCTGGTTGCCGCCCTGGCCGCCGCTCTGCTGGCCACCACCGCCGCCGTGGCTCATCGAGCCGGCACGGCGTGCTTCTTCCGAAGTGAACTCGTGGGCATTGCCCGATGCGTGCGCGGCGCGGCCGCCTTCCGCAGCGATCTCACGCTGCTTCTGCGGATCCATCGATGCGAAACCGCGCTTGCTGGTATCGCCGCTCTGCTGATTGCCGCCCTGGTTGCCGCCCTGCTTGCCCTTGTTGCCGCCTTGGTTATTCGATGCCATAGTTGCCTCCTGTTCATGTTGAAAGCACCAGCCGGAAGTGGCTGAGACAGGTCCATCCTAACCACGACGACTCCGGCAAGCCACCCAAAACAGGCAATGCTCTTGTAGGACTTGGCCTTGCCAACTCCGGCGCTTTCTCCCTCAGACTAGGAGTAATTGCTTTTGTGATTTTTCAACTAGTAGAATAGGATGCACTTTCGACAAGCCTTATTGAGAATAAAGAATCTCTATCACGTAGTCCCACACTGACGCGACATTGTGAAATTTTCCATCGGCCACCGCCTGTTCTTCTCGGTCCTGCTCGCCATCCTCGCGGTGGTGGCCAGCGCCGTTTACCTGCTGCGCCAGAACGTGCTGGCCAGCTTCGGCGACTACGCCGTCGGCATCGAACTCGACCGGCTGGGCGAATTGTCGGACAGCCTGGCGACGCGCTATCGGGCTGCGGGCGGCTGGCAATTCCTGCCCGCCGGCGATGAACGGCACGGCTGGATTGCGCGGGAACTGGCGCGCCTGCAGGACGAACGCGAGCGCCGGGCGCTGGCCGTCCCGCCGGCACCGGCGGCTCCCGCGCCGCCGGCCCCGCTGGCGCGCGCCGGCGCCCCGCTCCCGGCCGCACCGGTGGCGGCCGCTGCCGCGCCGGCGCCACCGGCGCCGCCCGCTCCTCCCGTGCCGCCGGCGCCGCCCCTGGCCCCGCCGCAACTGGACGCGCCGCACGCCGACGGCGTCACCTACGACCTGCACCAGCGCGTCACCCTGCTCGATGCGAACGACGCCTATCTGGCCGGGCGCGTGCCCGGCGACTTCCCGCTGGTCCACCGCGCCATCGAGGTCGACGGCCGCACGGTCGGCCTGCTCGGCGTGGCGCCCAGCCAGCGGCCGAGCGATGCGATGGCCTTCGCCTTCCTGGAACAGCTGCGCAGCAGCCTGTGGCCGATCGTCGCCGCGGCAGTGGGCCTGAGCGCGCTTGCCGCCGTGCTGCTGGCGCGCCACTTCCGCCAGCCGATCCGTGCGCTGGCCGAAGGCGCGGGCGCGCTGGCCGGCGGCCGCTACCAGGTGCGCCTGCCGGCGGCGCGCAGCGACGAGCTGGGCGAGCTGGCGCGCCACTTCAACGCCCTGGCGCAGCAACTGGAAAGCGCGGAAGGGGCGCGCCGCCAGTGGGTGGCCGATACCTCGCACGAGCTGCGCACCCCGCTGGCCGTGCTGCGCGCCCAGCTCGAGGCCCTGCAGGACGGCGTGCGCAGCGCCACGCCCGAGACCGTCGAGGCGATGCTGCGCCAGGTGCTGGCCCTGAACAAGCTGATCGACGAGCTGTATGCGCTGGCGCGCGCCGACGTCGGTGCGCTCGACTGCAAGCCGGTCGCGCTCGACCTGTGGCAGCTTGCCACCGCCCATGCGCAGGGTTTCGCCGCGCGCCTGCGGGCGGCCGGGCTGGCCCTCGAGCCGGGCGCCGCGCCGGCGCGCAGCCGCGTGCTGGCCGACCCCGACCGCCTGCGCCAGGTGCTCGACAACCTGTTCGAGAACAGCCTGCGCTACACCGCCCCGGGCGGACGCATCGCACTCCATGCGCACGCGGACGCGACCTGCCTGCACCTCGTCATCGACGACAGCGCGCCCGGCGTGCCGGATGCCGCCCTGGCGCGCCTGGCCGAGCGCTTCTACCGCGTCGACGCCTCGCGCAGCCGCGCCCACGGCGGCGCCGGACTCGGGCTGGCGCTGTGCCGGCGCCTGCTCGAGGCCCAGGGCGGCAGCCTGGCCTTCGCCCACTCGCCGCTTGGCGGCCTGCGCGTGACGCTGTCCTTGCCGCTGGCGGGAGACGCCGCATGAGCCAGACGATCATGATCGTGGAAGACGAGCCGGAACTGGCCGCACTGGTGGCCGACTATGCGCGTGCCGCGGGCTACACGGCGCAGGTGGTCGGCGACGGCCGCGAGGCACTGGCCGCGATCCGTACGCAGCCGCCGGCCCTGGTCGTGCTCGACCTGATGCTGCCGGGCCTGGACGGCCTGTCGCTGTGCCGCGCGCTGCGCGCGTCCAGCGACCTGCCGGTGATCATGGTGACCGCGCGGGTCGAGGAAATCGACCGCCTGCTCGGCCTCGAAGCCGGGGCCGACGACTACCTGTGCAAGCCCTTCAGTCCGCGCGAGCTGATCGCCCGCATCAAGGCCATCCTGCGCCGCGCGGGCCCGGCAATGCCCCGGCGTGCGCTGGCGATCGACGAGGCGGCGCGCCGGATCAGCATGCATGGACACCCGCTCGATCTCACGCCCAGCGAGTTCGCGATCCTGGCCGCGCTAGCGCGCCGTCCCGGCCAGGTGTTCTCGCGCGCCCAGCTGCTCGATGCCGCCCGCGCCGACAGTCTGGAGGCCACCGATCGCGCCATCGACAGCCACATCAAGAACCTGCGGCGCAAGATCGATGCCGCCGCACCAGGCCTGGAACCGATCCGCTCGATCTACGGGCTCGGCTACCGCTGCGACCTCTGAGCTTCCGCTACCGGCGCCATGCCTGCTTGGGGGCACGCTGACACCATACGGCCGCCAAGGTTCCGTAGCGTCCCTTGCGCTACTTCGTCTTGCGCGTCTTACGCTGTTTTACCTTTGGCCGGAACCATGTACGACGCATGGATCGACTGGACGGAGGCGGCAATGCGAACTCTTTCGGCAGGACGCGTTTCTGGAGGCATCGGGATACTGCTGCTGTCGGCGGCAATGTCCGTGTACGGCTGGGCCGACAGCGCCGCAGGACCTGGCGCCGCGGCAAACCCGGCCGCCACGCAGGACGCCGGCGCCGGCCCTGGCGGCCGGGACAGGTACGGCATCGTCAACCTGGTCCCGTCGCGGGTTGCATTCAGAACCGACTTCAACGCGCGCGGCCAAGCCGTGTTCGAATACGTCGCGCCCGACTTCACGACCCGGGTCGCCTTCCTCGACGGCGAGCGGGTGATCGCCCCCTTGCCGCCGGCCGCTACCGTGTCGGAACTGGGTGCGCTCAATGACAGGGGTGAGGTGGCCCTGCTGGCCCGCTACCTCGATCCAGCGCATCCCCTCTCCGACGGCTTCTGGCCAATGCGCTGGACCGACGCACGCGGCGCGGTCGTCCTGCCGGCGCCATACTCGCCCCAGGCCAGCATGTATATCGGCGCCATCAACAACCGCGGCGAGATCGTCGGGGAATCGGCCACCTCCGCGGGCGGTACAAGCTTCCGGGCGGTGCGCTGGACGGCAGCCAACCGCGTACTGCCCCTTCCCGGCCCCCCGGGCTTTGGCGACACGACCGCGTTCGACATCAACGAAAGCAACGTCAGCATCGGCTACGGCGTCACCGCCACCGGCGCTGCGCATGGATTGCGCTGGGATCCCGCCGGCCGCCCGCTTGACCTCGGCACCTTCGGCGCCACCGGCGCGGTACCGCGCTACATCAACAACCGCGGCGACATCGCCGGCGCGCTCGACCCCGTGGGCGACAACTTCCAGGCCTTCCTGTGGAGCCCGGGCAGGGGCACGGTGCGCGTCGGCTTGAACACCGTGCTCGCCAGGCTCAACGAGGCCGGCGAGCAGGTCGGACGCATCCAGCGCCTGAACAACGAGAACCGCGCCTACTATTTTTCGCGGGCACGCGGACTGGTCGACCTGCACCCACGCTCCTTCTATGCATCCGAGGCAAACGACATCAACGACAGCGGCACCGTCGTCGGCCTGGTGCGGCGCAGCGTCATCGACCAAGGGCTGGCCTACCGCTGGTCGCGGGCGGGCGGAGCGGTCAACCTCAATGCGCGCCTGCTGGCGCCGCCTTCCGGCCTGGTTGTCAACGAGGCGCTCGCCGTCGCGCCCAACGGCGACATCATTGCCACGTCGAGTGCCGGCCTGGTGCTGCTGCGCGCCAATGGCCGCGCCAGCGATGCACCGGTACTCGGGCCGATCCGGCTGCCTCAGCCGGTACTAAATCAGCCGGTCACGCTCACGCTGCCTTTCACCGACCGCAATCCCGGCGACACGCATCGCGCAACGATCGACTGGGGCGACGGCAACGGGCCACAGCCGGCCGCCGTGCGCGCGTACCGCGGCCGCGGCGAGGTGCGGGCCGTCCACACCTTCACCGCCGAACGCGAGTACAACATCGTCGTCCGCGTCACCGATTCGAGCGGGCGCAGCAAGGTCCAGTTCGCGACGACGACAATCTTCCCGAGCGGCGGACCGGTGCTCCTCGGCGAAGGCGCGCTTCCAGTCCCGGCGGCCGGACCGGCGGCGCGCGCAGACGCCGGACCGATGTTCCGCCTGGCCGCGCCGCTCGCTGTCAGGGACGGAAGCGGCACGCCGTGCAGTTTCCACCTGCTCGGCCGCAGCTCCTTCAAAGGCGAGCAACTCGAACGCGTCAGCCTGGACGGCAACGCAGTCCGGCTCGAAGGCAGGGGGCGGCTGGACGGCCGGCCTGGCTACCGCTTCGTGCTGGACGCCGTTCCCGGCGACCAGGCTGCGGGAACCGCTGCGCGGCTGGCTGTCCGGATCGTGGAAGCTGGCCCCGATGGTGACCGGCTGGTCCTTGGAGCCGGGGCCGTCGACAGCGCGGCGCAGGTCGCGCAAGCAGCTGCGCCTCCGCACATCCTCCACCGGGGGCGCCTCGATCTGATCCGCTAGCCGGCAAGGCGTCCATGTTTTCTCCACAATTGGCGTGCAGGATGCGCACATGGCCCGCGCATCCTGCGTGGGCCGCAGCCATGAGGAGAAAACCATGAACAAGACGACCGCCGCCCTCAGTGCCTTCGCCCTGCTGGCCGCGTTTGCCGGCAGCACCCAGGCGGGGGTACATGTCCACAGCAAATGCGCCTCGACCGTCGATGGCAAGTGTCCGCCGCCGCCAGTCCCGCCAACCCCACCTGCACCGCCTGCACCGCCAGCCCCGCCGGCGCCGCCTGAACTCCCGGGCGAGCGGGTCACCGGCATCGCCCCGCCGGCCCTGCCCGCGATGCCCGCGATGCCCGCGATCCCGGCCCCTCCTGCGCCGCCGCCACCGCCGCCCCTGCCCGACGTGCCGGAAGCCGCCCACGCCGCCTGCGCCGGGAAGGCCGCCGGCACCCGCGTCAAGCACGTGCTGCGCCAGGGAGAGACCATGACCGGGGTGTGCGTGCGGGAAAACGGCAAGACCGTGTTCGCGCTGCGCGAGTACCGGCTCCACGACCGGGACTGAGCGCCGCCGCGGGGACGGCTCGACGTGGCGGTCTAGATCATTTATTCTAGATCCATGAGCACTCCCGACCTTCCCGCCAAGCCGACCCCGTCCGAACTGGAAATGCTGCGCCTGCTGTGGCAGCTCGGTCCCGCCACTGCCCGCCAGGTGCACGAGGCGGCGCTGGCGGCGCGGCCCGACATGGCCTATGCCAACGTGCTGCGGCTGTTGCAGATGATGCATGCCAAAGGCCTGCTCACCCGCGACGAGAGCGCACGTGCGCACGTCTATGCGCCGGCCCAGCCGCAGGACCGGCACCAGGCCGGCCTGATCAAGGACCTGATCCACAAGGCCTTCTCCGGTTCTGGCAAGGAACTGGTGCTGGCCGCGCTGCGCGGCCACGTCAGCAAGAAGGAACGCGAGGAAATCCAGCAGATCCTGAATGGCGAGAACGGGCGCAAGGAATGAGCATGCCCGCGCCGCGCCCGGTTCCGCCGGTGCAGCCCGATCTCGAGGACTGCTGCCGCAGCGGCTGCGTGCCCTGCGTCTTCGACCTGTACGAGGAAGCGCTGGAACGCTACGAGCGCGAACTTGCCGCCTGGGAAGCCGCCAACACGGTCCTTCCCCCGCCCTCTTCCTGAGCTTGGTTCCTGTAGCGCACGCTTGGAAATCAAGATATTGACGTTTTGATTAGAATGAACCCATCGGTGTTGTGCATGGAGACGATATGTTCGACATGGATCTTGAATGGTGGGAATTCGTCGTACGCGGACTGACCGTATACATCTTGTTGCTGGTAATGGTGCGCCTGTCCGGCCGCCGCACGGTGGGCCAGTTCACGCCCTTCGACCTGCTGGTCGTCATGCTGCTATCCGAGTCCGTCTCCAATTCGCTGACTGCGGGCGACGACTCGCTGGCCGGCGGCCTGATCTCGGCTGCGACCCTGGTCGCCATCAATTCCACGGTCGCCGTCCTCAGCTCGCGCAGCCGGCGCTTCGAGAAATTCGTGGATGGCAGCGCCGTCCTGATCGGCCGCGACGGTGTGTTCTTCGACAAGGTCGTGCGCAACTGCCGCCTGTCCGAATCGGACATCGAGGAAGCGCTGCGCGAGCACGACTGCCCGCGTCCGGAGATGAAATGCGCCTTCCTGGAAGCCGATGGCGAGATCACCATCATGCGCAATCCCCACTGAGCCAGGCTCCTTTCTTTCGCGCTTCTGCCCAAGGTACTTTTATCGCCCGTACGGTGTGGACGGTGCGGAATTGATGCGCTACTTTTTTCGGCAGCACGCCGGCCGGGTGTGCTGTTTGGATTCTTTCCTAATCAGGAGGACTGCCATGAAAAAAGTACTGACCGCACTTGCGCTTGCCGCTTCGGCGCTGGCCCTCGCGCCGGCGGCCCAGGGTGCCGACGTCTACCGTGCCGTAGCCAGCGGCCCGGGCGAGTCGCCGCCCAACAGGTCGCCCGGCGAGAGCATCGCCACCCTTGAGGTCGATGGTTCGCTGCTGCGGGCCGACGTGCCGTTCCGCGACCTGCTCGCCGGCACGACCGTCGCCCACATCCATTGCTGCACCACCGAAGCTTTCACCGGGGTGGCGCCGCCGGCGATCTCGCTGACGGATTTCCCCATGATGGTGACCGCGGGCGACTACACCCACACCTTCGACCTGAGCGACGCGGCGGTCTGGGATCCGGCCTTCCTGTCCCAGTTCGGCGGCACGCCGTCGAGCGCCGGCGCGGCGCTGCTGGCGGGCATGAACGCCAACCAGGCCTACCTCAACATCCACACGACCGAGTATCCGAACGGCGAGATCCGCGGCTTCGTGGTGAGCGCGCCGATTCCGGAACCGGCGACCTGGGGAATGCTGGGGGTTGGCCTGGCCGGACTGGCGCTGATGGCGCGCCGCCGGCACAGCCAGGTCAGATGAGGCCTGGCGCGATCAATGCGCCCGGGCGGGTCGCCAGCAAGCGGCTCCAGGCCGGTATCGCCGCTTGCCAGAAGGCCTGCAGCGATGCCGGCCTTTCCAATGGCAAGCCAAGGAAGCGCGCCGCCTGCAGCAGTGCGTCGATCGCCGCCGCTTCATCGCCCGGCGCCACGGCCAGCGCGCCGGTCTGCTTCGACAGTTTTTCGCCGTGCTCGTTGCGCACCACGGGCACGTGCAGGTAACGCGGGGTCGGCACCCCGAGCACGCGCTGCAGGAAGATCTGGCGCGGCGTGGAGTCGAGCAGGTCGGCGCCGCGCACGATGTCGGTGACGCTCTGCTCGGCATCGTCCACCACCACCGCCAGCTGGTAGGCCCAGAAACCGTCGGCGCGCTTCAGGACGAAGTCGCCCGATTCCGCGCTGAGACGCTGCGTGACCTCGCCCGCGAAGCGGTCCGTGAAGCCGACGACGTCGTAGCCCGGTTCCGGCACGCGCAGGCGCAGGCTGCGCATGCCGCGTCCCTCGGCCAGCCCGTAGCGGCAGGTGCCGGGATAGATCGCGGCGCCATCGGGGGCGAATCCGAGGCGCGAATCGGCGATCTCGCGCCGGTTGCAGCCGCAGGGGTAGGTGTGTTCGGCGATGCGCGCGGCGGCGGCCTGGTACAGGTGCTTGCGCCGGCTCTGCCAGACGACTTCGCCGTCGGCGTGCATGCCCAGCTGCGCCAGCAGGGCCAGGATGCCTTCGGCCGCGCCGGGCACGCTGCGGCCCTCGTCGATGTCCTCGATGCGCACCAGCCAGGTGCCGTGGTGGGCACGGGCGTCGAGGTAGCTGGCCAGGGCCGCGACCAGCGAACCGGCATGCAGCGGGCCGGTCGGCGATGGGGCGAAACGGCCGATGTAAGGTGAAGTAGGTAGCGACATCCGCTGATGATAACCGCAGCGGGACGGCCGTGCGGCCTGCCCTTATTTGCCGGCCGGCTTGCCCGCTTGTTCGTGCTCGGCGATCAGCGCCGTCACCCGCCCCGCCACCTCGTTCGGCACCGCCATCGACAGCTGGTAATGCACGATCTCGAAGCCCTTGGCCGTCTTGCGGATCACGCCGCTGGCCATGCACGGGCCCATGTTCGGGGTGTCGAGCAGTTCGTCGAACCAGATCAGCGACTTGTCGGCCGAGGCATAGACATTGCGGCGCGTGGCCTTGAAGCTCCAGGCCGACTTGCGCTCAAAGTACTTCTTGGCCCAGGTCTTGAACGCGTCGCGCTTCCACAATTCGCTGCGGTCGGTGCCGATGTACACGCCGTCGGCGGCGATCTTGTCGAAATAGGCCATGCGCGCGTTGGCCGCGTCGTCGTGCCATTCGTCGACGAAGGCATTGACCTGCTTGGTGAGCTGGGCGTCGGTCTCGGCACGGGCGATGCCGATCAGGCCCAGCAACAGGAAGGCGGCGGCGAGGAATCGTTTCATGGTCTCTTTCGTTGGCAGTGTCGACTGCGCCCACGATAATCCAAACATGCGGATTTGCCAACATTTCTCGACGCCGCCCCCGGCGCCGGCGCAGTGTTAACGCGATCTTAACGTCTGGAAAGCTACGCTGAGCCCGCCCTACTCCACTAGAATAAGCGCATGCGCATCCTCATCGTCGAAGACCACCCCGACATCCTCGCCAACCTCTACGGCTTCCTGGAGCCGAAGGGCCACCAGCTCGACTCCGCCCGCAACGGCTACGGCGGGCTGGCGCTCGCCTCCGAGAACGATTACGACGTGATCGTCCTCGACGTCATGCTGCCCGGCCTGAATGGGCTGGAGCTGTGCCAGAAGCTGCGCACCGAGCTCGGCAAGGCCACGCCGGTGCTGATGCTGACCGCGCGCGACAGCCTGCCCGACAAGGTGGCCGGCTTCGACAGCGGCGCCGACGACTACCTGGTCAAGCCCTTTTCGCTGGTGGAACTCGAAGTGCGCCTCAAGGCCCTGGTGCGCCGCTCGTCGGCCGCCCATGCGGTGCACGCGACCATGCGCTTCGGCGAGCTCAGTTACGATCCCGAGACCCAGGAAGCCGCGCGCGCCGGCGTGCCGGTGCAGCTGACCCGGACCGGCTACACCCTGCTGCGCTGCCTGCTCGCCGGCGCGCCGCGCATCGTCACCCGCGAGACGCTGGAGCAGGCCGTGTGGGGCGAGGACCGCCCCGACAGCGACGCCCTGCGCACCCACATCCATGCGCTGCGCCAGGCGATCGACAAGCCCTTCGCCACGCCGATGCTGCAGACTGTGGCGGGCGTCGGCTACAAGCTGGTCCAGGGCGATTCGCAGGCCAGCTTGCAGCGCGATGCGTCCCGCTGATTCCCTCAAGCGCCGCATCGTCGTCGCCTTCATGCTGTTCGGCCTCGGCGCCTCATGCTTGTTCGCCGTCATCGCCGCCATCGCGGTGGAAGGCATCGAAGTGCAGCTGGTCGACAAGCGCCTGGAGGCGGCGGTGGCCTGGGCCGCCCCGCGCCAGGCCGCCGGCCTGGACGTCGACATGCCGGCCGGCCTGCGCTTCCACCGTAACGAAGGGATTCCCGCACCCTTGCGCGGCCTGTCCGACGGCGTGCATATCATCGACGTCGGCGCCAGTCGCCTGCACGTGCTGGCCGGGCATGACGCGTACGGCAGCTGGGTGCTGGCCGACCATGAAAGCGACTACGACAAGATCGAGCTGGTGGTGTACTCGATGTTCGCCGCCGTGCTGCTCGGCCTCGTGCTGCTGGCTTCGCTGCTGGGCGGCTTCTTCGCCGCCCGCGTGGTCACGCCGATCGTCGAGCTGGCGCAGTCGGTCCGCCATGGCGGCGCGGCGCCGGAACTGACGGGGCGCAAGGACGAACTGGGCGTGCTCGCGCGCGCCCTGGAAGACCACACCGCCGAGCTGCGCGCCTTCCTCGACCGCGAACGCTACTTCACCGGCGACGTCAGCCACGAACTGCGCAGCCCGCTTACCGTGATCATGGGCGCCGCCGAGATCCTGATGCAGCAATCCGCGCCCGCCGTGCGCGCCCCGGCCGAGCGCATCTACCGGGCGGCGCGCGAGGCCGCGGAATCGGTCACCGTGCTCCTGCTGCTGGCGCGCGCGCCCGAGCTCGGCACGCTGGCCCCGGTCGACGTCCATGCCGTGGCCGAGGACGAAGTCGAAAAATACCGCGCGCTGGTCGCCGGCAAGCCGGTCGCCCTGCGCTTCGTCGACGGCCCGCTGCTCGCCGTGCGCGCCCCGCGCGAGCTGGTGGCGGCCGCCATCGGCAACCTGATACGCAATGCCTGCCAGTACACCGACCGCGGCGAGGTCGTGGTGCGCCTGCTGCCGGACCGGGTGGTGGTCGAAGACACCGGACCCGGCCTGCCGCCGGCGGTCGAGGCCACCCTCGGCAGCGGCGGCGCGCCCTCGAGCGGATCGGGCGGCACCGGCCTGGGACTGGCGCTGGCCCGGCGCATCTGCGATTTCCTCGGCGCCGGTTTCGCCTACGAAGCACGCCTGGGGGGCGGCAGCCGCTTCACGCTCCGCTTTCCCGCCGCCTGAGAACCTTCGTTTTACGCTGCCTTAACGTCCGCTTGAGGCGCGGTTCACGCCCTGACTCGTATCCTGCATGCATGACGCGGCCATTCCGGCCGCGCGCTTCGATGGGTACGACGTGCCATACCAATTTCCGCGGCGCATCAGCGCCAACCTGCTCGTCTTCGGCGTCGCCCTGCTGCTGGCCAGCGCCGCCAACATCAATTTCTGGTCGAGTTTCATTCACGCCGTCGGCGGCTTCTCGCTGGCGCGGCTGCCGCTGCTGGCGGGCAGCTTCGCGATCGTGGTGCTGCTGTTCTACGCCCTGCTCACGCCGTTCAGCTTCCGCTACGTCGCCAAGCCGGCGCTGGTCGTGTTCATCCTGGTCGCCTCGGCCTCGGCCTGGTTCATCAACCAGTACGGCATCGTGATCGACAAGGCCATTATCCAGAGCATGTTCGAGACCGACTCGAGGGAGGCCGGCGAACTGCTGAGCTGGCGCCTGGCGGTCTTCGTCCTGCTGACCGGCGGCCTGCCGGCGCTGCTGGTGGCGCGCGCGCGGGTGGACTTCCCGCGCGGCCTGCGCGCAACAGGCCGCCGCCTGGGCCTGGGAGCGGCGGCGCTGGCCGCGGCCGCGCTGCTGCTGGTCCTGCTGTTCAAGACCCTGGCGCCGGTGGTGCGCGAGCACCGCGAGCTGCGCTACCTGCTCACGCCCACCAACGTGGTGCAGGCGCTCAACGGCTACCTGCGCAACCGCTGGAGCAAGCCGGTGCCGCTGCAGGCGATCGGCGGCGACGCGGCCAAGGGCAGCCGCTGGGCCGGCCAGGCGCGCCGCACGGTGACCGTGATCGTGGTGGGCGAAACCGCGCGCGCCGCCAATTTCTCGCTCAACGGCTATGCGCGCCAGACCAATCCGCGGCTGGCGCGCGAGGAAGGCCTGATCAATTTTGCACGGGTCGAGTCCTGCGGCACCGCCACCGCGGTGTCGGTGCCCTGCGTGTTCTCGGCGCTGCCGCGCGAGCGCTATGACGACAGCGTCGCCAAGCACCAGGAAGGCCTGCTCGACGTGCTCTCGCATGCGGGTTTCCGCGTGCTCTGGCGCGACAACAATTCCGGCTGCAAGGGCGTGTGCGAGCGCGTCGAATTCGTCGACGTGGCGACGCCGGCGCCCGGCAAGGCCCATTGCGCGGGCAGCGAATGCTATGACGAGGGCCTGCTCGAGGGCCTGCCGGAGCTGATCCGCCAGGGCGGGAAGGACCTGGTCGTGGTCCTGCACCAGAAGGGCAGCCACGGGCCCGAGTATGCGCGGCGCTATCCGGCCGGCTTCGGCCGCTTCGGCCCGGTGTGCCAGACCAGCGAATTCGAAAGCTGCACGCGCGAGTCCATCGTCGCCGCCTACGACAACACCATCCTGTACACCGACAGCTTCCTGGCCCAGACCATCGACCTGCTGCGCCAGGCCGCGCACGATGCCGACGTCGACACCGCCTTCCTGTATTTCTCGGACCACGGCGAATCGCTCGGCGAAGGCAATATGTACCTGCACGGCGCGCCCTGGATGTTCGCGCCGAAGGAACAGACCCACGTGCCGATGATGCTGTGGATGTCGGAGGGCTTCAGCCAGCGCTTCCGCATCGACCGCGCCTGCCTGCAGGCACGCCGCGACCAGCCGCTCTCGCACGACAACGTGTTCCACTCGGTGCTCGGCATGCTGAACGTCGAAACCGCCGTCCTGAACCCCAAACTCGACCTGTTCCATGCCTGCGTACGCAACTGAACGGGCGGCGCGCCGGCATGCGGGCATCCTGCTGGACGCGCGCAGCCGCCTGCGGCTTGCCGCCGCACTGGCCCTGATGGCGCCGCTCATTGCGGCATTGGGACAATGGACCGACGTCGACCTGATGCTGGCCGACTGGCTGTACAACCGCGCCACGGGCAACTTCCCCTGGCGCGAAGCATGGCTCACCGCGACCTTCGGCCACGAGATAGTCAAGGCGGGCCTGACGCTGCTGGCGATTGTCTTCGTGGTGCTGGCGCTGCTTGATGTCGTCCGACCGCAGCCGATGCTGGAGCGGCCCCTGGCGCGGCTGCGCCTGCGCGTGATCGCCTGCTCCGCCGTGCTGGTGCCGCTGGCGACCAGCCTGCTCAAGCAGGCCAGCAGCGCGCACTGCCCCTGGGATCTGGCGCGTTACGGCGGCAGCGAGCCCTATGTGCGCCTGTTCGAGGCGCTGCCGGCGGGAAGCCTGCCCGGCCATTGCATGCCGGCCGGCCATGCGTCGAGTGCGCTGTGGCTGGTGTCGCTGGCGGTGTTGTGGCTGCCGGGGCCGGGCCGCGGGGCATGGCGCGCCGCCTGCCTGGCGCTGGCGCCGGGGCTGGTGCTGGGCTGGATGCAGCAGATGCGCGGCGCCCACTTCCTGACCCACACCTTGTGGTCGGCCTGGATCGCCTGCGCCATCGTGCTGGCCCTGGTGGTGCTGCTGCAGCCTAGCGGTGAAACTGTCCGTCGCGCTCCGGCTGGTACTCGATTCCGCGCACGCTGAGCTCGAACATGGCGCCGTCGGGACGCTCCCAGCTGATCGAATCGCCGACCTTCAGGCCCAGCAGGGCGGTGCCGACCGGGGTCAGGATCGACAGCTGATCGGGATTACCGGCCATGTCTTTCGGATAAGTCAGCGTCATGATCACTTCTTCCTCGGCGCCGTCGAAGGAGAAGCGCACGCGCGAGTTCATGGTGACGACGTCGGGCGGCATTTCCCATGGCTCGGCGAGCGCGGCGCGGCCCAGTTCATCGAGCAGCGCGTCGCGCGCGGCAAGTTGTGCGGCAGGAACGGCGTCCAGCATGCGGTCGAGGCGGTCCATGTCCAGCCATGAGACGAGGATGGTCGGTTTCATTGTGTACTCCTGTGCTTGCCCGCGGTGTGGCGGGCGGATATCGATAAGGTATTAGCGGCCGGCAATGGAAATGGCCGGCTGGGCGGGGGGCGGCTCGGGAGGAGAGAAACGCGTGCAGGGGTCCTCACCGAGCCCGAACGAGCCAGGCGAGGTTGCGGGACGACTGCTGCACCGCTCGGGAGACGGCGGCGCAGTCACGCTCGACGGACGCGGCAAAGCCCCTGCCCTGCTGGCAGGCGGTATTGCGCGGCGATGTAAAGCGTGGTGGGTTCATGGTCATGAAAAAATCGTACAGGGCCCAGTATAGCCCTTGTGGGGGATTCGTCAACGTCGCATGTCACGATCCAGGCCGACACAGGCCGCGAACGGCACCAGGAACGGATACAGGCCCCACACGGCGCGGCCGTCGACGCGCACGCACAGCGCGGCATACAGCGGCGGCAGCGCCATCAGCAGGAGCAGGCCGGCGAAGGGACGCAGCGCCGCCGGCGCAGCGCGCCAGCCCAGCAGCGCCAGCGGCACGACCACCAAGGCGCTGCCGGTGATGGTGGCCAGCGAGCGCAGGTCCTGCAGCGCGGCCAGCGCCTGCCCCCAGTTCGGCGTCCAGGTATAGGCCGGCAATCCCGGGACCAGCCACCAGCGCACGGCGAGGATCCATGCCCCCGCCGCGGCCAGCGCCGCCAGGCCGGGCAGGATGGCGATGCGGCGCATCGCGACCAGCCACACCAGCAGCAGGATGTTTTCTTCGCGGATCGCGGTGCCGGCCAGGCCCGCGAGCGCGGCCAGCCACGGCTGGCCGGCCAGCACCGCCAGCACGAAGGCGGCGCGCGCGCAGACCGATCCCGGGTCGACCAGCAGATAAGGCGCAAACCAGAACGTGGGCAGCGACACGATCATCAAGAGGCCGGCTGCGATCGCACGGTGCGGGCCGAGCCCGGCGCGCAGCACGGCGGCCGACATGGCGCACGCCCCTGCGGTGACCAGCAGCCAGTTGAGCATGGCGAAGCCGTCGCGCAGTTCCCCGGGCATCCCCGCTGCGAGCGCCGGCACCAGCAGCCGGTAGGGGAAGGGGGCGACCAGGCTGCTCGCGGGGATCTCGCCGCGCAGCCAGCGCGCGGTATCGTAATAGGCTTGCGAAACGGCGACCGTGCCGCCCCAGCGCCAGACCATCACCAGGAAGGCCAGCAGCGCGAAGGCCGCGGCAAGCTGCAGCCAGTCGATGCGCAGACCGGCGCCGCTGCGGGCGCTCGGGTGGAGGTGCTTCATACGTCAAGGTGATCGCGTCAAAGCGACGCAGGATAGCAAAAGCGCGCGGGCAGAAATGCGCGCATTTTCACTTTGACAAAATTAAGGGCACAGGCGGCCGGCAATGCCGGCCGCCTGTGCCCTCAAGCCTGCAGCGGCATCTTCGTGATCAGCTTATCGAGGGTGATCGGATACTCGCGCACCCGCACCCCGGTGGCGTTGTACACGGCATTGGCCACCGCCGCCGCCACGCCGCAGATGCCCAGCTCGGCGATGCCCTTGGCCTTCATGGGCGTGGACATCGGGTCGACCTCGTCCAGGAAGATCACTTCCTGGTGCGGGATGTCGGCATGCACCGGCACCTCGTAGCCGGCCAGGTCGTGGTTGACGAAGTAGCCGAGCCGCTTGTCGACGGCCAGTTCCTCCATCAGCGCCGCCCCGGCGCCCATCGTCATCGCGCCGATCACCTGGCTGCGCGCGGTCTTGGGATTGAGGATGCGCCCGGCCGCGCACACCGCCAGCATGCGGCGGATGCGGATCTCGCAGGTCACCGCGTCGACGCCCACCTCGACGAAGTGCGCGCCGAAGGTGGACAGCTGGTAGCGCTTGTCGATGTCGCCGTATTCGATCAGGTCCTCGCCCACCAGCTCGCGCCCGGCCACCGCCTTGGACAGCGGCAGGCTGCGCTCGCCCATGCGCACCAGGCCGTCGGCGAAGATGGCGCGCTCCGGCTCGAAGCCGGCCTGGCGCGCCACCGCCTCGCGCAGCTTGAGGCAGGCGGCGTACACGCCGGCCGTCGAGTTGTGCCCGCCCCACTGCCCGCCCGAGCCGCAGGATGCCGGCAGGCTCGAGTCGCCCAGCCGCACCCGCACCCGCTCGAGCGGCACGCCCATCATCTCGCTGGCCGTCTGGGCGATGATGGTGTAGCTGCCGGTGCCGATGTCGGTCATGTCGGTTTCCACCGTCAGCATGCCGCGCCGGTCGAGGCGCACGCGCGCCGCCGACTTGGTCAGGAGGCTGTCGCGGAAGGCCCCGGCCACGCCCATGCCGACCAGCCAGCGGCCGTCGCGCACGGTGCCCGGCTTGCTCGACCTGCGCTCCCAGCCGAAGCGCTGGGCGCCTTGCTGCAGGCACTGGACGAACTGCCGCTTCGAAAACGGCGGATTGGCAATGTGCTTCTCTTTCTCCGGCTTCTTCGACTGCGGGTCGCTGGAAGCGGGCTTTTCCGGATTGTCCGGCACTACCTGGGTGTCGTTCAGGATGCGGAACTGCACCGGGTCCATGCCCAGCTTCTCCGCCATCTCGTCCATCGCGATCTCGAGCGCCGCCATGCCCGGCGCCTCGCCCGGGGCGCGCATCGCGTTCGCTTCCGGCAGGTCCATCGCGGCCACGCGGTTGGAAGTCATGCGGTGCTCGCCCGCGTACAGCGAGCGGGTCTGGGTCGCCGCGTTCTCCGGCGAGCCGTCCTTCAGGTTGCCGGACCAGCTTTCGTGGCCGATGGCGGTGATTTTCCCTTCGCGGGTGGCGCCGATGCGGATGCGCTGCACGGTCGCCGAGCGGTGCGTGGTGTTGTTCGGGATGAGCGCGCGCTGCAGCGGCACGCGCACCGGACGGCGCGCCGCCTTCGCCCCCAGCGCCGCCAGCACCACGTCGGCGCGCAGGAACAGTTTCGAGCCGAAGCCGCCGCCGACGTAGGGCGAGAGCACGCGCACCTTGTCCTTCGGGATGCCCAGGGTCTTGGCCAGGTCGCCCTTGGCCCAGGCGATCATCTGGTTCGAGGTCCACACCGTGAGCTGGTCGCCGTCCCAGGCGGCCACGCTGGCGTGCGGCTCCATCATCATGTGCGATTCGTGGGCGGTGTGGTACTCGGCGTCCAGCTTCACCGGGCTCGAGGCAAAGGCGCCGGTGAAGTTCCCGATCCTGGTCTCGGCCGCTTCCGACTTCGGCGCGATGGCCTTGTTCTGCACTGCCCGCAGGTCGAAGTCTCCCTTGTCGCGATCGTACTTGATGCGCACCAGCGACGCGGCGTCGCGCGCCTGCTCGAAGGTCTCGGCCACCACCAGCGCAACGGCCTGGTGGTAGTGCTCGACGCGCGGTCCGCCCAGCAGCATGGCGGTGTTGAAGTTGCCCTTGGTGAGCTTGCCGGCATTCTGGGCCGTGACGATGGCGATCACGCCTGGCGCAGCCCTGGCCGCCGCCAGGTCCATCGAGACGATCCGTCCGGTCGGGATGGCCGCGCCGATCACGTAGCCGTGCGCCTGGTTGGGCACCACGTCGTGGCGGTCGAGCGCATAGGGCGCGGTGCCGGTGGTCTTGAGCGGACCGTCGATGCGGTCGATCGGCTGGCCCACCACCTTGAGCTGGTCGATCGGGTTGCTGGTGGCTGGTTCGTTGAATTTCATGGCTGTCCCTTTCGCTCAAGTCGTGGCTTTGGCATCCGCGATCGCGGCGGCCAGGGTGCGCTCGACCAGCGGCACCTTGAATGCGTTGTCCCCGGTGGTGCGGGCGCCGGCAAGCAAGCCGCCCGCCACCGCCTGCGCCCCGCGCGGGAACGCGGCTTCGGCCGACTCCACCCGCCACGGCTTGTGCGCCACGCCGCCCAGCGCCACCCGGCCGCTGCCGTCGCGCTGCAGGATGGTGGCCACCGAGACGATCGCAAACGCATAGGACGCGCGGTCGCGCACCTTGCGGTAGCTCTGCACGCCGCCGACCGGCGGCGGCAGCGTCACGGCGGTGATCAGCTCACCGGGTTTCAGGTTGTGCTCGACGTGCGGCGTAGTGCCCGGCAGGCGGTGGAAGTCGGCGATCGGGATCACGCGCGTGGCGCCGCTCGGGTCGACCGTCTCGACCTGGGCGTCCAGCACGCGCATGGCCACCGCCATGTCGCTCGGATGCGTGGCGATGCAGGCATCGCTCTGGCCGACGATCGCGTGCAGGCGGGTGAAGCCGCCGATGGCGCTGCAGCCGCTGCCGGGCCTGCGTTTGTTGCAGGGGACGTTGGTGTCGTAGAAATAGGGGCAGCGGGTGCGCTGCAGCAGGTTGCCGGCGGTGGTGGCCTGGTTGCGCAGCTGGCCGGAGGCGCCCGCCACCAGCGCGCGGGTGAGCACGCCGTAGTCGCGCCGCACCCGCAGGTCGGCCGCCAGGTCCGAGTTGCGCACCAGCGCGCCGATGCGCAGGCCGCCGTTTGGCGCCGGCTCGATGCGGTCGAGCGCCAGGTCGTTGACGTCGATGAGGTGGGCCGGCGTTTCGATCTGGAGCTTCATCAGGTCCAGCAGGTTGGTGCCGCCGGCAACGAAGCGCGCATTCGGGATGCGCGCGGCGGCGGCGGCCGCTTCCTGCGGGGTCTTGGCCCGTTCGTAGGTAAAGGCTTTCATCGTTTCATCCCCGCTACTTCGGCAATCGCTTCCTGGATGTTGGAGTACGCCCCGCAGCGGCAGATATTGCCGCTCATGCGCTCGCGGAATTCCATTTCGCTCGGCTGCGCGCCGGCGTTCAGGTCGGCCGTGACGTGGCTCGGCGCGCCGGTGCGGATCTCTTCCAGCATGCCGACGGCGGAGCAGATCTGGCCCGGCGTGCAAAAGCCGCACTGGTAGCCGTCGTGCTTGATGAAGGCGCGCTGCAGCGGATGCAGGTTGGTCGGGGTACCGAGGCCCTCGATGGTGGTGATCTCATGGCCTTCCTGCATCACGGCCAGGGTCAGGCAGGAGGTGGTGCGGCGGCCGTCGATCAGCACCGTGCAGGCGCCGCACTGGCCCTGGTCGCAGCCCTTCTTGCTGCCGGTGAGGTGCAGGCGGTCGCGCAGCGCATCCAGCAGCGTGGTGCGCGGGTCGACCATCAACTGGTGCTCGATGCCGTTGACCTTCAGCCGGACGCTCATGGTCGTAGGCAGGGTGGAGGCGGCCGGCTGGGCGGCGGCGGGCGCTGCCTGGGCCGGCGCCGCGAGCTGGGAGGCTACCGCGACGCCGCCGACGGCGGCGGTCGACGCCTTGAGCAGCTGGCGCCGGTTGGGATCGAAGTCGGGCATCGTACTTCCTTTCGTATGGGGTGCTGGCTGGAGGGGCGATTTGATGAAAATGCGCATGCAAGAACATAGCGCTTTTTTAATTTTCAAGGCGTGCAGTTCGTTCCGGTGCGCAGCCCTGGGATGGTCGGGGCGTGACAAAGCCGCACTGCATGTGAAAAATGCAAGGGCTTATGAATAGAATTCATGAATCCGAGGCAGTAATCATTACGTACAGTAATGAATGCACGCGCTTATCCGGTCCGCATCATCGTGTGGGGCTTCATGCAGACTTAAGAATATGGCAATGCGTTCGGGTACAGTCGGCAGGCCATCCACTTCCGCCCCATGACGATGAAAGCCAGGTTCCTGACGATGCTCGTACCCCTCGCGGCCGCCCCTGGCCTGGTCCATGCCGATGCGCCGGATGGGCGCCAGCCGGCGCCCTACGATCCCTTCGCCATGCCCGCGGCGGCGCCCGCCGCGCCCGTGCCGGGCGCGCGTCCCAGCGACGAAGCGATCAGGGCCGCCATCCGCGCCACCCTCGACGACATGCCTTTGAGCGCGGTGCCGAGCGCCGGCGATGTCCTCAGCAGCCGTCCCTACCGCGAATTCGCCCGCAAGGTGTCGGAAGCGAAGAAAGCCCACTGCCTCGGCCCCGAACCGCTCAAGCACCAGCCGCACAGCTTCGTCGCCAAGACCGTGCTCGGCGACTATGTGTTCGGCGTCGGCGGCGTGTTCGCCGCGCCTTTCTGGGCCGCCGCCATCCTGCGCGGCAAGTGCAACTGGACCCGCTGAATCAGAAAGCGGCGCGCACGCCCACGGTGAGGCTGCGTCCCGCCAGCGGCGCCACGTCCTTCAGGACCGACGTCGAGATGCGGATCTCGTGGTCGAGCAGGTTCTTGCCGATGATGAACCAGGTCAGGTCGGCGTGTCGGAAGCGCTGGGTGTAGGACAGGTTGGCGTCGAGCTGGGTGTAGCCCGGCGTCGGCGTCGACTCGAACGCGGCCAGGCGCTCCTGCTTCATTGCGCGCAGCAGCGAGACGCCACCGCGCAGCGCGCCCTGGCGGTAGCCGGCCTCGAACCCGATGCGCTTGGCCGGCTGCAGCGGCAGGCTGCCGGCGTGGTCCAGCGAGCCGCGCGACAGATCGCCGAAGGCGCGCAGCGACAGGCCCTGCGTATGCGGATGCCGGTTGTAGCTGATCTCGGCCTCCGCGCCGCGGATGGTGGCGTCGGCCTGGCGGAAGATGCGCTCGCGCAGCTCGTCGCCCGGATTGCCCTCGTCGTCCAGCAGCGTATCGCCGACTTCGCCGTAGATGAAGTCGCGCACGCGGTTCTCGAACAGGTTGGCCTGCCAGCGCACCAGGCCCGTGACCTTGCGCAAGGACAGCTCCAGGTTGCGCGAGGTCTCCTTCTTGAAATTCGGGTTGCCGATGTCGTAGGTCAGGGTCGACTCGTGCGGACCGCTCGAATACAGCTCGTCGGTGCCCGGCGCACGTTGCGCCACCGAGGCGGTGACGCCCACTGTGTAGTCGCGCGCCAGGGGCCAGACCGCGCCCGCCGAGTAGGACAGCAAGTCGAAGCTGCGGCGCGGCGCCCCGCCTTCCGGCTCGCGCTTCACCGATTCCACCCGCACGCCGGCGTTCACGCGGGCCTTGCCGAACTGGCGCTGCTCGACCAGGAAGGCCGCATGGCTGTCCGACACGGTGACCGGCACCGTCGCCGCTTCGCCGCTGTCGGCGCTCAGGCCGGAGAAGCGCGTGTGCTCGGTCTGGATGCCGAAACTGCCTTCCCAGCCGGCTAGCGGCCTGTGGGTCAGCTCCAGGCGCGACTCCAGCGAGCGGTTCGAAAAAATGGTCTCGGGACCGCCCTCGGCGTTCAGTTCGACGTGGCCGTAGTCGGAGTAGCCGGCCTTGAAGCGCAGCTTCTCGAAGCCCGGCATCGGCGCGTTCAGCTGGCCGTCGATGTCGTAGCGCGTCTGGTCGAGGTCGATCGTGGCGCCCTCGCCGCCCGGGATGCCGTAGCGCTTGTCGAGCGAGCTGACCGAAGCGCCCAAGTAGCCGCGTTCGCCGATGTAGGAGGCGCCCGCGCCCAGGGTGTGCTGGCGCAGGGCCGAATTCGGGACCGTGTCGCCGACCGGCGTGTCCGGGACGTGATAGTCGCCGGCGTCGCGCCCGCTGCCGTCCACGTGCAGCGCCACCTTGCCGCTCGAGGCGTCGCCCGAGAACGAGACGGCGCGCCCGTGGTCGACGCTGCTGTAGCGGCTTTCCACCACGCCGCTCGGCTTGTCGTGCAGCTCGGTCGGGATGCGTTCGTTGACCACGTTGACTAGGCCGCCGATCGCGCCCGAGCCGTACAGCAGCGCCGCCGGGCCGCGCAGGATCTCGATCTGGCGCGCGGTGGCCGCCTCCCCGGTGACGGCGTGGTCGTTCGACAGGCCGGACAGGTCCGACACCGACATGCCGTTTTCCAGCACCTTGACACGGTTGCCTTCCAGGCCGCGGATGATCGGGCGCGAGGCGCCGGCACCGAAGGCCGATGCCGACACGCCCAGTTCACCGCTCAGGGTGTCGCCCAGCGAACTTCCCAGCTTGCTGCGCAGTTCGTCGCCGGCCAGCACCTTGGCCGGCGTGAGGATCTGGTCGCCCTCGGCGGCATTGAAAGGACTGGCGGTGACGACGACGGTCGCGACGGGCTGGCCGGTGCTGGTCTGGGCAAACGAGAACGGTGCGAGTGCGGCCAATACCGCGCTCGCCAGGATGGTACGCTGGACGTGCATGATGAATTCCTCAAAACGAAAACGGACGGACACGCCTGCGCGAAACGGACGGCGCAGGGGCATCGGGCGGGTTCAGGACATCAGGCGACGGGGGGAGCGCGGGACGAGAAGTAAGGCGTGAACGGCGCATGCCGCGATGCGAAGGCCGTCCACAGGGCCGGCATGCGGCCGGCAGGCAGGATGGCGATCGTGCACGCCGGGGTATCCAGCGCCGGCGCCACGGTGGCGGCGTCGAAGGCGATGCAGGAGTGCGGGACGGTGTTCTGGTGCGAGGCCGCGGAACCGTTGACGGCGCTGTCGAGCGCGGCGGATGCGTACTGCGTGGCGTGCGCGATCCGGTGCGCCAGGCCCTGCCAGTGCGCAAACACCATCGCCAGCGTCAGCAGGAATGCGACGAGGTAGCGGGTGGAGCGGATGCGTGGAAGGCTGGCGAGCATCTGTGTGGTCGAAGGGCCGGAGCGGAACGTGGCGCTGAAGGACGGCATTATAACTGGATGGCGGGCGCGCCGACAGCCATGGGTGGCGACCGGCCCGCGCATTGCGTGCTAGCTTCTCGTCCGACAACACCTTCCACCTTCCGCGAGGAGAGCACATGGCACGCCATCCCGGCATCTTCCCCACCTTCTTCCTGTCCGGCTTCGAATGCTCGACTTTCCTCTGGAAAGACGGCGTACGGCGCAACCTGGTCGCGGAGACCGGCCATGACTGGCATGCCGCCGAGGATTACCGCATCCTGAGCAGTCTCGGCATCGCCGTCGCGCGCGAAGGCATCCCCTGGCCGCTGGTGGACCGGGGCGGCGCCTGCGACTTTTCCATGATCGATCCCTACATCACGGCGATGAACGCGTCGAAGATCACGCCGATCTGGGACCTCTGCCATTACGGTTACCCGGACGACCTCGATCCGTTCTCGGATGCCTTCACGGAGCGCTTCGCGCGCTACTGCCGCGCGTGCGCTGAATACGTGGTTCCGAAGCTGCGCGGCCCGCACTTCTTCACGCCCATCAACGAGATCACCTTCTTCTCCTTCTGCGCCGGCGAATGGGGCTGGGCCGCGCCCTACCGCTGCAGCCGCGAGGACCGCGCCCGCCTGTTAAAGGCCCTGTGCCGCGCGGCGATCGCCGGCGCCAGGGCGATCCGCGAGGTCGATCCGCAGGCGCGCATGGTGCACATCGACCCTCTGGTGCGGGTGGTGGCGCCGCGCGACCGGCCCGACCAGATCGAGGCGGCGCGCTACGAAACCGAGGTGGACAGCTTCCTGGCCTGGGACATCATCGCCGGCCGCGAGCATCCGGAATTCGGCGGCTCGCCCGAGATCCTCGACATCGTCGGCACCAACGTGTATTCCTTCGGCCAGATGGAATACCGCGAGAGCGGCCCGCACGCCCCGCTGGAGCCCGGCGACGAGCGCATCGCGCCGCTGTGCGACATGCTCGACACCGTCTGGCAGCGCTACCGCAGGCCGATGATCATCGGCGAGACCAGCGGCCTCGGACACGGGCGGCCGGACTGGCTGCGCGACGTGATGGGCGAATCGCTGGCCGCGGTGCGGCGCGGCATGGACTTGCAGGGCGTCTGCCTGTTCCCGGCTGTGGACATGCCGGACTGGCATACCGGCGAATGGGTCGGCAACGGCATCTGCGACGTGCGCGAGGAGTGCGGCGAGCTCAAACGCATGCCGAACCAGGCCTATGTCGAGGAACTGCGGCGCTGGCAGAAGGAACTGAACCGGGTGACCAGCCTGGACGAGGATCCGTACAGCGATCCGGTGGAACTGCAGGACGTGGTCGACGCGGCGCAGCGCCTCAAGGTGCAGCCGGACAAGGACTGGGCTTGATGCTCGTTCCCACGGGGGTCAGGTCTGACATTCGGACACAAACTCAACAGTAAAGCTCGAGCACCCGACGTTGGAAGTGCGGTCGCAGCGTGGATGACAGCAGAGGTCGTGTCTGAATGTCAGACCTGACCCCGATGTTGACCTTGATATTGCTACTTCAACTGCGCCAGCCGCTGCCTGGCGACATTCGCCGCGGGCGAGCCTGCGTGGGCCGCGATCACGCGCTGCAGCGCTTCCCTGGCGTGCTTCTTGTCGTTCAACTGGGAGAAGCTGGCGGCGATGTTGAGCATCGCTTCCGGCACGTTGGCGCTGTCGGCATGGCGGGCCAGCATGTCTTCGTGCGCCGCGATGGCCTTCTTGTAGTCGCCCTGGGAAAAATAGGCATTGCCCAGCCAGTAGCGGGCGTCGGCCGCATGATCGGAATCGGGAAACAGGCGCAGGAAGGCTTGCAGGCCGGTGACGGCCTCCTTGTAGTGCCCTGCCCTGAAGGTGTTCATCACGCGCTCGTAGGCGCGTTTTTCCGGCGATACCGCTCCCGCTGCGCGCTCGTCGAGCGCTTCCAGGCGCGATTCGAACTTCCTGACACGCGTGTCGAGGTCGGCGTACAGGTCGCGCTGGTTCTTGCGCGCGTTGGCGATGTCGTTGGTCAGCAGCTCGATCTGTCCGCGCAGGTTGGCCAGCTCGCGCATGGTCTGCTCGTGCTGGTTCAGCATGTCCAGGCCCAGCGTCTTGTCGCCCTTGGTATCGATGCGCGCATGGAGTGCGCGAATCAGGGTGTCGATATCGCGCAGCTTGTTGTCGACCTTGGCGCCCAGCGCCACGATCGCGCTACGGGCTTCGTCGTCGGCGAGCAGTCCGGCCCCGGCATGCGGGGACAGGCAAGCGGCCAGCAAGAAAGCTGCGCCGGCGCGCCGGCGCAGGCTAGCGCCGTCCACGGTAAGGCTCGCACCCGATGCCATCGCCGTCGCGGTCGAGGTGGGGGCCATAGCCAGGCTCGCCGATGCGGACCGGCGCCGCGCCTGCCGCCCGCGCCTCCGTGCAGTTTTTAAAAGCACCGCCCCCGCGCATGCTCCCCTGCGCGCCCGTCCTGAGAGGCGCCAGGCCCTCGGCGGAGGCATAGGAGGGCGAGACCGGCTGCCGTGCCGGGCTGCGGTGGCAATGGTAGTCGCCGGTCTTGCGGTTGACGTGGCAACCGTCCGCATTCAGGCCGCCGCCATGGGCACTGGCGCTAGAGGAGACGAACGACGCGCCCAGCGCGGCCAACAGCCGAAGAGTTGCCTTCATCTGCACATCCATCCCCATTCGAATCGGTCAAACATCCTTACCAAGTCTCATGCATACCTGGTAACCCGATCCAATGGTAGTGATTGATGGAATTTCACGCAAGAAATAGTCGAGGGCGAAATGGCATTAATGCTGATCGGGTAGCCATTCGAGCAGATCGGTCACACCGATATCGACACCCGCTTGCGACAACAGGGGGCCGGCCTGGCCGCGGTGATGGGTTTGATGGTTGAAGAAGTGCAGCAGCAGGCTGCCGAAGTGCTTGCGATTGTCGCCGCGCGCGTTCCGGTATGAGAGGGGCTGGGCCAGGTCGCTCTCCAGCACCTCCGCCGCGAAGGCCGTGATGATTGCATCGAGCCGCACGCGGTGCTGGTGCAGCACAGGCAGTTCGTCGCTGTAGCGCTAGGCCAGGCCGGCGGGCGCGGGAATGTCGGCCAGCGGCCGCAAGGATGCGAAGGCCGAGGGATGTCCCATGAAGCGGCGCAGCCAGATGGTATCTCCGGCAACGATGTGATTCAGGGTGCCCACGATCGAGCTGAAGAACGCGCCCCGGTCGGCCAGCAGCAGCTCCTGCGGCAGGCTGGCGGCGGCGGCATACACCCTGCCGTTCATGGCCGCGTTATAGAACGCCAATAAGACGATGTCGTCGCGGGTCGGCATGCCGGTTGGTCTCCTGCCTGTTCAGTGTCGGAAGCGGCGATCATACGGAGAGCAGGCCGTCGATACAAGTGAGCGCATGGCCGCCGACCCGGATCGCTTCGTCCGAGATCGCCAGCCGCAGCACGCCGGCGCGCCCGACCATCTCGCCCTGGGTGGCCAGCAAGTTGTGGCCGAAGGTCTCGAGCTGCCCCGTGTGGCGCAGAAAGGCACCCACGGCGCCGGTGCCGCTGCCGCACACCGGGTCCTCGTTGACGCCATGCGCGGGCGCGAAAGCGCGCACCTCGATGCCCGCCGCGCTGCCCGGATCGTGGGCGCCGAAAATGACGACGCCCGTGTGCCGCTCCTTGATGTCCTGCGCCTTCATGCGCTGCAGGTCCGGTTCGCAGGCCAGCACCGCGCGGGCGCCCGTCAGCTGGGCAACCACCCAGCGTGCGCCGACCTCGACCAGGTAGGGGGCGACGTTCACTTCCAGGTCGGCGCCGAGGATGGATTCCAGCCGGGCGGCCTGCGCCGTGTCCAGCGCGGTGAGGCTGGGCGCGGGCAGTTCGAACGAGATCCAGGGTGCGCCCTGCCCTTCGTGCTCGACCGTCAAGGTGACCAGCCCGGCGCCGCATTGCTGCACCAATATACCCTCCCTTGCCTGCACGCTGCCTGCTTCCAGCAGCGCATGCGCGGTGCCGATGGTCGGATGGCCGGCGAACGGCAGCTCGCCGCCAGGCGTGAAGATGCGGACATGGTAGTCGGCGCCCGGCTGCGTCGGCGGCAGCACGAAGGTGGTTTCGGACAGGTTGGTCCAGCGGGCGATCTGCTGCATCTGTCCGGCCGACAGGCTAGCGGCGCCCAGCACGACGGCGACCGGGTTGCCCTTGAACGGGACGGTGGTGAAGACGTCGACGGTCTTGATGGGTAGGCGTGCCATGCTTGCTCCCCGATACGTGAAGAATAAGGCTGGCGATCAGTGTACAGGCACGGTATGCGATCGGCCACGGCATCGCCGCGAACCAGGCTCGAGGTCAGGACAATTGTCGACGCATCGCTAGAACCTGCTGCCCTTCGGCCAGGTACGAAGCCAGTCGGTGTGCCAGAAAGTCCGGCAGTTCTGCGCTCTGCACTACTTCGAACCGTGCAGCCGAGTAGAAATCGACCAGATGGCTGTAGGGAAGGCAGAAAGCCTGCTGCCGGTCCAGATAAGGTCGGCAGGCGGCCAGCATCCTCGAGCCGATTCCTTGCCGCTGAAAGTCTTGGTTGACTTGCATCCCGCGCAAGACCGTGACCTGCTCTTCGCTACACAGGCGTACCACGCCGACGACGCGTCCAGCGGCCTTTGCCACGATTAGCGCATCCCCGGGCTGGACCGGAGCACCATACCCGGCTTCGCGATACAACTCAACGACGCCCGCCACATCCAGCGGGCTTGCTTCGCAAATTTCTATCATCTGTCAGGAACCCGAGCCGATACTGAACGCATCCGTTGTTCCTAGTGTACGCCGTATATCACGCGTTACAGACCGAAAGACATAAAAAAAGCGGACCGAAGTCCGCTTTCCTGTTGAGTCGCTTGAGCGATCAGCGCTTGTCGATCCCCGGCACATCACGCACCGGCGAACCCACGAACAGCTGACGCGGACGGCCGATCTTCTGTTCCGGATCGGCGATCATTTCGTTCCACTGGGCGATCCAGCCGATGGTACGGGCCATCGCGAAGATACCGGTGAACAGCGAGACCGGGATGCCCAGGGCCGACTGCACGATGCCCGAGTAGAAGTCGACGTTCGGGTACAGCTTGCGCGACACGAAGTATTCGTCTTCCAGCGCGATGCGCTCGAGTTCCATGGCCAGCTTGAACAGCGGGTCGTCCTGCAGGCCCAGCTCTTCCAGCACTTCGTGGCAGGTTTCGCGCATCAGCTTGGCGCGCGGGTCGAAGTTCTTGTAGACGCGGTGACCGAAGCCCATCAGCTTCACGCCCGAGTTCTTGTCCTTGACCTTCTCGATGAAGGCCGGGATGTTCTCGACCGAGCCGATTTCCTTCAGCATGGTCAGCGCGGCTTCGTTGGCGCCGCCGTGCGCCGGGCCCCACAGGCAGGCGATGCCGGCAGCGATACAGGCGAACGGGTTGGCGCCCGACGAACCGGCCAGGCGGACGGTCGAGGTCGATGCGTTCTGCTCGTGGTCGGCGTGCAGGATCAGGATGCGGTCCAGGGCGCGCACCAGCACGTCGTTGACCTTGTACTCTTCGCACGGGTTGGCGAACATCATGTGCATGAAGTTCGCGCTGTACGACAGGTCGTTACGCGGGTACATGAACGGCTGGCCGACCGAGTACTTGTAAGCCATGGCGACCAGGGTCGGCAGCTTGGCGATCAGGCGGATCGCCGAGATCTCGCGCTGCTTCGGATCGTTGATGTCGAGCGAGTCGTGGTAGAACGAGGCCAGCGCGCCGACGGTGCCGACCAGGACCGACATCGGGTGCGCGTCGCGGCGGAAGCCGCGGAAGAAGAAGTTCATCTGCTCGTGAATCATCGTGTGACGGGTCACGGTGTCGTCGAACTTTTTCTTCTGTTCGGCGTTCGGCAGTTCGCCGTTCAGCAGCAGGTAGCAGGTTTCCAGGAAGTCGCAGTTGACGGCCAGTTGCTCGATCGGGTAGCCGCGGTACAGCAGTTCGCCCTTGTCACCGTCGATGTAGGTGATGCTCGAGTTGCACGAAGCAGTCGACATGAAGCCAGGGTCGTAGGTGAACTTGCCGGTCTGGCCGTACAGCTTGCGGATGTCGATGACGTCCGGGCCGATGGTGCCTTTGTAGATCGGCATGTCGACCGACGGGCTGCCGTCGGAGAACGACAGGGTGGCTTTGGTATCAGAGATATTCATGGCACTTCCTTCTTGTGGGAGTGGATCTAAAAACAATTACGAAATCTGGCGGTAGGTCTCGAACTACGCCTGCCGCAGGCGCGCCAGCAAGGCGCGTACGTGCGGCTGGTCGACCTCGCCTTCAGGCTCGGTCCGGCCCAGCAGCAGGTCCAGCAGCGGGTTGTCCGCCAGGTCCAGCAAGCGGGTCAGCGCATCGACGTCCTCGTCGCTCAATTCTTCTTCATGCGCATCGAGGAAGCGCGTGAGGATCAAATCGTTCTCGAGCAGGCCGCGGCGGGAGCGCCAGCGCAGGCGGGCGCGGTTCGCGGGGTCGGATTGATGCGTTTTCACTAGAGTCCGTTGTTGGGTCAACATCATACTCCGCATGCCGGGAATAGGCAGTACGGTACTTTTACTGTATTTGCGGCATCTTTACTGCGGGATGCTGCGAGTTGCTGCTATGTGCTACGGCTGGCTGAACGCGCGGTCGGCGGAGCCGACCACCCTACAAACATCCGTATCTCGTAGGGTGCACGGCTTTGCCGTGCGCGCGTTCAAATCACGCGTGAAAAGACGAAACCGTCTTAAATCGCGCGGCGAACCAGCAGTTCCTTGATCTTGCCGATCGCCTTGTTCGGATTCAGGCCCTTCGGGCACACGTCCGTGCAGTTCATGATCGAGTGGCAGCGGAACAGGCGGTACGGGTCTTCCAGGTTGTCCAGGCGCTCGTTGGTGGCTTCGTCGCGCGAGTCGGCGATGAAGCGGTAGGCCTGCAGCAGGCCGGCCGGGCCGACGAACTTGTCCGGGTTCCACCAGAACGACGGGCACGAGGTCGAGCAGCAGGCGCACAGGATGCACTCGTACAGGCCGTCGAGCTCTTCGCGCTCTTCCGGCGACTGCAGGCGTTCCTTCTCCGGCTTGATCGAGTCGTTGATCAGGTAAGGCTTGATCGAGTGGTACTGCTTGAAGAAGTTGGTCATGTCCACGATCAGGTCGCGGATCACCGGCAGGCCCGGCAGAGGACGCAGCACGATCGGCTGGGTCAGCTCGTTCAGGTTGGTGGTGCAGGCCAGGCCGTTCTTGCCGTTGATGTTCATCGCGTCCGAACCGCACACGCCTTCGCGGCAGGAGCGGCGCAGGGCCAGCGAGTCATCGACGTCGGACTTGATGCGCTGCAGGGCGTCGAGCAGCATCTTGTCGGTGTCTTTCAGCTCGACGGTAACGTCTTGCATGTAAGGCTTGGCATCCTTGTCAGGATCGTAGCGGTAGATCTTCAGTTGGATGGTGCGTGCCATGTTTTTACCTGTTCATAAGGGCCGCGAACGCGGTCGCGGCCCTGTAAAAAATTAGAAAGTACGGGCCTTCGGCTTGAAGGTGTCGACGGTGAGCGGCTTCTGCACGACCGGCTTGTACTCGAGACGGTTGTTGTCCGAGAACCACAGGGTGTGCTTCATCCAGTTCTCGTCGTCGCGGTTCGGGTAGTCGCTGTGAGCGTGGGCGCCGCGCGATTCCGGACGCGCGGCGGCCGACACGATGGTCGCCTTGGCGGTCTCGATCAGGTTGTCGAGTTCCAGCGCTTCCTGGCGGGCGGTGTTGAACACCTTCGACTTGTCCTTGAACGACACGTGCTTGCGGCGCTCGTCCAGCTTCATGATCTCCTTGACGCCGGCGTCCAGCAGTTCCTGGGTACGGAACACGCCGCAGTACTTCTGCATGGTGGCGCGGATGTCGTTGGCGACGTGCTGGACCTTCTCGCCGCCGGTCGAGGTCTCGAGGCGGTTCAGGCGGTCCAGGCCGAAGTCGGCGGCGTCCTTCGGCAGCGGCTTGTTGACCTTCTGCTTCAGGTTCGATGCCACCACGTGGTTGCCGGCCGCGCGGCCGAACACCACCAGGTCGAGCAGCGAGTTGGTGCCGAGGCGGTTGGCGCCGTGGACCGAGACGCAGGCGCATTCGCCGATCGCGTACAGGCCGCCCACGATCTTCTGGCCGCCGGTGCCGTCAGGTGCGACGACCTGGCCGTGGATGTTGGTCGGGATGCCGCCCATCTGGTAGTGGATGGTCGGGACCACGGGAATCGGTTCCTTGGTGGCGTCGACGTTGGCGAACTTGTGGCCGATTTCCAGGATCGACGGCAGGCGCTTCTCGATGGTGTCCTTGCCGATGTGGCGCAGGTCCAGCAGCACGTGGTCCTTGTTCGGACCGCAGCCGCGGCCTTCCTTGATTTCCTGGTCCATCGAACGCGAGACGAAGTCGCGCGGCGCCAGGTCCTTCAGGGTCGGCGCGTAACGCTCCATGAAGCGTTCGCCGTTCGAGTTGATCAGGATGCCGCCCTCGCCGCGCACGCCCTCGGTGATGAGGACGCCCGCGCCGGACACGCCGGTCGGGTGGAACTGCCAGAACTCCATGTCCTGCAGCGGCAGGCCGGCGCGCGCCGCCATGCCCATGCCGTCGCCGGTGTTGATGAAGGCGTTGGTCGACGCGGCGAAGATGCGGCCTGCGCCGCCGGTGGCGAAGATGGTGGTCTTCGCTTCCAGGATCATCACGTCGCCGGTTTCCATTTCGAGGGCCAGCACGCCGAGCACGTCGCCGTCGGCGTCGCGGATCAGGTCGAGGGCCATCCACTCGACGAAGAAGTGGGTGCGGGCACGGACGTTACGCTGGTACAGGGTGTGCAGCAGCGCGTGGCCGGTACGGTCGGCCGCGGCGCAGGCGCGCTGGACCGGCTTTTCGCCGAAGTTCGCGGTGTGGCCGCCGAACGGACGCTGGTAGATGGTGCCGTCCGGGTTGCGGTCGAAGGGCATGCCGAAGTGTTCGAGTTCGTACACGACCTTCGGGGCTTCGCGGCACATGAATTCGATCGCATCCTGGTCGCCCAGGTAATCGCCACCCTTGACGGTGTCGAACATGTGCCAGTACCAGTCGTCTTCGCTCATGTTGCCCAGCGAGGCACCGATGCCGCCCTGGGCAGCCACGGTGTGCGAACGGGTCGGGAACACTTTCGACAGCACCGCGACGTTCAGGCCGGCTTCGGCCAATTGCAGCGATGCGCGCATGCCGGAACCACCGGCGCCAACGATGACCGCGTCAAAGCGGCGGGTAGGGATTGCAGTTTTGATTGCTGCCACGATTACACACTCCAGAGAATTTGCACGGTCCAGGCGGCGCAGGCGAGCAGCCAGAAGATCGTCGCCAGTTGCAGGATCAGGCGCAGGCCGGCCGATTTGACGTAGTCCATCCAGATGTCACGGACACCGACCCAGGCGTGGTAGAACAGGCCCAGGAAGGTCACCAGCGCGAACAGCTTGAACCACTGGCGGGCGAACAGGCCGGCCCAGCCTTCATACGTGAAATTCTGGCCGGTCAGGAAGGAGACCAGCAGGACGACCGTGAACACGGCCATGACGATGGCGGTGACGCGCTGCGCCAGCCAGTCCTTGACGCCGTAATGGGCGCCGACGACGAGGCGGCGCGGTCCGATATTATTCTTGTTTGCCATGATTAAAACACTCCGAACAGTTTCAGGGCGACCAGCGCGGTCAGCACCAGGCTGATGATCAGCACCCAGCGTGCGGTCTTCTGTGCCGCATCCTTGTCCAGGGCCAGGTGGTTATCCATGAACAGGTGACGCACACCGGCGACGAAGTGGTGCAGGTAAGCCCACGACAGGCCCAGAATGATGATTTTCGCGAACGGATTGCTCACGACGCCACGGAAGTGCTCGAACGAGATTTCCGACATCAGGCTTTCCTGGAACAGATACAGCAGGAAAGGCAGGAACAGGAACAGACCAGCGCCGCTGACGCGGTGCAGGATCGACACGATGGCCGATGGTGGCATGCGATATTTACCTGTGATATCACCAATGCCAACGTTGCGGAACTCCGGCCGCCCTTTTTTTGCAGCTTCTCTCACGGCTTCGGACATGAAACACCTCCCTCTATGACGACAGTTTTTTAATGAACCCTTCATTCTCGCCGATTTTGTGACGGGGGACCAGGCATCCAGGGGTGGATCACCGGGGCATCCCTGCGCCGAACCGGGCACTGTTCGTCGCGTACGCAAAACCAACTTATTTTAATCGCTTGAAGCGATCCTTGCTGTAGGGTGGTCGGCTACGCCGACCGCGCGTTCAACTTCCGGATGCGTTGTGGCGACGCATATCATGGCTGGACGCGCGGCCGGCAGAGCCGGCCACCCTACGGTAATCCGTGCATTCTTATGACAACTCGTTCTGGTAATGGTGGCGAGCGGTCGAATAAATTCCACGCCGCAACTCCACCGGTTTGTCTCCATAGCTGAACGACACCCGGTCCGCGCACAGCAGCGGCGTGCCTTCGGGCACCTTCAGGTGTTCGCTGGCGACCGCATCCGCCGCCACCGCACGGATCTTCTCGGTCGCCCGGATCATGCGGGTGCCGAATTCCGATTCGAACAGGCCGTACATCGGCCCCTTGTACTCCACCAGGCGCTCCGCCGTCAGGCCCTTGAACAGCTGCCCCGGCAGCCACAACTCTTCCAGGATGGTCGGCACGCCGTCGAAGGACTGCACGCGCTTGATGTAGACCACGGCGTCGCCCGACTTCAGTTCGAGCAGGCGCGCGACCTCGGACGTGGCGCGGATGCGCAGCACGGCGATGAAGCGGTTGTCCGGATGGTGGGGAATGCCCTCGTCGGGCATCAGACGCAGGAAGCGGAAGTGGGCGCGCTCTTCGGCATGGGTGGCGACAAAGGTGCCCTTGCCCTGGCGGCGCACCACCAGGTTTTCGGCCGCCAGCTCGTCGATGGCCTTGCGCACCGTGCCCTGACTGACCTTGAAGCGCCCCGCCAGCTCGACTTCGCTCGGCATCAGCTCGCCCGGTTTCCACTCGCCCGACTGCAGGCTTTGCGTGATCAGGGACTTGATCTGCTGGTACAACGGACGGAACGACGGCGATGCGTCGGTACCGGTTGCATCGCTGCTGTTGGGTGACAGGGGGTTCATAGACCGCGATTTCACCACAAAACAGCCCCCTACGTCCAGTATATGACCGCTGAGACATGTGTCTTATATAAGACATATGATATGAATTGACAGATAGAACAGTCGAGGCATAAACTCGTGGCCGGCCTGGACCTCCGCGCCTGCCCTTCGACCATGCGCGCGATATCCAATTGACACGGTGCGCTTTTGGTATCATTGCAGTTTCCCCAAATTCGCACCCCGGCTCGACCGTTTTCATTCCCTTTTTGGAGATTCATCATGGCTAAAACCCCAATGCGCGTCGCCGTAACCGGCGCGGCCGGCCAGATCGGCTATTCCCTGCTGTTCCGCATCGCCAACGGCGACATGCTGGGCAAGGACCAGCCGGTCATCCTGCAGCTGCTCGAGATCGACAATGAGAAGGCACAGAAGGCGCTCAAGGGCGTCATGATGGAGATCGACGACTGCGCATTCCCGCTGCTGGCCGGCATGACCGCCCATGCCGACCCGATGACCGCCTTCAAGGACGCCGACGTGGCCCTGCTGGTCGGCGCCCGTCCGCGCGGCCCGGGCATGGAGCGCAAGGACCTGCTGGAAGCCAACGCCCAGATCTTCACCGTGCAGGGCAAGGCCCTGGACGCCGTCGCTTCGCGTGACGTGAAAGTGCTGGTGGTCGGCAACCCGGCCAACACCAACGCCTACATCGCCATGAAGTCGGCCCCGAACCTGCCGGCCAAGAATTTCACCGCCATGCTGCGCCTGGACCACAACCGCGCGCTGTCGCAGGTTGCCGCCAAGCTGAACAAGCCGGTCGGCGCCATCGAGAAAATGGCCGTGTGGGGCAACCACTCGCCGACCATGTACGCCGACTACCGCTTCGCGACCGTCGACGGCCAATCGGTCAAGGACCTGATCAACGACGACGTCTGGAACCGCGACACCTTCCTGCCGACCGTCGGCAAGCGCGGCGCCGCCATCATCGAAGCGCGCGGCGCATCGTCGGCAGCCTCGGCGGCCAACGCGGCGATCGACCACGTGCGCGACTGGGTGCTGGGCACCGGCGGCAAGTGGACCACCATGGGCATCCCATCGGACGGTTCGTACGGCATCCCGGAAGGCACCATGTTCGGTTTCCCGGTCACCACCGAGAACGGCGAATACAAGATCGTCCAGGGCCTGGACATCGATGCTTTCTCGCAGGAACGCATCAACCTGACCCTGAAAGAGCTCGAAGAAGAGAAGGCCGGCGTCGCTCACCTGCTGAACTGAGCTGCCGACTTAAGTATCAACGGCGCGGCCACCCGGCCGCGCCAACCGTGCCATGCCGGCGCCGTCGAGGCGCGCGGCATGGCCGAATCGTTTCAAGACATACCATGCATCCTTCCGAGGTTTTATTCCAGGGCAAACGCCAGCCGCTCCTCCTCCCCGCCTGCGACCACTACGCCGGCTCGGAGAAGCTGATGCGCAAATCGATGGCCCTGCAACAAGAGCTTGGGCCGGTTTTCGACATCACTTTCGATTGCGAGGACGGCGCCGTCGCCGGTAGCGAAGCGGCGCACGCCACCCTGGTGGCCAGCCTCGTCAACAGCAGCGACAACCGCTTCAACCGCATCGGCGTGCGCCTGCACGACACCAAGAGCCCGCACTTCGCGAACGACGTCGCCACCATCGTCGGCAGCGGCGCCGAACGGCTGGCCTACGTGGTGCTGCCGAAAGTCGACAGCGCCGACGAGGTGATCCGCGCCATCGACCTGGTCAACGAGCATGCCGTCAAGGCCGGCCGCAACGATCTTCCGGTGCACGTGCTGATCGAAACCCATTGCGCCCTGCGCGAAGCCTACGACATCGCCGCCCTGCCCCAGGTCGAGTGCCTGTCCTTCGGCATCATGGACTTCGTCTCGGCCCACTACGGCGCGGTGCCGGCCAGCGCCATGCGCACGCCGGGCCAGTTCACGCACCCGCTGGTGGTGCGCGCCAAGCTGGAAATGGTCGCGGCCTGCCATGCGCACGGCAAGGTGGCTTCGCACAATGTCACCACCGACATCAAGGACAGCGCGGTGGTCGCCAACGACGCCCAGCGCGCCGGCGCGGAATTCGGCTTCACCCGGATGTGGAGCATCCATCCGGACCAGATCAAGCCGATCCTGAAGGCCTTCACGCCGCGCCTGTCGGAAGTGAACGAAGCCACCAATATCCTCACCGAGGCGATGGCGGCGCAGTGGGGGCCGATCGCGCAACACGGCCGCTTGCACGACCGCGCGAGCTACCGATATTATTGGACCGTGTTGCAGCGCGCAAGACTGGCCGGCCTGGCGCTGCCGGAAGCCGCTGCGGCAATCGTCAACCTCACGGATTCCAACTAATGGCCACCCTCCTCTCCCGCATCCTTGCCGCTGGCGCATTTGCGTTCGCGGCCGCCGCCATCTGCACCAGCGCAGCCGCCGCACCCGAAAAACATCCGAAGGCCGACAAGGTCGTGAAGGCCAAGGCGAAAGCCAAGCCGGCATCGAAGGCCAAGCCGGGGGCGAAGGCCACCGGCGCGGCTGCCGCCGGCGTAGCCGGCGCCGCCGTGGCCGCACCGGCCTATGGCGCCGACGTCATCGACGAGCCGGACATCACCGACACGGTGGTTACCGACTACGCTTGCGAACTCGGCAACAAGATCACGATCTACACGAACGCGCAGGACAACGCCCACATCGCCCTGCGCTGGAAGAAGCGCCTGCACCGCCTGAGCCGCGTGGGCACCACCACCGGCGCGCAGCGCTTCGAGAACCCGCACTGGGGCCTGATCTGGATCGGCATCCCGGCCAAGGGCATGCTGCTCGATTCGAAGCTGAACCGCCAGCTGGCCAACGAATGCAAGAACGCCGAGCAGGCGGCGCCGGTCGTCGCGGCGCTGCCTGCCGAAAAGAATGGCTGATCCGCGGCTGAACCCCGTCGGATCGCCCTAATGAAGTAAATAGCAGTACCGGAATAACAACACATATCCCCACTGAAGGAGAGATTATGTCTCGCAACACCCTGAACACGCTGAAGGAATTCCCGGTCGGCGCCGGCCAGAACGGCCAGTACTACTCGCTGCCGGCGCTGGGCGAAGCCCTCGGTGTGAACCTGTCGCGCCTGCCGGTGTCGATCCGTATCGTCCTCGAGTCCGTCCTGCGCAACTGCGACGGCAAGAAGGTCACCGAAGAGCACATCAAGCAGCTGGCCAACTGGGGCCCGACCGCCGAGCGCACCGAAGAAATCCCCTTCGTCGTGGCCCGCGTCGTGCTGCAGGACTTCACCGGCGTGCCGCTGCTGGCCGACCTGGCCGCCATGCGCAATGTCGCCGCCAAGACCGGCGCCGATCCGAAGAAGATCGAGCCGCTGGTGCCGGTCGACCTGGTGGTCGACCACTCGGTCACCATCGACCACTTCCGCGAGCCGGGCGCGCTGGACCTGAACATGAAACTGGAATTCCAGCGCAACAACGAGCGCTACCAGTTCATGAAGTGGGGCATGCAAGCCTTCGACACCTTCGGCGTCGTGCCGCCGGGCTTCGGCATCGTCCACCAGGTCAACCTGGAATACCTGGCACGCGGCGTGATGCGCCAGGGCGACGTGTTCTACCCGGACACCCTGGTCGGCACCGACTCGCACACCACCATGATCAACGGCGTCGGCGTGGTCGGCTGGGGCGTGGGCGGCATCGAAGCCGAGGCAGGCATGCTGGGCCAGCCGGTCTACTTCCTGACCCCGGACGTCATCGGCGTCAACCTGACCGGCAAGCTGCGCGAAGGCTGCACCGCGACCGACCTGGTCCTGACCATCACCGAACTGCTGCGTAAAGAAAAAGTCGTCGGCAAGTTCGTCGAGTTCTTCGGCGCCGGCACCCGCTCGCTGTCGACCACCGACCGCGCCACCATCGCCAACATGGCCCCGGAATACGGCGCGACCATGGGCTTCTTCCCGGTGGACGAAGCAACCGTCGACTACTTCCGCGGCACCGGCCGTACCGAAGAAGAGCTGGCAGCCTTCGAAGGCTACTTCAAGGCCCAGGGCATGTTCGGCGTCCCGCAAGCCGGCGAGATCGACTACACCCGCGTGCTGGAACTGGACCTGTCGACCGTCACCCCGTCGCTGGCCGGCCCGAAGCGTCCGCAGGACCGTATCGAACTGGGCAACGTGAAGAACACCTTCACCGAACTGTTCAGCAAGCCGACCACCCAGAACGGCTTCAACAAGGACCCTAGCGAACTGCACAAGGTCTACGAAACGACCAACGGCGTGCGCGTGAAGAACGGCGACGTCCTGATCGCCGCGATCACCTCCTGCACCAACACCTCGAACCCGAGCGTGCTGCTGGCTGCCGGCCTCTTGGCCAAGAAAGCAGTCGAGCGTGGATTGAGCGTGGCGCCGCACATCAAGTCCTCGCTGGCCCCCGGCTCGCGCGTGGTCACCGAGTACCTGACCGCCGCCGGCCTGCTGCCTTACCTGGACAAGCTGGGCTTCGGCGTGACCGCCTACGGCTGCACCACCTGCATCGGCAACGCCGGCGACCTGACCCCGGAACTGAACGCCGCGATCGTCGAGAACGACATCGTCGCCTCGGCCGTCCTGTCGGGCAACCGTAACTTCGAAGCACGTATCCACCCGAACATCCGTTCGAACTTCCTGGCCTCGCCGCCGCTGGTCGTGGCCTACGCCATCGCCGGCAACATGACCCGCGACCTGATGAGCGAGCCGCTGGGCAAGGACCAGAACGGCGTCGACGTCTACCTGGGCGACATCTGGCCGTCGTCGCAGGAAGTGGGCGAACTGATGCGCTTCGCGATGAACTCGGAAGTGTTCCGCAAGAACTACGCCGACGTGAAGGGCAACCCGGGCGAACTGTGGCAGCGCGTGTCGTCGACCGAAGGTCAAGTGTACAACTGGCCCGAGTCGACCTACATCGCCGAGCCGCCGTTCTTCGCCGACTTCGAGATGACCCCGAAAGCAGCCGCCACCGGCATCCAGGGCGCGCGCGCACTGGGCGTGTTCGGCGACTCGATCACCACCGACCACATCTCCCCGGCTGGTTCGATCAAGGAAGACGGCCCGGCAGGCAAGTGGCTGAAGGACCACGGTGTCCTGAAGGCGGACTTCAACTCCTACGGCTCGCGCCGCGGCAACCACGAGATCATGATGCGCGGCACCTTCGCCAACGTGCGCATCAAGAACAAGATGATCCCGGCCAAGGCGGACGGTTCGGCGGTCGAAGGCGGCATCACCATCCACCAGCCGTCGGGCGAGCAGCTGTCGATCTACGACGCGGCGATGAAGTACATCGCCGAAGGCACCCCGACCATGATCTTCGGCGGCGAAGAGTACGGCACCGGCTCGTCGCGCGACTGGGCAGCCAAGGGCACCCAGCTGCTGGGCGTGAAGGCCGTGATCTGCCGTTCGTTCGAGCGCATCCACCGCTCGAACCTGGTGGGCATGGGCGTGCTGCCGCTGCAGTTCATCGGCAACGACAGCGTCGAGTCGCTGGGCATCACCGGCAAGGAAACCTACGACCTGAAGGGCCTGGAAGGCGAGATCAAGCCGCAACAACTGGCCACCCTGGTGATCCACCGCGAAGGCGGCGAATCGCAGGAAGTGCAAGTGCTGCTGCGTATCGACACCCCGATCGAAGTCGACTACTACAAGCATGGCGGCATCCTGCCGTTCGTGCTGCGCCAGCTGCTGGCTGCGTAATTACAGGGCCCGCGCCAGCGGGTCTACTGTGAGTGATAAGGCCTGAACCCTGCAAAGGTTCAGGCCTTTTGTTTTTTCTGAGGTCATTTAACAAGGTAGAGCGCTGGCGCCGGCAAGCAAGCCGGCAAACCGCTGCAGATCAAGCGTTACAGTCGAGTCAGGCGCTACGTTGTCGCTTCATAAAACCTCACACCCCTGCCGATGCAACAATGGCTATTTCCCAATTAACTTGAGGAATCACATGGCCGTAGATGCCTATTTGCGAATTGACGGAGTAAAAGGCGAGTCGACAGACGACAAACACCGGGACTGGATTGAGCTTGCGGCTGCATCATGGGGGCATAAGCAAGCCCACAACGATCGAACGGGCTCGGCAGGCGGGCACACCGTAGGAGCTGCGGATTTCGATCACTTCCTGTTCTCGAAGGCTGCCGACCTGGCTTCCCCCATCTTGATGCAGCTGTGTGCCTCGGGTAAAACCATTCCAACAGCCACGGTGGAGTTCATGCGGGCCGACGGCAATGGCCAGCGCGTGAAATATTACGAGATCGAGTTCGAGAACATCATCATCTGCGATGCCTCCCAAAGCCTTCCGGGCGCCGGCGTCGTGCACGACCAGTACGCCCTGCAGTTCAGCAAGGTCAAGTGGACGTATACCCAGCAGAAGAAGAGTGGCGGCAAGGCTGGGAGCACCTCAGGCGGGTGGAATCTGGCCACGCGCAAATCTGCGACCTGACCATGAAGCTCGCTGGTCTCATGCTCATCAGCGTTCTCACGCTCCCGCCCGGCGCCACGCAAGCACCAGCGGCCGACCTTCCTCCAGTTCCGCCGGAAGATGTCGCGGCCACGCAGCGCGTCACACCTCGCCTGTTGGTGGCGGCCCTGCGCCCGAGTCCAGCGCAGCGGAGCGCGGGCGCCTGGATACCCGCATTTCACCAGGCACGCGGCTACATCCGAGCGATCAAGGATGCCACGCCTGGATGGTGTGCGCCGGTGCTGGGGGCCGCTGAAATCGACGGCATGATCGTCAGCCATCTAGCGCGTCTTCTCGAAGAAGCCCCTGATAAAGCAGGCGCCGTGGCAGCGCCGGTCATCGCTGCCGCTTTACGCGAGCATTTCCCTTGCAAATGACAGGAGTAAGAAATGCCGAACGCACGTCCGCTCTTTCACGAGTTTTTGAGGCATTACCCATCTACCTGGGATATGGGACGGGAATACCTGTTCAAGTCGATCGGTTGGGAAGATCTGCTCGATAACTCAGCTTACATGAACACATGCGCTGTTCGCTTGAGCATCGGCCTGCTCGGCGCCAAGGTTCCACTCAAAGGACGCATGCGCATCAAAAAGGGCGAATTCGCTGGGCTGATGATCGAACCCGGACAGCGTTACCTCTCGAACTGGCTGAAGCAATACTGGGGGGATCCCGAAATTTACAATGACAAAACGGTGGGCTACGTCCGCAACCGTGCAGGGATCATCTCGCACTTTGCGATAGATCCGAGCAGCCCGATCGCGCAAGGTCATATCGACGTCCTGTCACCAGAGCCAGGCGACCCGTTCAGGTGTGCGAGCCTCTGTCATTGGAAAGCTCGCACGACCTGGTTCTGGCCACTCCCGCTGGGCGCAGGAACGGCGCAAATGTCGACATAACACACTGCTTTGCGCGCGGCGAAGCATCAATACTTCACTTCAATCCCGACATGGCGCTCGAGATTGTGACTCCAGTTCTTCGCGGTATAGCATACGACGTCACCCCGTGCGGTGGATTCGACCGAAGGTCCAATGATCGCCCACCAGTTGCCAGGATTAACCAGCTCTGGAAGACCTGCCGGAAGATCCCCGCGCCAGCCGTAAGGGTCACTCACTCCTCCCTTTGCAGTAAAGCTGGCTCCCTGCGGGACGATCACACATAAGTCCATGCACACCGATTGATTCAGGCGGCGCGTATTGAATGGATCTCCGGGAAGCCCGAGGACGGCGCTCGCCTTGCCGATACCTTCGATTCCTTTCTCCACCAGGGCCTGCCCCAGCGTTTTCGCATGCGCGTCAGCAGTACACGGAGGGTTGTCCATCGCAGCGGGCGTGCCGGTTGCCGGCATCTTGGCCCTGGCTTACACGGTCTTGTCCTGCGCGTTCGCCGACATGGCTGTAAAAGCCGCCGTGGCCAGCAAGAAAGTTCGGAAGCAGATTTTCATGGCATCACCTGTCATAGTGGACATCGAACATGACCCCGCGGTCTGACGATCCGCGCCTGGCATGCGGACCCGGCCGATCGTAAAAAAATACTATCAGTCGCCCATCGCGTCAATGTTGTAAAAATCGGCCTGCGGGCCGACCCGGCAGGTCCGGATGATTCGTGTTGTTCGTCGAACTCTGGCGTTTCACGATTACAATGTTGAACCAAAATTTTTTTGCAGTGGACATGCTGAACCCGATCCTTCCCCGCCTGCCAAGGATGTTGGCCGGTATGATGGCCGCCGTCCTCCTCCTCGCGCTGTGGTCCGCTAAAGCCCATGGGGTAGCACCGCCGCAGCCGGTACGCGTCGGCCTCGATGCCGAATTCGGGCTCGACAACAGCACCTCGGCCCAGGCCGTCGAGCTGGGCATGCGCACCGCCATCGCCGAGATCAACCGCGCCGGTGGCGTGTTGAACGGCAGGCCGATCGAACTGGTCACCAAGGACCATCGCTCGATCCCGGCCCGCGGCATCCGCAATATCGAGGAATTTGCCCGCATGCCGGACCTGGTCGCCGTGTTCGGCGGGCGCTTCAGTCCCGTCATCATCGAAGAGCTGCCGACCCTGAAGGCGACCAGGACCCTGTTCATGGCGACCTGGTCCTCGGCCGAGGGGATCATCGACAACGGCATGAAACCGAATTACGTCTACCGCCTGTCGCTGCGCGACAGCCTGGCCATGCCCAAGCTGCTGCAGACGGCGCGCAAGCGCGGCTTGCCGAAGGTCGGACTGCTCTTGACCAATACCTCCTGGGGACGGAGCAACCTGGCTGCCGCCGAAAAGTTTGCCGAGGCCAACAAGGACATCACGATCGTGCGCACCGCCTGGTACAACTGGCGCGACCAGACCCTGGTCGCCAAGTACAACGCCTTGCGCAGCGCCGGCGCCCAGGTGGTCGTACTGGTCGCCAACGACGATGAAGCGGCCGTGCTGGTGCGCGAAGTGGCCGCGCTGCCGAAGTCCGAGCGCGTGCCGATCCTGAGCCACTGGGGCGTCACCGGCGGCGAGTTCGTGCGCCAGGCCGGCCCTGCCCTGAACCAGGTGGACTTTTCCGTGATTCAGACCTTTTCCTTCTTCCGGGCCGACCGGAGCCAGCTCGAGCGCTTCATGCGCAACGTCGCCACCGTCTCGAAGGTGCGCCGGATCGAAGACATCCAGGGGCCGGTGGGCGTGGCCCACGCCTATGACCTGATGCACATCCTGGCCAGGGCGATCGACCAGGCCGGCAGCACCGACAGGAAGGCCGTGCGCGACGCCCTGGAAAAGCTGCGCAGCTACCGCGGCCTGGTGAAAACCTATGCCCCGCCCTTCACCCCGACCCGCCATGAGGCGCTGAGCGCGCGCGAACTCCTGATCGCACGCTACCGTGCGGACGGCGTCATCGTGCCGACCGACGACTGATGATGGCGCTGTGGTCGACGTCCCGGGCCGCGAGCCTGACGCAGCGTTTTGCCATCGCCTCGGCGATCCTGGCCGGCGCCGCCGTGCTGCTGGTGGCGGCCGCCTCGTTCTGGCTGGTCAATCGCCAGCACGATGCGGCGCTCGCCCTGCTGCAGCAGCGCGAAGCGGCCTTCAACGCACGCAGCGTCGCCAATACCGTCAAGACCCTGGTCACGCGCATGGGCGAAGTGGCCGACAGCCCGATCCTGGCGACCGGCCTGGTCGACAGCGCGGGCAGGGAAACCTATCTCGCGCCCTTCCTCGGCGGCCTGCGCCAGATTGCCGGCATCCCGGTCCAGGTGATATTCACCGACTTCGAAGGCAAGACGGTGGCCGGCAATGGGCTCGAGCGCTTCGACCAGGAGCAGCTGGCCTGGCTGCGCGAGCGCATCGAGCGCGGCGTGGACCAGGCCGACATCTTCGGGCAGGGGCAAGGCGCGGAGCTGGTCGGCGTCAGCCTGCTGCGCTACTCGCGCACCAATACCCCCGAGGGCGCCTTGGTCTACAAGGTCAGGATGCAGGACCTGCAGCCGGGGCCTTCGTCGACCCTGACCTGGAAGGGCCAGCCCGCCGCGGCGCAGGCGCGCAACGTCCTGGAGGTGCCGGTGGCGGTGCCGTCCCAGCTTGCGCACCTCGGCCTGAAGCTGCGCGTGGACGCCTCCGCGCTCGACGACATCCTGGAGGAGCCCGCGTCCCAGTACGGCCTGATCGGCGGCATCGCCGCGCTGATCGCCCTCGGGGTGTTCCTGCTGGGCTCGCGCCTGTCGCTGGGACTGACCCAGGACCTGCGCAAGCTCGAGCGCTTCGCCGGCCGGTTCGGCGAGGAAGGCATCACCGAGCACCGCGCCGAACTGGCCGGCAGCAGCGAAACGGTCACGCTTGCGCGCTCGATCAACCAGATGCTCGACCGCCTGCAGGAGCAGCAGGAGCACCTGCAACAGGAGCACCGCCGCAAGGACGAGTTCCTGGCCATGCTGGCCCACGAATTGCGCAACCCGCTCGCGCCGATCAGCAGTGCGGCCCAGCTGCTGCGCATGCTGTTCGCGGGCGAACCCCGGGTCAAGCAGGCGAGCGAGGTCATCTCGCGCCAGGTGACGCACATGACCCACCTGGTCGACGACCTGCTGGACGTGTCGCGCGTCACGCGCGGCCTGGCCACGATCGACAAGACCGAGGTGGAGCTCGGCGACGTGCTGCGCGAGGCCGTCGAGCAGGTCACCCCGCTGGTCGGCGCGCGCGGGCACCGCCTGCTGCTCGACAGCGCGGACCGGCCGCTCCTGGTCAGCGGCGACCGTACCCGCCTGATCCAGGTCGCGGCCAACCTGCTCAGCAATGCGGCGAAATACACGCCCGACGGCGGCCAGCTGCGGGTCTCGCTGCGCCGGCAGGGAGACAGCGCGGTCCTCGAGGTGCAGGACAACGGGATCGGCATCAGCCCGGACCTGCTGCCGGTGGTGTTCGACCTGTTCACCCAGGGCCAGCGCACGCCCGACCGCACCCAGGGCGGGCTGGGCCTGGGCCTGGCCCTGGTGAAGAAGCTGGTCGAGCTGCATGGCGGCACGGTCGAAGCCCGCAGCGGCGGCGCCGACCAGGGCAGCAGCTTCTTCGTCCGCCTGCCGCTGCTGCCGGCCACGCAGACTCCCGCCGCCGCCGCCGCAAGGGGCACGGGCAGCGCGCCCGGAGCCCGGGCCCGCCGCATCCTGGTGGTGGACGACAACGTCGACGCCGCCAACACCCTGGCCCTGCTGCTCCAGAGCGCCGGGCACACGGTGCGGACCGAGCATTCGGCGCATGCCGGGCTGGCGGCGGCCGGGCAGGAAGATTTCGAGGTGATCCTGCTCGACATCGGCTTGCCGGACATGAGCGGGCACGAGCTGGCCAAGGTCTTGAAGGGGCAGCCGCGCAGCGCCGGCGCCCTGCTCGTCGCCGTCAGCGGCTACGGCCAGGAACAGGATCGCCGCATGTCGCTGCAGGCCGGCTTCGCGGCCCACCTGGTCAAGCCCGTGGTGGCGGAAGAACTGCTGGCCACCATCGCCGGCGCCGGAGACGGGCACGCGGCGCTTCCCTAGCGGCGCGCTCAAGAATTTTTTTGAAACAAGCGTTCTGTACGGCCCCGCACCGAGGGAATGGGCGCTCAGGAGGATGATGGCTTATCGGGACAGCAGGCAGCATGCGGGCCTGCCCCCTCATCCCAAACGGAGGCCAACATGCTCTATACCATCGCAATCGTACTTCTCGTTCTGTGGGTGCTCGGCATGCTTACTTCGGTAGCCGGCGGACTGATTCACCTTCTTCTCGTCGTCGCCGCCGTCGTCATCCTGATCCGCCTGTTCACCGGCAGAAAAGTGCTCTGACCTCGTGAAACGACCAGGCCGGAAACCCGCGGGATTTCCGGCTTTTTTGTGCGTTCAGGTCTCCGCCCACATCCTCAGCAGGTTGTGGTAATGCCCCGTGATCCCCACGACGGCCTCGGTTTCGCCATGCGCCGCGCGCAGCTTCTGGATGTTGGTGTCCAGCTCGAACAGCATGGCGCGCTTGGCGTCGTCGCGCACCATGCTCTGGGTCCACAGGAACGAGGCCACCCGCTCACCGCGCGTCACCGGCAGCACCTGGTGCACGCTCCCTGACGGATACACGATGGCGTCGCCCGCCGGCAGCTTCACCTCGTGCGTGCCGTAGGCGTCCACCACCACCAGCTCGCCGCCCTCGTAATCGTCCGGATCGCTCAGGAACACGGTGGTCGACACGTCCGCCCGCAGCGGCGCCAAGCCGCCGCGCTGGGGCCGGATCGCCCCGTCCACGTGCAGGCCGTAGTGCTCGCCCCCGCCGTAGGCGTTGAAATACGGCGCCAGGATCCGCAAGGGCAGCACGCTTGAAAAGAACAGCGGATTGTTCATCAGCGCCTGGCTCACCACCTGTCCCAGCTCCACACTCAATGCCGAGCCGTCCTTGAGCTGGCGGTTGCGCTTGACCCGGGCGCCTTGCGAGCCGACGCTTTCGCGTCCGTCCACCCATTCGGGCGCTTCCTCCATGCGGGCGCGGATGGCGGTGACCTGCTCGCGCTGGAGCACGCCCGGGATGTGCAGCATCATGATCGAGTCCTCGTGAAGGAAAAAAGCCCTCCCGATCATATCAGGAGGGCGAAGTCCGGTTGCCCGGCGGGGGTGGTGTTGCCCTGCGATGTCAGAACTTGAGGTTGGCCGTCAGGCTGGCCGAGCGGCCCGGGCCCACGCCGGCGTAGTGCGGCGACGAGACGCGGTCGAAATACAGCTTGTCGCCCAGGTTCTGGATGTTCAGCTGGAAGGACACGTTCGGGTTCAACACGTAGGTCGCCATCGCGTCGAAGCGGGTGTACGAAGGCGAGTACTTGGTGTTGTTCACGTTGGCGAACTGGCGGTCCACGAAGTTGGCGCCGCCGCCGATCGTCAAAGCACGGCTCACCGCGTAGGTGGTCCACAGCGAGGCGCTGTGCTTCGGCGTGGTCGGGAAGGCGTTGCCGTTGAAGGGCGACGGGGTCCAGACCGGATTCGCGGTCGTGCCGGTGTTGGCGTAGCCGTTGTCGGCGACGATGCCGTCCAGGTAGGTGTAGCCGCCGAACACGGTCCAGTCCCGGGTGATGCGGCCCGACAGGCCGAGTTCGACGCCCTTCATCTCCTTGCGGCCCACGTTCTGGCTGGTGCCGTCCGGCGCGGTGACGCGGGCATTGTTCATGTCGTTCTTGAACACGGCGGCGCTGAGCGACAGGCGGCCGCCCGGCAGCACTTCCCACTTGGTGCCCAGTTCGATGCTGCGGCTGGTCTGCGGCTGCAGGTTCTGCACCGCCACGCTCAGCGCATCGAGGCCGTCGCCGCCGTCGTTGCCCGGCGGGGTGGCCGAGGTCGCCCACGACAGGTAGATGCTGCCGTTCGCCTTCGGCTTGTACACCAGGCCGGCCTGGTAGGTGTCGAAGCTCGATTCGACGCGGGCACGGGTGGCCGCGCCGCCGGCGGTGGCCGGCGAGGTGTGCAGGGAGCTCGAGAAGTCGTCCCAGCGCGCGCCCAGGTTCAGCAGCCACTGCGGGCTGAACTCGATGGTGTCGAAGCCGTACACGGCGCGGGTGCGGGTCACGACGTCGGTCCTGGCCGGCGACACGCTGCGGGTAGTAGCCCACGGGTCATACGGGTTCGGGTTGACCAGGGTGGTGCAGTTGTACCGGGTGGCCGCGCCCGCGCTCGGGCAGGTGAAGCTGCCGGTCAGCGGGTTGTTGGTGCCGGGGGTGAACACGTAAGTGCCGCGCTCGGTGTTCTCGCGCGAGAACTCGACGCCGACGTTGAAGCTGTGCTTGAGGCCGGCGGTGGCGAAGTTGCCGGTCAGGCTGGTGGCATTGGCCAGGGTGCGGGTATCGACCAGGCGGGTGTTGGCGCGGCGCCAGACGGTGCCGTACAGGACGGTGTTGCCTTTGGAATCGTCCGGCTGGGTGTAGACGTAGTCCTGACCGGTCTTGCCCCAGCGGCTCACGTTGCGGATCGCCAGGTTGGGGCTGAATTCGTGGCGCAGGTCGACGGTGGCGACGTCGGTCTCGGTGTCGCGGAAATCGCGGTTCTTGAGGCCGTAGAAGGCTTCGCGGTCCACCGTGAACGGGGTGCCGCCGCCGTTCCTGGCGGTGTTGGGGCCGCTCGCGAAGGGGTTGTTGAACGGGATGCCGCTGTCCGGGGTCTCGTTGCTTTCCATATGGTAGTAACTGAGGATCGCACGGGTCGGACCGTTCAGGCCGAAGGTGACGGTCGGTGCGATGCCCCAGCGCTCGGTGTTCACGACGTCGCGGCCGGGCACGTCGTTGGCGTGCACCATGGCGTTCAGGCGGAAGGCCGTGTTCTCGCCGACGACGCGGTTGATGTCGGCGGTGGCGCGGCCGTACTTGTCGGTGCCCAGGCCCACGGTGGCATTGCTGAAGTTGCTGTCCTTGGCGGTCTTGGTGACGATATTGATACCGCCGCCGGCCGAGGAACGGCCGCCCAGCGCCGAATTCGGGCCCTTGACCACCTCCACCTGCTCGATCGCGAAGATCTCGCGCGACTGCGAGCCTGAATCGCGCACGCCGTCGATGTAGGTGTCGGTCTGGGCGTTGTAGCCGCGGATGAACAGGTTGTCGCCCACCGGGTTGCCGCCTTCGGAAGCGCCGATGGTGATGCCCGGCACGGTGCGCAGCGCGTCGGTGAGCGACACGGCGCCGGTCTGGGCAATGGTTTCCGAGGTCACGACGGTGACCGACTTCGGGGTGTCGAGCAGCGGCGCGGTGAACTTGTCCGAGCTCGACTTGACTGGGCCCTGCACGGCGCGGTCGTTGCCGCCAGTCACGTGCACCTGCGGGAGCTTGATGCCTTCGGCCAGCTCCGGCGCGGGCTCCCCGACGCCGCTGGCGTGCACGGCCAGGGGCATGGCCAGCGTGGCCAGCACGGCCAGTGCGGGAGCCGACAGGGCGGGAGCGGAAGGACGGGCGTGTTTCTTGCTCTTGATGAAGCTGCTGCTTGCCTGCGAAGTGATCGTGGTCATTTTATTGTTGGGTCAGAGAAAGGCACCAGGCCTAAAGCAAACGTTAATGAGAACGATTCGCATTATCCTTTCTATTCAGACGTTTTGCAAGCGCCGCGCCCTTCCTTTTCACAAGCCGGCCTTGTTTTCATGGCATGTGGCCGAATCAACTACAATACCGGGGATATGGGTTTATCATGACCTTGACCATTATTTGAAAAGAGAGACCCCTAGCGCCATGCATCGTCCTTCCAAAGATTCAACCCCTAAACTCTCCGCCGAAAGCCAGCGTCTCGTCAGCATCGCGCAAGCCATCATGCAGGCCGCCAGCCGCGTTGAAGAACGGACCTGGGAGCACCAACTGGACACGCAACTGCAGAAGCTGCTCAAGACCAACCACCAGGACAGCATCGATGCCGCGTTGAACGCCCTTTTCAAGGACGATCTCGCCTCCTACGACGTGCTGATGGATGCGGTCGAGGCCGTGAGCGAATCGGCCAGCATGGTCGAGCAGCAGGATGGCGGCGACGTCACTTGGCAGGCCCTGCTGGTGGCCGCGCCGGTGCTTGCCTGGACCCGTTTCAACATCGCCTCGGGCAATATCCCGGGCGAGATGCTGAGCACGCTGCAGGCGCACTTCTCGGCCCACCTGCTGGCCGAAGGCACCCGCATCGCGATGGCGCCCACGCTGTACTCGATCGACCAGTTGCCGCGCACCCACGCCGAAACCTATGCGCTGACGCACAAGCTGGCCGCCGCGGCGCACAAGGGCGGCACCGTGAAGCCGGCCGCGCGCGTGGAAGAAACCGCGCCCTTCCTGGCCGACACCCGCTACCTGCTGGTGGCGATCGTCGCGCCCCAGGGTGCGCCGATGTTCCGCTGGCAGGAGCCGCAGCACCATATCGGTTTCGCCGAGGAGCGCAACCGCGCGCTGGAGCAATGGCGCGCCCAGGGCACGTCCAACATCGCGCGCCTGCTGCCGGGCTGCGGCGTAGAGCTGCTGCTGCCGGAAGCGTATTACGTGGCCTGCCGCGAAGCCGACAAGCTGATCCGCCCGATCTCGATCCGCGCCGCCGTGCACTACCTGACCCATACGCTGGGCGTGGAGCCGTCGGACCTGCGCGCCGTGATCGCCGGCTTCGGCGAGGAATCCAGCGACATCCAGATCGACGAATACCGCGTCTCCTTCACCATGCGCCAGGACAGCGACGTCATGTACGGCATCGTCTGGCCGCTGTACGGCCAGGAGGACGAGAACGGCACGCCGATGGAAGGCCCGTTCGCCACCGGCCCCGCTCCCCTGACCCCGATCAACGAGATCGTGGCCCACCTGAACGAGGCCGGCATCGCCCACATCAAGCGCATCAACGAGCGCTACGTCGCCGAGTACTGCGATGACTGCGGCGGCCCGCTGTTCGCCGACCCGACGGGCGAGCTGGTGCATGCCGAGATGCCGGAAGATACGCCGCCGGGGAGCGAGCACTTCCACTGAGCGTACGGAACTGTCGGGTGGGCGGGTCTTCCCGCCCACGCGGTGATAGTTAGCGGCAAGATCATCCGGCGCGAAAGCGGGGCCGACAACCATCACCGCCTGGGCGAGGAACTCGCCCACCCGAATAATCATGGCCTGAAGGACGATGCGGTGCCGGAACAGGAATCGGCGCGCATGGTGGAGGCGTGGGTCTATGCCTATGGCGAGGCCGGGCTGTTCGCGTGGTTCGCGCAGCAGCGCCGGCCGTGATGGCGGCAAGGCCGGCCGGCCTGCGGGCGCAGGCCGGCGGCAGGTTCAGCGCGGCAGGCTGGCGATGACCTTGCTGGCGAAGTCGGCAGGATTGCCGGCATGCCAGCGCCACACGATCACCAGGTCATGGTCGGGCGAGACGACGATGGTATTGCTGCCCGCGCCCAGCGCGGCGTAGGCATTGGCGGGCAGGCCCGGCAGGTTCTTGCCCTGGGTATTGAGCCACCACAGGTAGCCGTAGTCCGGACCATGCGCGCTCGGCGTAAGCGCTTCCTTGACGTAGGACGGCGGCAGCACCGGCTTGCCGTTCCACTGCCCGCCGCGCAGCCACAGGTAGCCGAAGCGCGCCATGTCCCAGGAATTGATCCACATGCCGCCGCCCCAGCGCGTGCCGCCGCTGACCGACGGGACCTGCTTGCCGTTCAGTTCCACATAGCTGTTATGGTAGGGAACCCACTTCCAGCTGTTCGAGGCGCCGATCGGATCCATCACCTGCTGCTTGAACACCTGCGGCACCGGCTGGCCGAACACGCGCAGCAGCGACAAGGCGAAGCGGTTGATGCGCACGTCGTTGTACTCGTAGAAGCTGCCCGGGGCCTGCAAGGCGCGCGGCTTACGCTCGCCGGCGCCGAAGGCGTCCTTGCCGATGAAGTCGGCGTTCTTGCCCCACAGGCTGCCCTCCCACTCGGTTTCCTGCTGCAGGTGCTGCTTCCAGGTGACCTGGGCGTTACGGCCCACGGCATAGCCGCCGTCGACCACACGCTTGCCCACGGGCTCGTCGAGCGCGATGCGGCCGTCGCGCACGGCCACGCCGGCAACCGTGGCCAGCATGCTCTTGGCCACCGAATAGGTGGGGTCGACAAACGCCGTGTCGCCGAATTCGGCCACCACATAACCTTTGTAGATCACCAGGCCATTGGTGCGGGCGCGCTCGGTCGGCATCGAGCCCAGGCGGGCCCCGAAAGTGGCTTCCTGGTCCGAGAAATCCAGCGCGCGGGCGGTCTCGCGCGACTGCGCGAACTGCACGGCGGCGGCCAGGGCCTTGGCGTCGATGCCGAGCTCGGCCGGCGACTTGCGGGCCCACTCGCCGGCCGGCGGGAAATAGCTGGTGCTTGCGGCGTTGGTGGGACTTGCGGCGCAGCCGGCGAGCGCGGGCAGCAGCGTGGCCAGGCCCAGCGCCAGCACGCCGCGGCGTGAAACATGCATCATGAATCGGTCCACTGAGAATAGGGGAAACGGATCAGGCTGGAGTTGTAGTAGCGCTTGTCGCCGCTGACCTCCTGGCCGATCCAGTCGGGCCTGGCGAACACGGTGTCTTCCGAGGGCAGTTCGATCTCGGCCACCACCAGGCCGGCGTTCTCGCCCAGGAATTCGTCGACTTCCCAGGTGAAGCCGGCGTGCGCGATGCGGCGCCGGTATTTTTCGACCAGCGGGCGCTCGCACAGGGTGTCGAGCAGCTCCTGCGCCTCCAGCAGGGGAATCGGATATTCCCACTCGCCGCGGCTAACACCCGTGCCCTTGCTCTTGATGGTCAGCCGGCCCTGGTCACCCTCGATGCGCACGCGCACCGTGCGCTCCGGGTCGGAGCACAGGTAGCCCTGGCGCAGCAGCACGGGCTGGCCGAGCTGGCGCCAGGCGTCGCCGTTGAGCAGGAACTTGCGCTCGATCTCGACGCCCATGGCCTGCCTTCAGCCCAGCGTCTGCAGGATCGGCGTCAGGATCGCCGCGCCCAGCGCCGCGCTGCGCGCACCGTTCCAGCCGGTGTGCGGGTCGGGCAGGTTGGCGTTGTCCTTGAACGGCATCTCCAGGGTCAGCGACAGGCACTTGAAGGTGTGGCCGATGTACTTCGAGGCCAGGGTCAGCAGTTCTTCGTTGTACTTGCTGGCCGCGTAACCGTACACGTTCTGGAAGTCCGGGCTGGCCGCCATGTAGCGCCCGATGAAGGCATTCTGCTCCTCCAGGCGCTCCGGGGTGAAGTCGGCCAGCATCTCGCTGCCCGCCACGAAGTTGTACGGCAGCGCCTCGTCGCCGTGGATGTCGAAGAACATGTCGACACCGGTCTCGTGGATCTTGTTCTTCACGCACAGCACTTCCGGGCTGCGCTCGGGCGAAGGCGTCATCCATTCGCGGTTGAGGTTGGCGCCGGCGGCATTGGTGCGCAGGTTGCCGCGCACCGAGCCGTCCGGGTTCATGTTCGGCACGATGTAGAACACGGCGCGCTGCAGAAGCTTGCGCGAGACCGGATTGGCGTTGTCCAGCAGCGCATCCATCATGCCTTCCACGAACCACTCGGCCATGGTCTCGCCCGGGTGCTGGCGCGCGATCACCCAGATCTTCTTTTCCGCCTGCGGATTGCCGATCACGACCAGGTTCATGTCGCGGCCGTCGATGGTGGTGCCGATGTCGTGCACGCGCGCGACCGGATTCTCGGCCACTTCGCCCAGCAGGCGCAGGTGGCGCTCCCAGGTGTAGGGCTCGAAGTAGGCGTAGTAGATGCTGTCGAGTTCGGGCGTGTGGTTGATCGTCATCACCTGGCCGTCGAAACTGGTGGGGACGCGGAACCAGTTCTCGGTGTCGTAGCTGGCGGCGACCTGGTAGTCCTCGAAGCCCTTCGGATAGGTAGCCTGGCCGGCGTTCAGGAAGCGGATCGTGCAGGCCTGGCCGCGCGCGCCCTGCAGGCGGAAGTGGAACCACTGGTGGATGTCGGCGTGCGAGTCCGCGCGCAGGTTCAGGTCGATTGCCCTGGGGCCATCGGCGCGCACGACGTCGATGGCGCCGGAATCGAAGGCCTGGCTGATTTTGATGGGCATGGCGAATCCTTCTTTGTCCGTTCACGAGAAGCGCATGATACTCCTGCAGAGATGCGCCGCGTAAGCAAGGCAGGCGCACTGCCCTGCCTGCTGGTTGCCGGTGGTCCGGCCCGCGCGATTACTGCGCGTCGAGGTCGATCAGATCCTTGCTGTACATCAGCATGATCTGGCGCATCAGTTCGACGTTGCTGCGGTCCAGCACCACGGTCAGGTCTTCCTTGGCATTCGACGCGAAATTCATGCGCAGGGCGCCGGGCAGCTCCTTGCACTGGACGAACTCGGCGCGCGGCGTGTAGGGATGGTCCCAATCCTGCTGGGTCACCGGCGCGCAGGGCGGCGGCGGCACCAGGTTCGGGTCACGATTGACCGGCAGGTGCTTGAGCAGCCAGAACACGATGGTTGCCGGCACATAGAGCTGGACGTCGGCCGCGCCCTTGCAGGCAAACTTGACCAGCAACAGGTTGCCGACGCGATCGCAGGACATGGCCATGCTCTTGACTTGACGAATTACCGCAGGTTTCACGACGATATTCCTAGGGAAAAGGTTGAAAAAGGCGCAGCGATTCTACCGCATCCATTCGTCGTGTCAAAAAACAAAACGGGGAGCTCGCGCTCCCCGTGTCCGTTCAGCCACTGGCTCCCGCCTGACGGGAGCCGTTACGACGCGCAAGAACCTTCGGTTCTTACTCTTTCGAGCCGCGACCGCCGCCCTGCGAGTTGCGGCCGCCTTTTGCGGAGGCCGCACGCGAGGGGCCGCCCGAGCCGGCGTTGGCCGACTGACGGTTGCCGTGGCTCATGCTGCCGGCACGGCGGGCTTCTTCCGAGGTGAACTCGTGGGCCGTACCCTTGGCGTGGGCGGCCTTGCCGCCCTGGCTGGCGATCTCGCGCTGGCGGGCCGGATCCATCGAAGCGAAACCGCGGTTGCGGGTGCCGCTGCTCTGGCTGTTGCCGCCCTGATTGCTGCCTTGCTTGTTACCTTGATTGCTTGAGGCCATGATGATCTTCTCCCTTGTACGCTTATGAACCGCCGCTTCCTGCGGCAGGCTGTTGCCGGGCAAACCCGAAGCCCGATGAGTGACCGGCGAAATCATCTTAGGTAGCACTGATGAATGCTGGTATAGGACGCTTTCAGATGACTTTGTAGGACTTCACGCGACAGAAAATGCACTAGCGAAAATGTACTTCCAGTCGTCAACAAACCCTTCAGTATCCGTCCTACACAGACCCCCTACCCCTTCCTATACTGTATTCAAATGAATGCGCGCATCATGGCCCTGCAAGACGGCGTGCGTGCGCCGCACCGACACAGCGAAAGGAGTCGATATGGACGCGAACCAGCGTAGCGAGGTCAACAACCAGACCAATAACGGCGCGAACGAAAAGTGGACGCCCGGCGCCAAGGGCAACACCGGCAGCGGCCCCCTGGACCATACCTATCCGCAGGGTCCCGGCCGGCAGGACATGATCCGCGGCGAGAACGAAATGCATCCCGACCGCGATCCGGCGCACATGGAGCGCCAGGAAGTGGCCGCCGAAGACGGTGGCCGCGCCGACTACGAGACCACCCTGCCCGGTGCCGTCCCCGACGACCTGCCGGGCGGCTCGCTGCAGAGCCAGCAGACCGGCGGCTCGGGCCCGCAACAGGGCATCACCGACAGCCACCAGCGCCAGATGGAACAGCGATCCGGCGCCTGGGGCCTGTTGGAGCAGCCGGTCGGCCACCGCGACAGCCATTCGGGCACCGACCTGCGCGCCCACCCGGCCAACCAGCAGGGCCACAGCCAGGACGTGCATGCGATGAATCCACACGATGCGGCCCAGCCTGAGCTGCAGGGCGGCTCGCTCGGACGCCACCATGGCGCCGCGCCGGGAACCTACCAGTCCCAGGGCACGAGCGCCGAGGTCGGCTACGGCAACCGGCAGAGCGCGGCCGGCACCGGCGAAGGCACCGGCATGGCGATCGGCCCGCATCCCGTGAACCAGCAGAGGAGCAAGGAATGAACCAGCAAAACGACCAGAACCGGCAATCGAGCACCGAGCGCAACGGTTCGCAGACCGGACCAGCCGGCAGCGAAGGCAAGGCCGAGCCGCACAAGTCGAACGACGTGACCGGCGGCCTGCCGCGCAGCCCCGGCAACAGCGGTCCGCGCAGCGAGGACGAGGGCTGGAAGCCGGGCCAGAGCGTGAAGGCGGAAAAGAACCCGGTGCACGAGTCGAACGACGTCGCCGGCGGGTTGCCGAAAAGCCCGGCCGGCGCCAACCGCCTGGCGGGCGACCGCAAGATGGACGACGACACCGGCTTTTCGCGCCAGTAATTTTCCGTCCGGGGCGGCCGCGCCGCCCCTTTCCCTCCGCCGGCCCATCCGGGCCGAACATTGACGCAGCTCCAAGCCGCAAGATCCTGACGGAACCCGTCCGTTTCCACGCGACTCCAACCGCACTCAACACGTCTCGTTGTCCGCCGAACCAGGCCGACGGCGGTGACGGTGCAGGTGCTGGAGAAAACGCGGAGACGAATCATGACGCAAGACGCAACCCTCGCGGTCTCGGTGGTGGTGCCCGCCTGTGGCCGCATGGACCTGCTCGACCGCTGCCTGGACGCGCTGATGCGCCAGCAGTTCGATCCGCGCCAGGTCGAGATCATCGTCGTCGACGATGAGCCCAATCACAACACCCTGCACCTGGTCGCAGGCTGGCGCACCCGCATGCTCGAGCGCGGCCCGCGCCTGTCCTACGTCGCCAACCCGGGGCCGGTCGGGCCGGCATCGAGCCGCAACCGCGGCTGGCGCGCCGCTCGCGCGCCCATCGTCGCCTTCACCAGCGACGACGCGGTCCCGGAACCGGGCTGGCTGGCCGAAGGTCTGGCCGCCTTGCGCGACGACGCCGACGTGGTCTGCGGACGCATCCAGACCCCGGTCCCGGCCCGTCCCACCGAATACCAGCGCAGTGCCCACGGACACGAGGCCGCCGACTTCAGCAGCGCCAGCTGCTTCTTCCGCAAGACCGCGCTGGAGCGGCTCGACGGCTTCGACGAGCGCTTCAGCGTGCCGCGCGGCAGCGATGCGGACATGTATTTCCGCCTGCTGGAGCACGGCGTGGGCATCGTGCGCGCGCCGCGCGCGCTGGTGGTCCACCCGATCCGCCCCATGCCCTGGGGCGCCAGCCTGCTGCAGATCCGCCACGCGGTGTTCGACGCCCTGCTCTACAAGAAGCATCCGGCGCTGTACCGCCAGAAGGTCGAGGCGCGCCCGCGCTGGGATCACTATGTGATCGTCGGCGTGCTGCTGCTGGCCCTGGCCGGGCTGCTGGCCGGCCTGCCGCTGCTGGCCGGCCTGGCCTTCGCGGGCTGGCTGCTGCTCACCGGCCGCCTGTGCGCGCACCGGCTGCGCGGCGTCGCGCACACGCCCGCGCACGTGGCCGACATCGTCATCACCTCGGCGCTGCTGCCGCCGCTGGCCGTATTCTGGCGCCTGGCCGGCGCCGTGCGCTACCGCGTCCGTTTCGCCTGAGGCCGCCATGCGCAGACTGAAGGTCCTCACCTGGCACACCCACGGCAGCTACCTGCACTACCTGTCGCATGCGCCGCACGACTTTTACGTCCTGTCCAAGCCGGGCAGCCCGCCCGGCTACGGCGGCCGTTGCGGCAGCATGCCCTGGCGCGACAACGTGCACGATCTCCCCGTCGAGCACGCGCGCCACCACGAATTCGACTGCATCCTGTTCCAGGACGATTACCAGTGGGAGAAAGACCAGTACGAATTCCTGACGCCGGCCCAGCGGGCGCTGCCGCGCATCTACCTCGAACACGATCCGCCGCTTGCCCACCCCACCAACACGCCCCATCCGGTCGACGATCCGGGCGTGCTGCTGGTGCACGTTACCCCGTTCAACGCCCTCATGTGGGACAACGGCCGCACGCCCGTGCGCGTGATCGAACACGGCGTGCCGGCGCCGCACGGGGTGGGGTACAGCGGCGAGCTGGCGCGCGGCCTGGTGGTCACCAACCACCTGGCGCGGCGCGGCCGGCGCATGGGGCCCGACCTGTTCCTGGAGGCGCGCCGGGCGCTGCCGCTCGACCTGGTCGGCATGGGCGCGGAAGAACTCGGCGGCCTCGGCGAAATCGAGCACACCCGGCTGCCCGCCTTGATGGCGCGCTACCGCTTCCTGTTCAGCCCGATCCGCTACTCGAGCCTGGGACTGGGCGTGATCGAGGCCATGATGGCCGGGCTCCCGGTGGTCACGTTCGCCACCGCCGAAATGGCCACCGTCATCCAGAACGGCGTGTCCGGCTACACCGCGACGGATCTGGCGCCGCTGCTCGCGCACATGCAGGCCCTGCTCGACGAGCCGCAACTGGCCCGCCACCTCGGCGAAGGCGCCCGCCGTACCGCACGCGACCGCTTTTCGATCGGCCGCTTCAGCAGCGACTGGGATGCCGCGCTGCGCCACGTCACCGGCCTGGGCACGGCCCGGCAGGAGCATGTATGAAACTCGATGAAGTCCAGGCCGCGGCGAACGTGGCGGCAGTGGCGGCGGCGCACGCAGCGGCGCAGGCCGAGGCGGCGCCGGCGCCGCCCCTCCTGGTTGCCGGGAGCGCCGGAAGCGCGGGAATTCGCCGCCGCATCGCCATCATCAGCGAGCACGCCTCGCCGCTGGCCGCCCCCGGCAGCGTCGACTGCGGCGGCCAGAACGTCTACGTGGCACAGTTGGCGCGCGAGCTGGCGCGCGCCGGGCACCGGGTCGACGTGTTCACGCGCCGCGACACCCCCAAACAGCGCCAGGTCGCGCACTGGCATGACGGCATCCGCGTCATCCACGTGCCGGCCGGGCCGCCGCGCCACGTGCCGAAAGAACAGCTGCTGCCGCACGTCGATGCGTTCGCGCGCTACGTCACCCGCTTCGCGCGGCGCCAGCCGGCCGCCTACGACATCGCGCATGCCAACTTCTTCATGTCGGGCATGGTCGCCCAGCACCTGAAGGCGGCGCTCGGACTGCCCTTCGTCATTACCTTCCATGCGCTGGGCCGGGTCCGGCGCCTGGCGCAGGGCACGGCCGACACCTTTCCGACCGAGCGCATGCGCATCGAAGCCGCGCTGATGCGCGCGGCCGACCGCGTCATCGCCGAATGTCCGCAAGACCGCTACGACATGGAACGGCTCTACGGCGCGCCGCTCTCGCGCATCGCCATCGCGCCCTGCGGCTTCGCGCCCGACGAACTGTGGCCGGTGCCGATGCTTGAAGCGCGCGCCCGCCTGGGCCTCGATGCGGGCCGCTTCATCGTGCTCCAGTTAGGACGCATGGTGCCGCGCAAGGGCGTCGACACCGTCATCCAGGGGGTGGCCATGCTGCGCCACCGCCACGGCGTCGACGCCCAGCTGCTGGTGGTGGGCGGCGACGTCAAGGGCCAGGCCGGCGCCGGCGGCGGCGACCGCCTCGAGCTGGCGCGCCTGCGCAGTGTCGCGGCCGACCTCGGCATCGCGGCGCACGTGCGCTTCACCGGCCAGCAGCCGCGCGCCGTCCTGCGCGACTACTACGGCGCCGCCAACGTCTTCGCCAGCACGCCCTGGTACGAACCCTTCGGCATCACGCCGGTCGAGGCGATGGCCTGCGCGCGTCCCGTGATCGGCGCCGAGGTGGGCGGCATCAAGAGCACGGTCAACGACGGCGTGACCGGTTTCCTGGTCCCCTCGCGCGACCCGCTAGCGCTGGCCGAGCGGCTGGCGCGCCTGCACCGCCATCCCGAGCTGGCGCGCGCCATGGGCGAAGCCGGGCGCCGCCGCGCCTGCGAGCACTACACCTGGCGCAACGTTGCCTCCCAGCTGGCCGCCATCTACGCCGACGTGCTGGACGCCACCCGGTCCACGGCCCAGGCCGCGGCCTATCCCAACGCAATCACCCTGAGGAGCCCATGAGTAACTCGACGCAGCATCCTTCCCTGCAAGGCAAGGTCGTACTGGTGACCGGCGCCGCCAGCGGCCTGGGCGCCGCACTGGCACGCCGCCTGGCCGCCTCCGGCGCCAGCATCTTCGGGGTCGACCGGCAGGCCGCGCGCCTGGCCGACCACATGGCGCAGCTGCGCGAACAGGGCGCGCAGGCGCATGCCCTGGGCGTCGACATCGCCGACCCGACCGTGGCGCCGCGCGTGGTGGAGCACGCGGTCGACGTGCTGGGCCGCCTCGACATCCTCGTCAACAACGCCGGCACCGACGTTACCCTGCCGATCGCCGAGCTCACCGACCAGGACTGGCTGCGCGTGGTGGGCACCAACCTGACGGCGCCCTTCCTGCTGTCCAAGTACGCGGCCGGCGCCATGCGCCGCCATGGCGCCGGCCACATCGTCAACATCGCCTCCACCGCCGCCAAGCGCGCCTGGCCCAACGCCAGCGCCTATCACGCCAGCAAATGGGGCCTGCTGGGGCTGTCGCACGCCCTGCACGCCGAACTGCGGCCGGAAAACATCCGCGTCACCGCCGTGATCGCCGGCGGCATGCGCACGCCCTTCCTGCTCGAGCGCTTCCCCGACCTCGACGCCGACAGCCTGCAAGACCCCGCCGACGTCGCCGACGCCATCCATTCCGTGCTGGTGCTGCCGCCCACCACGGTGGTCGCCGAACTGACCGTCCTGCCGCTGCGCGAAACCTCCTGGCCATGAAAGCGATCTTCCTCGACAAGGACGGCACCCTGGTCGACGACCTGCCCTACAACGTCGAGCCGCGCCGGATCCAGCTGGTCAGCGGCGCCGGCGCCGCCCTGCGGCTGCTGGCCCGGCTCGACTACCGCTTCTTCGTCGTGACCAACCAGTCCGGCATCGCGCACGGCTGCTTCGGCGAAGACGCCATGGGGCCGGTCGCCGACCGCCTGGCCGACCTGCTGTTCCGCGAAAGCCTGTCGCTGGACGGCTTCTATTACTGCCCGCACCACCCGCTGGGCACGGTCGGCAGCTATGCCATGATCTGCGCCTGCCGCAAGCCCTCGCCCGGCATGCTCATCAAGGCAGCGCACGAGCACGGCATCAACCTGCGCGAGTCCTGGATGATCGGCGACATCCTGCACGACGTCGAAGCCGGCAACCGCGCCGGTTGCCGCACGCTGCTGATCGACAACGGCAACGAGACCGAATGGCGGCTCGGTCCGCGCCGCGTGCCCACCCGCATGGCGCCCGACCTGTATGCGGCGGCCGTGCTGATCGCCGCGCACGAGGAGGCGCGGCTGTGAGGCTGGCTCACCACGAGGCGCCGGTGGGCGTCCGCACCTCCAGGCCCTGGCAGGCCGCGCGGCGCATCCTGTGCGTCCGGCTCGATTCGCTCGGCGACGTCCTCATGTGCACCCCGGCGATCCGGGGCCTGCGCCAATCGCTGCCGGGCTGTCACCTGACCCTGCTCAGCTCCCCATCGGGTGCGGCGGCGGTGCCCTACCTCCCCGAGCTGGACGCCGCGATCGGCTTTCGCGCCCCCTGGATGAAGCACGAGGAAGCGGCGAGCGCCGCAGCGCTGCAGGAATGCGCCGCGCAGCTCGCCGCATTGCGCTTCGACGCCGCCGTCACCTTTACTTCCTACTCACAAAGCCCCCTGCCGGCCGCGCTGCTGTGCCAGCTGGCGGGCATTCCCTTGCGGCTGGCCTCCTGCCGCGAGAATCCCTACCAGCTGCTCACCCACTGGGTGCCCGAGCGCGAGCGCGAACGCGCGACCCGCCACGAAGTGCAGCGCCAGCTCGACCTGGTGGCCGACGTCGGCTGCGCGACGTCGGACACCGCGCTTTCTTTTGCCGTTCCGGCCGAGGACGCCGCACGCGTCAGTACCATGCTGGAAGAAGCAGCGGTCGATCCGGCGGCGCCCTACCTGGTGCTGCATGCAGGCGCGAGCGCTGCCTCGCGCCGCTATCCCATCCGCCACTGGCTGGTATTGATCGGCATGTTGCGCAGGCGGTTCAGCCACAATCTCATCCTCACCGGCGACGGCGACGACGCCGAGACGCTGCGCCCACTGACCGACGGCTGGCGCAGCCCGGCGCGCTCCCTGATCGGCAAGCTCGGGCTGGGAGAACTGGGCGCGCTGATCCGCGGCGCGCGCCTGCTCATCACCGGCAACACCGGGCCTGCCCATATCGCGGCAGCGGTCGGCACGCCGCTGGTCGACCTGTACGCGCTGACCAATCCCCAGCACACGCCCTGGCGCGTGGCGCACCGCCTGCTGTTTCACGACGTCAGTTGCCGCAACTGCCTGCGCAGCACTTGTCCGGAAGGCCACCATGCCTGCCTCGATCTACTTGCGCCACGCACCGTGCTGGAAGCCGCCGCCGAGCTGCTGGCCGCCGCCCCGCACAGGCCGGCGCGCACCGACGACACGGCCCTTGCCTTCGCCTGAATCGGACCGTATTGACGTGGCTTGTGTGCGCAAGCGCAAAAAACTAAGCACAAACCTATTACAAAAACTCAAGTATTTGGACGAGCTCTGATATAATTTCAGAGTTCGTCGGGGCGTAGCGCAGCCTGGTAGCGTACCTGCATGGGGTGCAGGGGGTCGGAGGTTCGAATCCTCTCGCCCCGACCAACAAAATCAAACACTTACGGCGAAAGCTGTACAGATCTCCAGCACTGAATATTAGATGTTCATCTAATATTTCGCAGCATGAACGGCCCGCGAAAACCAAATTGAGCGCCTGCCCCAAGGGCACAGAGATCTTTTCCCAGTAGGATGCACTAGGCCAGATAAGGTCAAGAGCTGTGCTATGTACTGGGGGAAACTTTGACTCAAAAACCAACGCCTGATATCACTAGAGTTTGGTCTCGAAAAGGAACTGGGCACATGCCAGAAGACGCAGGCGATCATTTTTTTGTAAGCGAGATCGCAACGCAGTGTTTTTTGTAGAAGCATCTTTCGCACAGATGAAATTGGTTTTGCTGAGGCGCCAACTGCCATTGGACTTCAGGCTATTGCACATAGCCTCTTAGTCTTTGCGAGCAACGTTGCCAAGCTTCTTACGGAACCCAAGAAGGGGACTGAAAAAAGAAAAAGGAGAGCTCTTCGACTCCAACGTCTTCTTGGTTGTGAGGGGTACGACTTCACCGCTATTGTCAATGCTCGGAACTATTTAGAACATTTTGATGAGCGCATGGATCGCCATTTAGAAGCGGCCCATGACGGCATCCTGCTGCATCGTATGGTAAGCGACGACACAGCAGAGTTTTTTACACTCGAAGGGGCTTTGTTGCACAAATCGGCCCATCAGCGGCCGAGGCGCAGCACGGGTAAACTGACGGCATGATTGCTCCCGTAAAGCTGAAGTACCGAACGACCAACTGGAAAGACTACAACGCGGCATTGAAAGCCCGCGGCTCGCTGCTGATCTGGCTGGACAAGGACATGTGCTGGCACGGCAGTGCGAGCGGCAAGCGGGGCCGCAGTCCGAAGTACAGCGAGGCGGCGGTCCAGTTCTGCCTGACCGTTAAGGGCCTGTTCAATCTGCCCTTGCGCCAGGCCATGGGTATGACGCAGAGTCTGCTCGGGTTGGCCGGACTGGACTGGCAAGTGCCCGACTTCAGCACGGTCAGCCGGCGCCAGAAGCGTCTTTCGGTGACGATCGGAGCGCAGCCGACGACGACGGGATTGCACCTGCTGGTCGACAGTACAGGCATCAAGATGCTGGGCGAAGGCGAGTGGAAGACGAAGAAACATGGTGCCGACTACCGTCGCCAATGGCGCAAGATCCACCTTGGCATTGACGCGGCCACGCTGGAAATCCGGGCGATCGAGGTGACCGACAATGCCACCGGCGATGCCCCAATGCTGCCGTGCTTGCTCGACCAGATACCCACCGAGGAGGTTGTCGCGAGCGTCAGTGGCGACGGCGCCTACGACACGAAAGGCTGCCACGAAGCGATTGCACAACGCGGAGCGCAGGCACTCATTCCGACACGCAAGAACGCCAAGCCATGGAAGGACCAGCGTCCCGGTGCCAAAGCGCGCAATGCCATCCTGGCGGCCACCCGCCGGCTTGGCCGGAAGATCTGGAAAAAGTGGAGCGGGTATCACCGGCGCAGCCTTGTCGAGACCAAAATGCGTTGCTTCAAGCTGCTTGGTGAACGCGTCATGGCGCGCGACTTCGACCGTCAGGTCGCCGAGTTGCAGGTCCGTGCCGCCATCCTCAATCGCTTCACGCGCTTGGGCACGCCCACGACCGTAGCGGTGACCATGCCGTAAATCCGTCTGGGGTTTGGGGTACTACGCGCTCAATTGATTTATGCAACAAAGCCACTCGAAGGTGGCAATAAGTTCAAAGCTCGTTACCTTCAGCATCTCAACACCAAAACACTTGAGCTGACTATGGCAGGTGAAACAATCCGAATTGGCCCGGTAGTCGAGCAAGTTATGGATATCGGTGCAAAAGCAACCGTTCTGATAAATTCTCGAAGCTAGCTTTCTTCTCTTAAGCTTGGAAGTTGCTTGGAGAACCGCTCAACCATGCGGGGGTGGAGGTCTGCTCCACAAAATCTACTGCTAAGCTCGCCTAAAGCCCAGTATCCATGCGATCCCATTTTGAGCATTGCGGGTCAGGTTGACATTTGAACACGAACTCGAGCATTACTTCCTTGTATTGCTCAGCTCGTGTCTGAATGTCAGACCTGACACTGCTAACTGCTGATACTGCTGAAGCGATTGAAGATCGAGGCGCTCGGTATTCCTTACGATGAAGACAGTTCAGCTGCTGGCAAATACGACGCCCTGCTAATCCAGTAATCGCTAACTGCGCTTGCCCTCGATCTGGTGCCCGGTTGCTGCTGCATCCTGGCGCCGATGGAACTCCCTTGATGTCGCCCCGGCCTGCCGTTGACGGTTAACAAGTTGCTGTAAACCTAACTCTGCAACCATTGCCTCATCACACAAGGAGGCAATATGGCAGCGGATTTTTACCTACAGATCGACGGCGTCAAGGGCGAGTCCACCGACGACAAGCACAAGGACTGGATCGAGTGCACTTCCGTGCACTGGTCCGTCGCGCAGCCGCGCAGCGCCACAGCGTCGACGGGCGGCGGCCACACGGCGGAGCGATGCGAGATCAGCGAGATCAACATCAGCAAGCTGGTCGACATGGCGTCGCCCTTGCTTGCGCAGCTGTGCGCGTGCGGCAAGACGATCCCGAAAGCGAAGCTGGAGATGCAGCGCGCGGACGGCGATGGCAACCCGGTCAAGTATTTTGAGGTCGAGCTCGAGAACGTGCTGATCGGGCACGTGGCCCCCAGCTTTGGCGATGGCGACTTCCCGAGCGAGAGCCTGGGTCTCAAGTTTTCGAAGATCCGGTGGAAGTACGCCAAGCAGAAGATCGGCGGCGGCGGTGGCGGCAACACGGCCGGCGGCTGGGACTTATCCTCGAACCGGATCGCAGCATGAAGCGCGCCGCCCTGTTTCTCGCCCTGGTAGTGGCCTGTGGCGCGGCGGCCCGGCCGCTGGGCGTGTTCCCCTGGCACCTGTCCGGCAACGACTTTGTGGCGCAGGTATCTGGCCAGGCCCAGCGCCCGGACGCCGCCTACACGCAGCGCTATGCGGAGGGCTACCAGGCCGGCGTGGTCGATGCAACCCAGGGGAAGCTCTGGTGCGCACCATCTGGCATGAAGCCGTCGGAGGTCGATGACCGGATCTGGGCCGAACTGCGCAAGCGGGCGGGCTCGATGCCGGGCAGTGCCGCCGACGAGCTGGTGCGCCTGTACATCGGGCGCTTTCCTTGCCCCGCAGGGAGGTAGCTATGCTGCAAATCCCTTTCAGCGCCCTCATGAAGAACTACCCACGCAAGCACGCCGTGGACCGCGAAACCTTGTTCCGGCAGATCGGATGGGACGACTTGATCGAAATCCGGCCTACGAAAACACCTGCGCGATCCGAGTCAGCTTAGCACTGATTCGATCGAGCGTCACGATCCCAGGTGGCCGCATTCCGATCAGGGCAGACCCGCACAAGGGTAAGAAGATCGAGCCAGGGCAGGCGAAGCTGTCGCAAATCCTGGCGCTGCCGTCCATGCTCGGCAAGCCCGAGAAATACAAGGGGCCGGGATCGATAACGAGGATCGGGAACCGCAGCGGTATCGTGTCGTTCTTCCGCCTGACGCCTGGTCTCTACGATGGAGGGCACATCGATATCGTGGGACCTCTACTCGGCGGCGTGAGCGCGTGCGGGACGAGCTGCTACTGGTCGAGCGCAGAGACTTGGTTCTGGCCGCTGAAGTAGCCGGCCAGTTCGGGTTACGAAGTTACCGGCGGCGCGGCAGTGTAGCGAGAGCCGCCAACAGCCGAACGCCCAGCCACATCGGCGCGCGGCGCCAGGGCGGTACGCCGCACGCCTTTGAGGCCTCGGCGAATACCTCGTCGTCCAGCTTGCGCGAGCAGGCATCGGTGCTGTACAGGTAGCGGCGGCCAGCTAGCTGGCTGAACGGCGTCAGAATATCACGCGATCCCCGATCCGTCCCGAACTCGTCTGTTCAATGGGCCATGCTTTGCTTTAGATCGACATGCCGGCCCCTCAAGAGCATCGGCAAGACCTCATTTCTACTCAACCCTGCATCCGAGGAAAAGATATGAAAGACGTCAAAGTAGACGTTCGCGTCAACGTCACCGTCGATCCTGCAAGCGTTCTCCTTGTGCTTGCGACGGCAACCATGGGTTTGTTCTTCTATCGGCAGAACAAGCAGCAGAAGTCGATATCGAACGCATCCTGACGATGTGACGGCTGCCCGCGCCCGGCGCGGCAGCCTGCGCTTATTTCCAATCGCCCCTGAGCGCCAGCACCTGCTGCTGCAGGTACTCCGGCGACGCCGCCTCCGGCGCCACCGGCTGGCCCACCGCCAGCGCCAGTTTCGAGCGAATCCCGCGCGCGAACGAACGCTCGAACACGTTCGACCGGTCGCGCGTGAACACGCTGCCCCACAGTCCGCGTAGCGCCATCGGAATCACCGGCACCTTGCTGCGCTCGACGATCTTCGCGATCCCGCTGCGGAACGCGTTGATCTCGCCGGTATGGGTCAGTTTGCCTTCCGGGAAGATGCACACCAGCTCCCCCTGGTGCAGCGCTTCCGCGATGTCGACGAACGCGCGCTCCATCATGAACGGGTCTTCCTTGCCCGGTGCGATCGGGATCGCCTTGGCGGCGCGGAAGATCCAGCGCAGGAAAGGCGTCTTGAAGATGCGGTGGTCCATCACGAAGCGGATCGGGCGCGGGCTGGCGGCGCCGATGACGAGCGCGTCGACATAGCTCACGTGGTTGCAGACCAGCACCGCCGCGCCCTGCGCGGGGATGCGGTCGGCGTCGATGGTGCGTACCCGGTAGCCGGTATGAATCAGGAGCCAGGCCAGGAAGCGCATCAGGAATTCCGGCACCAGCGAGAAGATGTACACCGCCACGCAGGCGTTGAGCAGCGCCGTCACCAGGAACATCTCGGGAATCGTGAAGCCCTGCCCCAGCAGCACGATGGCCAGGCCGGCGGCCGCCACCATGAACAGCGCATTCAGGATGTTCATGCCGGCGATGGTGCGCGAGACGTGCTTCTGGTCGCAGCGGGTCTGGATCAGGGCGAACAGCGGTACGATGAACAGACCGCCGAATATGCCGATCAGGACCAGGTCGAGCATGATGCGCCACGCGCCCGGCAGGCCGAGCAGCGTCAGGGCGCCGACAGTCGCAGCGCCGTTGAGCTCGGCATAGGCCACGCTGGCGAAATACAGGTCGATGCCGAACACCGACAGGCCGATCGCGCCGAAGGGCACCAGGCCGATCTCCACCTTGCGGCCCGACAGCTTTTCGCACAGCAGCGAGCCGGCGCCGATCCCGAGCGAGAACACGGTCAGGAGCAGCATGATCACGCTGTGGTCGCCGTGCAGGTAATCCTTGGCGTACAGGGGGAACTGCGACAGCATCAGCGCGCCGTAGAACCAGAACCAGGAATTGCCCAGCATCGACAGGAACACGGTGCGGTTCTGGCTCGAGAACTTCAGGTTGCGGATCGATTCGGCGAAGGGGTTGCGGCTGATTGTCAGGTCCGGCACCGGCGCCGGCGACGGCGGAATGCGCCAGCTGGCGACCAGGCCCAGCACCGCGCACACGAGCGTCCCGCCGGCGACCAGCTCGATGCCCCAGGGCTTGACGCCGACCAGCAGCGTGCCCGCGACCTCGCCCAGCAGGATGCCGACGAAAGTGCCCATCTCGATCACGCCATTGCCGCCCACCAGCTCGTCGGATTTCAGGTGCTGCGGCAGGTAGGCATACTTGACCGGCCCGAACAGGGTCGAGTGCAGGCCCATGCCGACCACGGCCGCGACCAGGACCCACAAGGTATGGGTCAGCCAGCCGATGCCCGCCACCAGCATGATGGCGATTTCCAGCAGCTTGACGAACCTGGCCATGCGCGCCTTGTCGAACTTGTCGGCGATCTGGCCGGAGGTCGCCGAGAACAGCACGAAGGGCAGGATGAACAGGCCGGCGATCAGGTTGTTCAGCATGCCCGGATCCTGCGTGGTCCAGTTCGCCGTATCGAAGGTCAGCGCCACCAGCAACGCGGTCTTGAACAGGTTGTCGTTGAATGCACCAAAGAACTGGGTCCAGAAAAAGGGGCCGAAGCGGCGCTGGGTCAGCAGGGAAAACTGGCTCGGTTGGCTCATGCGGGTGGCTCGTGAACGGTGGAAGGCGTAATCTACAACAGCGCAGCGGCTGGTTTGCCCGGTTTTATTGTTGCGTCGCCGATACTAAACCCTAAAGTGTCGGCTGGCGATACCGCATGGGTAAAAAGCATAGACCGCCAAACGGTTCAAGCGGCGCGCCATGTCAACCGGAGGCATTGATAAACTTGATTGAAACGTCTCAAGCACCCGTGCATACAACACGATTGTGCAGCGCAGCGCAGGTAGAATCCGCGGATGACTTCTTCCGACTTCCTCCTCCGCTACGCCAGCGTGACAACCGCGCTGTTCGACCACATCGAACACGACATGCTGGCCCTGTCCTGTGCCTTCATCGACGATGAGGACACCGCGCCACCAGCCTGGCAGGATGCCCTGCCCCCGCATGCGATGCAGCAGCTCGGCCTGCCCCAGGCTTGATGCGCGTCCGGGCAAAAAAAATGATTCAATTTTGCGAACATGGCCGCAAAATTGAATCATGTCATGCCCGGCCCTCCGGCCCGGCGGCGCGTCCTCAGGCCAGGGTTTCCAGACGGATGCGGGTGACCTTGCCGATCACCGCCGGCAGCTTCTCGATCTTCTCGATCGCCGCGATGATGTTCTTCTCGCGGGTCTGGTGGGTCAGCAGGATGATGTCGAGGTTGACCTGGTCGCCCGGCTCCTTCTGCAGCACCGCGTCGATCGAGATGCCGGCGTCGGCCAGGATGCGGGTCAGGTCGGCCATCACGCCGAGCTGGTCCTTCACATAGACGCGCAGATAATAACTGGTGGTGATTTCGGCCATCGGCACGATCGCCACGTCGGTCATTTCGTTCGGCTGGAAGGCCAGGTGCGGCACGCGGCAGTACGGGTCGACGGTGGCCAGGCGGGTCACGTCGACCAGGTCGGCGATCACGGCGGAGGCGGTCGGCTCGGAGCCTGCGCCCTTGCCGTAGTACAGCGACGCGCCGACCGCATCGGCCTGCACCAGCACCGCGTTCATCGCGCCTTCCACGTTGGCGATCAGCCTTCCCGCCGGGATCAGGGTCGGGTGCACGCGCAGCTCGATGCCCTCGCCGCTCTCCGTATGGGTGCGGCGCGTGATGCCCAGCAGCTTGATGCGGTAGCCGAGCTGCTCGGCATACGAGATGTCGCGCGCCTGCAGCTGGCTGATGCCCTCGATGTAGGCCTTGTCGAACTGCACCGGGATGCCGAAGGCGATCGCCGACATGATGGTGAGCTTGTGCGCCGCGTCCACGCCCTCGATGTCGAAGGTCGGGTCGGCCTCGGCATAGCCCAGCTCCTGGGCTTGCTGGAGCGCGGTGGCGAAGTCCAGGCCCTTCTCGCGCATTTCCGAGAGGATGAAGTTGGTGGTGCCGTTGATGATGCCGGCCACGGATTCGATACGGTTGGCGGTCAGGCCTTCGCGCAGCGCCTTGATGATCGGCACCCCGCCGGCAACGGCCGCCTCGAAGGCCACCATCACGCCCTTTTCCTGGGCCGCGGCGAAGATCTCGTTGCCGTGCAGCGCCAGCAGGGCCTTGTTCGCGGTCACCACGTGCTTGCCGTTGGCAATCGCCTTGAGCACCAATGCGTGCGGCAACTCGTAGCCGCCGATCAATTCAACGACGATGTCGATGTCCGGATGATCCACCACCGCGAAGGGGTCGCCGACGACTTCCACGCCGGCGCCGACGATCCCGCGCGCCTTCTCCAGGTTGCGCGCCGCCACCATCGTAATCTCGATCCCGCGGCCGGCGCGGCGACGGATGTCCTCCTGGTTGCGTTGAAGAACGTTGAAGGTGCCGGCACCGACGGTGCCGATGCCCAGGAGGCCTACTTTGATGGGTTTCATGATCTCGTATCTCGTTAGTGACCGTCAGGTCCGTCAGCGCGCGTGGCGTCGTCGGTAGCCGTCGAGGAAGCGCGCAATGCGTCCGCAGGCATCCGTCAGGTCGTCGGAATTGGGCAGGAACACCAGCCGGAAATGGTCCGGGGCGATCCAGTTGAAGCCGGTGCCTTGCACCAGCAGCACTTTTTCCTCGGATAGCAGTTCACAGATGAACTGCTGGTCGTCCGCGATCGGGTACATCTTCGGGTCGAGGCGTGGGAACATGTACAGCGCCGCTTGTGGCTTGACGCAGGACACGCCCGGAATATCGGTGAGCAGCTTGTGCGCGAGGTCGCGCTGTTTCAGGAGGCGCCCGCCGGGGCCGACCAGGTCGGCGATGCTCTGGTAGCCCCCCAACGCGGTCTGGATCGCGAACTGGCCCGGCGCGTTGGCGCACAGGCGCATCGAGGCCAGCATGTTCAGGCCTTCGATGTAGCCCTTGGCGTGGCGCTTGTCTCCCGAGACCACCATCCAGCCGGCCCGGTAGCCGCAGGAGCGGTAGTTCTTCGACAGGCCGTTCAGGGTCAGGAACAGAACGTCGTCGGCCAGCGAGGCGATCGAGACGTGCTGCGCGCCGTCGTACAGGGTCTTGTCGTAGATCTCGTCGGCGTAGATGATCAGGCCGTGCTGGCGCGCCAGTTCGACGATCTCGAGCAGCACCTCGCGGTGGTACAGCGCGCCGGTCGGGTTGTTCGGATTGATGACCACGATCGCGCGCGTGTTCGGCGTGATCTTCCTGCGCATGTCCTCGATGTCCGGCAGCCAGCCGGCCCCCTCGTCGCACACGTAGTGCACCGGGTTGCCGCCGGCCAGGCTCACCGCCGCGGTCCACAGCGGATAATCGGGCGCCGGCACCAGCACTTCGTCGCCATTGTTCAGAAGGCCCTGCATGGCCATCACGATCAGCTCGGATGCGCCATTGCCCAGGTAGATGTCATCGATGCCCACGCCCTCGATGTTCTTGCTCTGGGTATAGTGCATGACCGCCTTGCGCGGCGCGAACATGCCCTTCGAGTCGGTGTAGCCGGCCGCGCCGTGCATGTTGCGGATCATGTCGTGCACGATCTCGTCGGGCGGATCGAAACCGAACACGGCCAGGTTGCCGATGTTGAGCTTGATGATCTTCTGGCCGTCGTCTTCCATCTCGCGGGCCTTTTCCATGGCCGGGCCGCGGATTTCGTAGCAAACGTCGTCCAGCTTGTTCGATTTCAGGATCGGTCGCAAAGTATCCCCTGTGAGCTTGGTCTCGCGCCTGCACATTTGTTGCAGTGCGAAAAATACCCATTCTGCCGAAAGCGCCCGATTTAAGGCCACCTCGAATAACCCGGCTTTTGGCATGATCGAGGCGATATGACGCGCGATCGAATGGCCCCGAGCTGTTGCGCGCGCCGGCAGCGTCATTTTGATAGCGAAGATCGCCCTCGAATCAGGCCAGTTTGGCAGCCGAAGGCTGCCAAACTGCTGGTTTAGAACGGTGCAACCCCGTGTTTCTTCAAGAAGACGAGACGCTTGAGGTTGTAACTGGCCGCTTTCAGGTGCAGGGCGAACGTCGTGCGCACGATCCCCAGGCAGCGCACCAATTTGCCGCCCATCTGCGCCAAGGCGCCAAACACATGCTCGACACGAGCGCGCGGCGTGGCGATCGCGCGATTGCGTCGCTTCTGCGTGTCGGAAATGCCTTTGGTTGCATGGCCGCGTCGCTGGATGTGCACGCGCCAGCCCGCCTGCTTCAATCTGGTTTCCCGTTCAAGGCTGGGGTAGCCCCGGTCGGCATACACATCGCGACTAGTATTGTTCAGGTCGAGCAACTCTTCAAAGACGTTGGTATCTGCCACCGCAGCGTGGGTGACGACGATCTTGCGGATCAGCTTGCAACGCTTGTCAACACTGGCATGCAACTTGTAGCCAAAGTGATTCTTGCCGTGCTTTTTGGTCCACTTGGCATCAACGTCTTTCTGTGCCCGCTTGTGCGGCTTCCAGCTCAGCGGCATCGTGCTTTCTTTGACCGTCTCGGCTTCTTCTCGCTTGTTGCGCTGAACCGGTGCCTGAACCAGCGAGGCGTCGACGATCTGGCCGCAGCGCGCCAGATAGCCTTGCGACAGCAATTGCTGCTGGACTTGTTCGAATACCTGATCGCCTACGCCCGCCTGCGCCAGACGGTCACGGAACAGCCAGATCGTTTTGGCGTCGGGGATACTGCTGCTTTCAGTCAGATCCAGAAAACGCAGGAAGCTGCGGCGGTCCAGCAACTGATACTCCAGCGCGTCATCGGCCAGGTTGTAGAGCTGTTGCAGCACCAGGATCTTGATCATCAGTACTGTCGGGTATGGCGGACGGCCGCCTTTGGCCCGCGACGGACGCGGCGCGACGGCATCGATACGTGCCGCCAGCGCCTCGAAATCCACATGCTCGGCCAGGCCCACCAACGGATCACCCAGTTTCGACCGCCGATCCTCACGCTCCTGCTCGGCAAATAGACTGATCCGGGGTTTCATCATCACGACACTCGCTGGCTTGGTTCGATGTCAGGATTTTACCCAGCTTGCGTCAGGTCAGCCGAGGTTTTTCGAGGTGCCCTTAAGCAACCTCACCCCCTGCCGGCCAAATAAAATCCTGCCGAATGGCCCGAAAATCAGCGCGGCTTGCCGGCCGGCGTGCCGGCGTGCGGGACGGCCCGCCTCTCCGGTTACAATGGCTGCTTCGATGTCACTGCCATCCGCTACGATGAAGCTCCATTCCGACAATACCCAGCAGTACCAGACCGTCACCGGCTATGACGCCAGCGGTGTCGAGATCAATGCCCAGCGTTTCAACTTCAGCCTGACCGTCATGCCGGAAGTGCCGCCGCGTCCCTGGAACGTGACCCGTTTCGAAGACCTGAGCGCGGCCCACTTCGAGGAAATCGCCAGGGATGCCCCGGATGTCGTGGTGCTCGGCACCGGCGAGCGCCAGCGTTTCGTCCACCCGAAACTGGTGGCCAGCCTGTCGAGCATGCACGTGGGCGTCGATTGCATGGACAACCAGGCCGCCTGCCGCACCTACAACGTGCTGATGGGCGAAGGCCGCAAGGTCACGCTGGCCCTGATCATCGGCAGCGGCGCCTGATTTTCCGCCCTGCCGCGTCCCGATCCGCGCTGCGCCCCGGCGCGGGCTCGTTTGCGCCCTTCCGAAGCTCCCGCCAAATAATCAATACAATGAACGCATCAGCTTTCGCCTTCATCATCACCGGCGTCATCCTGAACGCCGCCGCCCAGCTCCTGCTCAAGGCCGGCACCAACGCCCTCGGCGGCGCCATCCACCTCACCCGCGACAACTGGTTCATGACCGGCCTCAAGGTCGCCACCCAGTGGCCGATCGTGCTCGGCATGCTGTGCTACGGGGTGTCGCTGGTGGTCTGGATCCTGGGCCTGTCGCGCACCGACGTCACGGTCGCCTACCCGATGCTCTCGCTCGGCTACGTGATCGGCGCCGTGGGCGCCTGGATGTTCCTGGGCGAAGTGATCTCGCCCCAGCGCATGCTGGCGCTGGGCGTGATCGTGCTGGGCGTGGTCTTGCTGGCGCGTAGTTGACCCTACAATTATTTCCATTTCGCATCTTGAAGAAATGAAAACCCGCGCAATATTGCGGGGTGAAACCTGCATCGACGATGTCAATACGGACTAGCAAGCGGCGGCCACGCCGATTATCATTCCGGTATCCGCTGCCCTGCAGGGACCCGGCGCCAGTGCGCCATGACACCAGGAGAATCCCGTGGCCGAGAGCCAAACCGCCGCTACCATCGACAACTTCAGCGCCCCCATGACGGGAGGCCAGACCTTCGAACTGGCCGGCCGTCCGGCGAAGTACACCGTGCTGTACTTCTATCCCAAGGATAATACGCCGGGCTGCACCACCGAGAGCATCGCCTTCCGCGAAGCCTACCCGGCATTCCAGGCCGCGCAGGCCGAGATCTACGGCATCAGCCGCGACTCCCTGCGCTCGCACGAAAACTTCAAGGGCAAGCTGGGTCTGCCCTTCGAACTGATCTCCGATCCGGAAGAAGCGGTGTGCAGCCAGTTCGGTGTCATGAAGATGAAAAACATGTACGGCAAACAAGTGCGCGGCATTGAGCGCAGTACGTTTATCATTGACGCTCAAGGCCGATTGGTGAAAGAATGGCGTGGCGTGAAAGTCAACGACCACGTGGCCGAAGTGCTGGAATTTCTGAAGAGCCAGCCCTGAAAAACGGATGGCTCCAGCAACCCAGTGTCGATAACTTTGCTGGACGATTGCCACCTATTTTGAGTCAGCGCGTATTTCATCAGCATGTCCTCTTCCGCTGCTGCCGGACCGGCATCCTCCGGCCGCAGCCCTCAAGCTGGCATCGCCAGCCACCGCACCACCCCCAAGTAGCATCGTTTCCGTGCAGCGGCGCGCCCCGAGCTGCGCCCGCACGTCCCATTAAGTCCTTTTTCGAATCGAGAACCTGATGCCACTGCCAAAAATGCCAAGCAAGCCAGCGACCATGCTGCTGGCAAAAGATTATCCCAAAGCCGAACCGGGCAAGTCGCCCGTGCGCCCGGCCTCCGCGACCGCCGAGGCCGAACTTCAAGAACTGATCAGCGGCCAGGCCGTGCCGACGCCGAAGGCGACCCGCACACGCAAGGCCAAGGCCGCCGCGCCCGCTGCCAATGATGCGGCCACTGCCGGCAACGCCGCCGGCACGGTCGGCACCGCACCGGTCGATGTCGTCGGCGCCCCGAGCGCGGAAGCGCCTACCGGCACGGCGCCGCTGGCCAAGGGCCCGGCGCGCAAGTCGAAAGATGGCGCCGGCGCGCGCCTGCCGGTGGTCCGTACCCGCGAGCTCGATGTCGACCAGCCGCATCCGGCCAAGCACAAGCCGGTCGAGGTCACGGTCAAGTCCTCCACCAGCCGCAAGGCCGACAAGAGCGGCATCGCCAAGGTCTTCGTGCTCGATACCAACGTGTTGATGCACGACCCGACCTCGCTGTTCCGCTTCGAGGAACACGACGTCTACCTGCCGATGATGACGCTCGAGGAGCTCGACAACCACAAGAAGGGCATGTCGGAAGTCGCGCGCAACGCGCGCCAGGTGGCGCGCACCCTCGACGCCCTGATCGCCAACGTCGACGACGACGCCATCGAGGCCGGCATCCCGCTGGCCAAGCTCGGCAACAAGGATGCGCGCGGACGCCTGTATTTCCAGACCAACCTGGAATCGGCGCCGCTGCCGGAAGGCCTGCCCGAGGGCAAGGCCGACAACCAGATCCTGGGCGTCGTCCGTGCCCTCGAAGAGCGCATGTCCGGCCGCGCCATCGTGCTGGTGTCGAAAGACATCAACATGCGCATCAAGGCGCGCGCGCTGGGCTTGCCGGCTGAGGATTACTTCAACGACCATGTGCTGGAAGACACCGACCTGCTGTACTCGGGCATCGTCCAGTTGCCGGACGATTTCTGGAACAAGCACGGCAAGGACATGGAGTCCTGGCAGGAAAACAAGAACGGCAACGCGGCCACCTATTACCGCGTGACCGGGCCCTTGATCCCGACCTTGCTCGTGAATCAGTTTGTGTTCATCGAGCCGCGCGGCGGCGAAGCGCCCTTCTATGGCCAGGTAAAACAGATCAATGGCAAGACCGCGGTGTTCCAGACCCTGCGCGACTACAGCCACAACAAGAACAATGTGTGGGGCATCACGGCGCGCAACCGCGAGCAGAACTTCGCCCTGAACCTCCTGATGAATCCGGAGTGCGACTTCGTCACCCTGCTCGGCCAGGCCGGCACCGGTAAAACCCTGCTGGCGCTGGCCGCGGGCCTGGCGCAAGTGCTGGAGACCAAGCAGTACAACGAGATCATCGTCACCCGCGTCACCGTGCCGGTCGGC